>NZ_JADMKB010000004.1 GCF_018780075.1 Hydrogenophaga sp.
TGCAGAAGTTCATCTCGGTGACCAACCACGTCTACACGCCGGTGGCGCTGGTGGCCTCCAAGAAGTTCTGGGACACGCTGTCGCCCGCCGACCAGGCCGGCATCCAGAAGGCCGCCACCGAAGCCGGCCTGCTGCAGCGCAAGCTGCTGGACGAGGGTGACAACGACGTGGTCGCCAAATTCAAGGCCGCTGGCGTGACCATGAACACCGTGAGCCCGGCAGAACTCGCCCGCATCCAGGAAAAGGTCAAGCCGGTGGTCGCCAAGTTCGCACCCATCATCGGCGAGGACTTCGTCAAGGGCTTCTACGCCGAGATCGACAAGGCCCGCGCCGCCAAGTAAGGCCCGGCGCGCCGGGTGGACCGGGTGGGCCGTGTGGCCCATCCGGCCTTCCTCTCTTCTTCTTTCAACCCGGGGATTCCCATGGGAAAAACGTTCAAGGCATTGGCCGATTATTTGACGCGCGCGCTTGAAGTCGTGATGGTTCTGTGCCTCGTCGTCATGCTGGTCATGGTGTTCGGCAACGTCATCCTGCGGCTGTTCTTCAACACCGGCATCGACCTCTCCGAGGAGATCCCGCGTTTCGCATTTGTCTGGATGACCTTCCTCGGCGCCATCGTCGGCATGCGCCGCCGCGCCCACCTGGGGGTGGACATCCTGGTGCAGGCTCTGCCCGTGCTCGGGCGCAAGGTCTGCTGGGGGCTGAGCCAGGCCGTGATGCTGGTGTGCTGCGTGTACATCGTCTACGGCACCTACCTTCAACACGAGATCATCGAAGGCAATGCCTCGCCGGTGGCGCAGCTGAGCATGCTCTGGGTCTTCGGCGTGAGCTACCTGACGGGCACGGCCATCGGCCTGATCTGCCTGTCCAACCTGATTCGCCTGTTGGCCGGCAAGGTGTCCGAGGATGAGCTGATCGATGTGCATGAAGAGGGCATGGTCGATGCCCTCGAAGCCGAACGGGAAATGGCCGCGCAGGCCGCCGCTCACCCGGCCACCACCGGGGTGAAACCATGACCATTTTTGTCTTCATCTCTTCCCTGCTCGGCCTGATGGCGCTGGGCATGCCGGTGGCGTTTGCGCTGATCGGCTGCGGCATCGTCATGATGTTCTACATGGGCGTCACCGATCCCCAGATCGTGATCCAGAACATGTGGGACGGCGCCAACAGCTTCCCGCTGCTGGCCGTGCCCTTCTTCATGCTGGCCGGCGAGTTCATGAACGCGGGCGGCATGACGCGACGCATCATCATGATGGCGATGTCCTGGGTCGGCCACATCCGCGGCGGTCTGGGCTACGTGGCGGTGATGGCGGCCGTGATCATGGCGTCGCTCTCGGGTTCCGCCGTGGCCGACACCGCGGCGCTGGCCGCCGTGCTGGTGCCGATGATGCGCAACGCCGGCTACAACGTGAACCGTTCCTGCGGCCTGATCGCCTGCGGCGGCATCATCGCGCCGGTGATCCCACCATCAATCGCCATGATCCTGTACGGCGTGACCGGCGGCGTCTCGATCACCAAGCTCTTCATCGCCGGCATCGTGCCCGGCGTCCTGATGGGCGTGGCGATCATGCTGGCCTGGCGCTGGTCGATCGGCCACGACAAGGTGCAGGCCGAACCCAAACGCAGCACGGCCGAGCGCATGACGGCCACACGCGAGGCGCTGTGGGCGTTGACACTGCCCATCGTGATCGTCGGTGGCCTGAAGTTCGGCATCTTCACCCCCACCGAAGCGGCCGTGATCGCGGCGGTGTATTCGCTGTTCGTGGGCACGGTGGTCTACCGCGAGATCAAGCTCTCGCAGCTGTTCCACCTGTTCTACCGAGCGGCAGAAACCACGGCAGTGATCATGTTCCTGGTGTCGGCGGCGGGCGTCTCGGCCTGGCTCATCACCACGGCCAACATCCCGCAGCAGCTGGTCGAACTGGTCGAGCCGCTGATGGACAACAAGATGCTGCTGACCTTCGTGCTGATGCTCCTGGTGCTGGTGGTGGGTACCGCGCTGGACTTCACGCCCACGGTGCTGATCATGACGCCGGTGCTGATGCCGGTGCTGCGCCAGGCCGGCATCGACCCGGTGTACTTCGGCGTGCTGTTCATCATGAACAACGCCATCGGCCTGGTCACCCCGCCGGTGGGCACGGTGCTCAACGTGGTGTGCGGCGTCGCCAAGATCCCCATGAGCGGCGCGATCAAAGGCGTGTGGCCCTTCATGGTGGCACAGACCATCGTGATGTTCCTGCTGGTGGTGTTCCCGCAGATCGTCATGTGGCCGCTGCAGATGATGACGCGCTGAGCGTCCCTGCCCTCCCCCCTTCCAACCCCATCCAGCCGACATCCCCATGGACGCTCTTGTCATCCACTCCCCCCTCGACCTGCGGGTCGAAGACGTTCCCACTCCCGCCGTCGGCCCCGGCCAGGTGCGCGTGCGCGTGCGCGCCGGCGGCATCTGCGGCTCCGACCTGCACTACTACCAGCACGGCGGTTTCGGCGCCATCCGCATCCAGCAACCCATGGTGCTGGGCCACGAGGTGGCCGGGGTGCTCGACGAGGTGGCACCCGACGTGAAGCACCTCGCCGTGGGCGCCCGCGTCGCCGTCAACCCCAGCCACGCCTGCGGACAGTGCCGCTTCTGCCAGCTCGGCCTGCAGAACCACTGCCTGGACATGCGCTACTTCGGCAGCGCCATGCGCATGCCGCACGTGCAGGGCGCGTTCCGCCAGGAACTCGTGGTCAACGCCGCGCAGGCCTTTCCCCTGGCCGAGGGCATCTCCGACGCCGAGGGTTCGATGGCCGAGCCGCTCGCGGTGGCGCTGCACGCGGTGAACCGCGCCGGCCCGTTGCTGGGCCGCAGGGTGCTGATCACGGGCTGTGGCCCCATTGGCGGCATGTTGATCATTGCCGCGCGCCGCGCCGGCGCGACCCACATCGTGGTCACCGACGTGGTGCCGCAGCCGCTGCGCAAGGCGCTCGCCGTGGGCGCGGACCGGGTCATCAACGTGGCCGAGGCGCCCGGCGAGCTGGCCGAATACGCCGCTGAGAAGGGCCAGTTCGACGTGCTGTTCGAGGCCAGTGGCAACGCCGCCGCGCTGCGCGCCGCGTTCGACGTGGTGCGCCCGCGCGGCCTGATCGTGCAGCTCGGTCTCTCGGGCAGCGAGCTGACCCTGCCGTTCAACACCATCGTGGCCAAGGAGTTCGACGTGCGCGGCGCCTTCCGTTTTCACGAAGAGTTCGGCGTGGCTGTGTCGCTGATCAACCAGCGGCTGGTGGACCTGAAGCCGCTGGTGTCGGCCACCCTGCCCTTCCGCGACGCGGGCCGAGCGTTCGCGCTCGCCGCCGACCGTTCGCAGTCGATGAAGGTCGTGCTGAGCTTCGAATGAACACGTCAAACAAGACGCTGGACGTCATCACCGTCGGCGAAGCCATGGTGCTGTTCGCGGCCCAGCAGGCGGGCCCGCTGGACGACGCCAGCTCGTTCGCTCGCACCACCGCGGGCGCCGAGCTCAACGTGGCTATCGGCCTGGCTCGCCTGGGCCTGCGCACGGGCTACCTCACCCGCCTGGGGCAGGACCTGTTTGGCCGGCACATCGCCGCCGTGCTGGCGCGCGAAGGCATTGACCACCAGCAGGTGGTGATGGACCCGGAGCACCCCACCGGCTTCATGCTGAAGTCGCGCAGCGACGACGGCAGCGACCCGCAGATCCAGTACTTCCGCAGGGGCTCGGCGGCCAGCCGCATGCAGGTCAGCGAGCTCTCCGGTGCCTATTGCAGCAGCGCCCGGCACCTGCACCTGACCGGCATCTTTGTCGCCGTCACGCCCTCGACGCGCGAGGTGGTGTTCGAGCTGGCGGCGCGTTCGCGCGCGGCGGGCCTGTCGATCTCGTTCGACCCCAACCTGCGCCCCACCCTGTGGCGCTCGAGGGACGAGATGGTGGATGGCCTCAACCGGCTCTCGGCCTTCAGCGACTGGGTGCTGCCCGGGCTCGAAGAAGGACGGCTGCTGACCGGGCGCGACAGCGTGCAGGGCATTGCCGACTTTTACCTGGAGCGCGGCGCGAAAGGCGTGGTGGTCAAGCTGGGACCCGAAGGCGCCTTCTACGCGACGCCAACCGAGCGTGGCCACGTGGCCGGCGTGCCGGTGGCCCGCGTGGTGGACACGGTGGGCGCCGGCGATGGTTTCGCGGTGGGCGTGATCTCGGGCCTGCTCGAAGGCCTGACCCCGGCCGCCGCCACGGCGCGCGGCAACGCGATTGGCGCGCGCGTGGTGCAGTTCCCCGGCGATGCGGACGGACTGCCCACCCGGGCCGAACTGGATGCGCTGCTGACCTGAACGCAGGCAGCCGTTCTCGGGCCCAGGCCCTTTGTTTTCACGTGTGCACATTTCAACAGGAGACCTCCATGACTTTTCATCCTCGCCGTGTTTTCAACAAACAACTGGCAGGCATCGCCTGCGCAGCCGTGGCGCTCTGCGCCGCAACGTCGGCGCTGGCGCAGGACGTGAAGCGCGCCAAGCTCGGCCATTCGTTCGCCGACTCGCACCCACGCGCGGTGGCCATGAAGCAGTTTGCGGCCGGCGTTGAAAAGGCCACCGGCGGCAAGGTGGCGATCGACGTGTACGGCAGCGCGGTGCTCGGTGGTGAAGACAAGATGCTGATCGCCGTGCAGAGCGGCACGCAGGACCTCTACATGGGCGCGCTGTCGCCGATCTCGGCGCGCAAGAAGGAGCTGCAGATCTTCGACTTCCCGTTCATCTTCGGCAGCGACGCCGAGGCCGCCCACGTGCTGGACGGCCCGGTCGGCCGCAAGATGCTGGACGGCCTCGCCGACATGAACGTGCAGGGCCTGGTGTGGGCCGGCGGCGCGTTCCGCAACATGTCCAACAGCAAGCGCCCGCTCAACTCCATGGCCGAGATGAAGGGCCTCAAGGTTCGGGTGATGCAAAGCCCGATGGCGCTCGCCAGCTTCAACGCCATGGGCATGAACGCCGTGCCGATGGCCTTTCCCGAGGTGTACCCGGCGCTGGAGATCAAGGCGCTGGACGGCTACGAGCACCCGGTGGTGGACATGTACGCCAACAAGATGTTCGAGGTGCAGAAGTACCTCACCATCACCAACCACGTGTACACGCCGGTGGCGCTGCTTGCGTCCAAAAAGTGGTGGTCCAGCCTCACGCCCGATCAGCAGAAGGCGGTGCAGAAGGTGGCGGAAGACACGCGCGCTTTCCAGCGCGCCGAAGAGTTGCGCCAGGCCGGCGAGGTGGTGAACCAGCTCAAGGCCAAAGGCATGAGCGTCAACGACATGCCGGCGGCCGAACTCGACAAGATCCGCGAGGCCGTGCAACCGGTGATCGACAAGAACACCGAGACCATCGGCAAAGAGTTCGCGCAGTCGTTCTACGGTGAACTGAAGAAGTTCCGCAGCGCCAAACGCTGACGCACGGCAGGTTCGGGTGCCGCTGTTTGCGGCGGCACCCTGTTCAATGGAATGGATAGAAGCATGGGTTTATCGGTCGTCATCATGGGGGTCTCGGGCTGCGGCAAGTCCAGCCTGGGCGCAGCCGTCGCACGCGCTGTGCACCTGCCGCTGATCGAAGGCGACGACCACCACAGCGAACAGAGCCGCCTCAAGATGAGCCAGGGCATCGCCCTCACCGATGACGACCGGGACGGCTGGCTCACCCGGCTGGGCGAGCTGCTGCGCGCCGCGCCCAGCGGGGCGGTGTTGACCTGTTCGGCCCTCAAACACAAGTACCGAGAACAACTGCGTGCCGCTTCACCAGGCCTGCGCTTCGTGTTCCTGGACCTGACCCGGGAGGAGGCTCAGGCTCGGGTGTCGTCCCGCTCGGCCCACTTTTTCTCGGCCAGCCTGGTGGACAGCCAGTTTGCCGCGCTGGAGTCGCCGGTGGGGGAACCGGGCGTGCTCAGGGTGGACGCGACCCATGCCCCCGCAGTGCTCCTGGACCAGGTCGGGTCGTGGATGCGAACCGATCAGGTCGATTGACACTGCCAGGCTGCAGCGCTCACGGCAGACCCAGCACGCGCTCCAGCTCGCGCCGCATCACGCTGCGGTCCACGTCCACCCCGGTCCAGAGCCGGATCGCGATGGCGCCCTGGTTCACCAACATGCCCAGGCCGTCGAGCACGGTGCAGCCCGCCGCTTCGGCGGTGCGGATCAGGTGGGTGCGCGGCGGGTTGGGGATGGCGTCGGCCACCACCATGCCCGGGCGCAGCGTGGCCCAGTCCACATCGAGCTGATCGTCCACGGCCGGGTGCAGGCCGATGGATGTGGCGTTGACCACGATGCCGGTGCCCGCCGGGATGGGCATGGCCGGGTGCCAGTGCAGGTACTCGGCGCTGGCCCCGGTTTTGGCGGTGATGAGGTCGGCCAGTTCCTGCCCGCGCAGGCGGCCCCGGTTGACGATGCCGATGTGAAGCGCTCCCGCGAGCGCCAGCTCCACCGCCACGGCGCGCGCCGCGCCGCCGGCACCGAACAGCAGCACGCGCTGCCCCTCGATCTCGCACACCGGGCGCAGCGCCTCCACAAAGCCCTGGCCGTCGGTGTTCTCGCCGATCCAGAGACCTTCACGCATCACGACCGTGTTGACCGCGCCGATGATCTGCGCCGAGGGCGCGAGCCCGTCCAGGTGCTCGATCACCGTCACCTTGTGCGGCAGCGAGCAGTTGAAGCCGGCCCAGCCCATGGCGCGCGCGCCGCGCACGGCGCCGGCCAGGTGCTCCGGCGCCACCTCGCAGTTGACGTAGCGCCATTCGAGCCCGTGGTGCCGGTAGGCCGCTTCGATCATGGCCACGGTGGGGTTCTCGGCGGCGGGCTGGGCGAAGGAGCCGGTGAGCGTGTGCAGGAAGTTCGGCGTCATGGGGGACCTCCAGGGGATGGCCGGACAGTGTGCCGCAAGGCAGCGCCACCACACCAGCCCTGGGGCCTGACGGCTCAAAACACAAACTTTGCACCGCCACCTAGGGTAAATCCCAGCCTTCAAATGCAAGAGAGTACAAGTTGACCCTCGTGCCGTACAAATTCTGCAGCGGCCGGTGGTGAGAATTCCCTCACGGTCCAAGATGACCGTCGATCGAGCAACCACCATCCTCACCAGGAGACAAACCGTGAAATTCCGCCTCGCTTCCGTTCTCACCGCCGCGCTCATGAGCGCCGGCATGGCTCACGCCGCCACCGAACTCGTGATCGCCACCGTGAACAACGGCCACATGATCGAGATGCAGAAACTCGGCAAGAACTTCGAAGCCGCCAACCCCGACATCAAGCTCAAGTGGGTGACGCTGGAAGAAGGCGTGCTGCGCCAGCGCGTCACGACCGACATCGCCACCAAGGGCGGCCAGTTCGACATCATGACCATCGGCATGTACGAAGCGCCGATCTGGGGCAAGAAGGGCTGGCTCACGGAGCTCAAGACCGACGCCGCCTACGACGTGGACGACCTGCTGCCCGCCGTGCGCGGCGGCCTGACGGTGGACGGCAAGCTCTTCGCTGCCCCGTTCTACGGCGAGTCCTCGATGCTGATGTACCGCAAGGACCTGGCCGACAAGGCCGGCATCACCGTGGCCGACAAGCCCACCTGGACCGACATCAAGACCCTGGCCTCCAAGATCCACGACCCGAAGAACGGCGTGTACGGCATCTGCCTGCGCGGCAAGCCGGGCTGGGGTGACAACATGGCCTTCCTGTCCACGCTGGTCAACACCTTCGGCGGCCAGTGGTTCGACATGAGCTGGAAACCCCAGCTCGACAGCAAGCCCTGGCACGACGCGATCACCTTCTACGTGGATCTGCTGAAGAACTACGGCCCTCCCGGTTCGTCGGCCAACAGCTTCAATGAAATCCTCGCGCTGACCAACTCGGGCAAGTGCGGCATGTGGATCGACGCCACCATCGCGGCCTCGTTCGTGAGCGACCCCAAGCAGTCCAAGGTGGCGGCCCAGATGGCTTTCGCCCAGGCGCCCACGCAGGTCACGCCCAAGGGCGCGAACTGGCTGTGGTCGTGGAACCTGGCGATCCCCGCCGGTTCGAAGAAGGTCGACGCCGCTCAGAAATTCGTGAGCTGGGCCACCAGCAAGGACTACGTGCAGCTGGTCGCCAAGACCAACGGCTGGGCCAACGTGCCGACCGGCACCCGCAAGAGCACCTACGCCAGCGCCGACTTCCAGAAGGCCGCCCGCTTTGCCTCGGCTGAGCTGAAGGCCATCGAGTCGTCCAACCCGAACGACAGCACGCTGCCCAAGAGCCCGTACACCGGCGTGCAGTTCGCGGCCATCCCCGAGTTCCAGGCCATCGGCATCGCGGTGGGCCAGCAGATGAGCGCGGCCCTCGCCGGCAAGAGCACGGTGGACGCTGCGCTGAAGGCCAGCCAGACCGCCGCCGACCGTGAGATGAAGAAGGCCGGCTACTACAAGTAAGCATTCATTCGGCTACTGCGCGACCCGATCTCGCACCTGTGATGCTCGCCGTACGAGAGTACGGCTTCGCTTCTCGGTGCGACCTCGGCCCGCTCGCTACGCCGCCTGAACGCTTATTCGGCGTCAGTGTTTTCAATGCTGGCGCCCGCCTCCCGGGTTTGGTCCATCACCCCGTCCAGAGACACCCCCATGAACCGCCTGATCCCCCGACTGCTGCTCACGCCGGCGATCGCCACGCTCTTCCTCTGGATGATCGTGCCGCTGGTGATGACGATCTATTTCAGCGTCATCCGCTACAACCTGATGCAGCCCGACCAGACCGGCTTCATCGGCCTGGAAAACTTCGAGTACTTCGTCACCGACGCCTCGTTTGGCACGGCGGTGATGAACACCCTGCTGCTGCTCGGCAGCGTGATCCTGATCACCGTGCTGTTCGGCGTGGCCGTGGCCCTGCTGATCAACGAGCCTTTTGCCGGCCGCGGCCTGGTGCGCGTGCTGCTGATCTCGCCCTTCTTCGTCATGCCCACGGTCAACGCACTGATGTGGAAGAACATGATGATGAACCCCATCTACGGCGTGCTGGCGCAGGTGTGGATCTTCTTCGGCATGGAGCCCGTGGACTGGCTGACCGACCTGCCGCTGTTCTCCGTGATCATCATGGTTTCGTGGCAATGGCTGCCCTTTGCCACCCTGATCTTCATGACGGCGCTGCAGAGCATGAACCGCGAGCAGCTCGAAGCCGCGCGCATGGATGGCGCCACCTATTGGCAGCAGCTGCGCTACCTCTACATCCCCCACCTGGGCCGCTCGGTCGCCGTGGTCGTGATGATCGAAATGATCTTTTTGCTCAGCGTGTTCGCCGAGATCTACACCACCACCGGCGGTGGCCCGGGCGACGCCAGCACCAACGTGGCCTTCCTGATCTTCAAGCACGCGCTGCTGAACTTCGACGCGGGCGTGGCCTCGGCCGGAGCGCTGTTCGCCGTCGTGCTGGCCAACATCGCCGCGATCTTCCTGATCCGCATGGTCGGCAAGAACCTCGACAAATAGGGCACACACCATGGCACGCCAATCCACCTTCACCCCCGCTTACGCGGTGCGCACCGTGGCCGCCTGGGCTGTGGCCCTGCTGCTGTTCTTCCCGCTCGGCTGGCTGCTGCTGACCGCGTTCAAGACCGAGCTGCAGGCCATCGCCATCCCGCCCGAGCTGTTCTTCACGCCCACGCTGGAGAACTTCCACGAGGTGCAGGAACGCAGCGACTACCTGCACTACGCCTGGAACTCGGTCGTCACCAGCGTGGTGTCCACCCTGCTCGGCCTGGCGATTGCCGCGCCCGCGGCCTACGCCATGGCCTTCTTCAAGGGCAAGCACGACAAGGACATCCTGATGTGGATGCTCTCCACCAAGATGATGCCGGCCGTGGGCGCGCTGGTGCCCATCTACGTGCTGGCGCAAAAGAGCCACCTGCTCGACACGCAGCTCGGTCTCATCATCGTGTTCACGCTGTCCAACCTGCCCATCATGGTGTGGATGCTGTATTCGGGCTTCAAGGAAATTCCCAACGAGATCCTGGAGGCCGCGCGCATGGACGGCGCCACGCTCTGGCAGGAAGCCACCAAGGTGTTGCTGCCGCTGTCGCTGGGCACCTTCGCCTCCACCGGCCTGCTGTGCCTGGTGCTGAGCTGGAACGAAGCCTTCTGGAGCCTGAACCTCAGCTCCGCGAAGGCCGGCACGCTGGCCACCCTGATCGCCAGCTACTCCAGCCCCGAAGGCCTGTTCTGGGCCAAGCTCTCCGCCGCCTCGCTGATGGCCATCGCGCCCATCGTCGTGTTCGGCTGGTTCAGTCAGAAACAACTCGTCCAAGGCTTGACTTTCGGAGCCGTCAAGTGACGGCACACCCCCGCCGCGCTGCGCGCGACCCCCTCCAGGGGGCGGCTGCTGGCGGCCCGGCAAAGCCGGTTCCGCGGCAGCCCTGGACTGGGCACGCCAATCGCGGCTCTGTAGGTTCAACAGATTTTTGAGGACAACTGAAATGGCTTACCTGCAACTCAAAGGCATCGAAAAATTCTTCGGTGAACACCGTGCCATCAAGGGCATCGACCTGGACATCCAGCCGGGCGAGTTCGTCGTCTTCGTCGGGCCTTCGGGCTGCGGCAAGTCCACGCTGCTGCGGCTGATCGCCGGGCTGGAGCACATCGACGGCGGCATGCTCAGCCTGGAGGGCCGCGACATCACGCACCTGCCGTCGAGCAAGCGCGACCTCGCCATGGTGTTCCAGAGCTACGCGCTCTACCCGCACATGAGCGTGTACGAGAACATGTGCTTCGCGCTCAAGCTCGCCAAGGTGGACCCGAAGATCATCGAGGACAAGGTGCAGAACGCCGCGCGCATCCTGAACCTCACGCCCTACCTGCAGCGCACGCCCAAGGAGCTGTCGGGCGGCCAGCGCCAGCGCGTGGCCATCGGCCGCGCCATCGTGCGCGCGCCCAAGG
>NZ_JADMKB010000035.1 GCF_018780075.1 Hydrogenophaga sp.
GCCTCCGACCCGCTGCAGCTCGACGGCCTGGGCGGCGGCAGCACGCTCAACAGCAAGGTCGCCATCGTCTCGCGCTCCACCGTGCCGGGCTGCGACCTCGACTACCTGTTCGCCCAGGTCGGCGTCGGCCACCGCTCGGTGGACACGCGGCCCAACTGCGGCAACATGCTCTCGGGCGTGGCGCCGTTCGCCATCGAGCAGGGGCTGATCACCGCGCAGGACGGCAGCACCACGGTGCGCATCCACAACGTGAACACCGGCTCGCAGATCGAGGTCACCGTGTGCACGCCCGGCGGCAAGGTCAGCTACGAGGGCGACGCGCGCATCGACGGCGTGGCCGGCACGGCGGCGCCCATCCTGCTGAACTTCCTCGACGCCTGGGGCGCCGTGACGGGCCAGGTGTTCCCCACCGGCCAGCGCATCGACCTCATCGACGGGCTGGAGGTGACCTGCATCGACGCGGCCATGCCGCTGATGATGCTGCGCGCCGCCGACCTGGGCCTCAGCGGCCGCGAACGCCCGGCCGAGCTGGACGCCAACACCGCCCTGCTCGCGCGCATCGAGGCGCTGCGGCTGGAGGCCGGCCGGCGCATGGGCCTGGGCGACGTGTCGGGCAGCGTGATCCCCAAGCCGGTGCTGGTGAGCGCGGGCGACACGCCCGAGAGCATCACCTCGCGCTACTTCACGCCGCACAAATGCCACGCCTCGCATGCCGTCACCGGCGCCATCGGCGTGGCCACCGCCTTCGCCCTGCCCGGCACCGTGGCCAGCGGCATCGCGCGCCCCGCGGGGCGCCACGCGCTGGTGGTGCTGCACCCAGCCGGGCAGATCGACGTGGCGGTGGACCTGGAAGGCGCGGGTGACGCGGTGGAGATCAAGAGCGCCGCGCTGGTGCGCACCGCGCGCAAGATCATGCAGGGCATGTTGCACCTGCCGGGCTACGTGTTCCCGCCCGTGGCACCGGCCGAGGCCAGCACGACCGCGCTGCAGCCCACCGCGGTGCGCAGCTTCCCGCAGCGCGAGCTGCACGTCATCGTGCCCACCAGCGCGGGCGGCGGCAACGACACCATGGCGCGCACGCTGACCCGGAAACTCGGCCCTCTGCTGGGCCAGCCGCTGGTGGTGGACAACCGCGCGGGCGCCAACGGCAGCATCGCCAGCGAGTACGTGGCCGCGGCCGACGCGGACGGCCACACCCTGCTGTTCGGCTACATCGCCACGCACGGCATCAACCCGGCGCTGCAGAAGCTGCGCTACGACCCGGTGACGGACTTCTCGCCCATCGGCCTGATCGGTTATTCACCCACGCTGCTGGTGGTGCCGGCGGCGCTGCCGGTGAACAGCGTGGCGGAGCTGGTGCGCCTGCTGCGCGACGCGCCCGCGCCGCTGGCCTACGCCTCGGCCGGCGAGGGCACGGTGCCGCATTTCGCGGCCGAGCTGTTCCAGCTGCAGACCGGCACGCGGCTCAAGCGCGTGGACTTCGCGGGCGCGGCGCCGGCGATTGCCGACGTGGCCAACGGCCTGGTGCAGCTGATGTTCCCGAGCCTGTTCACCGCGCAGCCGTATTTGCGCAGCGGGCGCCTGAAGGCCTTGGCGGTGGCCGGCAATGAGCGCCTGCCGGCCTGGCCCGAGGTGCCGACGCTGATGGAGGCGGGTGTGCCCGGTGTGTCGCTCACGCAGTGGTACGCGCTGTTCGCGCCGGCCAGGACGCCGCACGCGGTGACGCGCCAGCTGAACACCGCCCTCAACACGGTGCTGAAAGACCCGGACGTGGTGGCGCGCATGCAGGCCGATGGCGCACAGGTGCAGGCCTCGACCCCGGGTGAGCTGCACGACCTGCTGCTGGCCGAGGGGGAGCGGTGGCAGTCTGTCGTGCGTCAGACCGGGTTGCGGCTGGACATGGCGGTGGATTAGGCCCCCCTGCGCCGCCTGCGGCGTCACCCCCCAGGGGGCGATGCGGTGCGGCCCGGCGAAGCCGGTTCCGCCGCATCCTGGGTGGGGCACTTCTCGCCGGGGGGCTCATCTTTTGTTGCGCTGGCCTTCGGCGCTCGTGGCGGGTGGGCAGGGGCAGGTGGTCCGGGTGCTCGTTCTCCGTCCCACCTCTCGGGCGTCTGCCCGGGGCGCGCTGCCGTTGCTTCGTCAACAACGCTGTGGTCATCAACCGCATGGGCAACCGCGAATGGGGACTGCGCCCGCTCACCCAAACCACCGGCCCCCGAAGTGATGTGCGAGCGAACCAGCAAGCACGCCCAACCGTCTTTCAGGCTGATGGCGGTCCCCCCGGGCGCAGGCCCCATTCGCCGTTGCCACGGAGCTGGTGCGCCGGCCCGGTGTTGACGCCATGGCGGTTGCGCCCAGGTCCGCCCGACGGCGAGCGTGGGCCGGAGAACGGGGGTGCCGCCATCGGCCTGCGCGAGGTGCAGACGCTCCCCTTCTGGCACGCGAGGGGCAGGAGCCCCCTTCAGGGGCGCGAGGTGTGGGCGCTGTGAATCAGCCGTTGGCTCGACGAGCCAGCACCTCGAACGCCGGCAAGGTTTTGCCTTCCAGCACTTCGAGGAAGGCGCCACCGCCGGTGGAGATGTAGCCCACGTCTTTTTCGATGCCGTACTTGGCGATCGCGGCCAGGGTGTCGCCGCCGCCCGCGATGCTGAACGCGCTCGATTCGGCGATCGCCTGCGCAATCACCTTGGTGCCGTTCTCGAACGCCGCGAACTCGAACACGCCCACCGGGCCGTTCCAGACGATGGTGCCGGCCTTCTTCAGCTGCTCGGCCAGCAGCTGTGCGGTCTGCGGGCCGATGTCCAGGATCAGGTCGTCGTCGGCCACGTCGGTGGCGGCTTTGACGGTGGCTTCGGCGTCCGGGCTGAAGGTCTTGGCACACACCACGTCGGTCGGGATCGGCACGGCCGCGCCGCGCGCTTTCATGGCCTCGATCACGGCCTTGGCTTCACCGACCAGGTCGGGCTCGGCCAGGCTCTTGCCGATCTTCAGGCCCGCCGCGAGCATGAAGGTGTTGGCGATGCCGCCGCCGACGATCAGGCCGTCCACGTTCTTGGCCAGCGCCTGCAGGATGGTCAGCTTGGTGCTGACCTTGCTGCCGGCGACGATGGCGATGAGGGGTCGCTTCGGATTGGCCAGGGCCTTGCCGATGGCGTCCATCTCGGCCGCCAGCAGCGGGCCGGCCGAGGCGATGGGCGCGGTCTCGGCGATGCCGTAGGTCGTGCCTTCGGCGCGGTGCGCGGTGCCGAAGGCGTCGTGCACGAAGATGTCGCAGAGCTTGCCGAGCTTGGCGGCCAGTTCGGGCTTGTTCTTCTTCTCGCCCACGTTCAGGCGGCAGTTCTCCAGCATGACCACCTCGCCGGGGGCGACCGAGAAGTCGCCGTCGACCCAGTTGGCCACGACGCGGATGCTGCGGCCCATGAGCTGGCCCATGCGCGCGGCCACGGGGGCGAGCGAGTCTTCGGGTTTGAACTCGCCTTCGGTGGGGCGGCCCAGGTGCGAAGTCACCATGACGGCGGCACCGGCGTCCAGCGCCATCTGGATGGCCGGGATGCTGGCGCGGATGCGTGTGTCTTCGGTGATGTTGCCGGCGTCGTCCTGCGGCACATTGAGGTCGGCGCGGATGAAGACGCGCTGGCCCTGGGCCTTGCCCTGGGCGCAGAGATCGGAGAAGCGGATGAATTGCATGATGAGGCCTCAGCCGGTCAGCGGAACCGCCGGCGCGTTGGATGCGGTGCCACATTGGCACCGGGGCAAATTGTAGGCACTGCGCCGCCCCCACCGGGGCAAGGCCGCCTCACGGCACGGTCATCGCGCCCGGGCAGCGGCAGGCGGGCCGACGCATGGGGTGCGGCTGGACGAACACCTCCCCTGCAGGTGACGCTCAGTCTGCCGGCTTCGCCATGACCAGGGTTTGCGCGCTGCACGGCGCCAGCAGGTCCAGCGCGCCCTGACGCACCTGGGTCGACACGTCCATCACACCGAGCACGGTGTGGAAGAGGTGGTCGTGCGAGACCGGCTGCCCCGAGCGGGCGCGCAGGCAGTCGGTGCTCACGCCGGTGCGCTGCTGCAGGCCGGGCGACAGCCAGGTCACCATGGGCACATGGATCTGCTCTTTCGGCGCGAACGCGTAGGGCACACCGTGCAGGTACAGGCCGTTTTCCCCCAGCGACTCGCCGTGGTCCGACACGTAGATCAGGCCGGTGTCGTAGGCTCCGCTGGTGGACTGGGTCTGCAGCCAGGTCAGGGTGCGGTCCAGGAAGTGGTCGGTGTAGGCGATGGTGTTGTCGTAGGCGTTGACCAGCTGGTCCGGCGGACAGGCCGCCAGCGTCTTGCTGACGCACTCGGGCAGGAAGGGTTTGTGCTGCGCGGGCGCGCGCTTGTGGTACGTCGGCCCGTGGCTGCCGATCTGGTGCATCACCAGCACCACGCCGCGCGCGCGGCGCTGCGGGTCGAGGGCGGCGATGCGCTGGTCCAGCCGCCACAGCATGACCTCGTCGAAGCACTCGCCGGCCTCGCACAGCTTGGGTTCGGGCGGGTCGTTGGCGGGGGCGTTCGGCACGCGGTCGCAGACGCCCTTGCACCCCGACTGGTTGTCCAGCCAGAGCACCGCCAGCCCGGCGCGCTGCAGCACGTCCAGCAGGGACTCGCGGGTGGCCGGCGCGTCGCCACCTTCCTTGCGGGTCAAGGGGGAGAACATGCAGGGCAGGGACACCTCGGTGGAGGTGCCGCAGGGACTGACGTCGCTGTAGTTCACCAGGTCGCCCTGTGCCTGCCAGCGCGCCAGGGCGGGCGTGGTGGGTCGCGCGTAACCGTTCAGCCCCCAGTTCTTCGCGCGCGCGGTTTCGCCGACCACGAGCACCAGCAAGGGCGGACGGGCCTGGGCCGTGTAGCTCGCGCCGAGCCGGGCGTCTTCGCCCACCGGCTGCAGCACGCGCCCCATCGCCGTCGCCTCGCGGGTGGCGAGCCGGCCGGCGGCGTACACGCTGTTGAGCGGGTTGACCATGTAGCGCAGGTCCTTGTTGTTGCGCATGAGCGAGGCCAGGCCCTGGTAGCCGATGAACGCAGAGGACACCACCAGGCCCAGCGCCACCACCAGGCCCAGGGCGTTTCTTCCGGCCTGCGGCACCCAGCCGCGGGTCACCAGCGGCCGGCGCCACAGCCACCACAGCACCGGCCCGCCCAGCAGCAGCAGGGTGAACAGCAGGGACCACGACAGCAGCTCGCCGACCTCGCGGGCGTTGGTGTTGACCACGTTGGTCAACATCGTGGCGTCGATCACCACCCCGTACTGCCACATGAAGTAGCTGTTGAACACCGCGGCCAGCACCAGCGCCGTCGCCACGGGCCGCAGCACGCGCGGCCAGGACAGCAGCGACAGCAGCGCCGCGATCACGCCCGTGATCAGCACGCAGAAGGTCGCCATCAGCTCCACGCGGTGCGCCAGCGGGTCACCCAGCGACAGGACGCGGTGCCACAGGGGCAGGTTGCCGGGCCCGGCGAGCCAGAGGGCCAGCCCCCAGACGGTGGTGCGCATCGAGCGCGGGTCGGCGGCAGGGACAGGGCGCTCGGCGGAACCGGCCGCGGCGTCGGAGATCGACATGTTCATCAGGCGAAAGGATGGCGCCAAGACACCCTGGCCGCCGGAGCTTGAGCGGGGCACCTTAGTTCCGCCTTAAGTCGAGGTGGGCAGGGGTTCGGCCCCGGTCACGGGTCGCGACCAGCGCAGCGTGAAGCGGGTGGTCATCGGCGCTTCACCGCCGTCCCGCTCCAGCCGGGCGCCCATCTGCTCGGCAAGGCGCTCGACCAGCCGCAGGCCCAGCCCCAACCCGGAGCTGGCCTGGGCGGGCGATCCCGGCGCGTCGGCCCGCTGGCCATCGTCGCAGACCGACACCCCCAGCCCTTCAGGGCTTTCCCACACCACCACCGCCACCTGGGTGCCCGACGGGGTGTGGCGCAGCGCGTTCTCGATCAGGTTGCGCAAGGCCAGCTCCAGCAGCATGGGCTGCACCTGGACCCGCACCGGGGTGTCGGGCTCGACGAGGGAGAGGTCGTGCTGGTGCTCGTGGGCCAGCTGGGCATGGGAAGAGATCAGGCGCACCGCCACCTCGCCCAGCGCGGTCCACTGGGGTGCTTCCGCGGCGTGGGCACCGGCGCTGTCGCTGGCGCGCTGGGCGCGGGCCAGGTCGAGCAGCTGGGTCAGGATGCGGCCGGCGCGCAAGGCCTCCTGCTCCAGCCGCTGCAGGCGCTCCGCCGAGGGCTCGGCCTGAGCCGCGCGCGCCTGCAGCGTGATCACGGCCAGCGGCGTGCGCAGTTCGTGGGCCACGTCGGACGCGAACTGCCGCTCGCGCTGGGCCTGGCTCTGCAGCGTGTCCACCATGGTGTTGATGGCCGACACGGTGCTGGAGAACTCGCTGAACCGGTGCTGTGTGTCCAGCCGCTGGCCCGCAAACCCGTCGAGCGCCGCCACCTCGTCGGACAGCTGGTCCAGCGGGCGCAGGCCGTGCCGGATCGTCCACCACAGCACCAGCGCCACCAGTGGCAGCAGCAGGATCGCCGGCTCGGCGATGTGTTCGGCGATGTCCGTGGCGAGACCGTAGCGCTGCTTCATGTCGATCAGCGCGGCCACGCGGCGCTCGTGGCCGAGGTGAGAGAAGGTCTCGACGTAGGCGCGCCAGTCGTGCGCGGTGCCCTGCGCGTCCCGGAACACCAGGGACACCAGGCCCTTGGCGGGGATCGCCTTCAGGTCCAGGCCGCCGGCCAGCCGGTGGCTGTCGGTCACGAGGCGGCCGTCCTCCCACACGATCACGGCCGCGTCCTGCGCGTACTCGTGGGTGTGGTCCTTGACCACGGGCAGGTTGTTCAGCCCGGTGCCGAGGGTGAACGGCGCCGCCGTCAGCCAGAGCTGGGCCACGGCGATCAGGTGACCGTCGGTGAACTTGCGGGTTTCCCGCAGGCTGGTGCTCCAGGCCACGGCCACCAGCACCAGCCAGACCACCAGCTGCGCGCCCAGGGTCCAGATCAGCAGGTGGCGCCAGAGGGTGCGCCGGGTCTCGGTGGCCGGCGCCTTCACGCGCGCCCCGGGTCGCCCGGCCCCGTGTCCTGCGGGACGAAATAGCCCACCCCGCGCACGGTCTTGATCAGCGACTCCCCGAGCTTGCGGCGCAGGTGGTGCACGTGCACCTCGATCGCGTTGCTCTCCAGCGCGTCACCGAAGCCGTACAGCGCCGACTCCAGGCGCGACTTGGACAGCACCTGCGGGCGGGCCTGCAGCAGCGTCAGCAGCAGCGCAAATTCCTTGGCCCCCAGGGCCACCGGCAGGCCCGCGCGCTCGACGGTGTGGGTCGCCGGATCGAGCACCAGGTCGCCGTGTTCGATCACGGGCTTGCTGCGCCCGCTGGCGCGCCGCAGCATGGCGCGCAGCCGGGCCAGCAGTTCGTTGGGGTCGAAGGGTTTGACGATGTAGTCGTCGGCGCCGCTGTCCAGGCCACTGATGCGGTCGCTCACGCCATCGCGGGCGGTCATGATCAGCACCGGCATGTCCCGGCGGGGCAGCAGGTCGGGCTGGGACGCCCGGTCGGCGTGTCCGCGCAAACGGGCCAGCAGGTCCAGCCCGTCGCCGTCGGGCAGCCCGAGGTCCAGCAGCATCACGTCGAAGGGCTCGACCAGCAGCGCGGTCCAGGCGGAGTGGACGCTGGCGCACACGTCCACCGCGTAGCCGGCCTGGCGCAGCGACTGGCTCAGGCCGCTGGAAATACCGGGATCGTCTTCCACCACAAGTGCACGCATGTCGGGGTCGGGCGCAGAGCGCGTAGGTCAATGCCCGGATTATCTCGTCCCCCCTTAAGGTTCTCTTAAAGTCGCCCTTCGAACATGCGCGCAATGCCCGCCCCATTGCGCCCCGCCGCCCCGCACACACCCGCGCCCCACCGCCTGCCCTGGGTCTGGCTGGGTGGGCTCCTGCTGCTCACCCTGGTGTGGGACGCCCTGGGCCTGGACCTGCCGCTGATGCGGCACATCGGCACCCCGCAGGGGTTTGCGCTGCGCAGCGACACGCTGCTCGAAGGGGTGATGCACGACGGCCTCCGCCAGTCGGCGCTGGGGCTCTACCTCGCCCTGTGGGGCTGGGCGCTGGTGCCCGACGCGCGGCTGCCGGCGCGCTGGCGGGACCGGCACCCGCCCCGGCGCGAGCGCCTCGCGGTCGTGCTGCTGGTCGCCGCGGCGCTGGCCGCCGTGAACCTGGTGAAACAACACAGCCTCACCAGCTGCCCCTGGGACCTGACGCTCTTCGGGGGCCCAGCCCGGTACGTGTCGCACTGGTCGTTCGGAGCGGCCGATGGCGGCAGCGGCCGGTGTTTCCCGGGCGGCCACGCGTCCAGCGCGTTTGCCCTGCTGCCCCTGTGCCTGCCCTGGCTGGCCCCACCGGTGGGCAGCCGCGGGCGCGACACGGCGACGGGTCAGCGCTGGCTGGGCGGCATCCTGTTCGTGGGCGTGGTGGCCGGCACCACCCAGACGGTGCGGGGCGCTCATTTCCCCAGCCACACGCTCTGGACGCTGGTGCTCTGCGGCGGCGTCGCGCTGACGGGCTGGCGGCTGGCCCAGCCCTGGCTGCGCGCCGTGGCCGCCCGGACACAGGCCCCCGCCCGCCGCTTCGCGGCGACGGGCTCAGAAACCGATGTTGGTTTTTGCGAAACCGTCCAGGACCACCAGGCGGTGCTGCCCCAGCACCCTGTAGAACTCGGCCTCACCCACGGAGCGCGACAGGTAGGCGTCGCAGCCCGCCAGGCCCGCCTTGATGCGGTCCATGCTGCCGGCGGTGGGCGCGAACATCATCACGACCGGTGACAGTCCGTTGGGCAGCTTGCGCTGCTTGGCGCTGCGGCAGACCGAGTACGCGTCGGGATCGCCCTTGAGGCGGTCGATCGCCACCAGGCGGTACGGGTGGGCCTTGAGCAAGGTCAGCGCCTGGGCGGCCTCGCGCGACCAGTCGATGGTGAGCCCGTAGCGCTTGAAGCGCTTGTGCAGGATGCGCCCCTCGACCAGGCTTTCCGCCACCAGCAGCACGTCGCCCCGCGGGGCTTCCGCGACTGGGTGCTTGGGCGCCTGGGCGGTGCCGGGCGACCGGGAGGACGGTGACCGGGAGGACGGCGCTCGGGAAGCCGGTGCACGCGACGGCGCCGCCGCCCGGGCGGGCGTGGGCATCACATCCAGCGCACCGAAGTCGGTGAAGCCGACCACCCCCGGGCGCTGGTGCCGTGGCATCTCGGTCTCGCGCCGCGGCAACGCCGGGGCGGGCGGGCGGGCGGGCGCGGCGGTGGCCCTCGTCATGGGCCGCGTCGCCGGGAACTCGGATTGGGGCGAGCGGGCGCGTTTGCGGGGCGCCGGCGCCAACGGCACCTGCGCGTTCATGGCGGGCTCGGTGATAGCAAAAGCCCGGTCGGCCCCGCGCTGGGGCGCCACCGGGGGCGTGTGAACGGGGGCCGGGCGCCGCACGCCCATCAGCGCGTCCAGCGCGGCCAGCACGCCCACGAGCTTCACCGGCTTGCGCTGCAGCGGCCAGCCGGTGCCGCCGTCGTTCTGCCCGATCAGCATCACCTTGCCCGGGAGCTCGGCGTACCGGACAAGGTGAAGCGCCTGGGCGTTGTCGGCGTTGACGATCAGCACCTGAGCGTCCATGACCTCGTCCTGCGGGATGTAGGCGGGAGGACGGCGCGACGCCAACCGGAAGAACGACTCGAACGTCGCCGACTCCTTCTCCGAAAAACCGACCAGTGCCACCATGTAAACGCCTGCCATTCACCCTCCGAGTGCATACAAAGGAACTCATTCCTGACCGATTGAGTATGCCCGTTCTGACGAAAATGGCCGCTGTCCCGGGGGCACGCGGAGCGCGGCACCGTGACGCAGTTCCCCTTTTGTGGCCGCAGGGACCAGCGATCTGCGATAGTGATTCCCCGACCCAGGAGCCCCCATGCCCAGCATCTACGACTTCACCGCCCAGTCCATCGAAGGCAGCCCCGTCGCCCTGGAGCGGTTCCGGGGCCACCCGTTGCTGATCGTCAACACCGCGAGCGCCTGCGGCTTCACGCCACAGTTCGGCGGTCTGGAGCAACTGCACCAGACCTACGGCGCGCGCGGGCTGGTGGTGCTGGGTTTCCCGTGCAACCAGTTTGGCAACCAGGACCCGGGCAGCAACGATGAGATCGCCACGTTCTGCCAGCGCAATTTCGGCGTGAGCTTTCCGATGATGAGCAAGATCGACGTCAACGGTGCCGACGCCCACCCGCTCTACCAGTGGCTCGCGGCCGAAGCACCGGGCCTGCTCGGCAGCAAGGCCATCAAGTGGAACTTCACCAAGTTCCTGGTCGGCAAGGACGGCACCGTGCTGAAGCGCTACGCCCCCCAGGACGCGCCCGAGAAGCTGGCCAAGGACATCGAGGCGGCGCTGAAGGGCTAGTTGTGAAGCGTCAAGAGGTTGTTTCTTGACGAGCTGAGTCTGGAGATGGGT
>NZ_JADMKB010000051.1 GCF_018780075.1 Hydrogenophaga sp.
CACCAGCACCAGCACCAGCACCAGCACCAGCACCAGCACCAGCACCAGCACCAGCGGGCGTTCTTTCGCCCGCGCTGGGGGTTGAGTTCGTGGACGCTCAGGGGGTTCGGCAGTCGGTGCGGGTGGTCTCCGGCCAAACCACCGTCTCGGGTGTCGCGCCGTTCCTGGTCAAGTTCGACGCGTCAGGCACACGGGCATCGGCTGCTTTTGGTGCCCAGTCGGCGATCACAGATCCGGAAGCCCATGCCTTCCTGATGGCCGGATACCGTTTGAACTACGGCGAGAACCGAGGTGGCGCCTGGCAGTACCCGCAGGGCTCTGCGCATTCGCGGGACGAGGATACCGGGCCGCCCGTTTTCTCGTATGTGTACCGGACCCCAGGTTCGTATCCCGTGCGGTTGCGCACCCGTGATGCGCTGGGCAACGAGGCAGATGTGCGGTTCAACGTCGTCGTCAACGCACCGCCGGCCCCGGTCCTGATCCGACCCACCGCTGGCGGCTGGCCCAACTTCGTCAGCGGCGCCCGATACGCCCTCGAAGCCAACGGTGACTATCGGTCCTTCGGCGCGCTGGAGACTGGTGGTCGGCACAACATCGTGATTGAAAAGGTTGGCAGCGGAGCTGACCCGAGGATCGCATCCTTCAGCCCGGATGGGCGCAGCAAGTTTTCGGCAACGCGCCAGGGAGAGTTCCGAGCTGCCCATATCCGTCTGGTCAACATTGATATGGATAACTTTTCTTCCGGTCAAAGGGGCTATGACTATGTGGGTGTGATCGGCGGGCTGATGCGACAGTTCTCTGACGGTGGCCAGGCGTTTCTTTGGCACGAAGGCACTGAACTCATCAAATCCAATGTTCGCTTCCCGAGGGGCCTCTTCTTGCAGGACACAGAAGTGCGCAGCGCAGTGGGTGGCAGCGGATACATCATGTTCGGAACGTTTAACGGACTCCATGCTCGCAACACCAGGTTTGTTCATGTGGAAAACGGCCCCACGACCTATTTGATGCTGCGGGTGTACGGATCGAACTTCTCGTTCAGGAACAATCTTTGGTTCTCCCAAGCCAATGGCGGGCCAGCAAATGGCACCCTGATTGGGATGCTTGCTGTGAATGGTACAACCGCCACCCAGTGGCGAGATGACGATACGGTTGGACCACTCACGGCGACCAGCAACGGCCAAAACTACGGCTATATCTCGGAGAAACAGATACTGCAAAACAATCAGATGTATGCAGCTGGCTCGTATGTGACCAATGCCATCGCGTCAGTGGGTGGGGGGAATCCATCTGGATCCAGTCTTGTCTATCCTAGACTCATTGGTATGGAGGACAACGTGTTTTATCAAAGCGGTGATGTTGCTATCACTATTCAGAACGGTGAACTGTATGGGCAGTACAACTTCTGGAGAAACAATCGAAGGAGTATGGGTGCAGGCACCTACATCTCGGCAAACACAGCTCCACCAAACCGAAACGTCGGAGACAATACGACGTTCAATGGGCCCGTGATTAATGAATCCGCCAACAGCAGGCCGACCCCCAGCCGGTTCTGATCGCTATCGAATAAAGAGAGGGTTGTTGGTTTAGAAGCCCGCCCTGATCTTTTTTGATTCAGTTCCAGCTTATCCAGTTTGGCTGGAAATTATTCTTGCACTTAACTGATGGTGGTATTTTTCAGAAATCAGAGCGCGCCCTTTTATGCTCAGTGCCTTTGCTTTTTCTTGGTTTTGGCCTATCAATGATATGGCTTCAGCAAGTGCTGATGCATCGCCCGGCGGTACCATGATCCCATGATCGTTGCCCAATAGATCGGGAACGCCGCCTGCATTCGTTGAAATCACTGGCACTTCCATAGACATGGCTTCCATTATTGCAACGCCGAGAGGTTCTTCATGGCTGGCCAATACGAATACATGAGAATGCTCCAATTCTTGCTTCACCCTTTCCTCCGAGACAGAGCCCAACAGATTGACGCAGTCTTTGATTTTCAGTGCATCTATGAGTTGTTCAATTTCTTTTCGGTATCCAGTGCCCCCCTCATCATCTTCCCCAGCAATCGTGAGCGTGGCCTGTAGACCGGAACGATTAACCAGAGCAATAGAGTTCAACAGCACAGAGAAACCCTTGGCAGGATTGAGTCTTGCACACGAAAAAACCCGAAGCTCCTCATTTCCCCGCGGAACATAAGCAACGGTTCTTTGAAACTTGGCTACGTCCACCCCCATCGGTGCCAAGTAGAGTGCTTTGGGTAAATGGGGTCCCAGTTTCAAATCAAGATCTTTTTTAATCCAGTTGGTGATGATGATGCCAAACAAGGCATGTTTCCATTTATTTTCCTGATTCCCTCCCCAAATTGATATGGGGTTGTGCAGTGTCATGCTGTAGCTAACGCCAAATGTTCTGTGAGCGAACATTGCAATATTGGCTGCATCTGCACAGGAGTGCACATGCAGATGCTTCATTCGATTTTTCTTGAGGTGATGACCAAGCCACAGACCCAAGATCATCAGGGCAAACAATCTGGCCTTGCTCTCTCCCTTCAAAAGTTTGCTGCTTGAATCTCGCCAAGCTGTAAGTGCATTTATCGTTCTGGTGGGAGATGAAGCAAAAATCCACACCGCTCTTAGCATTTCAAATGGACTCAGAGGGTGAAGGTAAACCGTTTGAGATGAGGCCTGTCTGCCCCAGGTGGTTGATTGGATTCCCTGTGGAGGGCGTCGGGTTGAATACAACTGCACATCGACTCCAAGATCCTTTAGTGCACCAATTTCCCTCCAAAAAAAGTTATGAGTTTGACCGGGAAACTCAGGAACGAGATATCCTATTTTTTTCGATGTATAACTCATGACGTGATCCGAGATTTTTTAGGTCAAGTGACAGTTTTCAAATGCACGCTTTTGGGAAAGTAAGATTCCGCCGAGTGACCCAGGCCGGTATGCGTGGCGGTCCAGTCAAGCTTCCACTGGTGAGGTTTGAATGGCGAGGTACAGATAGTAGTTTGCCCCAGCTTTTGCCGACGGGATATATCCGATGGGTCCACGCAACCTGATTTTTGAACCAGGACACTGACCTTGTCCCCGATCTAGTTGTGAAGAGTCTGGAGTTCGGGGAAGAGATCACTTGAAGCTCATTCAGTTCTTTGGGGGCAGTTCATGCTTGGGGCGGTTTACTGCTGCCCAAGCCCTAACCACCACAAACGGGTTCGTTTTGTATTGCCGGGTGTCCCAGGCGTCTCAGCAATGCTTGCATTTCCTGTGGATCCTGAAAGACCTGTGCAAACTTGTCGAACAAGGACCGCTTGAGCAGCGGGAAACCTGCTTCCAGCATTTGCTCGGGACAATTCAGGCACAGGTCTAGGTGTTGCGAGCCGTCGGTGTACCAATACGCTCCCACACTCATGTGGCGGCTGGCCACGCGGGCCAAGCGTGTTTCCTGCAGCAGGATGACAGCGTTGGAATTGTCGTAACTCCACTCAGTGGACAACACTTCTGTGACAGCCTGCAGAAAATGGGCATCAAGCTGGCGCACGATAAAGGCAAATGACTGAAGGTGATTTTCTGCCAAGGCGCTAGCGCTGAGACCTGTTAAGCGCCAGGGTGCTTGCTCCATAAAGGGCACCAAGGGGGCGAAAGGTCCGAGCATCGAATCGTTGAGCACCAATACGTCCGATCCCGACGCGTGCCGTGCCAGTTCGGTCAGGCCAACCGCATAGGCCGAGAAATCGTAGCCATTGAGCGCCTTCCAACACAAGGCGTCACACTGCCCCTGCAGTTCCGTCAGCGTCGGATGATCAGGAGGGCAGGCGCAGACGATCATGAGTCGAGCATCCTCTGCGGCCAAGCGATCAAGCGTGAAGCGGTGTTGCGCCGACAATTGGCCCCGTGGCAAAAACATGAAGTACATCAGCCACCGACCGGGGCCCGTCGGGGGCTTGAGCAAGCGGGACGCAGGAGGGGGCCGCCTAGCCCAGCGAGCCGACCAGCGCCTTAGTACTATTCTCCAGTGTGGGGGGCTGGGAACATAGGGCCAAAGTGTTTTCGCGCCATGAAATGACCGTGCCAATTCAGTATGCATTTCTGCCCGTCAGCGCCCCTAACGTACGGACCAGGATCACCAGGTCCAGCCAGAGCGACCAATTGTTGATGTATTCGATGTCGGCCTCGATGCGCTGTTGCATGCGGTCAATTTCGCGCGTTTCACCACGCAGACCACGCACTTGTGCCAAGCCAGTAATGCCCGGCTTGATGTTGTGGCGTGCAAAATAGGAGCCAATACGCTGCGAGTATTCTTCGTCGTGCTGCACCGCGTGCGGCCTGGGACCGACGAGGGACATTTCACCGGTCAGCACGTTGAACACTTGAGGCAGTTCGTCCAAGCTGGTCTTGCGCAAGAATGCGCCGACGCGGGTGATGCGCGGATCGTCACGTGTGGCCTGCTTAACGCCGCCGCCATCGGGCTGGTGAACGTACATACTGCGGAATTTCCAGATGTGGAAAACCTTGCCACTCCAGCCTCGGCGAGCCTGCCGGAAGAAGACAGGCCCGGAGCTATCGAGTTTGATGGCAGAAGCGATGATCAGCAGCAGTGGCGCGACCATGATCAAGATCAGTGTGGCCAGCACCTTGTCTTCTACCGCCTTGAGCAGCAGGCGGGTACCAGTCAGCGGCGTTTCAGACAGGGTGAGCACAGGCAGGCCAGCCATCTCCCGCACACTGTGGTTGACCAGCAGAAGCGAAAAAATGTCGGGTATCCAGTGCACTGCGACATTGCGATCAAGCAGCTGGAAGTAGATCTCTTCGATCATGTCCGTTTCGCCGAGCGGAATAGCAAAGTAGACCGTTCGGACATCGTGTTCCCCGATGATCTCCAGCATGTTCTCTATGGTGCCGATGACTTCTGTTTCCCTTAGGGCAGCGAAGTCGGAGCCGTGGTACATCGTTGCGACTGGTTTGCCAGGGCGTTCATTCTGGTCGGCTGGCAGTTCTAGGCAACCCACCACCTTCTGATTCAGCCAAGGGTTGCCGGATATTTTTCCCTGCAAGTAGCGTGCGAGTTTCCCGGTGCCGATGATCAGCACGTTCTCGGTCGGTACAGCCCGTCGCATGACCCGGGTTTGTATTTCGCGGCTGAAGTAATGCAACACCACTTGCAGCAAGTAGCCGAGAAGGTAGAGCTGAACCAAAAGCAAGCGCGAATACTCGTCTGTCTGTTTGGTGGCAAAGCCCACCAACAGTAAGAAAGCAAAGGCCAACGACCAAGACTTGAAGAGAGTCAAGGCCTTGCGCGCAAAACTGCTGTTGCTGCGATAGACGCCAAACTGATCGTAAGCGAACAGCATGCCTATGGCCAGTAAGAACAACAGGATCGAATAGGCGGAAGAAAGTCCACCGATCTGATGGCTGATCAACAGAAACGCTAACCCCAATACAGCCACGAGATCCAGCAAGGTTTGCACGGCAGTTGAGATGCTGCCGCGGCGCTTGAGAATCGAACGGGGGGAACGCTTGGGGAACTCCATGGAAGTGGAGTATAGGTTCGTCAGTCCTTCCTGACAGTTCGCGGATCAACAGTTCGAACGGCATGTCCTGGTGCGCGAAGGCCTCCAGGGGCGCTTCGTGCGCACCGAGGTACTGGACTGTTACGTCTTCGAGTCACTGCAGGAGGTGCGTGACATGACGACCGACTGGCTGCACCGCTACAGCCACCAGCGCCCCCATGAAGCCCTCGGCCGAATCCCTCCGGTCGATTACCGTGTCAAACTGTTCCCCAACCTCTACTTCTGACTGGCGCAGGCATTCGAGGGAACTTCAACGGCCCATTCCTTGAGGACGAGGGTTTTAGATGGAGTTCAGTTTCCAGCCTGTGGGGGCACCGGCTGAATCCAGCCTGCGCGTGAAGTGACCGCTCGGATTAGCATCCCCTGGTTCAGTCAATCTTTCAGACGGTTCACTCTATGCCCAACAACACTCTTGTGATCCTGCCCAGCCTTGGAGCCAATCTGTCGCCCAGCGGCAGTATCCTGTTGACCGAAAAATTCGTCAGCGGCGTTCGGATGACTGTTGACCACTGGGATGGTCCAGTTGAGGTGCTGATCCAGAAAGACAATGCGAATCATTCTGGAAATCTTGACGATGTCTGGGTCAAGCTGGAAGATCTTCCGTTCCGCGTCACGGTCGCAGATTTTCACAGCCCTGAGGCAAAGTCGGTGATCGCTCGCGCAGCGGTGGTGCAAGGCGGCGCCGATCACAACCTCAATCACATGCCGGGCTGGTGTTCCGAGTTGGGAGCCCACTACGTGATGGTCTCGGAATACACCTTGCGCACGCGCTGGCAGATCATCGACGCGGAAAGGCTGAATCCCTTGGTGACTTGGCGCAGGAAGGTGTGGGCTTGGCGCCAAGAGAGGGCGAACCAGACAGCCGTGAAGGCGGCAGCCGCCGTTCAGTGCAATGGGACGCCGACCTTCGACGCCTATCGGCCCCTGAATGAGCGGGCGATGCTTTATTTCGACAGTCGGGTGACGGCTGACATGCTGCCCGCAGAACCTCGTCTGGCCGTGCGCGAGGTACTCTGGTCTTCCGCGAAGCCCATGCGCCTGGCATTTTCTGGTCGACTGAACCGGATGAAAGGTGTCGATCACTTGCCGCTGGTGGCACAGGCTTTGCGCGATCGCGGGGTGCCGTTCACGATGGACATCTACGGTGATGGTCCCTTGGTCGCAGAGTTGCAGAAGACCATCACGCGACTCGGGCTGCAAGACACCGTCCGCCTGGGCGGCGTGCTGGACTTTGCATCCGAACTCATGCCAACCGTGCGTGATGCTGTGGACCTGTTCGTCTGCTGTCACCGTCAAGGCGATCCTTCCTGTACCTATCTCGAGACACTTGCGTGCGGAGTGCCCATCGTGGGTTATGGCAATGAAGCTTTCGAGGGCTTGATGCGGCGCTGCCCGGCAGGTGAAAGTGTTCCGATGAACGACTGGTCTTCAATGGCTGCGGTCATTGAGAAGCTAGCCCTTGATCCTCGGCGCTTTGCAGAGATGGCGCGGATCGGGCTAGCGTTTGCGCGAGAACACACCTTCGAGCACGAGTTCAAGCGCCGGATTGAGCACATGGCGCAATTGCTCGCCAGCGATTGACGGCGTGCCTTGGAAGGTGCATCAACCAGGTGTGGAGGTGTCGCGAATCCGGGGATGAACAAGTTGCCATGCAGATGCATTAATCTACATGGGCACTTCACATCGGGATGGGGTGTGCGATGAAGTTGCTACCCTTGAAATCTTTGATGTTGTCCAGATCAAAGGCATCAATTTTTGACTCGCTGGCGGACGCTTCATCAATTTGAAATATCTGGTACCCGATTTGATGAAGCAATACACGAATTTTTTCTGCAGATGCATGGTTGCTTGTGCAGGTGTCGGGATCATGCCAAATTCTTTCTTCTATTCCGCTGAAATTTGGTAAAACTTCGAAAATAATTGTTGGTCGTTGAGATGTGAGGGTTTCTTTCAAACCCTCCATGACCTGGATCTCAGCGCCTTCAACGTCTATCTTGATGGCTGAAATCTGAGTGATACCCATCTCGCTCAATATTTCATCGCCCATTCGACACTGAACAAAGGTTTGTGTCCTGTTGCTCGCAAGACTTTTTCGATCTATCAGGCTCGCACACTCGTCGGTCTCACCTTCGGAAAAAAAGGAAAGAAGACGATTGCTGTCGCCAAGCGCAAGAGGTAGCACTTGAGCATTCACCAGTCCGTTGGCCTTGATGAACTGATCGGCGTTGAAGCAGCATGAAATTTGGGGCTCGAATCCCACGTAAGCCCTGTCTTTGTCGATGCTCAAGACCTTGGCGAGTGTTTGGCCAGCGTTGACACCAACATCAATAAAGGTCCCACGGCGGGTTTCCAGCACCCGACGTAGTATGGCTTCTAGGAACCCTTCGTGCTGGTCCGAAGAGGTTGTGAAGCGGCAAGGATAGTAGCCCGGCATCTTGAATTGATGGTTGCCAAAGCGAACTCGCCGCCCAAGCTGGTGAAGCAATCTTGGCAGGTGATAGGAAAGAGTATTTTTCATGGAAGCTCTTGTGTGAAGATGGGCCAATGACTACCTTACGCCAAATCGCTTGCTTGGAAAAGTATTTCTGATTTCATTTCTGTTGACCCCGCAGGTAGGTCCCGGTGTGCGCTTGGCCACACTCACTGGATAAGCAAGCTAATGACCATGCCTTGATCGATCATCAGCCTTCCGGTAAGAAGCTCCGGCAAAACTCCATTGTCTTGCCAATTGAGGGGATGCGCAGAAAATTCAGTGCTCTCCATTGTGGGGTCCATGACAATCTCCACGTCATGAAAGTTCAGCATGCACGACGTCTGAGGGTAGGCCCACTTGTAATACGCTTCTTTGGCAGAGAAGATGCGCGTCATCCATCTGGCCTGAACAGCCCTCGAAAGTGCAGACGCTCGCCATATCTCATTTGGAAGGCCTATCAAATTCCACAATTCGCGGGGCAGGTCTTGGTCGGGCTCCACGTCGACACCGACTGCGTTCCAGTGCGACTTGAGAGCAACCACCGAAATACAGGTTTCGCGAGAATGGGAAATGGAGCCCACGAGGTCCGCTGGCCATTGCGGTGACCGATCATGTTGTACGGGTATGGATGTGACCGGTCTTCCCAGCCTCTGCATCGCCTCGCGGGCTGCTGAACGTCCTGCGGCGAACTCCTTCCGTCGATGGGGGATGGCTCTTGCGATGGCAGGGCGCTCAATGGGTGCGAGCGTGCTGACGTCACCGTCTGTTGAGCGGCAGGCCACTGCGGCATGGCGTCCGAGGTGTGCCTGCAAACCCGCTTCGAGGCGTTGATAGTCCACAAACGCAGAAGGAGCCACGATCAAGTCACGCTGCCTTGTCCAGCACGCATGGCCCGCCTGCGCGACATGGCATCGGTGCGCATCTGGGCCCGCTCCGCGGATTCGGCCGCCGCTTCCGGGGTGTCGCGGGGCTTGTCGTTGAGGTGCGCGGCCAGCGCGGCCAGGGTCGGGAAACGGAAGATGTCGGTGATGCTCAACCGCGTGGTGTTCAGGGCCTGCTTGATTTCGCGATGGGCCTGCACCGCCAGCAGCGAGTGGCCGCCCAGTGCAAAAAAGCTGTCCTTCGAGCCGATCTGTGGCACGCCCAGAATGCGGGACCAGATGGCGGCGATCTGCTGTTCGACTTCGTTTTCGGGTTCGACAAACACCTCGGTGCGTTCGCGCCGAGTGGTCTGCGTGGGGGCGGGCAGGGCCTTGCGATCGACCTTGCGGTTGGGGGTGAGCGGGAACTTCTCGACCGTCACGAAGTGGGCGGGCACCATGTGCTCGGGAAGGCGGGTGGCGATCCACTCGCGCAGGCGCTCGGTCGACAGGCCGGCATCGGCACGCAAATAGGCCACCAGGCGCACGTCGCCCGGCTGGTCCTCGCGAGCAACCACCACCGCCTGCCGCACGCCGTCGGCCGATTCGAGCACGGCCTCGATTTCGCCCAGCTCGATGCGGTAGCCACGGATCTTGACCTGGAAATCGGCCCTGCCGAGGAAGTCGATGCGGCCGTCCGGGCGCCAGCGAGCCAGATCGCCCGTCCGGTACATGCGCGCGCCACCTGGCGCCATGCTTTCAGGGCGCACGAAGGGGTCGGCCGGGAAGCGCTCGGCGGTCAGATCGTCGCGCTGCCAGTAGCCACGAGTGACCCCGTCGCCACCGATGTAAAGCTCGCCGGGTGCGCCCACCGGCACCGGTTGCTGGTGGTCGTCGAGCACATACATCTGGGTGTTGGCGATCGGTCGCCCGATGTTGACGACCGACTCGTTGGCGCCAGCGGTTTCGGTCGACGACCAGATGGTGGTTTCGGTCGGGCCGTACATGTTTTCGATGGAGGCCTTGGTGACCAGACCCAGCTCCGCCACCAGCGTACCGGGCAGCGCTTCGCCACCGATCATGAGGTGCTGCACCTGCGACAGTGCGGCCTTGGCCTCGTCGTTCATGGCGATCATGCGCGCCATGCTGGGCGTGCATTGCAGGTGGGTGACGCCGTGCCGGACGATCTGTGCGGCGATCGAGAAATCGTCATGGGCCACGGCGGTGGGTTCGTTGGAGCGGCGCAGCACCTCCGCCAGGGGGTACAGGGCTTCCATGACCTTTTCGACGGGGATGCCATAGTCGATCAGGCAGGCGACTTCGGCCACGCCGATGGCCTTGAGTTCCTCCACCCGTTTCAGGCAATCGTCCACGGTGCCAAACAGGCCGGAGTCCTCAAAGTACCGCAGGAAGGCAAACTCCAGGATGCCCTCCAGTTCGTCTTCGGTCAGCGACCGCAGGTCCAGCTCGAACGGGTTGCTCACGCCCACCGGCTTCTTGAAGGCCGGGAAGGCCCAGGCGTATTGCTTGATCAGGCCGGCCGCGCTGCGCAGGTAGTCTTTCATCGGGCCACGGGCCGTTTCGCGAGCCTGCTCGCGGTCTCGCGCCACGTAGGTGTGCAGCATTAGGGTGACGGTGAAGTTCGCCGGGTCGTGGCCGGCGTCGCGCAGCGCCTGGTGGTAGATCTTGATCTTGCCGCCGACCTCTTCGACGGTCTGCCCCAGCAGGTGGGTCAGCACGTGGGCGCCGATGGCGCCGGCTTCCTTCCAGGTCTCGGGGTTGCCGGCGGTGGTGACCCAGACTGGCAGCTCCTTGGAGACCGGGCGCGGCTGGGTGAGCACGTTGAACGGCTCGCCGGTGGCGGTGGGAAAGGCCACGGCTTCGCCACGCCAGAGTCGGCGCAGCTGCTCGATGGTTTCGAACATGGCCTTCTTGTTGTTCGGCGGGGTGTTCTGCGGGCGCAGCACGAAGTCGTCGGGCTGCCAGCCGGACGCGATGGCGAGGCCCGCGCGTCCGTTGGTGAGGTTGTCGATCACCGCCCATTCTTCGGCGATGCGCGCCGGGTGGTGCAGGGGGCCCACGCAACTGCCCGCGCGCACGCCGATGTTCTTGGTGACCGCGGCCACCGCGGCGCCCGTCACCGAGGGGTTGGGGTAGGGGCCGCCGAAGGCATGGAAGTGGCGCTCGGGCGTCCACACCGCGCAGAAGCCGTGCTGGTCGGCGAACTTGGCGCCTTCCAGCAGCAGCTCGTATTTCTTGGGGCCAGCGCCGTCGTCGTTGCCCCAGTAATACAGGCTGAAGTCCATCTTCTGCGCCGAGATCGGCATCGTGCCGCTGGAGACGAGTGCACGGTTTTCGTCGCTGGAGAGCACGAGCTTGAAGCCGCGCGCCAGGGTGTAGAACAGCTCGAGCACCGAGATGTCGAACGACAGGCTGGTGACGGCCAGCCACACACCGGGCGGGTCGTGGCGGATGCGGTCGTCCATGCCGCGGAAGAAATTGGCCACATTGCGGTGCTCGACCATCACGCCCTTGGGCCGGCCGGTGGAGCCCGAGGTGTAGATCATGTAGGCGATGTCGGACGGGCTCACGCCGCTGACCGGATCGGTGTCGGGCTGGCCGCCAATGGCAGTGTCCTGATCGATCACCAGCACCTCGGCCTGGTGGGGCGGCAGGCTGTCGACCAGTGTGGACTGGGCAATGATCACCGGAGCTCCGCTGTCCTCGATGTAGAGGGCGATGCGGTCGGGCGGGTAGGCCGGGTCCAGTGGCACGTAGCCGCCTCCGGCCTTCTGGATGGCCAGGGCACCGATCAGCAGGTCCAGCGAGCGGGGCGTGTACAGCCCGACCAGGGTGCCAGGCCCCACGCCCATGGCCGACAGGCGATGGGCCACCTGGTTGGCCCGGCGGTTGAGCTGGGCGTAGCTCAGGGCTTCGCCTTCGAACACCACCGCGGTGGCGTCGGGTGTTCGGCGCACCTGCTGCTCGAAGAACTGGTGCACGCAGGTCTGCCGTTCGTAATCACAACGGGTGTCGTTCCAGCCGTAAAGCACCTGTTCGCGTTCGGCCGGGCTCATGACCGGCAGGCTGCCGAGCGCGGTCTCCTGGGCCGCCGGATCGCCCAGTGCATCCAGCACCCGCTGCAGGCGCTGGGCCAAGGTCGATGCGGCCTCGGCGGTCAGACGGGCTTCGTCGTGCCACAAGGTCAGCGCCCCAGGGGCGGTGACCTGGACCGTGATCGCCGTGCCTTCGACACCGGCCGCTTCGGCGTCCGTCGCCAGGCCGACCTGGGGCACGGTCAGCCCCTTGATCGCCGGGTCTCGCGCCACCAGGTCGAGGGCGAAGGCCGGCGCCTGCCGGGCCCGTTGCAGGGCCTCGGCACATTGGGTCGAAAAGGCTGAAAACGGGGCGTCTCCGACGGCCTTCAGCCGCAACGGCACCCAAGTCGACAGGTGGCCGCTGGCCCGGGGTGCATCGGCATCGCGGTAGGCCAGATCGAAGCTGCTTTTGCCGCTGACGCGCGCCACCCAGGCAGCCACCGCGGCCAGCAGGCGATCGCCCGACAGGCTGGCGGGCACCGCCATGGACATGGCCTGCCAGCGACCGGGGACCGAAGCGGAAGCCGCGAAAGGCAGGTCGATGCCTTCCGGCGCCTGCAGGCAGCGGCGCCAATTGGTTTCCCCGGCCACCACGCGCGCCATGGCATCGGTGAGTGTCCTGGCCGTGTCGGCGTCGAGCAGGGGCAGGCGGTCCCCTGGCTTCGCCACGGTCGTCGGGCATACCGCAACGCCCTGGAGGTCTCTCAGGCCTGTGAGGCGCACCGGCGCCGAACCGGTGCCCACCACCAGTCCCCCCATGCTCGCTTCGAGCACCTCACCCGGCGCTGCGGTGGCTTGCCCGGCCTCGACGGCCGCCGCAGACACGAGCAGAACCCGTTCGCCCACCACCAGCTTGGGACAGGTCATCGGGTTCCAGTAGCTGCCGTGATCCAGCGCACCCACCAGGGCCACCACCTCGTCGGCGGGACGGGTCAGGTCGATGCGGGCAGCAGCAGCAGGGCGGTCCAGCCGCGCGTGGTAGCTGCGCTGGCTCAGGTCCTGCGGCTGGCGCTGCGGGCCGGGGCCGTGCAGATCCACCAGCAATTCGGAGAAGCTCTCCATGGCGGCTTCGTAGCAACGCGTGTTCAGGGTCAGCGCGGTCTCGTTGGGTGCCATCTCGAACAGCTGCTGCTTGACGATATCGCCTTCGTCAATGCCGCCTTCGATCATGTGCCAGGTCACGCCGTGCTGTTTCTCGCGTGCCAGGATGGCCCACACCGGCGCATTCAGGCCGGCATGGCGCGGCAGGGGTCCGTCGTGGAAGTTGATGGCGCCGCGTGCCGCTTGATCCAGCACCGCCTGGGGAATGACCGAGAGGTTGGCGATGCTGAACAGCCAGTCGAAACCCACGCCGGCCAGCCGTTCGGCGAGCCCCTCGCCGGGTGCTTCCACGCGCAGGCCCCGGCCCATCGCCCAGGCGCGGATGTCCGGGTTCCTGGTGATCACCGCATGGACCCGGTCGCCACCTTGCAGCAGCCGCTCCGAACACTGGATCAGCAGGGACTCGTTGCCCATCACCACACAGGAAAAATTGCTCATGGAAAACTCCCGAAATCGCGAAAACTGAGAGGTCAGACGGATGTGCCGCTGGTGCGCCCGACGAGACGGCGGTGCCAGGCGCAGCGCAGGGCGTGCGAGACCAGGTCCCCCAGGAAGTGCTGAGGCTGGCCGTTGCCCCTGCTCCCGACAACCTGACGCGCCTTTGAGATCGCTGCGCCAGCGACGTAAGCCAACGTGGCGGTGGCTGCGTAGAGCACGCCGTGGTTCTTGGTGAAGTACCACAGGCGCGAATCGAACCAGAAAGGGGGCATCCGCTTCCAGGTCTTCATGCCGGTGGAGACCGACCCGATGTGCATGACGCGGCTCTGGGGCAGGTAGACGGACAGCCAGCCGGCTCGACGTGCGCGCAGGCACAGATCGGTTTCTTCGAAATAGAGGAAGAAACGTTCATCGAATCCACCGGCCTCCTCGAAAGTGCGGTGGCGCACCATCAGGCTCGCGCCGGCCATCCAGTCCACCTCCTGCGCTTCCCTGGGTTCCGGCAGGGCCACGATGTAGCGCCGGAGCAGGCGGGAGATGGGGCCGGTCACCGCCGCCCCCTCGAATTCGCTGAACACGGTCGGGAACCGGAACGCGGTCTGGTGGTAGACGCCATCGTCTCCATGCAGGCGGCTGCCGGCGAAACCCACCTGGGGATGGGCCTGCAGATGCCCGACCAGCACCCGGATGGCACCGGGCTCAGGAAAGGCGTCGGAGTTGAGGATGTAGATGTAGTCGGGTGGCGAGCCATCGGGCAGCCCGTGGCGGATGCCGAAGTTGTTGCCGGCCCCGTAACCACCGTTGTGACCCGATTGCAGCACCCGCACCCGGCTCCAGCCGCGTTCCTGCACCGCCTGGCTCAGGATTTCGTACGACCCATCCTCCGAGTGGTTGTCGACGATCGTGAGGGCGCCCGCCAGCCCTTCCATTTCGCGCAGGGCCGCCTCCACCGCCCGCAGCGTCAGCAGGGGCGTGCGGTAGTTGAGCACGATGGTCAGCACGCTGGGACCCATGGGCTGGTTCATGCGTGTGTCCCGGGTCGTTGGGCTTCTTCGATGCAGCCCTTCAGCAGGCTGGCCATCACGCGCACGTTGGGTTCCAGCACCATGGAGTCGTGGTCACCCGGCACTTCCAGCACGCGCAGGGCCGGCATGAAGCGGGTCCAGTCGTTGTCGGCATGGACATATTCCCGTTCTGCGCTGACCCAGCGTCCACCAGAGACCTTCCAGCGCAGGTCGAGAGGCGGGCGGAACAGCACCGCAGACCCGTTCCAGACGTGCAGCTTGTAGCGGGGAAGGGCAGCCAGGAAGGCCGCCTGGATCGCTTCGTTGTTCAGCTGGTTGGTTCGGGGCTGGACGGGCGGCGCATGCCTGTTGCGAAGCCGGTCGAGCTCCCAGCGGGCGCGTCCCAGCGCCCAGGTCCACAGGAAGCCCGCGCCCTTCTTGCGCAACTCGGCCAGCTTGATGATGGTTTTGTCGATGCGGTTGATCGGCGGGTGTGTGGGCAGCGGTGTGTCCAGCAGCACCAGAAGGCTGACCTTTTCTCCGGCAGATTCCAGCTGTCGGGCGATCTCAAAGGCTGTGATGCCACCGCCCGAGAAGCCACCCAGCAGGTAGGGGCCGTGTGGCTGGACCTGGCGCATTTCAGCAATGTAGTCGGCCGCAGCTTCCTCAAATGTTTCGTGGGGCGCCTGGTCGCCGTAGAGGCCGCGAGCCTGCAGGCCATAGAACGGCCGGTCGACGCCCAGCAAGCGCGCCAGGTGTCGCAGGTTCAGCACGTTGCCGAACATGCCCGCCACCAGGAAGAAGGGCGTGCGCTCACCGCCTTCGCCATCGTGCATGGGCACCAGGTGAACGAAGCGGCGTCGGGCTTGCGGTGCTGCACCGCTGTTCCCGGCGGAAGGCGCCGCGTCCGCAGATCCACTGTCTCCGATCCGCTCCCGGATCATCGCCGCGCACAGCGCGATGGTCGGCGCTTCAAACAGCACAGAGATCGGGAACTCGACCCGGTAGGCCTTCTTGATCATCGCGAACAGGCGCACCGCGATCAGCGAGTGCCCGCCGAGATCAAAAAAGCTGTCCTGAACGCCCACCTGATCGACACCGAGCAGCTCTTCCCAGAAGCCCACCAGCGTGCGCTCCACATCGTTGCCTGGGGCCACATAGTCGCTGTCGAGGTCGGGGCGCTGGAACTTCTGTCCGGAACCCGCGTCGTTCGCGGCGACCTCACCCGCCTTTCGCACCAGCGCGTCCAGGTTCATCGAGGAAATGACCACCTGCGGCAGACCGGTGGCCAGCGCGCGCCCGAACGCGTCTGCGCCTTCGTGCGGGAGGATGCCCTGCGACATGCTGTACTGGAGCTGCTCTTCGGCCGGGGACAGCTTGGTGTGCGCCCCGGCTCCGCCCGTGTCCTCGAACACCAGTTCGCGCGCATCGAGCCGGCTGCCCGAGGCCAAAAAGCCGCCTTCCTCCAGGCGCTTGATCGAGAAGCCTTGCACCTCCACGCAGACCTCGCCCTGCGCGTCACACAGCGTCACGTCAAAGACCGCGAACGGTGCGTCGGAGCGGTTGTCTTGCGCGTTGCGGACCCAGCTCCACACGGTGCCCGGCAAGGGCCGGTGCACGTTCACCGACCGGTACGACACCGGCACCCACAGGTGGTCGGGCTTGTAGCCTTCGATCAGGAGCATGGCCCAGCCGGTGGCCAGGTCCAGCAGCGCCGGGTGCAGGAGGTAACCCGCCGCAAGGTCGTTGTCGAAGGCCGGCGGCAGTTGCAGGCGGGCAATGCCTTCGCTGTCTCCGTAGGCCACCGACTGCAACACCCGCCAGCGTGGGCCGAAGTTCAGGTGTTCCTCTTGAGGCGAGCGCAGGCCATCAGGGTCCTCGGCACGGTGGTGCGGGCAGCGGGCCTGCAGCGCGGCGGTGTCCACCCGTCCGGCACTGGGCAGCGCACCCGGGACCAGCGTGGCCTGGGCATTGAGCTGGAAGCCCTTGCGGCCCTCCAACAGCACGTCACTGCGCACCTCCAGCGCATAACCCTCGTCGCTGCGTGCCAGCTTCACGCGCACGTCCCGGGTCTGACCGTCGTGGACCTCCAGGGGGCGGAAGAAGTACAGGTCCTTGATCGAGAAAGGCCCTGTTTCGCCGTTGCCGCGCAGGGCCTCGGCGGCCAGTTCGAGGTATCCGGTTCCGGGCAGCAAGGCCTGTCCGGCCTTGGTGCGGTGGCCGTCGAGAATCCAGCGGCCTTCGGTTTTCCAGGCGGCGGTGAACATCCGGTGACCGGCGGCGTCGAACGTCGCATCGTCCAGCAGCGGGCTGCCGGCGGGATGGCGGGGCGGCGGTGCCGCTTCGCCCAGGCGGCTGGCCATCGCTCTCGCGGCCATGCCCACCTCGTTCCAGATGCCCCAGTCGATCGCCAGCACCTGGGTTCGCCCCCCCGCGCGGCTTCGGGCGTAGGCGTTGAGGTACTCGTTGGCCGCCACATAGTCGACCTGACCCGCCGGTGCGGTCACGGTGCTGGTCGATGAGAACAGGACCAGCCGGTCGATGCTGCCGTCGGGGAACAGGTCGTGAAGGATTTGAACCCCGTGCACCTTGGGGGCAAACACCTCTTCCACGCCGCCCGAGGTCTTGGTCATCAGAGGGCCGTCGTCCACCACACCGGCAGCGTGGATCACCACCTCGATGCGTCCGAAGCGCTGCTTCGCCTGATCGGCGGCCGCCCGCATGTCCTTGACGTTGCACACGTCGGCGGCGACCACCAGCACCTCGGCGCCCAGACCTTCGAGACGGCGCACCGCCAGGATGCGCTGCACCACCGGGTCCAGCGGGTCGCCGCTGCGCAACCGTGCGTCCCAGGTGTCGGATGCGGGCAATGCCTGGCGCGCCAGCAGCACCAGGTGCGCCTGTTTTTCGCGCGCCAGACGCTCGGCCAGCGTCAGGCCGATGCCGCCCAGGCCGCCGGTGATCAGGCAGACGCAGCCTGGCGAGAACCCGGAGAGTCCTTCGGAGGGCGCCAGGGGCAGCGGGGCGTAGCCCAGTTCGAACCGTCTGTCGGCCCGCAAGGCCGCCACGCGGTTGTCAGGCGCTGCGAACAGTTCCTCTAGCACACGGTCGGCCAGAGCGTTCAACGCATTCGCGTCCGGTCTGGCGCGCCAGCCCTTGTCCACGGCAGGCAGCGCGACATCGAGCACCGAACAGGTCAGGCCGGGCAGTTCGCGCGGCGCCACCCGGGCCGGGCCCATGAGGGTGGCTTTTTCGGGGTAGGGCAGGGCTTCGTCGCGCACCCGCACGGCCCCGGAGCTCAACACGGTCAGGTGCTGGGGCTTGGGGAGGTTTTCGCCGGCCATGGCCTGCGCCAGGAACAGCAGGCTGAAAAAGCCCTGCTCCAGGTTGCGGTGAAAGAAGCTGCTGCCAGGGCGAAAGCGCTCCTCCTGCGTGACCAGCCAGCCGTGCACGATCTGCTGCGGTGTGTTGCCCGCGGCGACCAGATCGCGCAACAGCTCGTCGTAGCCTTCGCGCCCGCGCTCCGGTGCCAGCAGGTACTCGAACTCGTTCAGTCGCGCAAACAGGTCGCCCGCGCGCACCACTGTGACCCGGTGTGAAGCGCTGCGCAGGCGTTCGACCAGCTTGTCGGTGAGGCCGGCCTCATCGGCAAACACCAGCCAGGTTTGTGGTTCGGTGCTGGCCAGGTCCTGGGTGACATCGATCTCGATGTTGGCCTGGCGAGGGCGCCAGCGCGGCTGGTAACCCCACGCGCTGATGTCGTCGGTACGCACCAGTTGCGGCGCTGCTTCTGGCGCCGAGCGGGCCGTGCCCGGCTCGATGAAGTAGGGCTTGCGCTGGAAGGCGTAGGTGGGCAGGGGCACGCGGTGCCGGCGTGCCTCGCCCCAGATGGGCTCCCAGTCCACCTGGACGCCCGTGGCCCACAGCCGGCCCAAGGTGCCCAGGAACCACACGTCGTCGGCCACCGCATGGTCGGCGTGGCGCAGCGAGTTGATCACCTGGGAGGCAGGAACGCCGTTGGCCTGGGTCAGGGAGCCCAGCGCCTTGCCCGGGCCCACCTCCAGGTACACCCGGTGGCCCTGTTTCTTCAGCGTGGTCAGGCCATCGGCAAAATGCACCGTGCTGCGCAGGTGCCGCACCCAGTACATCGGATCGGTGGCGTCGGCAGCGCTCAGCGGTTGCCCGTCGCGGTTGGAAATGATGGGGAGCTTGGGTGCGCTCAGGCGGATGCTGCGCAGGTAGGCCTCGAAACGGCCCAGGATCGGCTCCAGCATGCGCGAATGCGCAGCAATGTCGATCTGGACGCGTTGGGGCTCGATCTCGCGCTCGCGCAACTGAGCCTCCAGCCGGTCCAGCGCATCCTGCGGCCCGGACACCACGCACAGCTCTGGCGCGTTCACGCTGGCCATGTCCAGTTCCTGGCCCAGCAGGCCGCGCACTTCATCCGCGGGCAGGGGCACGCTGAGCATGCCTCCCCGTGGCACGGTGTCGAAGAGTTGTCCGCGCAGCAGCACCAGACCGATGCAGTCCTCGAACGACATCACGCCCGCCAGGCAGGCGGCGGTGTTCTCGCCCATGCTGTGACCCAGCAGGGCGGCGGGCTTGACCCCCCAGGACATCCACAGCTGCGCCAGCGCGTGCTCCACGATCATGATCAGTGGCAGCTGAACCGACGGTCGCCTGAGTTTTTCGACCGCTGCGGCATGCTGTTGCGGCTCGGGCAACCACAAAGCCCGGATGTCGTAGTCCAGTTGCTTTTGCAGCACGTCCAGCCCGCGGTCCATCCAGTCCTGGAACACGGGCTCGGTGGCGTAGAGCTCACGTGCCATGCCGGCATATTGCGCGCCCCCGCCCGGGAACAGGAACACCACTTCGGGGTCGTCCAGGTGGCTGTGGTTGAACACGCGGCGGGTATCGCTGCCTTCGAGCAAGGTGGCGGCCTCTTCATGGCTCTCGGCCACCAGCACGCGCCGGTGTTCAAAGGCCCGGCGCCCTTGCTTGAGCGTGTAGGCCACGTCGGCCAAGGGCTGTTCGGGGTGGGCTCGCAGGTGGGCGGCCAAGGCCTTGGCGTTGGCGTCGAGCGCCGCTCGTGAGCGGCCCGACACCACGAGCAGCTGGAATGGCCAGTCGGACGGATCGGACGCTTCTCGGGCAGGGGCTTCTTCCAGCACCGCGTGCGCATTGGTGCCTCCCACGCCCAGGGAGTTCACCCCGGCGCGGCGTGGCCCTTTGTGCGACACCCAGGGGCTCAGGGTGTGGTTGACCTGGAAAGGGCTGGTGTCGAAGTCGATCGACGGGTTGGGCTGCTCATAGCCCAGACTCGGCGGAATCTCCTGGTGCTTGAGCGCCAGTGCGACCTTGATCAGGCTGGCGATTCCTGCGGCGGTGTCGGTGTGCCCGATATTGGTCTTGACCGAACCAATCCGGCAGAAACCGGTGTCCGACGTGGTCTCGCGGAACGCCTGCGTCAGCGCGGCCACCTCGATGGGGTCTCCCAGGTAGGTGCCGGTCCCGTGGCATTCGACGTAGTCGATGGTGTCGGCGCTCACGCCAGCCACGGCCTGCGCCTCCGCAATCGCCTTGGCCTGCCCGTCCACGCTCGGGGCCAGATAGCCGGCCTTGGCCGCGCCGTCGTTGTTGACGGCCGTTCCCTTGATCACGGCCCAGATGTGGTCACCGTCCTTGAGGGCGTCTTCCAGGCGGCGCAGCACCACCACGCCCGCACCAGAACCGAACACGGTGCCCTGTGCCCGGTGGTCAAAGGCGTGGCAATGCCCGTCGGGCGAGAGAATCTCGCCCTCCTGGAAGATGTAGCCGCGGGCCTGGGGCAGTTCGATCGTCACCCCGCCGGCCAGGGCCATGTCGCACTCGCCGAGCAACAAGGACTGGCAGGCATGGTGCGTCGCCACCAATGAGGTTGAGCAGGCCGTCTGGATGTTGACGCTCGGGCCTTTGAGGTCAAAGATGTGGCTCACCCGGGTGGACAGGAAGTCCTTGTCGTTGCCCGTGTGGCGCAACAAGAACATGCCCGTGCTGGCCACCAGGTCGGGGTTGGAGCAGATGTTGAAGTAGAAATAGCTGCCCATGCCGCAACCGGCATAGACCGCGATCGGTCCGGCAAAGGTCTCGGGCGGGTGCCCGGCACTTTCCAGCGCTTCCCAAGCCACCTCCAGAAACTGGCGGTGCTGCGGATCCATGATGGCCGCTTCCTTGGGGCTGAAGCCGAAGAAATCGGCGTCGAACTGCTCGAATCCTTCAAGCGGTGCCGCCGCGGGCACATAGTTGCGATGCCGAATGCGTTCCGGGCTTTCTCCAGCGGCCAGCAGCTCGGTCTCTGTGAGTCGCCGGATGGATTCGATTCCCTGGCTCAGGTTGGACCAATATGCCGTCGGATTGGCCGCACCTGGCAGATGCGCTGCCATGCCGACGATGGCAATGTCGTTCGAAGCGGCTGAAGGCGTGGTCACACAGATCTCTCAGGTAGGAACACCCGTTCTCACTCCCATCGGGTAAACCATTATGACTCAACAATTTGTTACTTGATGTGAGTGAGATCACACTTTTGGGGGATAGGACGGCGTTTAAACAGCGCTGTCTCCCCATTGGCTGTCCCCGGATTGGCCGATGTTGAAATTGGTGTCGCCCAGCACGCCGTACTCGCTCCGGTCGCGCAGCACTTCATCGACCACATGCACATCGATCAGACGGGCCTCAGCGGCATACCCGTAGACGAGGGCCATGTCGCAAAGGATGTTGATGCTGCGGGGGATGCCATGGGCTGCCCTGGCGATCTTGGCCGTGGCGTAGGGCGTGAACAGCTGACGATCGCGCCCGGCCACCTTCAACCGATGTTCGATGTAGTCTCCGACCTCCACCGAGTTCAGGGGGGAAATGAAGAAATCGGCCGCCACCCGCTGCGCAAACTGCTGCAGCTCCGGGCGCCTGAGCAGATCGCGCAACTGGGGTTGACCGACCAGCACGACCTGAAGCAGCTGATCCTTGTCGGCGTTGATGTTGGAGAGCATGCGCAGCGATTCCATGGCGGCCGGGCTGAGGTTCTGTGCCTCGTCGACGATGAGCACCACCCGGTGGTTCTTGGCATATTCGCCGATCAGAAAGCGCTGGAACGCGTCATAGCGTGCGACAGGCGAGAGTCCGTCGTAGGGCTGGCCAAAGGCCAGCATGATCCACTCGGTCAAATCGGCCAGGTCGGGGTGTGTGTTGGTCACCAGCCCCACCTTGACCTCGTCCCCCAACTCGTTGAGCAGGCGGCGAATCAGCGTGGTTTTGCCACACCCTATGTCGCCGCAAATGACAGTGAAGCCCGCCCGACTGCGTATCGCGTACTCCAGCATGGTGTAGGCCAGTGAATGGCGCTTTCCCATGTAGAGGAAGGCGGGGTCAGGTTGTATCGAGAACGGCTTTTCTTTCAGCTCGTAGAAGGATTCGTACATGTTCGTTTTGCCAGTGAGCTTTGCGGGAGAGCCTTCACCTTGTTTTACAAGCGAACCCGCGAGTTGGTGCAGCCGGTTCATTATCGAATACGATGGAGTGATGACTGAACAACTTCCATAGTTTTTGATGCAACCTGTTGATCAGGCATGCGAGCTTTGCGGATTGCCGGTCTCGCGCAACGATTTGGATTTCCACGTCCGAGACTTGGTTGATCGTGCTGATCGAGGCAACGGTTGTTGGCTCTTGACGCTCAATACTGAGATGATCGCGCGTGGTGTGCGGGATCCGGACTACTGGGACCTTGTCAAGCGGGCCGACATCATCACCGCAGATGGCATGCCTCTTGTTTGGGCATCGAAGTTCAAGAGCCGGAAGGCGGCGATTGTCGGTCGCACCACTGGAGTGGATCTGGTGGACGCCATGCTTCGTCTTGACAACGTGCCCCGTTTTGCGGTCATTGGTGGAAAGAGTCCGACGGAGACCATCAAGTGCTATGGTCAACAGGCTATGGAGGCATGTGCGTTTGTGTTCGACGGCAAAGTTGATCTGTCAGGCGAACAGTTGTCGTTCTTCTGTGATGAGTTGGGCCTGCACCACGTGCGTGTCGTCTTTGTTGCACTTGGGGTTCCCAAACAGGATCGCCTGGCCTTGCTTCTCAGGCATCGCATGCCTCACTTGGTTGTGCTCGGTATCGGAGGTACGTTCGAGATACTGGGACCTGAAGGCGGCCGTGCTCCGCAGTGGATGCAGAAGTCTGGTCTGGAATGGATATATCGCTTGGCCAAAGAGCCCCAGCGACTTTGGCATCGATACCTGATCAACTACCCCCGAGGCATCTGGTGCCTTGTGAGGGATTGCATCGGAGCAGGGCAGTGAGGTATGTGCATGTCACGGGTTTTGCCGGCCTGCATTGCCAGATGGCGGAACGATCCAAACGATGTCTTGCTCGACTCAGCCTCATTTGTCGACCATGAAATCCATCCGAGCTCTTTTGATCGCCGAGGCGGCTAATCCCGAGTGGTCCAGCGTACCTTTGATCGGCTGGTCTCTATCAACTGCGATTGCCGGAGAGATCGATGCCCATATCGTTACCCAGATCCGTAACCGGGATGCTTTTGTCCGGGCCGGTTTGAAAGAAGGTGTGGATTTCACCGCTATCGATTCCGAAGCCATAGAGAGACCCTTCTGGCGGCTGGCTGGCTGGCTGCGAGGTGGCCAAGGGATCGGCTGGACCACCCAGACTGCTTTGTCCAGCCTGTCCTATCCCTACTTTGAGCATCTGGTCTGGAAGCAGTTCGGGGCACGGATCAGCAATGGCGAATTTGGTGTTGTTCACCGAATCACGCCCTTGACGCCCACCGCGCCCAGTTCCCTGGCCAAGCGATGCGCTAAGGCGGGTGTGCCATTTGTGCTGGGACCACTCAACGGCGGAGTTCCTTGGCCCGAGGGGTTCGACCGGGAGCGAAGGCAGGAGAAAGAGTGGTTGTCTTACGTGCGGGCTGCCTACCGTATGTTGCCGGGCATTCGTCAGACCTACCGGTATGCAACGAAGGTCCTGGTGGGGTCGCGCTTTACTCAGGGTGACCTCCCTGCTGCATATCGGGACAAGTACATTTATATGCCGGAGAACGGGATCGATCCTGGACGCTTCTGGCGAACAGCAAAGAACCGTGATTCCGGTGCGCTCCGAGCGGTATTCGTCGGGAGGCTGGTGCCCTACAAAGGGCCGGATATGTTGCTGGAGTCAGCACTGGAGTTATTGCGCTCGGGATCCATGACCATCGATATTGTCGGAGATGGTCCGTTGATGCCCGAACTGCGTGCGTTCGTTCAAATACACAACTTGGATTCGGTGGTTACGCTTCATGGCTGGGTAGCAAATGAGCGGGTGCAAGATATCCTCTGCCAGTGCGAAGTTTTGGCGTTCCCCAGCATCCGTGAGTTCGGCGGGGGCGTCGTGCTGGAGGCCATGGCGCTGGGCGTCGTACCGATCGTGGTGGACTATGCAGGTCCTGGTGAACTGGTGACTGCTGAAACGGGACTGAAGATACCCATCGGTACGCGAAAGGATATCGTCGCGGGTTTTCACGAGACGTTGGCCCGACTGGCGAAAGACCGTTCTGAATTGGCAGTGCTTTCCCGAAATGGCTGCGATCAGGTAAAGAGGATATTCACTTGGTCAGCAAAGGCGCGCAGCATCCGCGAGATCTACGAACGCTTGAGCTATCACACGCGCCTTGCAGGTGAATGATCTTCACCGGACCTGTTCGCTTTCCGATGTCGAAGATCGCTTCTCCAGCACCAGCAGCCAGTGTCCGTACCACCACGTGTTGAAATGGTCTAGCCGCATCACGCGCATACCCCTTGGGACGGCCCAGGCTTCCACCTGATCAGGGTCCAGATGCTCGACCCACTGGCGAGCCATGATCAGATCGTGCATCCGGTTGGCAGCCGCACGCCAGCGCGGGCGGACCACCATGTCCTTGACAATGAGCAGTCCCCCCTCCGGCACCACATCGCACAGGGCACCCACAAATGCAGCCTTGTGCTGGTTGGGTACATGATGGAGCACATCAATCACGGTGACCACTTCATGACCCAGGTCGGGAATGCCTTGCGCAATGGACCGATGTTCGAAGTCAACCACCGCCGAAAGCCCGTGCTGGTCAGCCATCTGGCGTGCAACCTCAATGGCCGGAGCCGCCACGTCGAAGCCATGACCTTGACGGATGTGGCCCAGCCTTGCCAACAGGTTCAGCAGCAGCCCGTGACCACATCCAACGTCCAGCACGCTCGATTGCGCTGGAACTTCATTGATCACCTCGTGCAATGGGCAGATGTGCGAACGGTATGTCGCCATCAGCCTGACCTTGGCGCTGGCTGCTCCAGCATAGAGGGGAGAAGCAAGCCGCTGTATGTCTGCGGGCGACAGGTTGATTTCGGTGGACATGGCGTCGACAAGACTTTCCGCTGATCAGTGCAAAGGTGTGTTGGCTTCGACCGAGCGCCGGCTCTGGCGCCAGTTGACCAACTGGACAAGGCCAAGAGCTGCCAGGATGGCCCACTGCCCGGCAAAGGCCAGGTGGTAACGTTCCTGGGACACCACGACCATGTGGATCGCGGTGAAGTACAGGATGCTCAGCATGATCGGAGAGAACAGGGTGTTCTGGAGGCCGGACCTGCGCAGCGACGACCAGATCCCTGCGGCAGCCAGCAGACAGATCAGCGCCCACGAGCCCTGGGTCATGCGCTTGAGTCGGTGTTCCCATGTCTTGCCGAATGTTTGGCGAATGCCTGGCGAGTTCCAGCCCACACCCACAGATTCGTTGGTGTACAGGATCAACAGCTTCCTGACGGCGCGTTCCGCAAATGCCGCTGGGTCCTGGAGGATGTAGTCCATGGCCTCTTGTTTGAGCACTCGCGCTTTTTCGTTCTCGGGCAGGTGGCTGTACTGAGGTGGCACCACCATATAGCGGCCGTCGGTTCCGGGTGTGTTGCCCATCCAGAGTGTGATTCCACCGTTGGTGGAAATGAGCACCGGCTCCCCGTAAAGCTGATGGTTGCGCCAGGTCCAGGGTGCGATGACGACGGCCATGACGGTGCCGGCCAAGGCCACGCAGCGGGCCTGGGCAAGGAGTGCGGGCAGGGTGACCCGTGACGTGAGCAGCAAGCCAGCGGCGTACACCAGCGGCAGCAGCAGCGCCTGTGGGCGAACCAGGGCCGCGAATCCGAGCACCAAGCCGGCCAGCAGTGACTTGGACGTGGCGCCGAGCCTGGGATGGGTCCAAAGGTCCAGCGCAAGCAAAGTGAAGAATACAAAGGGCAGTTCACTCGCCAGGATGGTTGGGTACATGACGAGCGTGGGCCAGGTGGCCAAGATGAGGGCGCTCAGCACCGCCGTCTGCTGGTTCCAGAACCGGGCCGCCAGTCTTGCCGTCACCCAGAGAATGCCCACCGACAGGGCGATGTTCATCGCGATGATGGGTTCGTAGCGGATACCAAACAGCGCGTACAGGGTGGCATGAAGGAACGTGGTGCCCGGCGGCCAGAACGCAGTAGGGTGGCTTGCGACCACGCCGAAGGTGCCTTCCTGCACAAGAGTCCGTGCAAAAGCATCGTAGGCTGCGCCGTCGGAAAAGGGGATCACGGGAACCCACCAGGCCCAGATGAGACGCAACGCCACTGCCAGCACCGTCAGCAGGACCAGAGAGCGGGTCCAGCGCAGTTCGCGAGATTCTTGGTTGTACGGTTGCGCGTTCATTCTGTGTTTGAAAGCTTGGATCAAGACGGGGTAACTGGCTGGTTCAAAGCTGGAGCAGGGTAGCGCCCATGAGGATCAAAGCCACCACAGCGCCAGTGGCCCAAGTTTCAGGGTCTTTGGCTGCAAAAAAAATAGGGTCTTCGTCCATATAGCCTCTGGCCGTCACCAACCACATGCGCGTGACCCACAAGAGCATCAAGGGCGCGATCAGCCAAAGCAACTCGGACGACCGGTAGAGCTCCGAGACCTCGGGGCTGTGGATGTACAGCGCTAGCACCAAGACCGCAAGGTAACCGCTGGCCGCGCCCAGGCCCTGCAGCACGGCCACGTCTTCGGTTGAATACTCTCGCCCGCGGAGTTTGCCAAGGGTCAGGCCTGTTGCCACCTCCTTCTTGCGCACCTCCACGAGTTCCGCCACCCGCTTGACCAGTGCGAGCGAGAGAAAGATGAACATCGAAAAGGCCAGCAGCCAGAACGAAAGGCTGATGCCGGTGGCAAGCGCTCCGGCGATGATGCGCAGGGTGTACAGCCCGGCCAGCACGATCACGTCCAAGCTGGCCAACCGCTTGAGCCACAGCGAATACAGCAACGTGGTCAGCAGATAGGCGGCAAGCGCCCACTGGAACGTCACTGGAAGGAGCAGAGCCAGACCCACTCCGAGAACCAGCAACACGACGATGGCGGCCAGACCGGCACGCACGTCGAGGTGCCCAGCGGCAAACGGCCGCATTCTCTTTTTGTGATGATGTCGATCGGCTTCGAGGTCCATCAGGTCGTTGATGAGGTAGGTGGATGAAGCACAAGCGCCGAAGCTGACGAAAGCCAGCAGTACCGCGCCCAGGGCCTGGACGTTCAGTACCTCATGGGCGGTGATGATCGGCACCAGCAGCAGCAAGTTCTTGAGCCATTGCTGCAGCCGGATGGCCCTGAGCCAAGTCCGCCATCCAGTGCCTGGGTGTGGGATGTCCCTGTGAGGGATGCCCATGCCCGCGACCTGCCGCACCACCGATCTCGGTGCGTGAACGGTCACCGCAGCCCCTGACTTTTGCCAGACGGCCAAGTCCACGCGTCCGTTGGCCACGTACTCGAATTGTCTGGATCCGAATGTCCGCTCCAGAAGGGCTGCCTTGTTGGAACCGATCAGGTTCTGGCTTTCGCTGGTGGCCAGGACGGTGTCGAACAATGGCACGTGGTCAGCGACCTGTTGAGCCAGGCTTTCGTGGCTGCCCGTCACCAGCGCCACGTGGCGACCCTCTTCGCGGGCCTTTTGAATCAAGGCCAGCACCTCAGCCTGGTACGGGAGCACCGTGACGTCGAGTTGCGAAGCCTGAACCAGTCGATGCTTCAGATAGCTCCGGCCCTTCAGCCACCAGAACGGCAACACAAAGACAAGCCAGGGCCGACCCTTGAGCGCACCCAGCAAACACTCGAACGTCAGATCCGTTCGAACCAAGGTTCCATCCAGATCGATACACAAGGCACGCGCCAACGGTTTCTCAGAGGGGCGTTGCGACATCGACGGAGTACATTCGGAAGTCATTTCAAGCGCGCTCCCCATTGAAAGGCCACCGGTGAACCGTTCGATGCTGATGCTCATTTTGGCCAATGTGGCCATGACATCCCTCGCCCAGATCGTGCTCAAGGCAGGCATGAGCGCACCGGACGTCGTTCGTGCGCTGGCCGGTGGGCTTCGCCTGCCCGCTTTGGTGACCGTTTTCCTTCATCCGTGGGTGATGATCGGTCTGGCCTTGTACGCGGGTGCAGCCGTGGTCTGGTTGCTGGTGTTGGCCAAAGTCGATGTCAGCCTGGCCTACCCGTTTGTGGGTTTGGGATTTGTGGTGACGATGGTACTTGCCTGGGCATTCATGGGCGAAGCGGTTTCCGCCACGCGCATCGCAGGCACCTTGCTCATCATGGCTGGCGTGGTCGTGCTGGCTCGGTCCTGAGTCTTGCCCAGCCGGTCGACGCAATCGCCCGACGATGGTGGATGGAGGGTGTAGGGGCATCATGGGTCCGGTCATCCTGTCGGTCAACGTGCGCCGGGCATCCGGCCAGAGAGTCGCACCAGCAAGGCGCCTTGGACAAAATGGCCACGACTGTCCCGCCCATAGCGGCCCTGGAGGTCGATCCGCCGCAGCGTCCATGGCGGAGCAAGGCGGCGGTTGATGCCGTAGCGGGTGGTCACTGCTTGAGCGTAGCCGGCTCGCTTCACCGCAAGGACCACACGCTCATCGTGATCGCCGTTGGGATAGCAGAAGGAGATCACTGGTTGCTGGACTTGTGCTTCCATGCGTTGTCGCGACCCCTCCACCTCTTTGCGAAGGGTTTCGTCGTCGACCAGAGGCAATATCGGGTGGCTTGAGCTGTGGGATCCAATTTCATGTCCATCCTTCAGCATCTGACGGATGTGGTTCCAGTCCATCATGCCATCCCATTCGGGACGCAACGGCTTGCCGGCAAGCCGTTCAAGCTGCCTGACTCTCGAGGCCCTTTCGCCTGGCGTCAACGCCTTGGCGGCCGTGACCGCCAGTGCAACTGGATCGACTTCCCATGCGTTGATGCCAAGGTCCTTCAGCCAGCGATTCAGCTCCGCGGACCTTTTGGCCAGCGCGTGGTGGATGGCAAAGGCCATGCGGTCATGCCACAGCAGTTCACCATCGTCGGCCGCCGCCGATACGACGAAAAAGCTGGCGCGCACGCCCCGTGACTGCAGCACTGGGCGCGCGAACAGGTAGTTGTCGATTTGACCGTCGTCGAAGGTGATCGCGAGCAGTGGTTTGCCGGCATGGTTGCCCGATGCTTTGAGTTGCATCATGTCGTGCAGCGAACCAACGGTGTAGTATTTCTGGAACGCACCGACGAAGTGGTCCAGTTCCTCGGGTGTCACCGCGATCGCAGGCAGGGGATAACCGGCCAGCATGGTCGGCGGTAGCACTCGGTGGAAGGTGACGATGGTCAACTGGTCTTTCGCCCACAGTGCCGGCGACGAAAGGCCGGTGACGCGCAGGCTTTCGCCGACGGTATCCCTGACATACGACTTGATTCTGCGAATGGCCGGTTTCATGGGCTTGCCAAAGGTTCGTTCGGAGGTGACGCTTGGGTAGCAGGGAGCCACCTTGCCTTCCTACTTGTATTCGATGAGGGCGCCGGCTCGGCCTCGCCGGCGGCCGGCATGAAATCGCCAGATGCCCACCGTTTCTGCAAAACGGCTCAGCACGGAAAGCAAGGCGTGGGCCAGTGAACCTGATCGGAACCACATCCGGATCACCTGCAGTGGATACAGGCCCAATAGCAGCCAGGCCCAGGGGCCCTGTAACAGGCTCAGCAGCATGGCCGAAGCAGGTACTCCGATGGACCAAGCCAGCGCGCGGACGTTTTCCTTCACCCAATGCCGGTAGGGGCTTCGACCATGCAGCCAGGCGCCTTCGCCATAGGCATGTCCCGAGCGGACACTGCGTGTCCACCATTGAGCGAAGCGTTGCATGGCTGCATCGTGCAAGGTCATCTCGGCGTTGATTCTCCAGATGGACCATCCGGCACGACGCAATCGCAGGCACAGTTCGGGCTCTTCGCCGGCAATCAGGCCCGCCCGGTAGCCCCCCGCGGCATGCAGCGCATCACATCGCATCAGGGCGTCACCACCGCAACTGGTCGCTTCACCCACGGGGGTGTCCCACTCGCGGTCGCACAGCCAGTTGTAGATGCTTTGCTCAGGGTATCGCTCCCGGCGCCGGCCGCAAACGACAGCACAATCAGGATGCTCCATGAGGAACGCCACAGCCTTCTGCATCCAGTCCGTTACGACCTCGCAGTCGCCATCAACGAACTGTACGTAGGGGAGGTTGGGGTGCAGGGACAGCAAGCGCGCGAAGCCCTCGTTGCGTGCTCGTGCCGCAGTGAACGGAATGGACAGGTCCAGCTCGACGACGTCGACACCTGTTCGGCGCGCATGGTCCACGGAGCCGTCCGATGAGCCGGAGTCGACGTAGACGGTCCGGGTCGATACGACGGCCAGGGAGGCCAGGCAACGCTTGAGGCGTTCGCCCTCGTTGCGCCCGATCACCACGGCGCCCAGCAGGGTATTCAAGGGTTGGGCTGCAGTCATCCCAATTCCCGATGCACCGAACTGAAAGCGCGAAACAACTCGGCCAGCCGTGCTCCTTCAATGCGCGCATCGTGCCGTTGCCGCACGGCATGCTGGCCGGCCGAGCCCATGCTGGCCAGGGTGTCGGGCGAAGCATCAAGACATTGCTGTAGGGCCTGTCCCAAGGCATCTTCGTTACCGGGAGGCACCAGCCAACCGTTCGTGCCCGCCTCTACCAGTTCCGGAACGCCAGCCACCCAGCTTGATACCACTGGCCGACCCAAGGCAAGAGACTCCATCAGGACAACAGGTAGCCCTTCGGCAAAACTGGGCAGCACCAGAGCTTTCGATTCGAGCAACAGTTGGCGAACCTGATCTCCCGATACCCAACCCGTGATCCTGACCCGATCGGCGATTCCCAGTTCGCGACAGCGGCCTTCAATCAAGGCGCGAAGCGGGCCGTCTCCAGCGAGCACCAGCTTGGAACTGGCACCTGTCTTCAATATTCGGGCAAACGCATTCACCAAGCAGATGTGGCCTTTTTCCTCTGACAGGCGTCCCACCGCCAGGAATCCCGCACCGGATTCAATGGGGGGCGCGGAGCAGTCCAGGTACTCGCGTCCCAGCCCGCAGTGCACCACATGGATGCGCGACCACTGGTCAGGAGGTATCCAGCGCATCATCTGGGCCCTGCCATAGTCGCTGACAGCCACAACAAAGGCTGCGGCGCCGATCTTGGCGGGCAGCCCGATGGCCCGGGCATTGTCGGTTTCGACGGTGCCATGGGCAGTGAAGCTGTAACTGATGCCGCTCAGCTGCGCCGCCAACATGGCCACCTCAGCCGGATTGCTCCCGAAGTGCGCATGAAGGTGGTTGATCGTGCGCCGTCGTACCAGATCGGCCACCATCGCAGCCTCAAGAAAATAGACCCAGTGCACAGGCATGGGCCTGTCCGCACCCAAGCCCATTCGGCAGGCCAGCCAGAAGGTCTTCAGGGTGCGCACCGGAACACGCAGCAGGCAACGAAGGCCGGCGACCAATAGCGCTGCGGTGCCGCCATCCAGCAGCCGCGTGGTCCGGCCATGTTCCACCCGATCCTGCGGATCGACCACCGGGCCCCCGTCCCGGATCGATATCCTTTCGACATCGATGCCGCAGGCTTCGACCGCTTCAATCTCGCGCCGGATGAAGGTATGACTGACCTTGGGGTATTCGCTGACGATATAGCCGACACGCATGTCACGTACCCACGCGGTTGACCTGGGTCCAGCGGATGAGGCTGTAAAGCGCCCATAGGCGCGTCCAGTAAAGGCCTTTGGCGCCAGCTTTGAAGGCCATCCACAGGCGCCGCACCTCAGCCGCATCCAGCCCCGCACCTGAAACCGCAGCCGCATCCAACAAGGTGGCTTCGATTTCCTGCCCCAGTGCCTGCCGTAGCCAGCGATCAAAGGGCAGCTCGAAGCCCGATTTCGGGCGGTTGAACAACTGAGAGTCCAGTCCCTTGAGGCCCGTGCGTCTGAGCAGGGCTTTGAGACGTACCGGGTGAAACCGTATCGTGTCGGGCAGGCGGTGCACGACCGACAGCAGGGCCGTATCGACCAGCGGCAGGCGGGTTTCGATGGACGCCGCCATGCTGGTGGCATCGGTGTCCCGCAGCAGCCGTTCGCCAAGAAACAGACGCTGCTCGAGCATGGCGATGGCGCCCAAGTCTGAACGGCCGGCCGTTTCCTGCGCCAGCTGGCGGTATCGCTCCGGCGGGAGGCCGCTCAGCAGTCCAGAGTCACTGGCCCGTACCGCCCGAAGAGCGCGCTGGTTGGCAGGCAGGAACAGCGCATAGGCCAGCTGGTAGAGATCGCATGCGGCGGGTCCTGCGGCGATCATGTCGGGCAACTTGGCCCAGCGCGTCTGGGGCTCATAGGCCTGGCCGGACGATTGCTGGATGCGCCGGACGCCACAGGCCAACCACTGCCGGGTGATTGAGGGTGCAGAGGCGATCAAGCGGTTGACCTGCTGCATGCGAGGCAAGTCACGGAACGACGAGTACCCTCCGAACAGCTCGTCACCGCCGGAGCCCACCAGTGCCACCGTGAAGCCGGCATCCCTGACGGCGTGTGACATGAAGAAAGAGTTGAGACCATCGAAACTGGGCTGGTCCAGGCTGTTGAGGGCAGGCTCCAGCCTGGCGAGGAAATCCTGTTCTGTCAGAAGAACCTCGGTGTGACGTGTGCCGATGGCCTTGGCGACCTGCCGGGCGATGTCACCTTCGTTGCGCTCGGCCTCGTTGAAGGCCAGTGTGAATGTGTTCACGGTCGACGCGCCAGAGCGGGCGGCCAGGTTGACCACCGCCGATGAGTCGACCCCGCCTGATAGGAAGACGCCCACCGGGACATCGCTGATCAGGTGGGATCTAACCGAATCCAGCAGTGCGGCCTCAAGCTCTTCCTCCGTCGCCACCGGCCCCTGGCCAGGTGTGGGGGGGATCCAGTAAGTGAAGCGCCGCATCAGGCGCCCCGAAGTGTCGAACCAGGCGGCTTCGCCGGGCAGCAGGGACTCGATCCCTTGGACCGCCGTCACTGGCGCAACGGTGAAGCCGTTCCACAAGACCGATTCGACAGCGCGGGCGTCGAGACGATGCTGTGCCAGCAGACCGGATGCCAAGATGGCCCGGACCTCCGAAGCGAACACGAGAGTCCAGTCGCCAGCCGTCGCCGGGTTGGAGGCGAAATACAAGGGCTTGATGCCCAGCGGGTCGCGTGCCAGCAGTACATTGCCAGATCGCTGGTCCCGGAAGGCGAACGCGAACATGCCGCGCAGGTCCTGCAAGGCCTTTTCTCCCCGCTGCGCCAGCAACCGCAGCAGCACGGCTGTGTCGCCGGGCGATTGAAGGGCCGTCGGGCGATCCTTGAGCTGCTCACGCAGCGCACCGTAGTTGTATATCTCCCCATTGAGGACGATGCAGTCACCCGTCTCGGGAAGCACCATGGGTTGAATGCCCAGCGGTGACAGATCCAGAATGGCCAGCCGACGGTGCCCGAACAGGACCCTATGGCCATCTGAGGTCGCTGGAGATTCCCATTGACCTTGGGCATCGGGTCCTCGCAAGCGCATGGCATCGGTCATGCGCTGCAGGGCACCGCGATGTCGGCCATCTCCCGCGCCGATGATGCCTGCAATGCCGCACATCAGGCTTGCTGCCCGGTCATGGTGAGCGCGCGTCGCTTGCCCAGGAGGAGCGCGCGCCACTGATAGCGGCGAAGGAACCGGCGAAAGGCCATGTCTTCATACCGAGGCTTGCGCTGCAGCGCGGCCTTCAACCAGCCCCACATCATGGCAAGGCTGCCCAGCACATAGGGCTTCTGGTTGAGCCGGAACAGGGCGCTTGCAAACATGAACACCGGCCCTGTACCCATGAAATACTGTCCGTAGCCGTGTCGCATGCGTCCAAAGTAGATGCTGTCTTGGCTGGATCCCATGGGGCGCAAGTGGATGAAACGCAGGTCGGGCTCATCCCAGCTGCAGGCGATCCAACCGTGCATGCGGCAGCGATGGTTGTCGATGCCGTCCCACATGACTTCACGAACGAAGCCACCGATCTTTTCGAAGCAAGCGGTGCGATAAAACTTGGTCATCCCCAGCGAGGTATCGTCGCCATGTCGCTCGGGGACGGGGGTACCGTCTTCGCGGACGTATGCCTTGCCGCTGCAGGTGGCTATCTGCAGGTTGTCGGCCATGCGTTGCATGAGAATCTCGAAGTATCGGGGTGGCAGCTCCAGGTCGAGATCGAGTTTGCACATGAACTCGAAGTCGGATGGTTCAATCGTCTGGTAGCCCGCGTAGAAGGCATCGATGACACCCGGGCCAACCGAGCGGTGGCCGCGGTCCCGTCGGGTGACGATGCGCATCCATGGATAGCGCCGAGCATACTCCTGCAGTATGGCCGCGGTGTCATCTGTGGAGCCGTCATCGACAACGACCCATAGCGCTGGCTGCAGGCTTTGGGCCACCACAGATTCCAGGGTGCTACGCATGTAGCCGGCCTCGTTGCGACAAGGCGAGATGAGTACGTATCGGTTGCTACTGTCCATGTCTGGTTTTCAGTGCGCGTGCTGTCTGCGGTGCTTGGCAGCCGGCATTGAGGCCTGGTTGGTACGTGCCCGTGCCGTCGGCATTCTCAAGTCGGGGCTGATGGAACATAACATGGTGATGTGTCGCTCGGAGGTGCTGCGAATGAACCTGTGCCCAGCTTCAACCCGCGTGGGAGCGATTTTCTCTGCATATAGGCGTGATTCGACGGAACGATCATAGGATGGGTACCACCTTTTTGGGTTGTGCGCCGACGCGGAGGGCGTAAGATACCGATTGATACTTTTGTTCACCTGCTGCCCGAGCGCCTGACGGCTACGGGCTTGGTTGGGATTTCGAATCCAGTGAGCGCGGTCTCGGTTGTGTTTTCAGGAGGATTGTCATGAAGTATTTGCGTATTGACAGGCTGGGCATATTGCTTGTCGTGCTGTTGTCGACAGTATCGGCAGGGGCAGCAGAGCCCTATCGCCTGAGGCATGGCGACACTGTAATGGTGTCGGTATGGAAAGAAGAGGCACTTCGGATGGAGGTTCGGGTATTGCCAGACGGTAGCATCACGTTTCCGCTGGCAGGTCGGGTCGAGGTAGCAGGGTTGAGCACCAGTGAAACCGAAGCGCGTATCGCAGCCAGGTTGGTCAAGTTCATCCCGGAAGCGGCCGTGACTGTGGCAGTCACGGGCATCGACGGCAGTCGCGTCTATGTGCTTGGGAAGGTGACAACCCCTGGCCCGGTGCTGCTGACTTCACCCAACACCACTGTGCTTCAGGTTCTGAGCCAGGCGGGTGGGCTGGATCGGTTTGCCGATGGAAACGGAATCCGGGTGCTTCGCAGCACATCTGGTGGATCGCAGACTTTGAATGTACGCTACAACGACCTTGTAAAAGGAAACGAGTTGCAAACCAACGTGGTCCTGATGCCTGGTGACACCATCTTGGTTCCTTGACAAGGCCAACCTGCATGCCAAACAACCTCAACCGCTCCCTGTTCGCGAGCCCTGCGTTGCTGATGGGGGCCTTGGTCGGACTGCCCCTCGTGTCCATGGCTCAGAGCAATGTGAGTGTGCCCGTCGAGATTGAGCACAGCAGCAACCCGGCCCTGACGACCGGCGAAGCCATCGGGGTCACCCGCTTCCGAGTGTCGCCCCAATACACCCTTGTAGGTCAGGGCGGATCCACGCAGACCCGGCTCTCGCTTGGAGGCGTGCTTGAGCGATCCAGCAACACGGCTGTCAGCAATCACCGATCGGACCCCAACCTGTCGTTTGCGATTGAGCAGGTTTTGCCAGTCGGTAGCCTGGGACTCAGGGCGGCACTGTCTGAGTCATCCTCCCGAGCGGAGGAATTTGCAGAAACTGGGGCTGTCGCCTCAGACGCGACGCTACGCAACACGGAGTTGGACGGAACCTGGAGGCGAGATCTGAGCGATGTCTCCCGACTTGAGCTGGGACTGGGTGTTGCAAAGGTGCAATACGACACATCCAGCCTGGTGGGCTACCGCGAGTTCAGATCATCCGCCGGACTCAATTACGACCTTACCGATGAAACGCAATTGACTGCCCGGTTGGAGGGCTCGCGGCTCCATCCCGATCAGGGCATAGCCCGCTCGTCCCGCAGGGGCTTCGCAGTTGGTCTGGCGACCCGATTGAGCGACGCCTTCCGCTTCGTGGCCGAGAGAGGGACAGTGCGGACTTCGGGGCTTGATTCCGCGCGCACACCTTCAACGCTGCTGCGGTTGGAATATGCCGGCGAACGTCTGACATCGACCTTGGAGTGGTCGCGTTCCACTGCTATCTCGAGTACCCTGGCTGGGTACACCGCCACCCGGCTGCTTGGTTGGACCGCGGACTATGCATGGTCCGAACGCACATCGATCAACTTAGCGACCAGCCAGGCTCGGTCCCAGGGGGCAGGGGGCGCAGCTGGATCCACGTGGATGGCTGGTCTGCGCCATTCATTCAGCGACTTCTGGTCCATTGAGGGCCGACTGGGCCAATTGCGAACACGACCGAATGTGGGCGGTTCAGCGACTGCGAACGTGGCTGGCTTGGTTCTGACCTATTCACACCCCGATTTCTGACACACAGGCAAAGACTACATGGCGGCCGACTATCAATTGGGATTATCTGAATACCTGGCCATCGCTCGGAGATGGGCTTGGGTCATGGCAGTTGCTTTCGTGACCGTGCTGGGGGTATCAGTGGTCGTGGCTCTGCTTCAGCCTCGGACCTTCCAAGTTTCGGCGGTATTGATGGCAGAAGGAACCCGTATTGCAGCCGACGTTGCTCGTCAAGCGGCAGTAGTCTCTGCGGAAGATCGCATGCGCCAGGCTAGCCAGCGCATCATGAGTCGTGACAATTTGGTCGATTTGGCCAATCGACTGAACGTTTTTGAGACGGCTCCTGACGTTCCTTCATTGAAAGAGGCTGATCTGGCACGCCTGATGCGTAGCAGCCTTGGCTTTAAGTTGCGAACCGACAACCAGCACACGTGGCAACGTCCGGACGCCACCATCGTGTTCGATCTTTCCTTTCAGCATGGAAATCCTGATAAGGCTTTGCAAGTGGTCAACGAGTTGACTCGGCTTTTCGTCGAGGGCAGTTCTCTTGAGCAGACCCAGCAGGCGGCGCGGACTTCAGCGTTTCTGGAACAAGAAGCCGAGAAGCTTCGCAAGGAGTTGGAGGTATATGAGAACCGGATTGCTGCCTACAGACGGTCCCACGAAGGCGCGATGATTGAAGGCCAGGCGATTGCGATGAGTAGCATCCAGTCACTTGAGGCCGATCTTCGTGCGGTAGAGCAAAGTCATCGGGCGGCTCTTGAAGAGCAAAGGACATTGGAGGTGGAGCTGGTCGGTGCCCGGGCGGGTTTGTCGATTGCAGGAGGCGGTACGACGGTCGCTGCCCCTTCCGTGGCTGAACAGGAGCTGGCGCGTACCAGAGCCGAGTTATCTCAGCTCAGGTCGGTGTACTCGGAAGAACATCCTGACCTTCGGGCTCAGTTGCGACGCATTCAGTCGCTGGAACAGGCTCTCAGCCGCGAGGCGTCTACAAGGAGTCCTTCTCGGGACGCCGCTGAGGGGCAAAGGAGGCTGGCGGTTGCTCGCCTGGAGGCATTGCTGGCGGCGGCTCAATCTAGGGCAAATCTGCTGCTGGGGCAACAGAGCACGATCAGAGGAAGCATCGCTCGGATGCGTACCCAGTTGGCCCGTGCTCCTCAGGCAGAGCGCGACTTGACCGCAATGCAACGGGATTATGAGATCGCACAGACCAAGTTCGAGGACATCCGGTCACAGCAGCGCTCGGCCCAGATTGCGTCCAGCTTGATTGACGCACAGAGTGCTGATCGATTTTCTGTCATCGAGCCACCAATCCTCCCAGAGTACCCCATAAGTTCTGGTCGAAGGAAGACTGTAGCTCTGGGGGTGATCGCCGCATTGGCAGCTGCTTTGGGTGTGGCAGCTATGCTGGAGGCCATGTTTCCCCGCGTTCGGGGCGAGAATGCCGTCACAGCTATCACTGGGCAAAAGCCGCTGGTGGTGATTCCTTACATCAAGAACGCCGAAGATGACCGCATGATCAAGGATACGAAGAAATGGCTCGTGTGGGGCGCGATGGCAGCCGTGACGCTTGTTCTATTATTTCTGCACTTTACTCTACAACCTTTGCCGGAGTTACTGTCAGGCATTGTCGGCTATCGCGACTGAACCCACCATATGGAACGAATCAAAGAAGCCATCTTAAAAGCGCGTGCAGGAGATGCGGTTCTTAAGGGGCAGCGTCAGGCACCTGTCTCAGTCGTTCGGTCGGACGTGTCCCGGATGGGTGGGAACCCGCCAGCAGTGCCCTCGGATGCACCCCTTGACTTCACGTACGCTCGGACACACGTGGTACGGCCCGATCTTGCGCACCTGGAACAGCACCGGATCATCGCTCACCGAAAAGACCACCCTAACAGCTGGACGTTCGACTCATTGAGGACCCAGGTCCTTCAGCGCATGGATGAAAACGGCTGGCGGGTGGTGGCGGTTACCTCCCCGACCTTGGACTCTGGCAAGACCGTGGTGGCCATCAACCTTGCGATCAGCATCGCCCAGCGACTCCAACGGACGGCGCTGCTGCTCGATTTCGACCTGCGGCGCCCGAGTGTGGCCAAGTATTTGGGATTGAGCCCAAAGGTTTCGCTCAACGATGTGTTGCAGCGTGGCGTCGATGTTGCGGATGCGATGGTCAATCCCGGGTTTGAACGTCTGGTGGTATTGCCAACGCTGCAGGCTGCCGATAGGCCGTCGGAGCTGCTCGCGTCGCCTAGGGTGGCGGACCTGTTGGGTGAGCTCCGTGATCGCTACGCCGACCGGGTGGTGGTGGTGGATTTGCCTCCTGCACTGGCGGCCGATGATGTGCTGGCTCTTCTACCCCATGTTGACTGTGTGCTGTTTGTCGTCGGGAGTGGCATCTCCTCCGAAAAGGAGATTGAAGCGGCCCAACGGCGGTTGTCCAAGGTTCCCCTAGTAGGGGTGGTGCTGAACAAGGACGCTTCGGTCGTGACCAATGCCTATTACTGAAGCGGCGCCTCGTTCGTGAACACGGTCACCGTCGTTCGGGCGGAGTCCGCCACGTTTGTAGGAGCGGGCCGTTGTTGAGTTCAAAGAGCAACGGCGGTGCCTATGCCTGAGCACATACGTGCCTTGGTGGTGATCTTGGTGATCGCGGCAGTTGTCTTTCATATGGCCAGACCGGTGGCCATTCAGGTGGTTCCGGCAGAGACCTTCTCGCGCTGGAGGACCGCTTGGTTTGGTCTCACCCTGGCCTTGTTCCTGTCGCACAACTTCTGGGTTTATGCACTGCTGCTGATCGTCTGGGTGCGATATGTGGCCAACCGAGAGCAGCATGTGGTGGGGCTGTTCTTGCTTCTGCTGTTCGTCGCGCCCCCAGCCGCGATGTTCATCCCTGGGCTTGGGCTGTTCAACCAGCTCTTTCCGATCAACCATTACAAGTTGCTTGTCTTGCTGCTCCTGGTGCCGTTGGCGTGGACGCTTTTTCAGCGACGCGACAGCGTGAGGCTTGGCAAACCTTCGGTAGACAAGATGGTGCTGGGCTATTTGGCGGTCACTTGCTGGCTGGCTTTCCGTGAGACATCTTTTACCGGTGGTTTGCGTCAGGTGTTCACGTACTTCGTTGATATATTTATACCTTATTACGTTGTTAGCCGAAGTCTCCGGAACATGGAAGACTTTCGGGGCGCCTTTTTTGGGTTTGTCATGGGCGCTGGTGTTCTTTCTGCTTTGGCTTTGTTCGAGGTGCTGCGTTATTGGAAGCTGTACCAAGGCGTGTTGGCGGTCTTGGGTTTCAGCCCCTGGCAGTTAGGAGGTTATTTGGAGCGTATGGGAGTACTGCGCCCGGACGTCACCTTGAGCAACTCGATCGTGCTGGGTTACGTCATGATGGTGGCGGTTGGTTGCCATATATTCCTGCTGGCCTACATGCCAAACAGCTGGCGGCGGCAGATTGGTGTTGGTTTGTTGGTTGGAGGAGTGATCTGGTCTTTGTCCAGGGGGCCTTGGGTCGGTTTGTGTCTGCTCTCGTTGGTGTTTGTCTTCACGGGAACCAAGGTGGTGAGTCGATTGTTCAAGGCCACCGCCCTCGGGATCGTGGCGTTTCTGGTTGCGTTGCAGTTTCCGGCCGGTCAGTTTCTCTTGGATCTGCTGCCTTTCATTGGCGCGAACGAGGCGGGCAGTGTGGAGTACCGCGAGGATTTGCTGACCCAAGCATTACCCGTGGTCGAGAGGAGTTTTTGGTTCGGTTCTACCGACTATTTATCCGCGCCGGAATTTCAGACCATGTATTCAGGTGGGATTATCGACATAGTCAACACCTATCTGGCCGTGGTGCTGAACTACGGGATGGTCGGCCTAAGCTTTTTTGTGGGCGCCTTTCTCTTGGCAATACTTCATACGCTGAGAGCCCTTCGCAAGGCGAGGCGAGGCCGCGATCACGTCGTCTTGCTTGGAAGATCGCTGCTCGCCGTGTTGCTGTCCATCATGCTGACGATTTACACGGTAAGTAGCATCGGTGCGGTTCCCATCGTGTACTGGCTCTTTTTGGGTATGAGCGTTGCCTACCACCAGATGGTGCTGTCACAGCCAGTCATTGAGGAAACCGCTGGGAGACGGGTTTGATGCATTCAAAGCACAAGGCCGAAGGCCTGCCCGGCAAACTTGAGGCGGCGAGCTTTTCGGATAGAGCTAGATCAGGGACGATCTGGATCGTTGTAGCGTTTGGAGGAGGTCAGATTCTGCGCCTCGCTGCGAACATCGCCTTGGCGGCTTTGCTCTTCGAAGAAGCCTTTGCTCTCATGGCCATTGTCTCTGCTGTGATGATGGGGTTGGCCATGTTCTCCGACATTGGACTCAAGCCTAGCGTGGTGCAGAACCCCCGGGGAGATGAGCCGGTTTTCCTGCAGACAGCATGGACATTGCAGGTCCTTCGGGGTTTGGTGTTGTTCATTTGTGCTGTCCTTCTGGCCTGGCCCATGGCACGCATTTATGGAGCCAATGACCCGATAGCCAAAGAGTTGATGTGGCTGATTCCGTTGGTGGCGTTCGGAGCCATTACAGATGGCTTGCAGTCGTCTCGCATGCTCAGTGCTGCACGCCAAATGGACATCGCGAGCGTGACGAAGATCGAGATGCTCGTGCAGTTGTCGAATGCAGTGCTGATGGTGGGGCTCGCTTGGTATCTGCGATCGGTTTATGCGCTCGCGTTTGCAGGTCTTGCGAGCAGTGCGCTGCGTCTCTGGTTGTCCTACGCCTTGCTACCCGGCAGACCCGAGAAATTCCGGCTCGATAGGGAAGCAGTTCGTGCCATTTTCAGGTTCGGCAAGTGGATCTTCCTCAGTACATTGATTTCGTTTCTCGCGATCCAGATCGACAGGGTGCTTTTGGCGGCCATCTTTCCTTTGGCCGAGGTTGGTGTGTATTCGATTGCTGCCAGCCTGGCCCTTATGGTGACGGTGCTCAATGGCGCTCTTCAATCGGCGATTGTATTCCCCTGGTACTCTCGGATGCTCGATAAGGGTATCCCGCTACAGGATGCCTTCAAACGTACCCGAGTCCCTTTGCTGGTGGTAGTTACTTTTCTAGTCGCCCTGTTGGTGAATGGGGCCAGTTCGTTTTTCGAGCTTGCCTATGACCATCGTTATGTCAAAGGCGGTGACTTTTTGCCTGTTCTTGCGGTGGGTGTCTGGTTCAGTAGCCTCAGTGGCATCTACGGTTCGGCATTCCTGGCCATGGGAAAGTCGCAATGGATTGCCAAGGTCAGCGCAATCAAAGTGTCTGTATTCCTGCTGTTTCTGCTGGTGTATTTGCAGTTCGATTACTCCATCGAGATGGCGGTGTTGGCCGTGCTGAGTGCCGAAGTGATCGCGACGGCCACCAGCCAATATCTGGGCTGGAAGGTGGGTCTGCGCAATCTCCGGGTGGAGATCCTGCTGCTGTTCCTGCTGTTGGCAGCTGTGGCCGCCGGTTGGTGGTTCGTTCAATATGTGCCCTGGGTGGCTGTTCAGCCTCCTTTCGTGAGACTGTTGTTGCTGGGGCTGTTGCAGTCCTGCTTTTTTGCTCCGCTTGCTCACCGGTTTGTCCTCGCGATGTTCCGGCGATCTGTCACCTGAGCCCAGCAATGCAAGTGGCGCCTGACACACCTACCCCTGCACGTCGCTGGTTCGCTCGACTAAAGGTCCACCTGGCCTGGCGGTGGAAGCGTGCACGAAAGGCTCCAGGGAGACTCCTCAATCAATGGCTAGGCAACTTTTGGTACGACCTGTGGCTCAAGCGCAAAGCGCGGACGACACGAGGCCGCTTGGCAGAATCTGAGCGTTGTGCGGTGTATGTCCTTTATCCCCGAATGGGCTTGCAGGACTCGCACTTGGCTTCGCTGGAGTATCTGGTGGGCAAGGGCTTCACGCCATTGGTAGTCAGCAACCTGACCCTAATGCCTGCCGAGCGTGAGCGCCTCCTGCCCTTGTGCTGGCAGTTGGTGGAAAGGCCCAACTACGGATACGATTTCGGAGCATATCGAGACGGCGTCCTGCTGGCTCTTGAAGCTGTCCCCAGCATGCGTCAGCTGCTGCTCGCGAACGATTCGGTCTGGTTTCCGGTCCCCGCAGCTTCTGATTGGCTGGCGAAAGCCGAGCGACTGGATGTGGACTTGGCTGGAGCGGCCTCCAACGATGGTTGGGTCGACTATTTGACAGATGCAGGTCGTGGAAGGCGCTGGGTCTTCGACCCCTTGGCACCTCGGCTGCATTACTGTTCGTTCGCGTTGCTGTTAGGTTCCCAGGTTTTGAGGGATCCAGAATTCAATCGGTTTTGGCGGAAATTAAAACTCACTTCAGACAAGCTGTTGACTATTCGCCGGGGCGAGATAGGCCTGAGTCGTTGGATCATCGATCGGGGATATAGTCATGGTGAAACGCTGGATTTGAATCAGTTTGAACAGGAGTTGGAGCAGTTTGATTCTGCGAGATTGTATGATCTGGTTGAACATTTGATCATTCCCGAGGATGTTGAACTGCGCAAAGAGCAGAAGAGGCTGATTGAACAGCCCGCGGATCGTTCTGATTTGGTCGAATTGCGGCGTTTCATTCTCTTGGCCACAGCAGCCACTGGGCCTGCCTATGCCTTGCCCCATTGGTCCTTGCAAGAGCAAAGGTTCGGCTTCCTCAAGAAGTCACCAATGTGGCTCAGCGAACCCACAGCCCGAATCACCCAATCCATCATCGAGCGCCACGGAGACTCCGCCATGCTCAAAGAAGCCCTGCAGCTTGCTTGTGGGGTCAAGTCTAAGTCGTGAGATGCCCTTGGGGCGTCAGAACTGTTACAGGAAAACCAGAAACCTAAAAGAAATTCCCCTTGTTGAGAAGTGGTGCAAGGATGAAGTGGAGGTCATGTCACGAACAATGGCCTGGTTTCTGGAGCCTTGATTCCACACCCCGAACTCGGCTCAATGCTACCCTGCCTGACCCGGATGTGAAAGAACTAAAGGTGTTGATAATGCAAGATTCAAAGTTACGTGCAACAGGGGTGATTCGGCGAAATTCACGCTCCTACGTAGAACACGTTTTTGCACTCAATGAAGTGCATCAACCTTTAGTTAGCTTTCCAGACGAATTGTCTGCCAGGGAGCCAGTCGGTATCGTCATAGAGGAGTGTCTCGTTCCCGATGCAGGTGGTGGCTGGTTCAATGAACACCATGCATTGATTCATGATGATCTCCCTGCGCAGGTGACCTTTACCTCGGGCACAGAGGGTAAGCCAAAGGGCATCGTCCTCAGTTACTCCAACCTTGCCGATGCGGCTGAGCGAATCATCTCCGAGATGGGCCTGACATCTGATGTGCGCGAATACATCGGTGTCCCAGTCACACACAGCTTCGGAATGGCACGCATACGCGTCATCAGTGCAGTGGGAGGGCAGTCTTACATACCACCGCGTGGATTTGATCCACTGGAGTTTTCACGAATGCTCGGTGCCGGGGAGGTTAACTCGCTTTCCGCAGTGCCCACCCTCCTGCGGATTTTGCTGCAAGACCCCCAAGTGGTTGGCGATGCGGGCGGGAAACTGCGCTGGATGGAAATCGGCTCTCAATACATGACTGCCGCGGAGAAAAGAGGCATCCGAGAGCTATTCCCCAACGCGCGGATTGTTCAGCACTATGGTCTCACCGAGGCATCCCGCAGCACTTTTTTGCAGATTTCGGAGGCGCCAGAAGAATTGCTCGAATCTGTGGGGCGTGCTGTTGGCCAAACCGAGGTCAGTATCTCTCCAGACGGTCGAATCCGTATTCGAGGTCCGCATGTTGCGCGGTGGCGCATCGACGGCGATGATCTGCAAGCGTTACCTGAATCTGATGGCTGGCTGGTAACCGGTGACTTGGGTCATCTGAACAATGGGTATCTTTTCTATGATGGTCGGGCTGACGATCTGATCAACAGCGGTGGCCTGAAAATCAATCCAGACATCTTGGAAGAGAGGATCACTAAATTATTGCGAAATACTGGGAAGATTGTCGTGACCAAAGTTCCTGACGCGCTTCGTGGGGAGGGGGTTTTGGTCGTGGCGAATTCTGAAAATTTGGATGAGGCGCAACTCAAAAAGGCATCATTTGAGGCACTCAAGACGATGGGGCTGGATGTGGGGGGCGCCTTGCATGTTAAGCTGGTGACAGAGATTCCGCAGACGGCAACTGGCAAACCTCTGCGGCGACTCCTGACTGAGGATTTCAATCATTCAAACGCAGCCATTGACGCGAATGCCAACGCTGGCAAGCCAATTCGACCAATGGCGCAAGACGTGCTGGATTTCTTTCGGCAATTCTTTCCTGGTCGCAAGATAGACTCCGGCGCGAGCTTTGAAGTCCTTGGGGGTGATTCGCTTGGATACATCCAGTTTTCAATGGGATTCGAAGATCGGTTTGGCCCTCTGCCGAGCGGATGGGAGTCGCTAACTGTCGCGCAATTGCAGAGCGGTATCAGCGCTACGCTTGGGAAGAAACCCTATCTTCGCCTGGAGTCTGCAACGCTGACACGTGCGTTTTTCATGATTTGTATCGTGGCCTTGCACCTTGATACGTTCGTATACAGCAGCAACTGGGGTGCCGCGTATTTTCTTTTTTTATTGGCTGGTTACAGCCTCATGCGTTTTCAGTGGCCAGAGATCAGTCGCACTGGAAAGGTAGGATCGATTTTTGGAACCATTGTTCGCATCGCCGTCCCAACGGTGGCTGTTATCATTGCGTTGCAGCTTTGGGCTCATGAAACTGAGTTGAAGCCTTTATTGCTGATTTCGAACTTATTTGATCCCAGTCAGTACCATGTTGCATACTTCTATTTTGCTGAAATATACATGCAACTTCTGCTGTTGATTGCGGGGGTTTTCTCTTTTAAAGTGGTGCGAAATTCTTTCAAAGAAAACCCTTTGATGAGTGGAACTGCTTTTATTTTTTTTGCAATTGTATTGAGCTATCTGATGGAGTTGATGTGGGACACCAACTATATTTACCATAGAACGCCGATATGGTATCTATGGACTGTTGCATGTGGAATGCTTATTGCCAGTGCTGTCACTCGCGATCTATCTACTCGTTTGATGGTGATGGCAATCGTAACGGTCGCCGTGTTGATTCATCATGGCGTTACGTCAGCTACGTTCTATATCTGTGGGGGCTGTGCGTTATTGCTTTTCTGGCCAGAGATATCTGTTCCGGCTCCTGTGAAAAGGATCGTCGGCGAGGTCGCAGGGGCATCGATGTTCATGTACCTTAGCCACTACCAAGTCAAGTCGCTAGTAGCTCGACTGTTCCATGCACCGATGCCCTGGATTGCCTTGGTCGCTGCAGTTTTTGTCGGTATCGTGTTCGCTCGAACCTATTTCTGGGGGGAAAGTCAGGCGTTGGCCTTTGGAAGAAGGCACGGCTGGTGGGGGAGACAGTAGAGGGCGATGAGTGGGCCCCTTGTTTTTTCTTCACACTCTGAAACCATGCGACACTTTGTCGCATGCGGCTGAATTTTCTATCCCTCTTGATAGCTTTGCCCCTGGCCCTTCTTTCTGGAGTGGTCGGGTGTCGTTCACAGGATGAGCCTAAATTGGGCATTCCGAAGGACCTTTCGATCATCGGGACTCGGTGGGACGCGACACCGCGCTCTTCGGCGACTGTGTTGATCTCCGGTCACAGCCTGACAGATCCTCTACCGGATCCCCTTGTTGCCATTGCGCACAGTCTCGGGACGACCATCGAATGGAATCGCCAGTCTGTACCCGGCTCGTCCGTGCGCGTCCGCACGCGAGGGCTGGATGAAAGTCAGGGTGTATGGGCTGGCTACCGCACCGGCTTCAATCGTGACAGCGAGAATATGGACGTCTTGGCGGAATTGCGCTCACCGCGCACCATCAACGCGCGCAAATACGACGTTCTGTTGATCACTGAACAACATGGTCTTCTGGGGACCTTGGTATGGAACGACACGGTTCGCTACCTGAGGCATTTTCACGATCGCTTCATCGAGGCCAATCCGTCGGGCAGCACCTACTTCTACGAGCCTTGGATCAGCATCTCAGACAAATCCGACCCCCGAAAATGGATCACCTATGAGCGGGCTGCATCACCAATATGGCAGTGCATCGCGACGCGCGTCAACGTCGCGCTCGCTCATGAAGGTCGTACCGATCGCATAGTGACTATTCCGGCCGGACTCGCTCTTGCAGAGCTCGTCAACCGCGCGACGACCGGGGCCGGTTTGCTTGACGTAAGTCGCGGTAGTGTGCGTGAGACGATGGATGCGTTGATTTCGGATGACGTGCACGTTTCCACGCTCGGCGGCTACTTCGTTTCACTGGTAACGTACTCATCGATCTATCGGAGAAGTCCGGTCGGTGCTGGCGCACCAGAATCGGTCAAGTTAAGCACGGCGCGCGCGCTACAGGAGTTTGCATGGGATTTTGTGTCTCGTTACTACTCTAGCTATCAACCTTTGTCACTTGAAGAGTGTAGGGAGCGCGTCGTGCGGCAGTTCAACTCAGCGTATTGGGCCTACGAGCATGAAATCGGTTTCGCTAGAGATGATGGCGCCCTGCAAGCGTTTGCCAAGGTGGTGCGTCTGCGCTTCCAATGGAAGCAACGTTTCGGGACTCTCGATTCGAGCAATCCACTTTACTTCGATGCTGCGACCAATCATCAGTACTGGCTACTTGGGCCGGAATGAAGTCCCCTTGAAAACCTGAACTGAAAAGCCCCGAGTTTTGAGGAGGCTCTTTTCCTTGAGAGGATAGAGCCATGAGCAAGAAGTCGAACCAGTTTTCACCCGAAGTGCGCGAACGTGCCGTTCGCATGGTCCAGGAGCACCGAGGCGAGTACCCGTCGTTGTGGGCAGCCATTGATTCGATCGCGCCCAAGATCGGTTGTGTGCCACAAACCCTGCACACTGAACTGACCCCCAGAAGTTGGACAAACTTCGAGGGGTTTCATGAGGAAGTACA
>NZ_JADMKB010000188.1 GCF_018780075.1 Hydrogenophaga sp.
TGTACTTCCTCATGAAACCCCTCGAAGTTTGTCCAACTTCTGGGGGTCAGTTCAGCGCCGCTGCGCGGCTTCCCCCCAAGGGGGACGCGCTTGGTGGCCCGGCAGAGCCGGTTCCACGGGCGCCCTGTGCAATGCGGTTCGTCAGCCGTCTCTGCAGCGCTCAGGTCTTGTAGCCCGGGTCCAGCCGCTCCACCTTGCGCAGCAGCGCGGGCCACGCGAGCATCGCGCCCTGGCCGGCGGTGGCGATCTTCATCACCTCGCTCATGCCCGCGAGGATGCGCGGGTCCACCTGCGTGAGTTCACCGCCGCCGGCCAGCGCGTCGATCTGGATGCGGCAGGTGTTCTCGAAGGTGTACATCGAGAGGAAGGCGTCGGGGATGCTGGTGCCCACGGTGAGCAGGCCGTGGTTGCGCAGCACCAGGAAGTTGGCCGAGCCCAGGTCGGCCTGCAGGCGCGGCTTCTCGTCCGGCCGGAAGGCCACGCCCTCGTAGCCGTGGTACGCCAGCGAGGCCAGCACGAAGGTGCTTTGCTGGCTGATGGGCAGGATGCCCGCCTTCTGTGCGCTCACGCCCACGCCGGCGCGCGTGTGGGTGTGCAGCACGCACTGGGCCTCGGGCCGCGCCTCGTGCACCGCGCTGTGGATCACGAAGCCGGCCGGGTTGACCGGGAAGGGCGAATCGATCAGCTTGTTGCACGCCATGTCCACCTTGACCAGGCTGCTCGCCGTGATCTCGTCGAACATCAGGCCGTAGGGATTGATCAGGAACTGGTGCTCGCCGCCGGTGACGCTGTCGGGCAGCTTGGCGCTGATGTGGGTGAAGACCAGATCGCTCCAGCCGTAGGCCGCCACCAAGCGGTAGCACGCCGCGAGGTCGCAGCGCAGCCGCCACTCGTCGGGGCTGACGGTGTCTTTGAGGGAGGGGATGTTGAGCATGACGTGTCTCCTGCGCCGCGTCGGGGGGCGCGGCTGTGCGCGACATGGTCGCGCGGACATCGCGGGCGGGCTGTCGCAGGTCGGACAAGCGGAGACGCAGAAAGGGGACAAGCGACCTCTCCGGCGCGCGTGCCCGAACCCAGATCACGGCGGAACCGGCTCCGCCGGGCCGCTCGTGATGCCCCCGTGGGGGTGACGCCGCAGGCGGCGCGGGGGTGTGCCCCTCGCGGCGCAGGGGGGTTACTTCTTCATGCTGCAAGTGTTGAAACCCAGCATCGCATACGGCGGGCACCAGCCCATCAGGCCCGTGGCCAGCGGCACGAGGCCCACGTAGCCCCAGACACCGATGGTGCCGGTGGCGGCGGCGGCGATGAGGGCCAGGCCGACGACGATGCGCAGGGTGCGGTCGATGCCGCCCACGTTTTTGGTCATGTGAATGCTCCAGTGAAGGGAAAGGGTCAGGGGGTCACCGCCGGGCGCAGGGCGAGGCGATGGGCGCAAGAGCCATTGCACCCCTTTGTGCGGCGCCGGTCTGTGACCGGGGTCACACAGGGTCTCTGGCGCTCAGCCGCCCTGTCCCGCCGCCAGCGCGCGCAGCCCGGCGCTGTCGCGGATCGTGATGCTCTCGCGCGAGAGCTCGACCAGGCCGTCGCGTTCGAAGCGGTGCAGCAGGCGGGTGACGATCTCGCGCACCGTGCCCAGCTCGTCGGCCAGCGCCTGGTGGGTGGTTTTGAGTTGCTGGCCGTGGCCGAGCAGGGCGTTGGCCAGGCGGCTGTCGAGTTTCTGGAAGGCGATGGCCTCGATCAGGCCGGTGAGGTCGGCCATGCGTGCGGCGAACAGGCCGAGCACATAGCCGCGGAACGCTTCGTCGCCGAGGGCGGTGTGGAAATCGGGCGGCGACAACAGGCACAGCGTGGTGTCGCAGGTGGCCACGCCGTGCGCGGTGAGCGGCTGGTCGGCGAACAGGCCGGCGGACGACACCAGGCACATCTCGCCCGGGGTCACCCGGTACAGCTCCAGCTCGCGGCCGTTGGCGGCGCTGCGCGAGACGCGCACCTCGCCGGCGAGCACCAGCGGGAAGCCCTGGCAGGGGTCGTTTTCGCGGAACAGCCGGGTGCCGGCTGGCACGGTCATGGGCGTGAGCCGGGCCAGCAGCGGGTGCAGCGCGCCCAATGCCGGGTACAGCGTGAGCAGGTCGGGCGGGGCGGTGGCGGGCATCGGCGCATTGTAGGAGGAGACCCGGCGATGGGGTGGGAGATCCGAACGGCAGGCCAAAGTTCGTTCGAATTATTTGAATGGAGGCTTCAAGGCATTTCACCCTTGGCGCGCGGGGGGCTCCCTACACTGCCGCCATGTCTTCAATTCCCGTCACCCGTTACCACCCGCTGGCCCGTGCGCTGCACTGGCTGCTGGCCCTGGCCCTGGTGGGCAACTTTGCCCTGGGCCTGTACATGGCCGACCTGCCGTTTTCGCCCGCGCGCCTGCAGTACTCCAGCTGGCACAAGTGGGCCGGTGTGCTGGTGCTCGCTTTCTCGGCGGTCCGTCTGCTGACGCGGCTGATGGCGCCGCCACCCGCCTTGCCGGTGGCCATTGAAACCGCCATGCCCGTCTGGCAACGCATGGCCCACCACGCCACGCACCACGGCCTGTACGCGCTGTTTTTCGCGGTGCCGCTGCTGGGTTGGGCCTACAGCTCGGCCGCCGGCTTCCCCATCGTGCTGTTCGGCCTGTGGCAGCTGCCCGACTTCGTGCCGGTGAGCGAGTCGCTGTCCGACGTGCTGAAAGAACTGCACGAGCTTTCCGCCTTCGCCATGGCCGCCCTGGTGCTGCTGCACATCGGCGGCGCGCTCAAACACCACTTCATCGACCGCGACGGTCTGCTCCAGCGCATCGGCTTTGGTCGCGGCTGATCCTCGTTTTCCAGGAATCTCTATCTATGAACACCCGTTGGATGCCGTTGGCGCTGGTCGCCGTCAGCTTGTTCCCCTTCGCCGCGCAGGCCCAGCAGGCGCTGATCCCCGCCCAGAGCGAGGTGGCCTTCACCAGCCGCCAGATGGGTGTGCCCGTGGAGGGCAAGTTCAAGACCTTCAGCGCCCAGGTGGCGTTCGACCCGACCAAGCTGGCCACCAGCAAGATCGCCTTCAGCGTGGACACCGGCAGCGCCGACATCAGCCGCGAGGCCAACGCCGAGCTGCCCAAGGCGACCTGGTTCAACGTGGCGGCCTTCCCCAAGGCGACCTTCGCCTCCAGCGGCATCAAGCGCCTGGACGCCAACAAGTTCGAGGTCACCGGCAAGCTCAGCATCAAGGGTGTGATCAGCGACGTGGTGGTGCCCGTCACGCTGGCGCAGAACGGCGCCACCACCACGGCGACCGGCGCCTTCCCGATCAAGCGCCTGACCTTCCGCATCGGCGAGAAGGAGTGGGCCGACACCTCGATGGTGGCCGACGAGGTGCAAGTGAAGTTCAAGATCGCCCTCACGGGTGTTCCCAAGTTGTAACCCCCCCGCGCCGCTGCGCGTCACCCCCCAGGGGGCGATGCCTGTGGCCCGGCAAAGCCGGTTCCACGGCATCCGGGGCTTTGGGCACGCGCTCCGGACGAGTTTGTCTTTCCCGTTTTCTTTTCTACCAACCCGAACCTAGGAGTTCATCCCATGCGCACTTCCCTGACCCTGCTGGCCGCGGCCGCCGTTCTGTCCACCGCCGGCATCGCCCAGGCCGCCGACTACGCGATCGACCCGACGCACACCTTTGCCTCCTTTGAAATCGGCCACATGGGCGCCACCACGAACCGCGCACGTTTCGACAAGAAGGACGGCAAGATCAGCTTCGACAAGGCCGCCAAGACCGGCAAGGTCGACATCAGCTTCGAGACCGCTTCGGTGAACTCCGGCACGGCCATGTTCGACAAGCACCTGCAGAGCGCCGAGATCCTCGACGCCGCCAAATTCCCCAAGGCCCAGTTCGTCTCCAGCAAGTTCGTCTTCAATGGCGACAAGGTCGCGTCCGTCGACGGCAACCTGACGCTGCTCGGCAAGACCCAGCCCGTGACCCTGAAGGCCAACCAGTTCAACTGCTACGAGAGCCCCATGCTCAAGCGCGAAGTCTGCGGCGGCGACTTCGAGACCACCATCGACCGCACCGCCTTTGGCGTGAACTACGGCATCGACTGGGGCTTCCCGAAGAACGTGCGCCTGGTGCTGCAGGTCGAAGCGGTGAAGCAGTAACCCCCCAGGATCGATCCCCCCTGCGCCGCTGCGCGGCTTCCCCCCGGAGGGGGGACCACGCCCTTGGACCGGCAAAGCCGGATCTTCGGCGTGTGCTGGGTGAGGCACGTGCCTCCGAAGAGGCTTGTTTCGCTTGGTTATCTTTAGGGGCCCGCTCTTGCGGGCCTTTCTCATGGCTTCGTGGCGTGCTCCAGGCGCTCCAGAAAATGCAGCGCGTGTTCGCGTGTGTCGCCGCACATCTCCCGGCTGGGCGGCAGCGATTCGCACACCTTCGGCCGCTCGGGCCGGCCGAACAGGCGGCAGCGCAGGACCTCGTCCAGGTGCGGGCAGGGCACGCCCGCCGGTTTGCCGCCCGGAAGGCCCGGCATCGGGCTGCTGATGGACGGCGCGATGCAGCAGGCGGCGCAGCCGGGGCGGCAGGCGAGGGTGGGTGCGGAAGTTGCTGGCATGGATCCCGATTGTCATGGGTTCACCGCGGGTCGGGCGCTACACTCGGCCGCCGGCTTGAGATTCGGGTGGGCCTGCCGATGACCCCCTGTACCCGCTCGATGCCCCGGCCCACCCCGTGAAGATCCCCACCCCCGAACTGCTGATTGCGCAACTGACCCGTTGGCGCATCTGGATGTACGCCGCGCTCGCCTTGCTGCTGGGCGCGCTGCTGGTGCAGGCGGCGCACAAGGTGATGGTGGAGCTGAGCTACGGCGCCATCGTCGAGGCGGTGCGCGGCACGCCGCCGGCCACCTTGCTGCTGTCGGTGCTGGCCACGGCGCTGAGCTTTCTGGCGCTGACCTTTTACGACCGCTCCGCCCTGCGGTACGCGGGCGCCCGGCTGCCCTACCGGGTGGTGGCCGAAACCTCTTTCATCGCCTATGCGCTGTCCAACACCATGGGGCTGGGTGTGCTCACGGGCGGTGCGGTGCGCATGCGCCTGTATGGCGCGGCGGGGCTGGAGGCGGGGCTGATCACCCGTGCCATCGCGTTCAATGCCATCGGTTTCACCATCGGCATCGTGGTGGTGGGGGCGGCCTCGCTGGTGTGGGGCGCCGGTGCGGTGGCGGCCATGGTGGGGCTGTCGGCCGGGCTGCTGAAGGCCCTGGGCGTGGCGGTGTTGGTCGCCGCGGCGGTTTTTGTGGGCATGTGCCGTGGCGGGGGTGACGACCTGCGTCTGGCGGGCTGGTCGCTGCGCCTGCCCAGCGCGTCCATCGCCGCCCAGCAGTTGCTGATCTCGGCCGTGGACGTGGTGGCGGCGGCGGCGGCGCTGTGGTTCCTGCTGCCCGAGGGAGCGATCGGTTTCCCGGCCTTTGTGGGCTTCTATTCGCTGGCCATCGCCCTGGGCGTGATCAGCCATGTGCCCGGTGGCCTGGGGGTGTTCGAGTCGGTGATGTTGCTGGCGCTGGGCCAGCAGGTGCCCGCTCACCAGCTGGTGAGCGCGCTGGTGCTGTACCGCGCGGTCTACCACCTGCTGCCGCTGGTGCTGGCGCTGGGGCTGCTGGTGCTGTCCGAGCTGCAGCGCGGCGCCGCCACGCCGGTGGTGCGGGCGGCGGCCAGTCTGTCGCCGCTGCTGCTCTCGGCCTTCACCTTCGTGATCGGCGTGATGCTGCTGGTGTCGGGCGTGACGCCGGCCAACGAGGACGCGACCACGTTGCTCGCGCAGCTCATGCCGCTGCCCATCGTCGAAGCGGCCCACTTTCTGGGCAGCATCATCGGGCTGGCGCTGCTGTTTGTGGCCCGGGGCATGTTCCTGCGGCTCGACGCGTCGTGGTGGGCCGGCCTGATCCTGGCGCTGGTGAGCCTGGTGCTCTGCCTGCCCAAGGGCATCGCGGTGTCCGAGGCGGTGCTGCTCAGCGTGCTGACGGCGAGCCTGGCGCTGTCGCGCCGGCAGTTCAACCGCAAAGCGGCGCTGTTCTCGCAGGCCTTCACCGGCGGCTGGCTGGCCGCGGTGGCGGTGGTGGTGGCGGCCACCGGTGCCTTGCTGTTCTTCGTGTATCGCGATGTCGCCTATGTGAACCAGGTCTGGTGGCAGTTCGCGTTCGACGGCCACGCGCCGCGCTCGCTGCGGGCCATGGTGGCGGTGGCGCTGGTGGCGTTCTTCGTGGCCCTGGTCCAGCTGATGCGCCGGCCCCACCCGGCGCTGATCAAGCCCAGCGCCGGTGCGCTCGACCAGGCCGCGCGCATCGTGCGCGCGCAAGGGGTGGCGGGCGCGGGGCTGGTGATGATGGGTGACAAGAGCCTGATGGTCTCCGAGTCGCAGCGGGCGTTTGTCATGTTCGGGCGGCGCGGCCGCTCCTGGGTGGCGCTGCACGACCCGGTGGGACCGGCCAGCGAGTGGCCCGAGCTGGTGTGGCGCTTCGTCGAGCAGGCGCGCGAGTCCGGCGGGCGGGCGGCGTTTTACCAGGTGCGCCCCGAGGCGCTGCCGGTCTACCTGGACGCCGGCCTGCGCGTCTACAAGCTCGGCGAGTGCGCCCTGGTGGACCTGCCCGGCTTCAGCCTGCAGGGCAAGCCCCGCGCCAACCTGCGCCACGGGGTGGCGCGCGCGCAGCGCGAAGGCCTGAGTTTCGAGGTGCTGGCGCCCGGCGCGGTGGCGGCGGTGTTTGATGAACTGCAGGCGATTTCGGACGCCTGGCTGAACGATCACAGCACGGCCGAGAAGGCGTTTTCGCTCGGCGCGTTCCAGCGCGACTACGTGCTGGGCCAGCCGGTGGCGCTGGTGCGACAGGCCGGCCGGGCGGTGGCGTTTGCCACCCTGATGTGCACCGACCAGAAGGTCGAGGCCAGCGTGGACCTGATGCGCCAGCTGCCCGACGCGCCGCGCAGCTCGATGGATTTCCTGTTTGCCCACGTGATCCTGCACTTCCAGGCCCAGGGTTTCCAGCGCTTCAACCTGGGCATGGTGCCGCTGGCGGGCATGGCCCAGCACCCGCTGGCGCCCCACTGGCAGCGCCTGGCGCGCCTGCTGTTCAACCACGGCGAAAACTTCTACAACTTCCAGGGTCTGCGCGCCTTCAAGGCGAAGTTCGACCCGGTCTGGGAGCCGCGTTACCTGACCGCGCCGGGCGGGCTGGCGCCTTTCATCATCCTCACCGACATCGCCGCCCTGATCGCCGGCGGCTTCCGACGGGTCATGTCCAAATGAACACCTTTGCCACCGCCTTGCTGGCGTTGTCGTGCGCGCTGACCGCACCGGGTCTGGCGCAAGCGCAGGAAAAAATCTCGCACGGCCGCTTCAAGGACGTGCAGCTCTACCGGCCCAAGGGCGAGGTGAAGTCGTTCGCCATCCTGCTCTCGGGCGAGGCGGGCTGGACGCCCGCGATGGCCGCGATGGCGAAGCCGCTGGTGGAGCAGGGCGCGGTGGTGGCGGGCGTGAACACGCCGCAGCTGCTGGCCCTGCTGGAGAAAGACGGCGGCGACTGCGCCCTGCCCGACGGCGATTTCGAGAACCTCTCGCACTTTCTGCAGGGCTACGCGCACCTGCCGGCCTACTACCCGCCGCTGCTGGTGGGGCAGGGCTCGGGCGCCAGCCTGGCCTACGCCCTGCTGGCCCAGGCGCCCGAAGGCACCTTCGCCGGCACCCTGTCGACGGGCTTCTGTCCCGAGCTGGTGCTGGCCAAGCCCTTGTGCAAGGGGGACGGGGTTCATTTCCGGCAAAACGCCGACAAGCGTGCGCTCACTCTGCTGCCCGCTGGCAAACTGCGGGCACCGTGGATCGCCCTGCAGGGCAGCGACGACAAGGCCTGCGAGGCCGGGGCCGCCCAGGCCTTCGTGGCCCAGGTGCCCGGGGCCGAACTGGTGCCGCTGCCGGGGGCCATGGAGCACGGCGTGCTGTCCGGCAAGGGCGCGCTGCCGGCCTACCAGTCCGCCTACCGCCAGCTCACGGCGGGGGTGGTGGTCAAGCCGCCGGGCGCCGGCAGCGACATCGCCGATCTGCCGCTGGTGGAGGTGCCGTCCAACGTGCCGTCCGATGTGTTTGCGGTGCTGGTGTCGGGGGACGGCGGCTGGGCGGGGCTGGACAAGAAAGTGGCCGCCGTCATGGCCGCGCGCGGCGTGCCCGTGGTCGGGCTGGATTCGCTGCGCTATTTCTGGAAGCTGCGCACCCCGCAGGGGCTGGCCAGCGACATGGACCGCCTGTTGCGCCATTACGCCGTGCAGTGGAAGAAGAGCCGGGTGGTGCTGGTCGGCTACTCCCAGGGGGCCGACGTGCTGCCGTTCGCGCTGAACCGCCTGTCCAGCGCGTCCCGAAGCCTGGTGGTGCACACGGTGCTGATCGGGCCGGGGGAGAAGGCCTCGTTCGAGTTCAAGCTGTCCAACTGGGTGGTGCGCAACCACCTGGGCACGCGGCTCAAGCCCGAGCTGGCCAGCCTGTCGGCCGCCACCACCACCTGCCTCTACGGCAGCGACGACCGCGACACCATCTGCCCCACGACCTCCACCGAGCTCGTGACCCCGGTGCAGCTCAAGGGCGACCACCACTTCGGCGGCAACTACGAGTTGCTGGCCGAGCAGATATTGCAACAAGCCCGGGTGCCTTAGATGGAACATCCCCGCCGCGCTGCGCGCGACCCCCTCAAGGGGGCGGCACTGGCCGTCCGGCGAAGCCGGCCCGGCGGTGCCCTGGGGTGGGTCACCTCATGCGTTGTGGGGCGCGCTCCGGCCTGGGGCGCATTTCAATAGTGGCGCAATCTCAGGCGTTCAAGCGCTGTGCGGCGTTGAGCACCTGGTCCACCACGCCCTGCACGCTGCTGCGGGCGGACTCGGCCACCAGCTGACCGTTGGCGTCAAAGGCTTCGCCGGCTTTGGACAGGGCGAACTGTTTCGGCGCCACCCAGCATTGCAGGTTCATCATCAGCGGCGTCAGGTGGCTCAGGCTGCGCAGGCCACCGAGCGCACCGGGCGAGGCCGAGAGCAGGCCGACCACCTTGCCGGCGAAGGGCTTGGTGCCGCTGGACCAGACCGGGTCGCCCTTGATGGGGCTGGACACCCAGTCGATGGTGTTTTTCAGCAGCGCGGTGTAGCTGCCGTTGTACTCGGGCGAAACCACCAGCCAGGCCGGGTGGGCGAAGAAGATTTCCTTGAGCCTGACCACGTCGCGCGGCGTGCCTTGGGCTTCGAGGTCGGCGTTGTACAGGGGCACGTCGAAGTCGGCCAGCTCGATGTGCGTGACCTGGGCGCCGGCCGCGCCGGCCAGGGCGGCGGCCTGGGTGGCCAGCTTGCGGTTGAAGGACTGGGCGCGGGTGCTGCCCGCGAAGACGAGGAGGGGGGTGGGGGTGGTCATGCCCCGATTCTGGCACCGGAGCCACGCAGGATTCCTGCGGATGCCGGGGCCGGCTTGGCGCCGAGCAGCCTTCGCCCGGGGTGGACTGGCTGGATCTCGGTGCTCACTGGACTGCCCTCCGTGCTGCGCACTGCGGTGCTGAGCGCCTTCGGAGCGGCCGGGCGGCGCTCACGGCGAGGGCGGGTGTTGCGCCGCGTCCAGCGCCAGCAGCAGGCGGGTGCGCTCTTCGCGCGCCACGGTCTGCCAGTGTTGCCCGGTGAGCGCGCCTTCGAGCGCCCAGAGCAGGTTGAGGCTGGCGGGCTGGCCGGCGCGTTTCACCTGCAGGTAGGCGGCCACCGCACCCAGCCGTTCGAGCGCCGTGCGGTCCGGTATGCCCGCAGCGGCCAGCATGGCCAGCGACTTGGGGCCGAGACCCGGCAGGTGATCGCGCAAGGGCATGCTCATCGGCAAAGAAGCGGCAAAGGCGGGTTGATGGGAAAATAGCGGGCTTTCCGCCGGGCCGGGTCTGGTCCGCCGGGGTGTGTTTCACGTGAAACATCGCCGCCTGCATTGTCGGGCACAGACCCCCGCTTGTGTCCCTGGAGCCGCTTCATGTTGTACCCCCAAGAGTTTGATGTCATCGTCGTCGGCGGTGGCCACGCCGGCACCGAGGCCGCGCTCGCCGCCGCGCGCATGGGCTGCGCCACGCTGCTGCTCACCCACAACATCGAGACGCTGGGGCAGATGAGCTGCAACCCCAGCATCGGCGGCATCGGCAAGGGCCACCTGGTGAAAGAGGTGGACGCGCTGGGCGGCGCGATGGCGCTGGCCACGGACGAGGGCGGCATCCAGTTCCGCATCCTCAACAGCAGCAAGGG
>NZ_JADMKB010000104.1 GCF_018780075.1 Hydrogenophaga sp.
CCGGTCGCGACCATGGTGCGCTTCTGCCACAACCACGGCCTGATCCAGATCACGAACCGGCCGCAGTGGTACACGGTGGCCGGTGGCGCGCGGCAGTACGTGGACAAGATCCTCGCCCGCATCCCCGACCGCCGCCTGAACACCCCGGTGCAGCAGGTGCTGCGCGACGGGCAGGGCGTGCGCGTCGTGAGCGACGGCCGGGTCGAGCACTTCGACGCCATCGTCATGGCCTGCCACAGCGACCAGGCGCTGGCGATCCTCGGCGAGGGTACCAGCGACGCCGAGCGCCAGGCGCTGGGCGCCGTGCGCTACCAGCCCAACCGCGCCGTGCTGCACACCGACACCTCGGTGCTGCCCGAGAGCCAGCGGGCCTGGGCCGCCTGGAACTATGAGGCCGCGAGCGGCCACGCCCAGGGCGAGCCCCAGGTCTGCCTGCACTACCTGATCAACCGCCTGCAGCCGCTGCCGGTGGCGCAGCCGGTGGTGGTCTCGCTCAACCCGCAGCAGGCCATCGATCCCGCCACCGTGATCGGCGAGTACGCCTACGCGCACCCGGTGTTCGATCTCGCCGCGATCCGCGCGCAGGGCCGGATGCCCGCGCTGCAGGGGCAGCGCCACACCTGGTTTGCCGGCGCCTGGATGGGCTACGGTTTCCATGAAGACGGCCTGAAAGCCGGTCTGAACGCCGCGCGCCTGCTGATCGACGCGCACGGACTCGTGCCGCGCCAGGCCGCGCGGCCCGGGGTGGTGGCGTGAACCACGTCCAGGCGTCGGGCGCAGGGGCGGACACGGCCCTCATCGGCTTCGGCCAGGTGCGCCACACCCGCACGCGGCCGCGCGAGCACGCCTTCGCCTACCCGACCTACTTCCTGATGCTGCCGCTGCGCAGCCTGCGCGCCCACGGCAACGGCGCGCTGGCCCGCAACCGCCGCGCGGCCCTGGCCTTCCACGACCGCGACCACGGCGACGGGCGCGACGACTCGCTCGGCTGGATCGACGAGCTGCTGGCGCAACACGGCATCACCGACGCACAGGGCGAGGTCTGGCTGCACACCTACCCGCGCGTGCTCGGCTACAGCTTCAAGCCGGTGAGCTTCTGGTACTGCCATCGGGCCGATGGCTCGCTGCGCGCGGTGCTGGCCGAGGTCAACAACACCTTCGGCGAGCGCCACTGTTACCTGCTCGACGCGCCGCGTTACGGCGTGCCGGTGGCGGCCGACAAGGTGTTCCACGTGTCGCCCTTCTGCCCGGTGCGCGGCCACTACCGCTTCGTCTTCATGCGCACGACGCACGGCGGCCAGGACCGCACGGTCGCGCGCATCGACTTCCACGACGAGGCCGGCGCGCCCGCGCTGATCCGCACCAGCGTGAGCGGCGAGCTGCAGGCGCTGGACGCCGCGAGCACCCGCCGCGCGCTGTGGCGCCACCCGGCCATGACCTTGGGCGTGATCGGTCGCATCCACCTGCAGGCGCTGCGGCTGTGGCTCAAGCGCGCCCCGTTGTTCCGCCAGCCCGAGCCCCCGCGCGACTTCGTGACCGCCGGCGACGCCCCTTCCTCCCCCTGAACCGCTGCCACCCCACCATGAACAGCACCACCGCTCCCTCACACAGCGCCGGTTTCGATCTGCCGCGCAACGCCCCCGCCGCCGCGCGCACCGTGATGCAGCTGCTGCAGCGCCTGCGACACGGCAGCCTCTCGCTGCAACTGCCCGACGGCACGGTGCAGCGCTTCGGCAGCGCCGACGGCCCGCACGCGAGCCTGCGCCTGCACAACTGGAACGTGTGCGGCGCGGCGCTGAAATCGGGCGACATCGGCTTCGCCGAGAGCTACATCGCGGGCGACTGGCACTCGCCCAACCTCACCGAGCTGCTGCGCCTGTTCGTCGCCAACCGGCGCGAGATCGAGGACGTGATCTACGGCTCGTGGTTCGGGCGCCTGGCCTACTGGGTGAAGCACCGCCTCAACCGCAACAGCAAGGCCAACAGCCGCAAAAACATCCACGCCCACTACGACCTGGGCAACGCCTTCTACAGCCTCTGGCTGGACCAGACGATGAACTACTCGTCGGCCCTGTTCGAGTCGCCGGAACAGCCCATGGTCGAGGCGCAGCACGCCAAGGTGCGGCGCGCCCTGCGCATGGTGGACACCCAGCCCGGCGACCGCGTGCTGGAGATCGGCTGCGGCTGGGGCGCGCTGGCCGAGATGGCGACCACCGAGTTCGGCGCTTCGGTCACCGGCGTCACGCTGTCCACCGAACAGCTCGCGTTTGCGCAAGCTCGCATGGAACGGCTGGGTGTGCAGGACCGCGCCGATCTGCGCCTGCAGGACTACCGCGACATCGCAGACCAACCCTTCGACGCCATCTGCTCCATCGAGATGGTCGAGGCCGTGGGCCGCGACTACTGGCCCACCTATTTCAGCGCGCTGCAGCGCCTGCTCAAACCGGGCGGCCGCGCCTGCCTCCAGAGCATCGTGATTCACGACGCGCTGTTCGACCGCTACATCGCGGGCACCGACTTCATCCAGCAGTACATCTTTCCCGGTGGCTGCCTGCCCTGCCCGCGCGAGCTGCGCGCGCAGGCCGCACTCGCGGGCCTGGAGGTGGAAGACAACTTCTGCTTCGGCCTGGACTACGCGCGCACGCTGCGGCTCTGGCGCGACGACTTCCTGGCCAGGCAGGAACAGGTGACGGCCTTGGGCTTCGACCAGCGCTTCCTGCGCATCTGGGAGTTCTACCTCGCCTACTGCGAAGCCGCGTTCGAAGAGGGCAACACCGACGTGGTGCAGCTCACGCTGCGCAAGCCGGGCTGATCGGTCCGCCATGCCGCAACGCCGCCGCCTCTGCCTTGCCGCGCTCGCCGCCACGCTGCCGCTCGCCACGCGGGCCAACACGCCCGAGAGCGCACTGGACAGCGTGCTGGAGAACACCCAGCCCGTGGGCGCGGCACGGCTGAAGGTCTGGGGCTTCGACGTGTACGACGCCAAGCTCCGAGCCGACCCCGGCTTCAGCGCGACGGCGTTTGACCGCCACCGCTTCGCGCTGGAGCTGGCCTACCTGCGCACGTTCAAGGGCGCCGACATCGCCGAGCGCTCCATCGGCGAGATGCGCGGCATCGAACCCCTCAGCGCCGAACAGGCCACGCGCTGGCAGGAGGCCATGGCCCGCCTGTTCCCCGACGTGCAGAAAGGCGACCGCATCACCGGCCTGCACCAGCCCGGCCAGGCGGCGCGCTTCTACCTCAATGGCCGCCTGCTCGGCGACATCGGCGACCCCGGGTTTTCGCGCCGTTTCTTCGGCATCTGGCTCTCGCCCCAGACCTCGCAGCCGCGCATGCGCGAGCAGCTGCTGGGCCTGGCCGGTCGCACGCCATGAACGCCCTGTCCGACGCCAGCCCGCGCAGCCGCACACCCAGCGAAGCCGCGCGGGACGGCACCGACCCCGCGGCCCGCTTCATCGGGCCTGGCGCCTGGCGCCAGGGCCTGGGCTACGGCCTGCTGGGCCTGCCGCTCGCCTTCGTGGCGCTGCCCCTGTACGTCGTGCTGCCCAACCACTACGCGCGCAGCTTCGCCGCACCGCTGGCCGCGCTGGGCGCGGTGCTGCTCGCCGCGCGCCTGTTCGACGCCGTGCTCGACCCCTGGATCGGCCGCTGGGTGGACCGCCTGTTCGCGCGCTCGCACCGCGCCGTGCTGGGCGCGGGCGCGCTGGCCGCCGCCGTGCTGGCGCTGGGCCTGTGGGGCCTGATGTTCCCGCCCGAGGCGGTGCACGCCGCCGGCAGCGCGGTCCTGCTCAGCTGGGCCGGTGGGCTGATGGCGCTGACCTACACCGCCTACAGCATCGCCAGCGTGGCACACCAGGCCTGGGGCGCGCGGCTAGGGGGCACCGAGCCGCAGCGCAGCCGCGTGGTGGCCTGGCGCGAGGGCCTGGCGCTGATCGGCGTGCTGATCGCGGCGGTGCTGCCCGGCACGCTGGGCCTGGGCGCGACCGTCGGCGCCTTCGCCGTGCTGCTCGCGCTGGGCTGGTGGGCCTGGAGCCGCTCGGTGGTGCCGCGGGCCGGCGACCCCGTCCACCGCGAGGTGATCGATGGCCGCTCGCCGCTGCGCCAGCCCGCGTTCGTGCGGCTGCTGCTGGTGTTCGTGGTCAACGGCACCGCCAGCGCCGTGCCGGCGACGCTGGTGCTGTTCTTCGTGCAGGACCGGCTGCAGGCGCCCGCCGCGCTGGAGCCGGCGTTCCTCGGCCTCTACTTCCTGTTCGCCGCGCTGTCGCTGCCGCTGTGGCTGCGCCTGGTGGGCCGCATCGGGCTGGCGCGCAGCTGGCTCGCGGGCATGGCGCTGTCGATCGCGGCCTTCGTCTGGACCACCACGCTGGGCACCGGCGACAGCACCGCCTTTCTGATCATCTGCGCGCTCTCCGGCATCGCGCTGGGCACCGACCTCGCGCTGCCGGGCGCGCTGCTCACCGGCCTGCTCGGCGACCTGGGCGAGCGCGGCCGCCGCGAGGGCGCCTACCTCGGCTGGTGGAACTTCGCCGCCAAGCTCAACCTCGCGCTCGCCGCCGGCCTCGCGCTGCCGCTGCTCGCGCTGTTCGGCTACGCGCCCGGCGCACGCGACGGGGCCGCGCTGCAGAGCCTGAGCGTGGCCTACGGCCTGCTGCCCTGCGCACTCAAGCTGCTGGCCGCCGCCGGCCTGTACCTGCTGGTGATCCGCCGCCCGGTGGCACCACCCCTCACCGCGTCCACCCCCTTGAAAGCCCTCCCATGAAACGACGCCTCTTGCTCTCCGCCGGGGCCGCCGCCAGCGCGCTGGTGCTCACCGGCTGCGCCGGCCCCCAGATCAGCGATTTCGCCGGCCAGAAACCCGCGCTTGACCTGCGCCAGTACTTCAACGGCACGCTCGACGCTTACGGCGTGTTCACCGACCGCTCGGGCGCGGTGGTCAAGCGCTTCACCGTGGTCATGCGCTGCAGCTGGACCGGCGAAGACGGGGTGCTCGACGAAGACTTCACGTACTCGGACGGCACGACGCAAAAGCGCATCTGGCGCCTGAAACACCTGGGCAACGGCCGCTACAGCGGCACGGCGGACGATGTGGTGGGCAGCGCGCTGGGCGAGACGCAGGGCAACAGCTTCCGCTGGGGCTACACGCTGGCGCTGCCGGTGGGCGGCACGAGCGACGCCGGGCCGCCCCAAGTCGCGAGCGCCCCCTCGGGGGGCAGCGCAGCACGCGAAGCGGCCAGCGTGGGGGCCACGATCGTGAACGTCGAGTTCGACGACTGGATGTACCTCATGGACCAGCGCGTGATGCTCAACAAGGCCACGATGAGCAAGTTCGGTATCCGCCTGGGCGAGGTCACGCTGAGCTTCGTGAAGAGATGAAACACCCCCCGCGCCGCTTCGCGTCACCCCCCTCCAGGGGGGCGGCACTGGCCGTCCGGCAAAGCCGGCCCGGCGGTGCCCTTGGCTTGCCGCTCCCTCGCGCGATGCGGGTTGCGCTCCGGCGCCATGACAAACACCTGTTTTTCTCCTGTCCTACCGGCCACACCCATGAGCACCCGCAGCAGTTTTGTTGAACCCCGCCCCGCGCGCACGGACCGTCCCGCGCAGCGGCGGCGCGGCTGGCACATGCTGCGGTCATTCAACCCCCCGATCACCGACTGGCGCGGCCAACGGGTCTGGGTGTTGGGCGCGTCCAGCGGCATCGGCCTGGCCACGGCCGAGGCGCTGATCGCGCGCGGCGCCAGCGTGCAGGTGTCGGCGCGCGGCGCGGCGGCGCTGGAGCGGCTGGTGGCGCAACACACCCGCACCGGCGAGCCGCCCACCGCGCAGGCCTGGCCGCTGGACGTGACCGACGCCAGCGCCGTGGCCGCCACCGCGCGCGCCATCCTGGCGCAAGGCCCGCTCGACCTGGTGGTCTATTGCGCCGGCCATTACCGCGAGATGCGCGCCACCGATTTCGACCTGGGCGAGATGAACCAGCACCTGGCGATCAACTACACCGGCGCGCTGAACGTGCTCGACGCAGTGCTGCCCGCCTTCATCGCGCGCGGCGCCGGCCACCTCAGCCTCATCAGCAGCGTGGCGGGTTTCCGCGGCCTGCCCAAGAGCCTGGCCTACGGCCCCACCAAGGCCGCGCTCACCAACCTGGCCGAGACGCTGTACCTCGACCTGGAACCGCTGGGGCTGGGCGTGAGCGTGGTGCACCCGGGCTTCGTGCAGACGCCGCTGACCGCGCAGAACAGCTTCACCATGCCCGCGCTGATCACGCCCGAGCAGGCTGCGGTGGCCATGCTCGACGGCTGGGCCGCGGGCGACTTCGACATCCACTACCCCAAGCGCTTCACCCGCTGGATGAAGCTGCTGCGCCTGCTGCCCTACCGCGCCTACTTCCCGGCCGTGCGGCGCTTCACCGGGCTATAAACGGCCATGCACACCGAAGACAGCCGCGCCGCCGTCGCGAGCCTCACCGCCTGGTTCGAATCGCTGACACCGCAAAGCCTGGGGCAACTGGGCCGCTTCTACACCGCCGACGCGCGCTTCAAGGACCCCTTCAACGAGGTCCGTGGCATGCCCTCGATCACCCTGATCTTCAAGCACATGTTCGTGGCCCTGCACGAACCGCGCTTCGTCGTGACCCACCAGATCGTGGACGGCCCGCAGGCCTTTCTGGTGTGGGAATTCCGCTTCCGCTTCAAACGCTTCGACACGGTGACCGAACAGGTGATCCGCGGCGGCTCACACCTCACCCTGGCCGCCGACGGCCGCATCAGCGACCACCGCGACTACTGGGACGCGGCCGAAGAGCTGTACGAGAAGTTGCCGGGCTTGGGTGCGCTGATGCGCTGGCTGAAACGCCAGGCGAACCGCTGAGCGGTCACGCAAGAAGGGGAATTGGCCCAGGGCACCGCCGGGCCGGCTTTGCCGGACGGCCAGTGCCGCCCCCTGGGGGGGTGACGCGCCCTCAGGCGCGGCGCAGGGGGTTCAATCCGGCCTCGTGTCCGCGAAACTCTGCCGCAGCGCCAGCTTGTCGCTGAGCTTGAGCAGGTTGGGGTGTGCGGTGCGCCAGTCGATCTGCGGAAAGCGGAAGTCGAGGTAACCCAGGGCGCAGCCCACCGCGATGTCCGACAGGCTCAGGTGGATGCCCGAACAGAAAGGCTTGTCGCCCAGGCCCTGGCCCATGGCCTTGAGCGCGGCATCGATCTTGGCCATCTGGCGGTCGATCCAGGCCTGCGAGCGCTGCTCGGCGCTGCGCCCCGCCCAGGTCGATTCGAGGCGCGCCAGGATGGCCGCGTCGAGCACGCCGTCGGCCAGCGCCTCCCAGGTCTTGACCTCGGCGCGCTCGCGGCCCTGCACCGGGATCAGCTTGCCCACCGGCGACAGCGTGTCGAGGTATTCCACGATCACGCGCGAGTCGAACACCGCCTCCCCCCCCTCCATCACCAGACAGGGCACCTTGCCGAGCGGGTTGGAGGTGACGATCTTGGTGTCTGCCGACCACACATCTTCCGGCAGGAACTGGTAGTCCAGCTTCTTCTCGGCCATGACGATGCGCACTTTGCGCACGTAAGGGCTGGTGATGGCGCCGATGAGTTTCATGGATTGCGTGTGATTGGGGGTCCCTGGGCCGGCCATTTTAGCCAGCCGTCGCTTGGCTTGCGCTGACAGGCCCGAAGTGGTGGGCGCGCCCGACCCGCCTTCTACAATCCAGGGATGCGCCCCAACACCCCCGCCCCCGCCGCTTCGCCTGCCCCAGGCACCCTGTCCCCCATTTCCGCCCTGTCGCCGCTGGACGGCCGCTACGCCGGCCGCCTGGCGCCGCTGCGCCCGTTCATGAGCGAGCAGGGCTACATGCACCGCCGCGTGCAGGTGGAAATTGCCTGGTTCATCGCCCTGTCCGACGCCGGTTTCGACGAATTCAAGCCGCTCTCGCCCGGCGCCCGCACCTACCTGATGGGTCTGGTGAAGAACTTCAGCGAAACCGATGGCCTGGCCATCAAGGACATCGAAAAGGTCACCAACCACGACGTGAAGGCCGTGGAATACTGGATCAAGTCGAAGTTCGACGCCCGGCCCGAGCTGGAAAAGGCCGCTGAGTTCGTGCACTTCGCCTGCACCAGCGAAGACATCAACAACACCAGCCACGCCCTGCAACTCAAGGGCGGGCGCGACGCCGTGCTGCTGCCCGCGCTGGACGGCGTGATCGCCAAACTGCGCGACATGGCGCACGGGTACGCCGACGTGCCCATGCTCAGCCGCACCCACGGCCAGACCGCCAGCCCCACCACGGTGGGCAAGGAAATCGCCAACGTGGTGGTGCGCCTGACCGCCGCGCGCGAAAAGATCGCCAGCGTCAAGCTCATGGGCAAGATGAACGGTGCCGTGGGCAACTACAACGCCCACCTCTCGGCCTGGCCCGATTTCGACTGGGAAGCCTTCAGCCGCAAGGTCATCGAGTCGCCCGAGCCGCTGGGCCTGGGCCTGACCTTCCAGCCGTATTCCATCCAGATCGAGCCGCACGATTACATGGCCGAGCTGTTCGACGCCGTGGCGCGCACCAACACCATCCTGATCGACCTGGCGCGCGACATCTGGGGCTATGTGAGCGTGGGCTACTTCAAGCAGCGCCTGAAGGCGGGCGAGATCGGTTCCTCGACCATGCCGCACAAGGTCAACCCGATCGACTTTGAAAACGCCGAAGGCAACCTGGGCCTGGCCAACGCGCTGCTCAGGCACCTGTCCGAAAAGCTGCCGATCAGCCGCTGGCAGCGCGACCTGACCGACTCCACCGTGCTGCGCAACATGGGTGTGGCGCTGGGTTACGCGGTGCTGGCCTACCACTCGATGGGCGTGGGCCTGGGCAAGCTGGAGCTGAACGAAGAAGCGCTGGCCACCGACCTGGACGCGTCGTGGGAAGTGCTGGCCGAGCCGATCCAGACCGTGATGCGCCGTTTCGGCGTGGCAGGTGCCTACGAAAAGCTGAAGGAAGTCACGCGCGGCAAGACCGTGACGGCCGAGGCGCTGCACGCGCTGATCCACAGCCTGGAGATTCCCCAGGCGGAAAAAGACCGCCTGCTGGCGCTCACGCCGGGCAGCTACACCGGCAAAGCCGCCGAGCTCGCGCGCCGCACCTGAGCGCGCCCCGCACACCCCGACAGCCGGCCCCTCGCGGCCGGCTTTTTTTCGCCGGCCAATGGCATGGGGCAAGGCCCTGATTGGGGAAGGCCGACCGTTGGTCGCGTGGCCGGTGACGCTGGGCGAGTGACGCCCCGGCGATCCGCCGAGCTGTCGTTTTTTCGCGTACGTTCCGGCTTGTCCTGCTGGCGGTTTCAGGCCCGGTGATGGGGTGGATTGATGTGGCTCAAGTCGGAGCGCGTGTCGGGCTCCTACAGTGGCCACCCTGAGGTCTTCCGTCAGAGGCGCCCCCGTGCCGCACCCCCGGTCGATTCCCATCGTTGGAGAAAATATTCATGGCCATCGAGCTGTACAACAAGAATGGCCATGTGTGCCTGATGTTCGCCCACCTGAGCGACGAGGGCGGTGAAGCGGTGCAAGCCAACCAGTTTCTCGTGATCGACGAGCAGCAGGGCGCGATCATCGACCCGGGCGGCAACATGGCCTACAACGAGCTGCTGCTCACCATCGGCCGCTACTTTCCGCCCAGCAAACTCACTGAGATCCTGGCCTCGCACGCCGATCCGGACATCATCGCCTCGCTCGACCGCTGGATGACCAGCACCCAGGCCACGCTCTACATCTCGCGCCTCTGGGAGCGCTTTGCGCCGCACTTCTGCAAGCCGGGCAAGACGGCCGGGCGCATCGTGGGCATTCCCGACCCCGGCATGCGCATCCCGCTGGGGCGCAGCGAAATCGTGGCGCTGCCCGCGCATTTCATGCACTCGGAGGGCAACTTCCAGTTCTGGGACCCGGTCAGCCGCATTCTGTTTTCGGGTGACCTGGGCGTCTCGCTGGGCACGTCGGCCGAAGCGGGCCAGCGGATCACGAGCCTGGCGCCCCACCTGCCCCGCATGGAAGCGTTTCACCGACGCTACATGGTCTCGCAGAAGGTGTTGCGCCTGTGGGCCCACATGGTGCGCCAGCTGCCGATCGAGATGATCGTGCCGCAGCACGGCGCGCCCCTGGTGGGCGACGCCATTCCCGAGTTCCTGGGCTGGATCGGCGATCTGTCTTGTGGTGTCGACCACCTGACGCAGGCGAACTACACCGTGCCGGCTTGATGGGCTCCCCCCGCGCC
>NZ_JADMKB010000029.1 GCF_018780075.1 Hydrogenophaga sp.
AAGAACGTGGACGACGAGCTGGCCACGCAGGCCGGCCCGCAGCTGGTGGTGCCGATCCTGAACGCGCGCTACGCGCTCAACGCCGCCAACGCGCGCTGGGGCAGCCTGTACGACGCGCTCTACGGCACCGACGTGCTGAGCGAAGACAAGGGTTGTGAAAAGGTCGGCAAGAAGGGCGGCTACAACCCCAAGCGCGGCGCCAAGGTCATCGAATACGCACGCTACGTGCTGGACCGCACCGCCCCGCTGAAAAAGGGCTCGCACCTGGGCTCCACCGGCTACAAGGTCAACAAGGACGGTGAACTCGTGGTGAGCCTGGCCGAAGGCGGCACCAGCAAACTGGCCGACAAGAGCCAGTTCGTCGGCTACCAGGGCGAGGCCAAGGCACCGACCGCCGTGCTGCTCAAGCACAACGGCCTGCACCTGGAGATCCAGATCAACCGCTCCACGCCCATCGGCAAATCGGACGCCGCCGGCGTGAGCGACCTCGTGGTCGAAGCCGCTTTGTCCACCATCCTCGACCTGGAAGACTCCGTGGCCGCGGTGGACGCACAGGACAAGGTGCTGGCCTACCGCAACTGGCTCGGCATCCTGCAGGGCACGCTGACCGAAGAGGTGAGCAAGGGCGGCAAGAGCTTCACGCGCGGCCTGAACGCCGACCGCGAATACACGGCACCCAACGGCAAAAAGGGCGTGCGCCTGCACGGCCGCTCGCTCATGTTCGTGCGCAACGTGGGCCACCTCATGACCAACCCCGCCATCCTCTGGGGCGCGGAAGGCAAGGAAATCCCCGAAGGCATCCTGGACGCGATGGTCACCACCACCATCGCCATGCACGACCTCCAGCGCACGAAGAAGGACGCCATCCGCAACTCGCGCAAGGGCTCGGTCTACATCGTCAAACCCAAGATGCACGGCCCGCGCGAAGTGGCGTTTGCCGGCGAGCTGTTCGGCCGCGTCGAGCAGGTGCTGGGCCTGCCCGAGAGCACCGTCAAGCTCGGCATCATGGACGAAGAGCGCCGCACCTCGGTGAACCTCAAGGCCTGCATCGAAGCCGCCGCCAGCCGCGTCGCCTTCATCAACACCGGCTTCCTCGACCGCACCGGCGACGAGATGCACAGCGCCATGCTGGCCGGCCCCATGGTGCGCAAGGGCGACATGAAGACCAGCGCCTGGATCCAGAGCTACGAGCGCAACAACGTGCTGGTGGGTCTGAGCTGCGGCCTGCGCGGCAAGGCGCAGATCGGCAAGGGCATGTGGGCCATGCCCGACCTGATGAAGGCCATGATGGAGCAGAAGATCGCCCACCCCAAGGCCGGCGCCAACACCGCCTGGGTGCCCAGCCCCACCGGCGCCACGCTGCACGCCCTGCACTACCACCAGGTGCTGGTGTCCGACGTGCAGAAGGACCTGGAGAAGATCGACGCAGGCAAGGAGCGCGACAACCTGCTCACCGGCCTGCTGACCATCCCCGTGACCGCCAACCCCAACTGGACCGCGGCCGAAAAGCAGCAGGAGCTGGACAACAACGCCCAGGGCATCCTCGGCTACGTGGTGCGCTGGGTGGACCAGGGCGTGGGCTGCTCCAAGGTGCCCGACATCCACAACGTGGGCCTGATGGAAGACCGCGCCACGCTGCGCATCAGCAGCCAGCACATGGCCAACTGGCTGCACCACGGCGTGGTGACCGAGGCCCAGGTGCGCGAGACCTTCGAGCGCATGGCCGCCGTGGTGGACCAGCAGAACGCGGGCGACCCGTTCTACAAGAAGATGGCCGGCAACTTCGACACCAGCATGGCCTACCAGGCCGCCTGCGACCTGGTGTTCAAGGGCCTCGTCCAGCCGAGCGGTTACACCGAGCCGCTGCTGCATGCCTGGCGCCTCAAAGTGAAGGCAGCGCAGTAAGCCCACCCCCGCGCCGCGCCTGCGGTGCGGCACCCCCACAAGGGGCCACGCGATGCGGTCCGGCAAAACCGGTTGCGCCGCGTTCTGGACAACGTCACACGGCGCCTTCGGGCGCCGTGGTGTTGTCGGGTGTAATCGCGGCATGCGCGTTGCCCGATCCCTCGCCGTCCTGCTCTCCCTGTGCGCCCTGGCCCCGCTCGCCCAGGCCCAATCCCCCTCGTGGAAAACCACCTGCGAGTCGCGCCTGCCGGCCACGGCCATCGAGGTGAAGACGGCGCCCGCGCCCATCCGCTTCACCCACCACCGCAGCGTCGCCGAACTCACGAGCGTGCAGAAGCTGCCGCACCAAGGCTTCCACACGCTGGGGCTGACCGAGATGCGGCTGGGCACCCGCATCGACTACCGCAGCCCCTCGCTGACCCACCCGGACGAGCCGCTGGCCTGCACCCGTCCCCACATCGTCGTCACGCTCAGCCTGGACCCGCACGTGGTGTCGGTCGCGAGCGAATTCCCCGAGGGCGGCTGCGCGCACCGGTCCATCCGCGAACACGAGATGCGCCATGTGAAGGTGAACCAGCACACGCTGGACGACACCGCCACGCGCATGCGCCAGGGGCTGCTGGCGTCCTTCGGGAACAAGGTGTTCTACGGCACGCCCGCCGAGCTGGAGGACCGATTCAACCGGCACATTCAGGGCGAGTGGCTGCCCTGGGTCAAGGCCCAGATGGACCACACGCTGCAGCTGCACCGCGAGATCGACACACCCCAGGAATACGCGCGCAACCGCACGGCCTGCAACGGCGAGATCGCGCGCGTGCTGGACGCGATGCGCTGAGCCGCCGCGGCGGCGGGGTCGTCACGCCAGCGCACGCGCCTGCTGCCGGGCGCGCTGGGTCTGCCCGCCGTAGCCCCAGTCGGTGGCCGGCCGTTCGCGCACCGTCACATAGCTCGCGAGCTCGAAGCCGCCGTCCGGCGCCAGCTGGCGCTGCAGCTCGCGGTACGCGGCGTCGATGAAACGCGCCTTCTCGGCGTCGGTGTTGGTGCCGGCGGTGATGCCGATCTCCAGCAAAGCCGTGGCGCCCTGCACCGCGCCCCCGCCCACCCACCAGCGTGCCCGGGGCAGGTCGTCGATCACCACGGCGGTGACCTCCGGGCGCTTGCCCAGGATGTCGGCGGTGAGGCGGGTGAGCGCGGCGGCCAGGGCCTGGTAGCGCTCGGGGTTTTGCAGCGGGGCGATCTTGAGCATCAAGGTGGGCATGGTCAGGCTTTCTGGGGGTGGGTGGGGATGAAGGGGTGGCGCAGGCGCTGCACGCGCTGCCACAGCTGGCGCGGCCAGGCCTGGCCGAAGGCCCGCAGCGCCCGCCGGCGGTCTTGCACGGCCTGCCGCTGAATGCGGTCCAGCAAGGCCGCATAGGCCCGCGGTGAGAGGGTCTGGTACAGGTGTTCGGTGTGCATGGTGGGCTCCGTTGAAGGGGTGCCTGAACTCTAGGCACCGCCCCTCCGTCGGGAAACGGCGGCGGTGTCAAAACGGTTTTGCGCGCCGCGCAAAGGCCCGTGCAGCGCCCCGCCCCACGGCGGTGGCCTACCATCGCCGCCATGGACGACCTCGCCTTCGACGACCTGAAGCTCTTTGCCCGCGTGGCCGCACTGGGCAGCCTTTCGGCGGTGGCACGCGAGCGCGACGTGCCGGTCAGCCAGGTCTCGCGCGCCCTGACGCGCATCGAAAAAACCTGCGGCGCGCGCCTGGTGCACCGCTCCACCCACGGGCTCTCGCTGAGCGCCGAGGGCGACACCTTTCTCGCGTACTGCCACCGCATCACCGGCGCGCTCGACGAGCTGCAGGGCGAGTTCGCCCAGCACGCGGGCGAGGCCAGCGGGCGGGTGCGCGTGGCGGCCAGCACCGTGATCGCGCAGTACCTGCTGCTGCCCAGCCTGGGCGCGCTGAACCAGCGCCACCCGCGGCTGCGCATCGAGCTGGAGGTGAGCGACCGGCTGGCCGACATGGCCCGTGACGGCATCGACATCGCCATCCGCACCAGCACCGCCCTGCCCGACACCCAGGTGGCGCGCGCGCTCGGCCACCTTGACCGCGCGCTGTACGCCGCCCCGGCCTACGCCGAGCGGGCCGGGTTGCCGCAACACCCGCACGAGCTGCGGCAGCACCGCCTCATCACCAACACCGCCGCACCGCACCTCAACCAGTGGCCGTTCGAGGTGGATGGGCAACCGCTGCAACTTCCAGCCGAGGGGTACTGGTGCACCAACGACACCGGCCTGGCCGCCAACATGGTGCTGCAGGGCCTGGGCATCGGCCGGCTCGCCACGCTCGTGGCGGCACCGCTGGTGCAACAGGGGCTGCTGCTGCCGGTGCTGCCCGCGTTCTCAGACCACCAGCCGGTGCCGCTGTACGCCATCACGGCCAGCGCGCGCCAGCGGCTGCCCAAGATCCGGGCCTGCATCGGGTTCTGGGCCGACTGGATCGCCCAGACACACAAACCTGACGTCACTGCCCCATGAAAACCATCCCCTTGGACTACCTGATCTTCGACGCCAGCGACGATGGCGAGGGCACCGGCACCTGGGAAGCCATGGCCAGCGTGCGGGCGGCCGACCTGCCCGCGGTGCGGGCCGAAGCGCAGGCCGTGCTGGCCGTGGCCGAACGCCGCGCCCCCGGCCCGCGCGGGCCGCTGGACGACGGTGGGGCGTGGGACGCCGATGTGCAGCAGCACACCGACGGCGACTGGACCACGGTGACGCTGACGCTCACCGGCCCCTGGGCCTGGGGCGAGGCGCTGATCGAGGACTTCTGCAGGCGCTGAACCAGGCCCGGTACCCCACCAGGGCGCCGAGGTGGCCGCCCGGAACGCGCCACATGGCGGCACGACCTCAAGTTCCGGGCCAGATGTCCGAAGACCAGACAGGACCGCCCGGCTCCACACCGGGCGAACGGCCACCCCATCTCCAGAGGTTCGCATGAGCAACTTTTCATCCCGCCTGGGCCACTTGTCGATCAAGTCGCGCCTGGTACTGACCGTGGCCATGCTGTTGGTGGCCGGCCTGGTCGCGGTCAGCGCCTTCAACTTCCTGAGCCTGCGATCGACCACGCTGGCCTCGGTGAACGCCTCGGCGCAGAGCCTGGCCCTCGCACGGGCCGAAGGCATCGGCCAATGGATCGCCAGCAAATCCGCTGTCGTGGGCGCACTGCTGCCCGCCACACAGGTGGAAGACCCGATGACGGCGCTGACGCAGGCGGTCAAGAGCGGTGCGTTTGACACCACTTACATCGGCTATCAGGACAAGCGTGCCATCTTCTCGACCCCTCAGAACCTGCCCTCTGGCTGGGACCCCACCGGGCGCCCCTGGTACCAGAAGGCCGCCAGTGGCCAGGGCGTGGTGCTGACCGAGCCCTATGTGGATTCGGACAGCAAGAAGCTGGTGATGACCTTTGCCGCGGCCGACCGCAACGGCAGCGAGATCCGCGCGGTGGCGGCCGGTGATGTGTTCATGGACGTGGTGGCCGCGGCGGTGACCGCCATCAAGCCCACGCCGTCCAGCGACGCCTTCGTGCTGTCGAGCAACGGCAAGGTGATGGTGCACGCCCAACTGGACCGGGTGCTCAAGGATGCGGTCAGCCTGAGCCCGGCGCTCACCCCCGCGGCGGTGGCCGCCCTGGGCGCCGAACTGACCGAGGTGACGATCGACGGCAGCGCCCGATTGCTGACGGCCGTGCCGGTGGCGGGCACCGACTGGAAGCTGGTGATTTCGCTGCACAAGGGCGAGGCGCTGGCGTCGGTGTCGGATTTCCTGATGCGTTCGCTGATCGGCGCGCTGGTGGTCACCGTGATCGCGGCGCTGCTGGCCGGTGTGGTCGTGGCGCGCTCGCTGCAGCGGCTGGACCGGCTGCAGACCGCCATGCAGGACGTGGCCTCCGGCGACGGCGACCTGACCAAGCGGCTGGACGCCAGCGGCCACGACGAGCTGGCCCGCATCGCCCAGGCCTTCAACGCCTTCGTGGACAAGATCCAGGCCACGCTGCGCGACATCGCGTCGGCCAGCGAAGCGGTGCACAACGCCTCGCGCGAGATCGCCACCGGCAACCACGACCTGTCCTCGCGCACCGAGTCGGCGGCGTCGAACCTGCAGGAAACCTCGGCCACGATGGAGGAGATGACCGCCACGGTGGCCCAGTCGGCCCAGTCGGCCCAGGAGGCCAACCAGATCGCGGGCAGCGCCGCCGCCTCGGCCGCGCGTGGCGGCGAAGTGGTCGGCCAGGTGGTCAGCAGCATGGAAGCCATCACCCACAGCTCGCGCAAGATCAACGACATCATTTCGGTCATCGACGGCATCGCCTTCCAGACCAACATCCTGGCGCTCAACGCGGCGGTGGAAGCGGCGCGGGCCGGCGAGCAGGGCCGCGGCTTCGCGGTGGTGGCGGCCGAGGTGCGCAACCTGGCCCAGCGCAGCGCCGAAGCGGCCAAGGAGATCAAGCAGCTGATCGGCAGCTCGGTCGAGAATGTGGAAGCCGGCTCGGCCCTGGTGGGCCGCACCGGCGCGGTCATGGAAGAGATCGTGCAGAACGTGCAGCGCGTCTCGCAGATGATGCAGGCCGTGGCCGCGGCGGCCTCGGAGCAGCGGTCGGGCATCGCGCAGGTGGGCAGCGCGATCAGCAACCTCGACCAGATGACGCAGCAGAACGCGGCCCTGGTGGAGGAGAGCGCGGCCGCGGCCAGCGGCCTGCAGGACCAGGCCGAGCGGCTGTCCCGCACCGTGGGGCAGTTCCGCATCGGCTGATGCGGCTGATGCGGTCGAGGCTTTTTGAACGGACGCCAAGGTGTGAATGCATCGGGCGAGCCCGAGCGCCGCAAGCGGGTTTGCAGGATTCGTTCACACCGGCTCAACGCACCCGCTGCACGTCCAGCAACGACACCGCGCCCACACGGTCCGCTGGATGGCAGGGGATGTGGGATGCGGAGGCACCGCGCCGCGGCGACGGGTCCACGGTGACGCTGACGCTCACCGGTCAGTGGGGCGAGGCGCGGTGGCGCGGTTGGCACCGCACGACTGAAGCGCTGCGGGCGTTGCCTCAGCGCCCTTTGAACACCGCCGCCCGCTTGGCCACGAACGAGGCCACGCCTTCCTTCGCATCCTCGCTGTTCGCCAGGCCTTTCTGCACCGCATCGAACTCGGCCATCGCCACCAGCGGCCCCTGCTCCACCGCCTTCTGCGCATTGAGGCGCGTGGCGACCACGGCCAGCGGCGCCTGCCCGGCGATCTGGGCGGCGATGCGCAGGGCCTCGTCGAGTTCCTGGCCCGCCGGCACGACCCGTTGCACGAAGCGCAGGCGCAGCGCCTCGGCGCTGTCGAACTCGTCGCCGGTCAGCAGGTGCAGCAGCGCGTTGCCCAGGCCAGCACGCTCGGCCATGCGCAGCGTGGCGCCGCCGGTGGCCATGATCCCGCGCTTCACTTCGAGTTGGGAGAACCGGCTGTCGTCCGCCGCCACCACGATGTCGGCCGCGAGCATGAGCTCGATGCCCAGCGTGTAGGTGATGCCTTTCACCGCGACCACCAGGGGCTTGGTGCGTCGGCGCCAGCCGGCGTCGCCGAGGTTGAGCGGGTCCACCAGGCCGAAGGGCACAGCGTACTCGCCGCGCTGCATCAGCGGCGCGAAGGTCGGCAAATCGAGACCGGCGGTGAAGTGGTCGCCGTGCGCGTGCAACACGCCCACGCGCAGCGCGGGCTCATCGTCGAGCCGGGTGTAGGCCTCGGCGAGCGCGCGCATCATGGCCGGCGTGAAGCCGTTGCGTTTGGCCGGGCGGTCAATGCCGATCAGCAGCACGGCGCCGCGCGCCTCCGTGGTGATGCGGCCTTCGGGTGGCGTGGGGGCGGTGTTCATGGCCGCATGGTAGACAGCCACTGCCGGCCGCCCGCGTCACGCAGGCGTCAAGGCCTGCGCTGCACTCAGCGGATGCCCTGCACGTCGAGCGGCGTCACGGCGCTGGCCTGGTGGCCCCAGCGCTGGCGGATGAAGCTGGTCACGGCGGCGATCTCGGTGTCGTTCAGCAGGGTGCGGAACGGCGGCATGCCGTAGGGCTGGGGGTGGCCGGCGGTGGCGGGCGCGAAGCCGCCGCCGAGCACGGCCTGCACCGCGTTGACCGGCGAGACCAGTTGCACCGCGCGGTTGCCCGCGAGCGGCGGGTAGGCCATGCCCCTTCCGCTTCCAGTCAGGCCCTCACGCGCAGCGCCCTGGCCCTGTTCGCTGTGGCAGTCCAGGCAGTGCTGTTTGTAGACCTTCTCGCCCAGTTCGAGCTGGGCCGACGGCGCGGCGGGGGCGGCCGGTGGCAGCGCCACGGGCAAGGCCTGGGCCGTGAGGTATTGGCCGATGGCGCCCAGGTCGGCGTCGTTCAGGTGCTGGGTGCTGTTGAACACCACCTCGGCCATCGGCCCCATGGCCGAGGCGCCGGCGGTGACACCGGTTTTCAGCAGTTCGATGGTGGAGGCGCCGGGTGTCGCCGACGGCCCGGCCTCGTGCGCGGCGCGCAGCGAGGGCGCGTACCAGCCGCGACCGGGCATGAGGCCGCCGTCGAGCGCGCGGGCGCTGTCCACCCCGCCCAGCGCGTCGCGCGGCGAGTGGCAGGCGGCGCAGTGGCCCAGGCCCTGCACCAGGTAGGCGCCCCGGTTCCATTCGGCGCTCTGCGACGCATCGGGCTGGAACGCGGTGGGCTCGAAATACAGCTCGCGCCAGACCGCGAGCGCGGCCTGCGTGTTGTAGGGGAAACGCAGCGCGTGAAGCTGGTTGGCCTGCGCGACCGGTGGCAGGCTGCGCAGGAAGGCGTGGAGCGCGTCGCTGTCGTCGCGGGTGATGCGCGAGAAGCTCTCGTAGGGAAAGGCGGGGTAGAGCAGGCGGCCGTCGCGCGACTGGCCATGCTGCATGGCGCGCCAGAAGGCGTCGGCGCTCCAGCCGCCCAGGCCAGTGGCGTCGGGCGTGAGGTTGCCCGCGAACACCGTGCCGAAGGGCGTCTCGACGCCGCGCCCGCCCGCGTAGGGCTCACCACCGCGCGCGGTGTGGCAGGCGGCGCAGTTGCCGGCGCGCGCGAGGTAGGCGCCGCGCTGGACCAGCGTGGGGTCGGCGGGGGCGGGCTGGGCGGTCAGTGGCGGCAAGGCCTCCACGCTGAGCTGCCGCCCCACCATCACCGCGAGCGCGATCAGCAGCAGCACGGTCGCGCCCAGCGCGATGGCAAGCAGGCGGCGCACCGCCGTGCGGTTCACATCGCTCATTGGTCCGCACTCCCGCAACGCATCGGCAAGGGCCGGGCCGACGGCGCGACGGCGTGGGTGTCGGCTGGCAGCGGCTGCGCCGAGAGCCAGGTGGCGAGCGCGCCCACGTCGTCGGGCGTCAGGCGCTTCGCGATCTGGGCCATGCAGTCGGGCGCGTGCGCGTGGCGCAGGCCGGTCTGCCAGGCGCCGAGCTGGCCGATCAGGTAGTCGCGCGGCAGGCCGAGCAGGCCGGGGATGGCGGGCTGCATGCCGGTGAGCGCGTCGCCGTGGCAGGCCGCGCAGGCGGGCAGCTGGCGCGCCGGGTCGCCGCGCCGGATCAGCGCCTCACCTCGCGCGAGCTCATCGCGCGGCGCGTTGACGGTCTGCGGCGGCGGGTACGGCAGATCGAGGCCCGCGAAGTGGCTGGCGATGTCGCGCAGGTAGGCGTCGGGCAGGTGATCGAGCAGGTTGGCCATGCCGGGGTTCTGGCGCCGGCCGTCGCGGAAGTGCGTGAGCTGGTTGTAGAGGTAACCCGACGGCTTGCCCGCGATGCGCGGGAAGTAGCCGGCGTTGGTCGCGCGGCCCTCTTTGCCGTGGCACAGGGTGCAGGCCATGGCGCGCTGGGCCAGGGTGTCGGGCACGGTGCGCAGCGGCTCGGCGGCGGTCGCTGCGCCGTGCCAGAGCAGGGCCGCGAGGACGAGGACAATGGAGGTTCGAAGGAGGGGCATGGGCGCTTTGAAAGTACCACAGGCGCCGGGCCCATACACTGACCAGATCGCGCCTTTTCCATGCAGACCAGCCCCTTGCCCCACACCACCACCGACCCCACCCGCTGCCCGCTGTGCGGCGGCGACAACCGCTGCGCGATGGAGGTTGAGAAGGCCACGGGCGAACCCCAGCCGCCGTGCTGGTGCGTCACCGAAACCTTCAGCCCCGACCTGCTGGCGCGCCTGCCCGAAGCGGCACAGGGCCAGGCCTGCATCTGCGCGCGCTGCCTCGCCCGCTTCAACACACGGCTTACCCCATGAACACCCTGCTGGCCTGGCTCGACCGTTTCCCGCTGGCATTGCTGATCGCCCTGGCGCTCTGGCTGGCGGTGGCACCCATCGTGCCCGAGCCGCACCTGATCGAGAAGCTGCGCATGCTCAGCGAGGGCACACTGACCCAGCCCATCGACATCTTCGATCTGCTGCTGCACACCGTGCCGCTGCTCCTGCTGGCCGTGCGCCTCTGGCGCAACGCCAGGCGCGGCCGGGGCTGAACGCCAACGCTCGCAAGAAGCGCCGCGGCACAGGGCACCGCCGGGCCGGCTTTGCCGGACGGCCAGTGCCGTCCCCTTGAGGGGGTCGCGCGCAGCGCGGCGGGGGTGGTCCTAGTTCACGGCAAACGCCAGCACCAGGGCGCCCAGCGCCAACAGGCCCAGCGCGCCGATGAACACGTTTTCGCCCCAGGCCTCGAAACGGAAGCCGCCGTCGTGCACGCGCATCGAGGCGAACGAGAGCACCGCGCTGACGAGGAACACCAGCGCGTCCACCGCCAGCAGCTTGTCGACCACCACCCGCCCGGCGCTGAAGGGGCTGAGCAGGCTGATGTAGAGCGCCGTCAGGCAGACACCGATCATGGTGGCCGAGGTTGGCAGGATGTGGGCCGACAGCCCGGTGCCACGAAGCACCCGGCCCGGCCCCTCGTTTCCGGCGGCCGACATCATCCGAGGCGCACCGGCACGAAGATGGTGTCGCCGTCGCGCCGGATCAGCAGCGCCACCGACTTGGCCGACTTCGCCACCGCCGCCCGGACCTGGTCCACGCTCTGCACCGGCGTGCCGTTGACCGCCATCAGCAGGTCACCCGGCTGCACGCCGGCCAGCGCCGCCGGCCCGCCCACGTCCTCCACCACCAGGCCCGCGCCGACCCCGGCCTCGCGCTTCTCCTGGGGCTGCAGCGGGCGCAGCGCCAGACCGAGCTTGCCCTGGCCCACGCCGCTGTCGGCCTGCGCCACCGCGGCCTTCTTGTCGCTGGCGTCGCCCAGTTTCGCGGAGAGTGTCTCGGTCCGGCCCTGGCGCCAGACCTCCAGCGACACCTGGCTGCCCGGGGTGGACTGCCCGATCAGGGCCGGCAGGTCGCCCGAGGCCACGATGCGCTGGCCGTTCACCTGCCGGATCACGTCGCCCGACTTCAGCCCCGCCTTGTCGGCCGGGCCGCCGGGCTCCACGCTGGAGACCAGCGCGCCCTCGGGCCGGTCGAGCTTGAAGGAGTCGGCCAGGGTCTGGTTCACCTCCTGCACCGACACGCCCAGGCGCGCGTGGCTGGCCTTGCCGGTGGCCACGATCTGGTCCTTCACCTGGCTGGCGAGTTCGATGGGGATGGCGAACGACAGGCCCTGGTAACCCCCGGACTGGCTGTAGATCTGCGAGTTGATGCCCACCACCTCGCCGCGGCTGTTGAACAGCGGCCCGCCCGAGTTGCCCGGGTTGACCGCCACGTCGGTCTGCAGGAAGGGCACGAAGCTGTCGTCGGGCAGCGAGCGGCCCTTGGCGCTGACCACCCCGGCGGACACGCTGTTCTCGAAGCCGAAGGGCGATCCGATGGCCAGCACCCACTCGCCCACCTTGAGGTCGCGCGCGCTGCCCAGCGGCACGGTGGGCAGCTCCTTGGCGTCGATCTTCAGCACGGCCACGTCGGTCTTCGGGTCCGAGCCCAGCACCTTGGCCTTGAACTCGCGCCGGTCGGTGAGCTTGACGATGACCTCGCTGGCGTCGCGCACGACGTGGGCGTTGGTGAGGATCAGGCCGTCGGCGCTGACCACGAAACCCGAGCCCTGACCGCGCACCGGGGTGTCACGCTGGCCTCGCTGGCCACCACCCTGGCCCTGGAAGCGGCGGAAGAACTCAAAGAACGGATCGTTCGGGTCGATGCCGGGCGGCAGGCCGGGTGCCACAGCCGTCTCTTCGCCCTCGGCGGACGCTTTGCGCACGCCGCTGACGCTGATGTTGACCACGGCCGGACCGTAGCGTTCGGTGATGCGCGAAAAATCGGGCGCGCCCTGCAGGTTGGCCGGCTGGGCCACGCTGGACGTGGACGTGGACGTGGACGTGGACCTGGACGTGGACGTGGACGTGGCCGGTGCACTGGCCGGCGCTGCCGCCCGCGCGGGGCCGCCGGCCATGTAGGTCGCCCCGGCGCCGCCGAGCAGACCGGCGGTGAGCAGGGCGAGAACGAGGCGGGTGGGGGTGAGGGTTCGGGTGTTCATGGGTGCTCCTTGTGAAGCCATGGGTTGGCGATGGCGTCACTGTCGGCGCAAACACTTAGACCAGGCTTAGGGCCAGCGTCCAGGACGGGCCGTGCACGGGTGGCGACATGGCACACTGAATCCATGCCACACCACCCGATGCACGGCCTGCACTGGTCCGCCAGCTTCAGCGCCTGGCAACGCCAGGCCGCGGCCCTGCTGCCCGCGCTGCTGGTCGGCGGCGCGGCCGCAGCGTGGCTGGGTGCCGCTGGCGCCACGCCCTGGCTCTGCGGCTGGGTGGTGTACTGCGCGGTCTACAACGGGCTGGTCTGGCGCCTGGCCAGGCACCTGGACGCAGCCGCCACCCACCGGCGTGCGCGCTGGGAGGACCCGGGCGCGGCGATGCTCTTCGTGCTGGTCACCAGCGCGGCCTGCGCCAGCCTGCTGGCCGTGGCGATGGCGGTGGACAGTGGCCGCCAGCTGCAGGGCTGGCCGCGGGCCGCGCACCTGGGACTGATGCTGCTGTCATTGGCCGGCGCCTGGCTGCTGATCCAGTCGGCCTTTGCGTTGCACTACGCGCGCGCCTACTACCTGCCGCGCCAGGGGGACCACGAGCCCACGCGCGGCCTGGCCTGGCCCGGGGGTGAAGACCCCGACTACCTCGATTTTTTCTACCACAGCGCCATCGTCGGCATGACCTCGCAGGTGGCCGACGTGACGGTGCAGAGCCATGCCATGCGGCGCCTGACGCTGCTGCACGGCCTGCTGTCGTTCGCCTTCAACCTGATCGTGCTGGCGATGGCGGTGAACGTGTTCGCCACCGCGCTGGGTTAGGGTCTGTTCAGCGGAAACGCCACGCGCACGCGCAAGCCCCCGAGCGTGGGCGAAGCGTCCAGCTGCAGCTTGGCACCGTGCAGATCGGCCACCGCCTTGACGATGGCCAGCCCCAGGCCACTGCCCGTGGACGCCGCCTCGGGCAGGCGGTAGAAGCGGTCCAGCACACGCTCGCGCTCGGCCTCGGGAATCCCCGGCCCGCTGTCTTCCACGCCGAGCACCAGCGTGCCCGCACCGGCCCGCAGCGCCACATCGACCCGCCCTCCTTCGGGCGTGTACTTGACGGCGTTCTCCAGCAGGTTGCGCACGAGGATGCGCAGGGCTTCCGCGTGGCCGTTCACCTGCCCGGCGTCGGCCTGGGTGAGGCCCATGTCGATGCGGCGCGTTTGGGCCGCCGGCGCCATGTCGGTCACCGCGCTGCGCACCAGCTCGTCCAGCGCCACCGGCTCGGGCCGCACGCCCGACGCCGCGCGGGCCTGCTGGCGCGCCAGCACCAGCAGCTGCTCGATCAGCCGCGTGGCACGGTCGATGCCCGAGCCCAGGCGCTCCAGCGCGCGCTCGCGCGTGGCGTCGTCGGGCGCGCGCTGCAGGCCCTGAACCTGCAGCTTGAGCGCGGCCAGCGGCGAGCGCAGTTCGTGCGCGGCGTCGGCCACGAAACGCTGCTGCGCGTCAAACGCCAGGGCCACGCGCCGCAACAGGCCGTTGAGCTCCTGCACCAGCGGGCGCACCTCGTCGGGCAGGCCGGTCTCGGCGACCTCGGTCAGGTCGTCGGCCTGGCGCTCGGCCACCTGGCGCTGCACGCGCGCGACCGGGGCCAGCGAGCGGCTGACCACCCAGCCCACCAGCCCCATGAGCAGCGGCGCCAGCAGCAGGATGGGCAGCGCCGTGCGCAGCGCCAGCGAACCGGCCATGCGCTGGCGCACCGACATGTCCTGCGCGACCTGGATCACGAAGCTGCGCGCCTGCAGCGAGTACACGCGGTAGCGCGTGCCGTGCGCGCCCACGTCGTCAAACCCGAGCACCGCGCGCTGCGGCAGCTCGGCACGCGCGGCCGACTCGAACACCCGCACACCGTCCAGCGTCCAGATCTGCAGCACGAAGTCGAAGTCCTGCTCCTCGGCGGGCAACGGGATCACCCCGGTCGCCAGCGCCTGCGGCAGGCCGGCGCGCAGCGACAGCGCGGTCTGCTGCATGTGGTAATCGAAGATCTGGTCGGCCTCGGCGCGCGCCGCCCGGTACGCCAGCGCCGCCTGCAACACCGCCGTGGCCAGGATGGCCAGCAGCACGAAGACCAGCAGCCGGGCGCGCAAGGAAGACAGGAAGCGTGTCATGCAGCTTCGCCCCCATGCACCAGCCGGCTCGACGTGACTTCACCCAGGGTGCCGTGGAACCGGCTTCGCCGGGCCACAGGCACCGTCCCCCCACCGGGGGGAAGACGCGAAGCGGCGCAGGGGGGGCTCATGGTTTGGGCACGAAGTAGCCCACACCGCGCACGTTCTGGATGATGTCCGGCCCGAGCTTCTTGCGCAGGCCGTGGATGTAGACCTCCACCGCGTTGCTGCTGACCTCGTCTTTCCAGCTGTAGAGCTTTTCTTCCAGCTGCGCCCGCGAGAGCACCAGGCCGGGCCGCGCCAGCAGGGGTTCGAGCACCGCCCATTCGCGCGCCGACAGCACCACCGGCTGGCCGTTCACCGTGACCTCGCGCGTCGCGGGGTCGATGCTCACGCCCTGGTGTTCGTACACCGGCTCGGCACGCCCGGCGGCGCGGCGCAGCAGGGCGCGGATGCGCGCCAGCAGTTCGTCCAGGTCGTAGGGTTTGAGCACGTAGTCGTCGGCGCCGGCGTCCAGCCCCTCGATGCGCTGCTGCACCGAGTCGCGCGCGGTGGCGATCAGCACCGGCAGGCGGTTCTTGCGCGCACGCAGCGCCCGCAGCACCGAGAGGCCGTCGCGCCGGGGCAGGCCGAGGTCGAGCAGCAGCAGGTCGTAGTCCTGCGTGCACAGGGCCGTGTCGGCCGTCTCGCCGTCCTTCACCCAGTCCACCGCGTAGTGTTCGGCGCGCAGCAGATCGAGCACGGACTCGCCGATCATGGTGTCGTCTTCCACCAGCAGCAATCGCATGAAGGTTTCCTTGTGGGGCTGGGGCGTCACCGCCCTCCCGGCCATTCTGCCAGCGCACCCGGCGCCATTCTTAGGTGATTCTTAGGCGGGTCACAGGCCACACCACGCACCCCGCTTTTCGCGGGCGGTTATCGTTGCGGCATCGACCGCCCCGCACCATGACCCTGCCCCCCGACCATTCCCTCCCTGCGCTTCGCGCGCGCTACGGCGAGCGCTACCGCTGGCTGCTGCTGCTCTCGGTGATGGTGGGCACCATGGCCTCGATCATGTCGTCGACCATCATCAACGTGGCCATCCCCGACATGAGCCAGCACTTCACGCTCGGCCAGGAGCGCGCCCAGTGGGCCGCCTCGAGCTTCATGGCGGCCACCACGGTCTCCATGCTCACCACGCCCTGGCTGCTCGCGCGCTATGGTTACCGCAGCACCTACGCCGGCTGCATGTGGCTGCTGATGGCCGGCGGCATGGCCGGGGGTTTCGCCAACTCGTTCGGGTTGGTGCTGGCCGCGCGCGTGGCCGAAGGCCTGGCCGCAGGCGTGGTGCAACCCATCCCGGCCATCATCATCCTGCGTGCCTTCGAGCCGCACGAGCAGGGCCGCGCCAGCGGCATCTTCGGCATGGGCGTGGTGCTCGCGCCCGCGATCGGCCCCAGCATCGGCGGCGTGCTGGTCGACGTCTTTGGCTGGCGCTCGATCTTTTTCATGGTGGTGCCGTTCTGCATCGCCTCGCTGTGGCTGGCGCGGCGCTTCGTGCCCACCACCTCGCCAGGCGGACTCGCAGCCAATCGCCAGGGCGCCAGCCTGGACTGGCGTGGCCTGCTGCTGGCCGCCGTCGGCACGCTGTGCCTGCTCAATGGCCTGGTGCAGCTGCAGGGCGGCACAGTGCTGAGCGCAGCGGCTCTGCTGGGCGGCGCTGCGTTGCTGCTGGTGGCCTTTGTCGTGCTGCAGCGGCGCACGCTGAAAAGCCGCCAGCGCCACCCCGACCAGGGCGTGGACCCGCTCATGAACCTCTCACTCTTCAAGGACCGGCGCTTCGCCATGGGCAGCATCGTGGCCTTCATCTACGGCATCGCGCTGTTCGGCTCCACCTACCTGCTGCCGGTCTACATGCAGATGGGGCTGGGCCTGTCGCCGTCGTATGTGGGCAGCATCCTGCTGCCGGCCGGGCTGGTGCTGGCCGTGACCATCGCCATCGTGGGCCGCCTGACCGACCGCCAGCCCACGCACCGGCTGGTGAGCATCGGGCTGGTGGCGCTGACCGCGTCGTTCGCACTCATGGTCACCATCGACCCCGGCCGGCCCGCGCAGGTCATCCCCTTGCTGGTGACCTGGGCGATCCTCGGGCGCATCGGGCTGGGCTTCATCCTGCCCTCGCTCAACATCGGCGCCATGCGCGGACTGGAGCGCGGCCTCATTCCGCAGGGGTCGAGCGTGATCAACTTCCTGCGCATGCTCGGCGGCGCGGCGGGCGTGAGCCTGTGCGGCATCGTGCTGGAGTGGCGGCTGGCCGCGCACGGCGTGGTGCTGACGACACCGGGCAACATCCAGGCCCGCATCGCGGCCTTTGACGAGACCTTCCTGATGCTGGCCTGCATCTGCGCGCTCGCGCTGATCGCGGCCTGGCGGGTGCGCGAGGAACGCTGACGCGGGTCAGGTCGTGCGCTCGAAGGGCTCGACCCGCCCGTGCACGAAATGCAGCTTGCGGACCACCGTGTCCGACAACACGAACGGATAGAAGTCGGGCAGCCCCATGCTGCGCGACAGCTCGTTGAGCACGGCCGTCAGCCGGGTCCAGGCGTTGAGCATGGCCAGAAACACCTCGGCCTCGGGGGAAGGTTCTTCCTGCAGCACCGAGGGCAGGTAGTGCAAGGCGTCCACATCGACCTCGTCCGGCGCCATGCCGAAGCTCACCGCCGTGTCCAGCGTGTCGCGCATGTGCAGGTAGTGCGCCCAGGTCTCGGCCCAGTCTTCCCACGGGTGGGCGCTGGCGTAGCTGGAGATGTAGGCACCGGACCAGCCCGGTGGCGCCCCTTGCTGGTAGTGCGCGTTCAGCGCGGCAGCGTAGTCCTGCTGCTCGTCACCGAACAGCGCACGAAACCCCTGAAGGCAAGGGTCGTTGCGGACCAGCCGGTCCCAGAAGTGGTGCCCCACCTCGTGGCGGTAGTGCCCGAGCAGCGTCCGGTACGGCTCGCGCATCTGGCTGCGGACCTGCTCGCGGTAGGCGTCGTCGGCCTCGGCCAGGTTGAGGGTGATCACGCCCTGGGCGTGCCCCGTCAGCACCTGCGCCTGCCCGGGGAGCGACACCAGGGTGTCGAACACCAGCCCACCCGGACCGCCGTCCTCCGACAGCGGCTCCACCGGCAGCCCCAGGCCGATCAGCTGCGACACCAGGCGGCGCCGCGCCAGCTCGACCTTGCGCCAGGGTTCGTGGTTGCGCTCCAGGCCGAGGTCCGGGATGACGCGGTTGAGGCGGCACGCCACGCAGGAGCAGTCCGCCGCCCCGATGGAGCCGTCGTCGCGCACCAGCCAGTTGCACAGGGCTGGCGTGCCCATCTGGGCGCAGCGCCGGTAGCGCTGCAGGGGCGCGTCCCCGCTCTCTGAACCCTGCGGCGCCACCGCGTGCCACACCCCGGGTTCGGCGTCGGGCTCGATGGCCAGCACCTGGCCCAGCCAGGGGTCGAAACCCAGCGCCCGCCCACATTGCAGGCAGGTGTTGTTGCGGAAAAAAACCTGGGCGCCGCAGGTGCAGCGGTAGGCCCGCGCGGTGCTGGGGTGCAGGCGCAGAGAAGCGGAAGCCGGTGGGGTCATGGGGCCTGAGGTGAGAACAATGCCCGCATGTTCACCCCAAAAGCGGTTTCCGGAGCGCTGGCCCGCCCATTTCCTGCGATTTCGGGGCCGAGGTTGTGACAAGATGATGTCCATGTGCCAACTGCTCGGCCTCAACTGCGCCACCCCCACCGACGCCTCGTTCAGTTTCACCGGCTTCTGCCAGCGCGGTGGCGCCACCGACCACCACGCCGACGGCTGGGGCATCGCCTTCTTTGAAGGCCGGGGGCTGCGCCTCTTCATCGACCACGAGAGTGCGGCCAACTCCCGCATGGCCGAGTTCCTGCGCAGCTACCCGCTCAAGAGCAAGAACATCCTGGCCCACGTGCGCAAGGCCACCATCGGCGAGGTGATGCTGGAGAACGCCCACCCCTTCACGCGCGAGCTGTGGGGCCGGCACTGGGTGTTCGCCCACAACGGCGACCTGAAGGACTACTTCCCCAAGCTGCACGGCGCGTTCCAGCCGGTGGGCACCACCGACAGCGAGCGTGCGTTCTGCTGGCTGATGCAGGAACTCGCCAAGTCACACGCGAGCCTGCCCAGCGTCGCCGAACTCACGCACACACTGCGCGAGCTGATCCCGAAGATCACCACGTTCGGCACCGCCAACTTCCTGCTCTCCAACGGCGAGGCCATGTGGGCGCACTGCAGCACCAAGCTGCACTACCTGGTGCGCCAGCACCCGTTTGCGCAGGCCACGCTGATGGACCACGACTGGACGGTGAACTTCGCCGACCTCAACCAGCCCGGCGACCGCGCGGCCGTGATCGTGACCACGCCGCTGACCCGCAACGAGCAGTGGACCGCGTTTGAACCGGGTGAACTCAAGGTGTTCGTGGACGGCCTGCCCCTGGCCTGAGGCCGGGCCATCAACCCCGGCCGGCGCGGCGCTCTTCGCGTTGCATGAAGAGGTACAGCCCCTCCACCTTCTCGCGCGCCCACGGCGTCTTGCGCAGGAAACGCAGGCTGGAACCCACGCTCGGGTCCACGTTGAAGCAGCGGATGGGGATGCGCTGGCCCAGCTCTTCCCAGCCGTAGTGGTCGGCCAGCGCGGTGACGATCGCCTCCAGCGTCAGGCCGTGCAACGGGTTGCGCGCCTGCTTGGCGGGTGCTTTGGGCGCTTCGTCGTCGGGCGGGTTGACGGGTTGGTCGCTCATTCTTGGCCCTTGATCGATTGCTCCAGGGCGTCCACAAACATCGACGGCACATCGAACCCGGTCTGGTCGGTGATCTCCTGGAAGCAGGTCGGGCTGGTGACGTTGATCTCGGTCACACTGTTGCCGATCATGTCCAGCCCCACCAGCAGCAGGCCGCGCTTGGCCAGCGTGGGCGCGATGGCCTCGGCCACGGCACGGTTCTCATCGCTCAGCGGCTGCGCCACGCCCTTGCCGCCGGCCGCGAGGTTGCCGCGCACCTCGTTGCCCTGCGGGATGCGCGCCAGCACGAAGGGCGCGACCTTCCCGCCGATCAGCAGCAGGCGCTTGTCGCCAGCCACGATCTCGGGCAGGTAACGCTGCACCATCACGCTGGTGGCGCCGCCCTGGTTGAGCGTCTCGATGATGGAGCCGAGGTTCATGCCGTCGGCGCCGACGCGGAAGATGCCCATGCCCCCCATGCCGTCCAGCGGCTTGAGGATCACGTCCCGGTGCTCGGCGTGGAATGCGCGGATGTCGTCGGCCGCGCGCGTCACCAGCGTGGGCGGCGCGAACTGCGCGAACTCCATCAGCGCGAGTTTCTCCGGGTGGTCACGCAGCGCGCGCGGGCTGTTGAACACGCGCGCGCCTTCGCGCTCGGCCTGTTCCAGCAGGTGGGTGGCGTAGAAGAATTCGCTGTCGAACGGTGGGTCCTTGCGCATGAGCACGGCATCGAAGCCATGCACCGGATCGATCGCTTCGCGGGTGACTTCAAACCAGGCATCGGCATCGCCCGTGAGGACGATGTGGCGCACGGCGGCGGTGACCGGCTGGCCGCTGCGCCAGGCCATGTGCTGCGGCTCGGTGGCGGCGATGGTGTGGCCGCGTTTCTGCAGCTCGCGCATCATGGCGAAGGTGGTGTCCTTGTAGGTCTTGAAGGACGCCAGAGGGTCGGCAACGAAGAGGATGTTCATGGGGCTTGTTCAGGGGGCTTTGCGGGCAGCCCCGTACTGTTGCACAAACAGCGCGAGCGCGCCGGCGACCACGCCCCAGAAGGCCGAGCCGATGCCGGCAATGACCACGCCGCTGAGCGTGACGAGGAAGGTGATGAGCGCGGCTTCGCGGTGGTCGTCGTCGCGCAGCGCGGTGTGCAGACCACCGCCGATGCTGCCCAGCAGCGCCAGGCCGGCGATGGCCAGCACCAGCTCTTTGGGGAACGCCAGCAGCAGGCCGGTGACCGCGGCGCCAAAGAGGCCGATCACCCCATAGATCACACCGCTGCTCACCGCCGCGGTGTAACGCTTGCGCTGGTCGGCGTGCGCTTCTTCGCCCATGCAGATGGCGGCGGTGATGGCGCTGAGGCTGAGCGCGAACGCGCCGAACGGCGCCAGCACCAGCGTGGCCAGCCCGGTCAGGGTGATGATCTTCGAGATCGGCATGTCATACCCCGCGGTGCGGATGGCCGCCACGCCCGGCAGGTTCTGCGAGGCCATGGTCACCACGAACAGCGGCAACGCCAGGCTCACCAGCGCGGACAGCGTGAACTCGGGCGCGGTGAACACCGGGCGGGCCAGCGACAAGCTCACCGCCTCGCCGTTGAACTGGCCGTTCACCGCCACGTAGGCCACCGCCACGGCCAGCGTGAGCGGCACCGCGTAACGCGGCAGGCAACGCCGGCCCAGCAGGTAGGCCAGCAGCATGAGCAACACCAGCGGCAGCGCCGTCTGCGCAGCGGCGAACGCCTGCAGGCCAAACCGGGCCAGCACGCCGGCCAGCAGGGCCGAGGCAATCGCCACCGGGATGCGGTTCATCACCCGCTCGAACCAGCCGGTCGCACCGACCAGCACGGTCAGCGCGGCGCAGGCCATGAACGCGCCCACCGCCTGCGGCATGCTGAAGCCCCCGGCCAGACCGGCCGTGGCCAGCACCGCAGCACCGGGCGTGCTCCAGGCCACCATCACCGGCTGCTTGAGGATGAGCGAAGGAATGGCCGAACACAGCCCCATGCCCAGGCCGAGCGCCCACATCCAGGAAGTGATCAGCTCGGGCGTGGCACCAAAGGCCAACGCGGCCTGAAAGACGATGGCGACCGAGCTGGTGAAGCCCACCAGCACCGCCACAAAACCGGCCGTGGCGGCCGAGAGGTTGAGGTCACGGAAAAAAGACATCGGGCGATTGTGCCGGGAGCACCCCGCAACCCAAACGGGAAAGGACTCTCCGGAGCGCGTGCTCGAACCCAGGATGCGGTGGAGCCGGCTTCGCCGGGCCACTCGCATCGCCCCTTGAGGGGCGGAGCGGTTACGCGCAGCGAACAAGCGACGGGGGTGAGCCCATCTAAATCTCTATTTTTGAGCCCAGCTCGATCACCGCGTTGCTCGGCAGGTTCAGGAACTCGGCCGCCGCCCCCGCGTTGTGGTGCATCTGGGCGAAGATTTTTTCGCGCCAGGGCGCCATGCCGCTGCCCAGGGTGGGCACCACCAGATCGCGCGACAGGAAGTAGCTGGTGGTCATGGCGTCGAGCGCACAGCCGCGCCCGCTCATGAGCTGCAGCGCCTTGGGCACGTCGGGGTCGTTCTTGAACCCGTAATGGATCACGACCTGCCAGCAATCGTGCCCCAGCGGCTCCACCGCCAGGCGCTTGTCCAGCCCGATCCAGGGCACCTCGTGACTGCGCACCGTGACGAACAGGTTCTGCGCGTGCAGCACCTTGTTGTGCTTGAGGTTGTGCAACAGCGCGTTGGGCACGGTGCCGGTCTCGGCCGTGAGGAACACCGCCGTGCCTTCCACGCGCGCGGGCGGTGCCATGAACACCGCGTCGAGAAAGCTGTCGAGCTCAATGGCGTCGGCCTGTTGTTTGGCCGCCATCAACACCCGCCCCTGCTTCCAGGTCATCATGAGCATGAACACCACGCCGCCGATCAGCAGCGGGAACCAGCCGCCCGCGAACAGCTTGAGCAGGTTGGAGCTGAAGAACGCCAGGTCCACCACGAAGAAGAATCCGGTCGCCAGCAGGCACAGCCACAGCGGGTATTTCCAGCCGAAGCGGATCACGAAGAAGGTCAGCACCGTGGTGATGAGCATGTCCAGCGTGACGGCGATGCCGTAGGCGGCCGCCAGGTTGCTGGACGACTTGAACATCACCACCGCCAGCACGATGGCCACGAACAGGCCCCAGTTGACGAAGGGAATGTAGATCTGGCCGGTGTCGCGCACGCTGGTGTGCAGCAGGTTCAGGCGCGGCAGGTAACCCAGCTGCACGGCCTGCTTGGTGACGCTGAACGCGCCGGAGATCAGGGCCTGAGAGGCGATCACCGTGGCCATGGTCGCCAGCCCCACCAGCGGCAGCAGAAACCAGTCAGGGGCCATGTTGAAGAAGGGGTTTTTCACCGCCTCGGGGTCGCTCAGCAGCAGCGCGCCCTGGCCGAAATAGTTGAGGGTGAGGCAAGGCATGACGATGGAGAACCAGGCCAGGCGGATCGGTTTTTTGCCGAAGTGGCCCATGTCGGCGTAGAGCGCCTCACCACCGGTGACGCACAGCACCACCGCACCGAGGATGATGAAGGTGGTGCCCGGCTGCTCCCAGATGAAACGCAGGGCGTGGTGCGGGCTGAGTGCGGCCAGGATTTCGGGGTGGCCGACGATGTGCACCACGCCCAGCCCCGCGATGGTGAGAAACCACAGCACCGTGATCGGGCCGAAGAACTTGCCGATGCCGCTGGTGCCGCGCTTTTGTACAAAAAACAGACCGAACAGCACCACCAGCGTGATCGGCACCACGTACTGCTTGAACGCCGGTGAAATGACCTCCAGGCCCTCCACCGCCGAGAGCACCGAAATCGCCGGGGTGATGACGCCATCGCCATAAAACAGCGAGGTGCCGAAGATGCCGATCGCCAGCAGCCACTTGCGCAGCTCGGGCCGGTCTTTCACCGCCTGCGAGGCCAGCGCCAGCATGGCGATCAGACCGCCCTCGCCCGCGTTGTCGGCGCGCAGCACCAGCACCACGTATTTGAGGGAAACGATGACCGTCAGTGTCCAGAAAACGATGGACAGCACCCCGTACACGTTGTCATGGGTGAAGGGGACATGGCCGGACCCGAAGATCTCTTTGATGGCGTACAGCACGCTGGTGCCGATATCGCCATACACCACACCGATGGCGCCCAGGGTGAGCGCAGCAAGCGAAGATTTGCTGGAGGACAAAAAACCACCCGACCGGTTGGGGGTCAGGTCCGTTGTCTGGAAGCTCGCGATTCTGCGCCCGAGGCACACGCTCCGCCAGTGGGGCGATGTGCCTAAATGAGACGTTCCGGCGAGTTTGTTGCACCGCAACAACTGCAACAGGAGAGAAGTGTCATCCCCGATCACACGCCAACACAAGCCCTTCCGGCGAGGCGTGCCCGAGAGCAGGATGCGGTGAAACCGGCTCCGCCGGGCCACTTGCATCGCCCCCTTGAGGGGGTGACGCGCCGCAGGCGCGGCGCGGGGGTGGGCCTACTCGTAGACTTCTGCGTCCGGGTCGGTCGCTTCCAGCTCGTAGCTCGCCGCCAACATGGCCAGGCGGCCGATCACGCCGTACATGTAGAAGCGGTTGGGCACGCTGGCACCGGGCTTCACGCCGGGTTGCGGCAGCTGCGCGCTCTGTTCGAAGGCCAGCGGCACGTAGCTGGAGCCGGGCGCGTTCAGGTTCTCGTCCACGCCCCGGTCGGCGTGCACGCGGTAGAAACCGCCCACCACGTAGCGGTCCATCATGTAGACCACGGGCTCGGCCACGGCGGCGTTGATGCGCTCGTTGGTCAGCACGCCTTCCTGGATGATGACCTCGCCCACCGGCTGGCTCCCCACGGCCTTGGCCCGGGCCTTGAACCACGCGTCGTCCAGGTCCTTGGCGTCGCGCACCGTGAGCTGGCCCAGCGCCGCGTTGCCGTTGTCGGCCTTGATGACGACGAACGGCTTTTCGTTGATGCCGTATTCCTTGTATTTGCGGCGGATCTTGCCCAAGAGCGCATCGGTGTTGCTGCGCAGGCACTCCAGCCCGGTGGCTTCGGCGAAATTCACCTCGCCACACTGGTTGAACATCGGGTTGATCAGCCAGTGGTCCATGCCCAGCAGCTTGCCGAAGCGCTTGGACACCTCTTCGTAGGCCTTGAAATGGTTGCTCTTGCGCCGGATGCCCCAACCCGCGTGCAAGGGCGGCAGCAGGTACTGCTCGTGCAGATCTTCCAGGATGCCGGGGGCGCCCGCCCGCAGGTCGTTGTTGAGCAGGATGGTGCAGGGGTCGAAGTGCTTCAGGCCCAGGCGGCGCTTGCTGCGGATCAGCGGCTCCAGCGTGATGGACTCGCCGCCCGGCAGGTCGATGGTGGTGGGGGCCTTGATGTCGTTGGACAACGAGCCCAGGCGCACGTTCAGGCCGGCCTGGTAGAAGATGCGCTGCAGCTGGCGCAGGTTGCCGAGGTAGAACACATCGGTGCTGCTCTCGGGCACCAGCAGCAGGTTCTTGGCCTCGGGGCAGATCTTCTCGATCGCCGCCATGGCCGCCTGCACCGCCAGCGGCATCATCTCGGGCGTGAGGTGGTTCCAGCCGCCGGGAAACAGGTTGGTGTCCACCGGCGCGAGCTTGAAGCCGGCGTTGCGCACGTCCACCGAGCTGTAGAACGGCGGCGTGTGCTCCATCCACTCCAGCCGGAACCAGCGCTCGATCACCGGGGTGGATTCGAGGATGCGCTGTTCGAGTTCGTTGATGGGGCCAGTGAGGGCGGTGACGAGATGCGGAACCATAAGATTTGGACGCCCCCCGCGCCGCCTGCGGCGTCACCCCCCACTGGGGGGCGTCAGCCGCGGCCCGGCGAAGCCGGTTCCGCGCTGACCTGGACGCTCGGGCGATGCGTTTGGGCGGGAGATGGGGTTGTTGGAAAAGCCTCTAGCGTTGGGAGTATGGGGCCGAAAGCCGGGCTTGCAAGCCCGGCTCAGCCCCGAACCTCGCCTTCACCCAGCACCACGTATTTCAAAGACGTGAGGCCTTCGACGCCGACCGGCCCGCGCGCATGGAACTTGTCGGTGCTGATGCCGATTTCAGCCCCCAGGCCGTACTCGAACCCGTCCGCGAAGCGGGTGCTCGCATTCACCATGACGCTGGCCGAATCCACCTCGCGCAGGAAACGCTGGGCGTGCATGTGGTCGGTGGTGAGGATGGCGTCGGTGTGGTGGCTGCCGTAGCGGTTGATGTGGGCGATGGCTTCGTCCAGGCCCGCCACCACCTTCACGCTGATGACCGGTGCCAGGTATTCCTCGCCCCAGTCCTGCTCGCTGGCGGCCTCCACGGTCGCGCCCGGCACAGCCGACAGGAGGGCCATGGCCTCCGGGCAGCCACGCATCTCCACGCCCTTGGCGGCGTAGACGGCGCCGATCTTCGGCAGGAAGTCGGCCGCCACGCCGCGCGCCACCAGCAGGCTCTCGGTCGCGTTGCAGGGGCTGTATTTCTGGGTCTTGGCGTTGTCGGCCACGGTCACCGCCATGGCGATGTCGCAGGGCTGGTCCACATAGGTGTGGCAGTTGCCGTCCAAGTGCTTGATCACCGGCACCTTGGCCTCGGCGCTGATGCGCTCGATCAGGCCCTTGCCGCCGCGCGGGATGATCACGTCCACGTACTGCGGCATGGTGATGAGCTGGCCCACGGCGGCACGGTCGGTGGTGGGCACGAGCTGCACCGCGTCGGTCGGCAGGCCGGCGGCGGCCAGTGCCTGCTGCACCAGGGCGGCCAGGGCGCGGTTGGAGTCGATGGCCTCGGAGCCGCCGCGCAGGATGCAGGCGTTGCCGCTCTTGATGCTCAGGCTCGCGGCCTCGATGGTCACGTTGGGGCGGCTCTCGTAGATCATGCCGAACACGCCGATGGGCACGCGCATCTGGCCCACGCGGATGCCGCTGGGCATCTGCTTCAGGCCCGTGATTTCACCCGTGATGTCGGCCATGGCGGCCAGCTGCTCGCAGCCTTCGGCGCAGGTCTCGATCACCTTGGGCGTGAGCCTGAGGCGGTCCACCATCGGCTCGCTCAACCCGGCGGCGCGGGCGCGCTCCAGGTCCTTGGCGTTCTCCACCTGCAGCGGCGCCACATTGGCGCGCAGCAAAGCGGCCAGTCCGCGCAAGGCCTTGAGTTTGGTCGCCGCGCTGGCCTTGGCCATCAGCGCCGAGGCGGCCTTGGCCTGGCTGCCCAGCGTGTTCATGAGTTCGGTGGTGTTGGTCGCGTTCATGGCGCGATTTTCGCAGAGCAGCCCGCGCTTGGGGAGGCGGGGGCATTCGGGGGCGGTCCCGGCAACGCGCGTGACAACCGGGCGCGTCGAACCGGTGCACCATCGTGGCCCCCGCGTCCCCACAGCGAAACGCCCATGACCACCACCCAGTTCCAGGTCCGCAAGGACCGGCTCGACACCACGCGGACCGTGACCTTGCCGGAGGCGCCCCTCTCCGACGGACAGGTGCGGGTGCGCATCGAGCAGTTCGCCTACACGTCCAACAACATCACCTACGCCGCGTTCGGCGAGGCCATGGACTACTGGCGGTTTTTCCCGGTGCTGCCGCAGGCCGACGACGCCCCCTGGGGCATCGTGCCGGTCTGGGGGTTCGGCGTGGTGGTCGAAACGACATGCGCCGGGGTGGCCGAAGGTGAGCGCCTGTATGGCTACTGGCCCATGGCCTCGGACGCCGTGCTGCAGCCCGCGCGCGTCTCGCCCGAGGGCTTCTTGGACGGCGCACCGCACCGCGCGGCGCTGCACCCGGTCTACAACCACTGCCTGCGCTGCGCCGTCGACCCGCTGCACGACCCCGCCAACGAGCCGCTGCAAGCGCTGCTCCGGCCCCTGTTCCTCACCGCCTGGCTGATCGACGACTTCCTGGCCGACAACGCCTTCTTCGGCACGGGCCAGCAGGGCCGACGCGGCGTGATGCTGCTCTCGTCGGCCAGCAGCAAGACGGCGTACGCCACCGCGGCCCAGCTGGCCCACCGACCGGACGTGGAGGTGGTCGGCCTGACCTCGGCGGCCAACGTGGCGTTCTGCGAGAGCCTGGGGGTGTACAGCCGCGTGCTCACCTACGACCAGCTCGAGACCCTGCCCAGCGACACGCCCTGCGTGTACGTCGACTTCGCGGGCAACGGCGCACTGCGCAAGGCCATCCACGGCCGGTTCACGGCGCTCGCCCACAGCTGCTCCATCGGCGGCACCCACGTCGACCAGCTGGCCGGCGCACGCGACCTGCCCGGGCCGCGCCCGGTGCTGTTCTTTGCGCCGGCACAAGCCAAGAAACGCCATGCCGACTGGGGTGCCACCGGGTTCAACGAGCGCATGGCGCGCGCCTGGCATGCGTTCATCCAGCAGGTGAACCAGCCTTCGGCACCCTGGTTGGTGGTGCAGCACCACCGCGGGCCCGAGGCGGTGCAGGCGGCCCACGCCCTGGTGCTCGGCGGGCGCGGCGACCCGCGCCTGGGCCACGTGTTGTCGCTGTCGGACGGCGTTTAGGCCCCTTCAGCGCACCGGAATCGCGGTGGCACGGTCCACCGGCACCGCGGTCACCGAGTTCTGCGGCGAGCCCTCGATCACCCGATCAGAGTAGGTGAGGTAGACCAGCGTGTGCCGCTTGAGGTCGACCATGCGCACGATGCGCAGGCGCTTGAAGATGAAGCTGGTGCGCTCGCTGAAGATTTCTTCCTGCGCCTGGACGGGCTTGGGGATCGAGATCGGGCCGACCTGCCGGCAGGCAATGGACGCCTCGGATTTGTCCTCGGCGAGGCCGAGCGCGCCCTTGATGCCACCGGTCTTGGCGCGCGACAGGAAACAGGTGACGCCGGCCACCCCCGGGTCGTCGAACGCCTCGACCACGATCTTGTGGTCGGACCCGATGAACTTGAACACCGTGTCGACCGAGCCGATCTCTTCAGCCTGGGCGGCGGTGGAGGCGATCAGCAGCAGCGAGAGGGAAAGCACGAGGTAGCGCATGGGGGGCCTTTGCGAAGGGTGGTGAATGGACACACGGTAGCAGCACCCAGCCGGTCCACTCGTCCAGCGCCCAGACAAAGCTGTCACTCGATGTCCCAGGCGTGGTGTCGGCCTTGCCGCCGCAGGCGAGCTTGGCGCCTCCGGCCCGTGTGTCGTCGATCAGTTGATTGCCGTGGTCGACCGTGCCCATGCCGATCACGGAGCCCAGCACCACCAGTGGGGCCTTGCCGCCGAGCTCCAGCACCACGGGCTTCAGGTACTTCGCGCAGGTGGCGGCGATGATCTTGCCGACCTTGGTGGAACCGGTGAAATTCACGCGGCACACGGCCGGGTGCGCCACCGTGGTTGGGCGATACCACATGATGCGGTGGTCTCCTCGGCTAGGTTCTCATCGGGCGCGTTCATCTCGTCGCCCAGGTAGGCCTCGATCACCTCGGCGTTGCGCACCACCTCGGCGAGCGTGCCGTCGGCGATCTTGCGGTCCTGGCGCAGCGCACCATCACGGACATCGCGTTTTCATGGGGGTTCAACAATGGCGCCCATTTCAGTCGCGTGTTCCGAGAACACGCCGGTCTTTCGCCCAGCGATTTCCGGGACACCGCGCTGCGCCAGTCGGCAGCGGTCTGATTCAGCGCAGCGCGCAGGCCTGCGCCACCCGCAGCGCCATGCGGTGCAGCGCGTCCCACGGGTCGGCCGGCCAGTCGGGCTGCTTGAGGCCCTTGACGATACCGTCCACCGTGTGCGCGTCCTGCAGCCACTGGGCCAGCTGGGCGGGCCGGATCAGCGGCAGCGCGCGCTCCATCAGCTTTTCCTTCAGGCCCCAGACGCGGTTCTCGCGCAGCGCCATCGGCAGCGGGCGGCCCGCGTCCATCGCGTTGCGGATGCGGTTGAGCGTGCGGATGTCTTCGGCCAGCGCCCAGTGCACCAGCACGGCGGCCTCGCCCTCGGCCTGCAACCCGTCGAGCATGCGCTGCACGCGCAGCACCTGGCCGCCCAGCACGGCTTCGGCCAGCTTGAACGGCGTGTAGCGCGCGACGTTGAGCACCGCGTTTTCCACCTGCTCCAGCGACAGCTCGCCGGCCGGGTACAGCAGGCCGAGCTTCTGGATTTCCTGGTGCGCGGCCAGCAGGTTGCCCTCGACGCGGTCGGCAAAGAACTGCAGCGTGCGCTGGCCTTCTTCCCCCGCTGCGACGCGCTGACCCTGCTGCTGCAGGCGCTGCGCGATCCAGGCCGGCAGCGCCTGGCGCTCGACCGGGTCCACCTTCACCGTCACGCCGAAGCTGTCCAGCGCGGCAAACCAGGCACCCTTCTGGGTGGCAGCGTCCAGGCGCGGCAGCAGCACCAGGGTGAGCGTGCTGTCGTTGTCGCGTGCGGCTTCGGCCAGCTGCTGCAACACCTGTGAGCCGTCCTTGCCGGGCTTGCCCGAGGGCACCCGGATTTCGATCAGTTGTTTGTCGGCGAACAGGCTCATGGAGCCGCCACTGGCGAGCACCTCGCTCCAGTCGAAGTGCGCCCCGGCCACCGTGTGCACGGTGCGCTCGGTGTAGCCCTGTTCGCGTGCAACGGCGCGGATGGCGTCGGCCGCTTCCTGGATCAGCAGCGGCTCATCGCCGTGCAGGGTGTAGAGGGACTTGAGCCCCCGCTGCAGTTGCCCGGCCAGCTGCGGGGCGGCCACCTGCATGGCCTCAGAGCGATTTGACGGCGGCCAGGCGGCGCAGCACCTGCTGCGCGATGTCGCCTTCCATGTCGTGGAACATGGTGTTCTCTTCGGCCGCCTTGGCCAGCGCGGCGGTTTCCGTGAAGCTGATGTCGCGCTCCAGCAGCAGCTCGGTGTCGTCGATCAGGACCTTGCCCGCCACCGTGCTCAGGCGGAAGCGGAAACGCACGCGCAGCGTCAGCTCCCGCACCTGGCCCGAATCGGTCTGACCCGACACCACGCGCTCGTGATGGTCACGGGCCACATGCAACACCACCTGCACGGGCACCGCGGCGGTGGTGGTCTGCGCGGCTTTGGAGGCGTTGGCCACCTGGATGCCAACGGACACCATCGCCTGCTGGAGGGCCCGGGACACCTGCGTGTTCTCGAACCCGGTCACCAACACCGACTCAAACGCAAACTTGGGCGCCTGGCGCAAGGCAAAACCGCACCCCCCCAGGCCGGCGGTCGCGAGCAGCGCACCCGCGCTGGCCAGCGCCCTCAGCGCCACGCGCCGCCCGGACAAGGAAGGCTCCGGCGTCTCGCAGGAGGACTGGGGGGCGAAGGGGGTGTTGGGTTTCATGACGCGACTTTTATACCACCACGTTGACCAGACGGCCCGGCACCACCACCACCTTTTTGGGCGCGGCGCCGTTGGCCTGTTTGACAAAGGCTTCGCTGGCCAGCGCCGCTGCTTCGATGGCGGCCTTGTCCGCGCCGGCGGGCACGGTGACGCTGCCACGCAGCTTGCCGTTGATCTGCAGCATGAGCTCAATCTCGTCGCGCTGCAGCGCGGTCTCGTCGGCCTGCGGCCAGGGTGCGTCGAGCAGCTCGCCCGCCGTGGCAGCGTAGCCGAGTTCGACCCACAGGCTGTGCGCGATGTGCGGTGTGGCCGGGTAGATGCAGCGCAGCAGCATGCCGAAGCCTTCGGCCAGCGCGGCGTTGTCGCCTGCACTGCCGTCGCCCTTGAAGTCGTCCAGGGCATTGAGCATCTTCATCGCGCCCGAGACCACGGTGTTGTATTGCATGCGCTGGTAGTCGTAGTCCACCTGCTTGAGCACGGTGTGCACTTCCAGGCGCAGCGCCTTGGCCGCCTTGGACAGCGTCTGCGTGCCCAAGCTGGCCGCGAGCGCGCCCAGGCCCGCCGTGGCCGAGAGCTTGTTGCCAAAGCCCCAGACGCGCCGCAGGAAGCGGTAGCTGCCTTCCACCGCCGCGTCGTTCCACTCCAGCGTGGCTTCGGGCGGCGCGGTGAACATGGTGTACAGGCGCGCGGTGTCGGCGCCGTACTTCTCGATCAGGTCCTGCGGGTCGACGCCGTTGTTCTTGGACTTGGACATGGTGCCCACGCCCTCGTAGTCGATGGCCGTGCCCACCGGCAAATCGCCCACCGCCTTGATCAGCTTGGCGCCGATGACCTTGCCGGCCTCGTCGAACACGTGTTCCACGTCCTGCGGCCAGAAGTAGTCCTTGCCGCCCTTCTCGGTGCGGCGCGAGTAGATGTGGTTAAGCACCATGCCCTGGGTCAGCAGCTTGCTGAAGGGCTCGTCCACCTTCACCAGGCCGAGATCGCGCATGACCTTGGTCCAGAAGCGCGCGTACAGCAGGTGCAGGATGGCGTGTTCGATGCCGCCGATGTACTGGTCCATCGGCATCCAGTAGTCCGCGCCCTCGGCCACCATCTTGTCGTTGTTCTTCGGGTCGCAGTAGCGCATGAAGTACCAGGACGAATCCACGAAGGTGTCCATGGTGTCGGTCTCGCGCCGCGCCGCTTGGCCGCAGATGGGGCAGGTGACGCCGGCATGGAAGCCCTCGTGTTTGTGCAGCGGGTTGCCCGAGCCGTCGGGGATGCAGTCCTGCGGCAACACCACCGGCAGGTCTTTCTCGGGCACCGGCACCGCGCCGTGTTCGGCGCAATGGATGATGGGGATGGGCGTGCCCCAGTAGCGCTGGCGGCTGATGCCCCAGTCGCGCAGGCGGAAGGTGGTTTTCTTCTCGCCCAGACCCTTGTCGGCCAGCAGTTCGGCCACCTTGTCCACGGCAGCCTTCTGGTTCAGACCGTTCAGCACGCCGGAGTTCACGCACACACAGCGCTGCTTGTCGCCGTACCAGTCGGCCCAGGCGGTGGTGCTGAAGGTCTCGCCCTCCACCGCCACCACCTGCTGGATCTTCAGGTCGTATTTCAGCGCGAACGCGAAATCACGCTCGTCGTGCGCCGGCACGCCCATCACCGCGCCGTCGCCGTAGCTCATGAGCACGTAGTTGCCAACCCAGACCTCGACCTGGGCGCCGGTCAGCGGGTGCGTGACGAACAGGCTGGTGGCCATGCCCTTCTTCTCCTGCGTGGCGAGTTCGGCTTCGGTGGTGCCACCGGTCTTGCACTCTTCGATGAACGCCGCCAATGCAGGGTTGGTCAAGGCGGCGTGGTGGGCCAACGGGTGCTCCGCGGCCACGGCGCAGAAGGTCACGCCCATGATGGTGTCGGCGCGCGTGGTGAACACGTACATCTTGCCGTCGCCGATCAGTGCGCCATCAGCGCCTTTGATGGTGTGTGGGAACGCGAAGCGCACGCCCTCGCTCTTGCCGATCCAGTTTTCCTGCATCAGGCGGACCTTGTCGGGCCAGCCATTGAGGGTCGCCTTGGGGGTGCCCAGTTGCACGTGATCGAGCAGTTCGTCGGCGTACGAGGTGATGTTCAGGTAGTAACCGGGAATCTCGCGTTTTTCCACCGTGGCGCCGGTGCGCCAGCCTTTGCCGTCGATCACCTGTTCGTTGGCCAGCACGGTCTGGTCCACCGGGTCCCAGTTGACGATCTGGGTCTTGCGGTAGGCGATGCCTTTTTCCAGCATCTTCAGGAACAGCCACTGGTTCCACTTGTAATAGCTCGGGTCGCAGGTCGCGACCTCGCGGCTCCAGTCGATGGCCAGCCCCATGGCCTGCATCTGCTGCTTCATGTAGGCGATGTTTTCGTAGGTCCACTTGGCCGGTGGCACGCCGTTTTTCAGCGCCGCGTTTTCGGCCGGCAGGCCGAAGGCGTCCCAACCCATGGGCATCAACACGTTGTGACCGTTCATGCGCAGGTAGCGCGTGAGCATGTCGTTGATGGTGTAGTTGCGCACGTGGCCCATGTGCAGCTTGCCGCTGGGGTAGGGCAGCATGGAGCAGGCGTAGAACTTCTTCTTGCCGGCGACCTCGGTCACGCGGTAGGCGTCGTTGGCGTTCCAGTGGGCGTGCGCGGCGCGCTCGACATCCTTGTGGGCGTATTTTTCTTGCATGAACCAGGGACCGGACCGGGCCGGTGAATGAAAGGGGCAGCTCGCTGCGTAGCCCCCGATTTTAGGGCTTGGGGCGCCCTGCCTCCGCTGCAGGCAACCAGCGCTCAGCGTGTCGGCGCCGGCGCGGTGGTCGCACCCGTGGCCGGATCGGCCACAAAGCCGATGCGCGACAGGCCCACGCTCTGGGCCAGACCGATCAGCTGCACCACGCGACCATAGGGCACGGCCGTGTCGGCGCGCAGCTGCAACTCGGTCTCGGGGTCGCGCTGCGCGGTTTGCGTCAGGCGCTGCTTCAGGGTGGCGGCGTCGACCGGCTGCTCGTCCCAGAACACCTGCCCCTGGGGGTCCACGCTGATCGAGATGAACGCCTCGGGTTCGGCCGATGCGGCCACCGGTTCGCTGGCTTTGGGCAACTCCAGCTCCAGACGGCTGGACATGAGGGGCGCCGTGATGATGAAGATCACCAGCAGCACCAGCATCACGTCGACCAGCGGCGTGACGTTGATGTCGCTCATCGGCTCGGACCGGGCGGGCTTTTCCAGTCGGCCGAAGCTCATCTCGGGGCCTCGCTGTGAACGAGCAGCTCGCGCAGATCGCGGGCAAAGCCTTCCAGATCGGCCTCGATGCGCCCAATCTGGCGACCCAGCACGTTGTAGGCCAGCACCGCGGGAATGGCCACCGCCAGACCGGCGGCCGTCATGACCAGCGCCTCGCCCACCGGGCCAGACACCTGCTCAATGCGGAATTTGCCATCCACCCCAATGGCCGTGAGCGCGTTGTAGATGCCCCAGACCGTGCCCAACAGGCCCACGAACGGGGCCGTGGAACCCACGGTGGCCAACAACACCTGCCCGTATTGAAGGCGGTGCAACACACGGTGCAAAGCGTCGCGCAGCACACGGGTGAGCTGCTGCGAGCGGTCGCCGGCGGCGGCGAGGGTTTGCGGCGCGGCCTGCTCGATGGTGCGGGCGGCTTCCAGCAGCGGCAGCACCAGACGGCGGGAGTCGAAACCGTTCAGGCGCTGCTGGGCTTCATCCAGGTAGCCGGCCTGCCAGAACGCGGCGGTGGAGGTGTGCACGTCGCGCACCGCGCGGCGCAGCAGCCAGCCCTTCCAGAGAATCACCACCCAGCTCGCGACCGACATGGCCAGCAGCAGCAAGGCCACGCTGCGGCTGACCGCATCGCCCTGCCAGATGGTTTGCCAGACGCCGCCCATGGATGGATCTCCTGAAAAAAAGGGGTGCTGGCTCAGCGCAGGCCGAGCACGTCAAACATGTCGTACAGCCCACTGGACCGGCCGGCCAGGAAGCGCACCGCGCGCAGGCTGCCCTGGGCGTAGGTCGAGCGGCTGCTGGACTTGTGGGTGATCTCGATGCGCTCGCCGATGCCGGCGAACAACACGGTGTGGTCGCCCACGATGTCGCCACCGCGCACAGTGGCAAAGCCGATGGACGACGGATCGCGCTCGCCGGTCACGCCCTCGCGGGCATAGACGGCGCAATCTTTCAGGTCACGGCCCAGCGCACCCGCAATCACCTCGCCCATCTTCAGGGCGGTACCACTGGGCGCGTCCACCTTGTGGCGGTGGTGCGCCTCGACGATCTCGATGTCGTAGCCGGTGGACAGCGCCTTGGCCGCCATTTCCAGCAACTTCATCGTCACGTTCACGCCCACGCTCATGTTGGGCGCCATCATGATGGCGATGGATTTGGAGGCCTCGGCGATTTCCGCCTTCTGCGCTTCGGAGAATCCGGTTGTGCCGATCACCAGCTTCACGCCGTGCTCCACGCAGGACCGCAGGTGCAGCATCGTGCCTTCGGGACGCGTGAAGTCGATCAGGAACTGGCTTCCGGACAGGCCCGCGCCCAGGTCGGCCGTGATGGCGACCCCGGCGGCACGACCCGCAAACGCTCCCGCATCAAGCCCAAGGGCCGGGCTGCCGGCGATGTCGAGCGCGCCGGCCAGCACGCAGTCCCCGCTGCCCTGCACCGCTTCCACCAGCATCTGGCCCATGCGGCCGCTGGCACCGGCCACGCACACGCGGTGCGGGCTCTGGAGCACCGCGCTCATCGCGTGGCTCCCGGGGCTTCCAGTGGTGGGTAGCTGGTGGCCGGGGTGGCGGGCGGCGGAGCGGGCGCCGCGCCAGGAGCGGCGTTGCGCGACTCGAACGCCTTCAACTGCGCTTCGGTGGCCTCCAGTGCAGGCACCTTGTCGGCTTTGCGGCGGGAGTCCAGTGAAGACACGAACTCGGACTCGCTGGGCAGTTCGTCAGCCTCGTGGCGTTCCAGCACATCGCCCTTGAAAAACACGGTCAACCTGCGCTGCTGCGGCGCCTGACCTTGGCGTCTGAAAGTGAACACGTAGTCCCAGCGGTCGGCATGGAACACGCTGGTCAGCAACGGCGAACCCAGCAGACCGCGCACCTGTTCACGGGTCTGGCCCGGTTGCAGGGCCTTGGCCTGCTCGCGCGTGACGACATTGCCCTGGAGGATGTCGATCCGGTAGGGCGAGATCAACCCACCGGCGCTCGGCAGCTTGTCACGCAGGCCAGAACATGCGCCCAGACACAGGCACAAGGCAAGCACCAGGGGCGTGCACCGCTGACTCGCGCTCCGATCTGGAGTCGGCCGCAGAGGGGCAGGAAGGGAGAAAAACTGGCGCATGAATGCAACCCACAAAAGGCGCGCTCGACCGCGGTGAGCGGCAGGACATTGCCACGGGCGGCGCGCGCTGGCGATATGATCCGGTCATTGTAGCCCCGGGGTCCTGAAAGGCTCTGTCCGCAGCCGCGCTGCCCGCCCGCTTCTCCCGCCCGTCCATGACCAATATCGATGAACTCAAAAGCACTGGGCTGAAGGCCACGCTGCCACGGCTGAAGATCCTTGAGGTGTTCCAGAACGCCAAGCAGCGCCACATGACCGCGGAAGATGTGTACCGGGTGTTGCTGGACGAGCACTCCGACATCGGCCTGGCCACCGTCTACCGTGTGCTGATGCAGTTTGAGCAGGCCAGCCTTCTCACGCGCAGCAACTTCGAATCAGGCAAGGCGGTCTTCGAACTCAACGAAGGCCAGCACCACGATCATTTGGTGTGCCTCGATTGCGGCCGGGTGGAGGAGTTCTTTGATCCCGAGATCGAGAAGCGGCAGCAACTGATCGCCAAAACCCGCGGCTTCGTGCTGCAGGAACACGCGCTGTCCCTGTACGCCAGCTGCAGCAAACCCGACTGTCCGCACCGCACTTCACCGGCGTCACAGCGCTGAGCCCGTCCGCGGCGGATCATTCGCCGCGCAGCATCGCCGCGCGGTGGCGCGCAACAAATTCCTGATAGGTATCGATCCCGCGCAACTGCAGGATGGTGTTGCGCACAGCCGCCTCCACCAGCACCGCAATGTTGCGGCCGGCGACCACCTGGATCACCGCCTTGCGCACCGGCACACCCAGCACGTCCTGGTACAGCGGCTCGTGGGGCATGCGGTCGTAATCACGCTCCATGGTCTCTTTGCGCACGAGGTGCACGATGAGCGAGAGCCGCATCTTGCGGCGCACCGCCGTCTCGCCGAAGATCGCCTTGATGTCCAGCAAGCCGATGCCGCGCACCTCCAGCAGGTTTTGCAGCAGCTCCGGGCATCGCCCCTCGATGCTGGTCTGGTTGATGCGATAGAGGTCCACCGCGTCGTCGGCCACCAGACCGTGGCCACGCGAGATCAGCTCCAGGCCCAGTTCACTTTTGCCCAGACCCGACTCGCCGGTGATCATCACCCCCATGCCGAGGATGTCCATGAACACGCCGTGCATGGACGAGCGGTCGGCAAAGTGGCGGGACAAATAGGCCCGCAGCACGTCGATCACAAAAGCCGCGGGCTCGGGCGTGGCGAACATCGGGATCTGCGCCCGCTCGCACATGGCCATGAGCGCATCGGGCACGGCCTGCGCGTCGGCCACGATGAGCACCGGCGGTTCCAGCGTCACGATGCGCGCGATGCGTCGGCGGTTGTCGTCTTCGTTGGGACTGGTGAGGTAGGCCATCTCACGCTCACCAAACACCTGCACGCGGTAAGGGTGGATGTAGTTGAGGTAACCCACCAGGTCGGCACCGGACCGTGCTTCACGGATCGCCACCTCGTCAAAGCGGCGCTCGGAGGCCCCGAGCCCAGCCACCCACTGCCACTTCAGGGCATCCCGATGGTCCTCAAAGAGAACGTCGGCGCTGACAACGGTGGGTTTCACGCGGCGGCGTGGGCGGACTGCCAGCCGGTGATCAGTGTGTGCAGCGCGTCCGCATCGTTCGAGACTTTCATCTGCTCACGCAAAGCGCTGTCGCTGAGCAGCTCGGCAATTTCGGAGAGGATTTCCAGGTGCTTCTGCGTCGCAGCTTCTGGCACCAGCAAGAAGATCATCAGCTGGACCGGCAGTTCGTCCGGTGCGTCGAAACCGATCGGGCTGGCGAGCTGGAACACGGCAGCGAGGGGTTGCTTCAAGCCTTTGATGCGGCCGTGCGGGATCGCCACCCCATGGCCCAGACCGGTGGAGCCGAGCCGTTCGCGGGCAAAAAGGCTGTCGGTGATGAGCGCCCGGTTGAGGCCATGCAGCGTTTCAAACAGCAACCCGGCCTCTTCAAACGCGCGTTTTTTGCTGGTGGCGTCCACGGAAACCAGCACCTGCGGAGCGGGCAAAATCACGGATAGTCGGTTCATGTGGGCCTCTTTGGACCGCAAATTATGCCGAGTTGGGCGCCGTTGGCTAGACTGCGGGCACAAAAAAGCCGCTTGACTTTACAAGCGGCTTGTTGCATTGCAACATGCTCGGCGGTCATCCCGACAGAGTGACCACCGGGTTGATCACATCAGGCGCTTGGCCGAGCCGTGATTGTGATCCTGGGCTTTGTCCTTGTAACGCAGCACCTGGCGGTCCAGCTTGTCGGCCAGCTCATCGACCGCGGCATAGAGGTCGGCGTTGGCGCATTCGGCGAACAGATCCTTGCCTTTCACATGGATGTTGCATTCCGCCTTTTGCCGCATGTCCTTTTCTTTCAGGTTGTCCACCGTCAGCAGCACCTTGATGTCGACCACCTGGTCAAAGTGGCGTGATATTCGCTCCAGCTTGGTCGTGACGTATCCGCGCAGGGCGGGAGTGACCTCGAGATGGTGACCGCTGATTGTCAGGTTCATAAAAGAGCCTCCTTATGCTCCGGGTTGACACAAGCCGCCGGGCGGGTAGACCTCCCGGCGGCCACGGGGATGTCTGGACCCACTATGCCCATGAAAGAGCAGCGGCGCAAGCTTGCACTGCAACAAAGGGTGAAAAGGCAAACCTTGGCACTCACACGGGCCGAGGACCCACGGTCGAACCGTGCACGCGCACGCGCCACGCCATCGCCATCGCCGCCAGGCTGGCGCCCACGCCCACCAGACCGCTCACCCAGTAGTGCTGCACCAGACCGGCCGCGTCGCGGCTGATGATCAACCCGCCGACGAACGACGCCAGCCCCATGGCGGCGGACTGCACCGAGGCGTTGAGCGCCATGAAGGTGCCACGCAGTGCCGGATTGGCCGCCCCCGTGATCAGCGCCATGCCCGGAATCATGCGGCCGCTCATGAAGACAAACAGCCCGGTCGAGACGATCAACACCGCCCACAACGGCCACCGGGGCATGAGTGTGGCGGCCAGCAGCGGCACGATCACCCCCAGCGCCAGCATGGTGAAGGTGGGCACTTTGCCCATGCGGTCGGCCAGGCGACCAAACAGCCGCGCCGTGAACAGCGTGGCCACGCCGCCGCAGAGGTAAAGGTAGGGAATCTGCTCCGGCAACACGCCCACATTGGCCTGCATGTAGATGGTGAAGTAGGGCAACACGGTAAAACCGGTGAACATCAGCAGCGCGGAAAAAGCGAAGGCACGCTGGTGGTTGCGGTCGACCAGCACCATGCCGATGCCGCGCCAGACCGAGGGCCGGTCGTTCGCCTTCAAATGGTGGTTCAGCGGTGGCAAGGTAGCGGCGGCGGCCAGCGCGAGCACGCCGCTCAGCACGGCGATGCCGATGAAGGGGGCCTGCCAGCTCAGGTGGTTGGCCAGGAACAGGCCCAGCGGCACACCGGCCACGGTGGACACCGAAAACGACGACATGACAATGCCCATGGCACGTCCCCGGCGCTCAAACGGAATCACATCGGCGACGATGGTCTGCGCCAGGGCCGACAGCACGCCGCCAAACACGCCGGCGGCCACGCGCGCCACCATCAGAAACCCATAGCCCGGCGCCAGGCCACATGCCAAGGTGGCCAACGCGAACAGCACGTACAGGGTGAGCAGCAGGTGCTTGCGGTCGAACCGGTCCACGTAGGTGGCGGCGGCCAGGCCCGACACGCCGGCGGCCAGGGTGTAGGCCGCAACCAGCAGGCCGAACTGGGCGTCGCTGATGCCGAAGAGCCGAGTGAACTGCGGCCCCAGCGGCATCATGATCATGAAGTCGAGGATGTGGGTGAACTGGATGCCGGCGATGGTGAGCAGCAGCCAGCGTTCGCGGCGGGGGGTGAGCAGGGGATGTGTCATGATTTTGGGCAACTGCCCAATGTATCCGCCCCGCCCCGATGCGTGGCCTCACAAGGTTTTGGAAAAAGTGTCCCTCGATACGCTGATCACCCACAACCTGCTGCCCTCTGACGCATCGCCCACACCCACCGCCGGCTGCGCGCTGGTGCTGATGGGCGGCGGCGCTCGCACCGCCTACCAGGCCGGCGTGCTCAAAGCACTGGCGGCCATGCAAGGCCACTGGGCCACCTCCGGCGGCGCGGCCCGAACCGCCTTTCCTTTCCGCTGGCTGTTCGGCACCTCGGCCGGCGCGCTCAACGCCGCGTACCTCGCCAGCCGGGCCGAGCACGGCGTGCAAGCCCTGCTGGATCTGGCCACCTTCTGGAGCGGGTTGCGCTCCCATCGGGTCTACCGCCTCGATGCGCCGCGCTGGGTGCACGCCAACCGCATCGTGGCGGGCCTCACGCTGGCGCGGCAGGTCCGGCGCCACCGCGCGCTGCTCGACACCCTGCCCCTGGTGGACACGCTCCACCGCGCCATCGATCTGCGGGGCCTGGAGCGAGCGCTGGCGGCACAGCACCTGGACGTGCTGGGCGTGACCGCGTCCAGCTACACCACGGGCGAACACTGGACCTTCTGCCAGACCCGCCCCGACCATCCGGTCCAGCCCTGGCATCGGCCGGGTCGGCGCTCCGAGTTCCAGCCGCTCACCATCGAACACCTCATGGCCTCGAGCGCCATTCCCTTCCTGTTCCCGGCCGTGCCGCTCTGGGTGGAAGGGCATCGCGAGCATTTCGGCGACGGCTCCATGCGCCAGCTCTCGCCGCTCTCCCCGGCCATCCAGTTCGGCGCGCGAAAGATCCTGGCCATCGGTGCGGGTCAGCCGCAACGTTCGGGCATGGGCGCACGCATCGCCAACGAACCCACGGCCGGCACCATTGCCGGTCACGCCATGGCCAGCGTGTTTCACGACACCCTGCAGGCCGACGTGGAGCAGACCCAGCGCGTCAGCCAGACGCTGTCGAGACTGCCGCCCGAGCTGGCGGGCGCACTGCCCTACCACCCGGTCCGGGTCCTGGCGTTGCAGCCGAGCTTCTCGCTCGACGAACTGGCGCGAAAGCACGTCAAGTCCCTGCCCGCCGCCACCCGCAACACCCTCACCGGTCTGGGCGCGCTCAACACCGGGCAGGGCGAAGCCGGCAGCGCCGCATCGCTCGCCAGCTACCTGCTGTTCGAACCGGACTTCGTCAACGCGCTGATCCAGCTGGGCGAGGCCGACGCCTGGCGCCGAAAGGACGAACTGTCGGACTTTTTTGCCACGCCCGCGCAGACCGCAGCGCGAGCGGCGGTGACATAATCGCCGCAGTTTCCACCCACCGAGAGCCTCATGGACAGCACACCCCCCAGTTGTGTGCTTTCAGCCCTCCCCGCAACCGTCTGACAACCAGCGGTCGGTCGGCTGAAAGCGCCGCCCGCCAACCGCCCCACGCCGCGCGCTCCTTTCGCTGGCGTTTCTCAGACCCACCGCCCGGGAGCAACCATGCTCAACGTCTTCACCCTGGCCAATGGCCGCCTGTTCCAGGAAGAGATCGAGTCGCTCGAAGAGCTGGCCCGGTTCAAACCCATCTGGGTCGATCTGGAAGCACCCACGCTCGAAGAACGCCGCTGGGTCAAACAGCATTTCGGCCTGTCCATCCCCGAAGACGCGATGGACGAGGACATCGAGGAGTCGGCGCGTTTCTTCGAAGAGGACAACGGCGAGCTGCACATCCGCTCCGACTTCCTGATCGATGACGACGAAAACCCGCGCGCCATCCGCGTGGCTTTCATCCTGAACGAACACAACGCCGCGCTGAAAAGCCAGGGCGTGCTGTTCTCCATCCACGACGAGGACGTGCCGGTGTTCCGCCTGCTGCGCATGCGCGCGCGCCGCATGCCAGGCCTGATCGAGAACGCGAAAGACGTGCTGCTGATGCTGTTCGACGCGGACGCCGAGTACTGCGCCGACACGCTGGAAGACATCTACGACGACCTGGAGCAGGTCAGCCGCCAGGTGCTGGCCGGCAACGTGACGGACAACAAGGCCGGCGAGGTGCTGTCGGCCATCGCGCGCCACGAAGACATGTCGGGCCGCATCCGCCGCAACGTCATGGACACGCGCCGCGCGGTCAGCTTCATGATGCGCAGCCGCATGCTCAGCGCCGAGCAGTTCGAGGACGCGCGCCAGATCCTGCGCGACCTCGATTCGCTCGACAGCCACACCGCCTTTCTGTTCGACAAGATCAACTTCTTGATGGACGCGACGGTCGGTTTCATCAACATCAACCAGAACAAGATCATCAAGATCTTCTCGGTGGCCAGCGTGGCCCTGCTGCCGCCGACGCTGATCGCCAGCCTCTACGGCATGAACTTCCAGTACATGCCCGAGCTGAGCCAGAAGTGGGGTTACCCGTTTGCGCTGGCGCTGATGGTCATTTCGGCCGTGGTGCCGATGCTGTACTTCAGGAAACGCGGCTGGCTGAAGTGAGCCTGATGCGGTGGCGGCTCACAGCCATCCGTTGTCGATGAATTCGAGCACATCGTAGGCCCGGCGCTCCAGCGGGTGCGACTGCGCGGCGTCGATGATGCGACGCACACCGTCCACGTAGGGCGTGTTGCCCAACACGCGGGTTTCCAGGGTGATGGCGCAGGCGCCGTCGTCGATCTGGATGCGGTGGAACGCGTGCCGCGCCAGGTCTTGTGGCGCCAGGCCGAGTTGACCGGTCTGCATCGCGGGGTCGCGCACCGACACGATCGCCCGGGGGTCCACACCCAGCGCCTCGGCCATGGCCACCGCCGTGCCCGGCACCGAGGTCTTGTCCGCCTGGTGCGATTCGGTGATGGTGATCCGGCTGTCCTGGAACCAGTGTCCGCTGCGCCCCAGCATCGCCATGAACTTGAGCATCAGGATGTTGGCGTTGGGGCAGATGACGACGGGAACGCCCTGCGCCAGCGCGGCCACGTCGGTGCCGGTGGACAGCTCGATCAACACCGCGCCACGTTCGCGGCAGAAACCCACGATCTCGGGCAGCTCCCGCCCCGAGCCGGCGTGCACGATGGCCGTGACCCGCTCCATCGCGCGCCGAGGCAAGGCGTGGCGATCGGTCCACTGGCCAGCCGAAGCCCCCAGACCGACCCGCACTTCGTTGGCCAGCTTGCCCGCCCCCGCCACCAACGTCTCGGGCGCGGTCATGGCTGGAACAAGGCTTCGATCACGGCCCCGCTGTAACGGCTGGCCACCTCGCGCAGGAAGCGCGGAAAGTCCACGTGCGCGGCGTCGTCGGCGCGGTCGGAGATGGTGCGCACCACGGCCAGCGGCACCCCAAAGTCGTGGCACACCTGTGCGAAGGCCGCGCCTTCCATCTCCACCGCCAGGGCGTCGGGCAGCTCGCGCTGCAAGGCCTCGCTTTCGGCCGTGGTGGCCACGAAGCGGTCGCCGCTGATCAGCAGCCCCTGGTGCAGGCGGGGCGCTTGCAGGCCGAAGGCGGTCACGGTTTGGGCGCCCAGCTGCTGCGGCAGCGTGTGCAGCATGCGGTCGCAGGCCAGCTCCAGCGCATCGGTCAACGCCGCATCGGCCTCAAACCGCGCGCGGCCGTAGCCCGGCACCTCGTGGCGCGGGAACAGCGGCGAGGCGTCCATGTCGTGCTGCAGGAAACCTCGCGCCAGCACCACGTCGCCCACGTTCACATCCGCGCCCAGCCCACCGGCCACCCCCGTGAACACGATGCGGTTCACGCCGAAGCGCTGAATGAGCAGCGTGGCGGTCGTGGCCGCCGCCACCTTGCCGATGCCGCTGAGCACCGCCACCACCTCCTGCCCGTGCAGGTGACCCACCCAGAACTCGCGTCCGCCAACGGTCTGTTTCTGTTCGTCGGGCATGAGCGCCAGCACGCTGGCGAGTTCGTCGTGCAGGGCTGCGACGATGGCTGTGCAAGGCGTCTTGTTCATGCCCCGCATTGGATCAGAAGACTGAGGGGGCCCCGGAGCGCGTGCCTTGGCCCAGAACGCGGTGGAACCGGCTTCGCCGGGCCACTCGCGTTGCCCTCTGAGGGGTGACGCCGCAGGCGGCGCGGGGGGTTACTTCTTGTCGCGCAGTTCGCGGCGCAGGATCTTGCCCACCGGCGTCTTGGGCAGCTCGGTGCGGAACTCGATCACCTTGGGCTGCTTGTAGCCCGTGAGGTTGCTCTTGCAGAAGTCGCGCACCTGCGCTTCGGTGAGCGCCGGATCTTTCTTCACGATCACCAGCTTGACCGCCTCGCCCGACTTGTCGTCGGGCACACCGACCACGGCGCACTCCATCACGCCGGGCAGCTGGGCGACCACGTCTTCAATCTCGTTGGGGTAGACGTTGAAGCCGCTCACCAGCACCATGTCTTTCTTGCGGTCCACGATCTTGAAGTAGCCGCGCGGGTCCATGATGCCGACGTCGCCGCTCTTGAAGAAACCGTCGGCGGTCATGACCTTGGCGGTCTCGTCGGGGCGCTGCCAGTAGCCGGCCATCACCTGCGGGCCCTTGATCGCGATCTCGCCCGGCTGGCCCTGCGGCACCTCGACACCATCGTCGTCCAGGCACTTCATCCAGGTGTTGGGCAGCGGCACACCGATGGTGCCGCTGTACTCGGTGCTGGTGGTCGGGTTGCAGCTGGCCGAAGGACTGGTTTCCGAGAGGCCATACCCTTCGCAGATCGGGCAGCCGGTCTTCTCCAGCCAGAGCTTGGCCACGGCGCCCTGCACCGCCATGCCTCCGCCCACCGAGACCTTGAGGTTCTTCCAGTTGACGGTGTTGAAGTCGGGGTGGTTGGCCAGGCCGTTGAACAGCGTGTTGACCGCCGGGAAGCTGTGGAAGGTGTGCTTGCTCAGCTCCTTGAGCACCGCCGGCAGATCGCGCGGGTTGGGGATCAGGATCACTTTGCCGCCGGTGCGCATGCCCAGCATCATGTTCACCGTGAACGCGAAGATGTGGTACAGCGGCAGCGCGCACACACTGGTGGGCTGCTCGCCCGCCGGCACCTGCTTCATGACGGGCTCGTTCCAGGCCTCGGACTGCAGCACGTTGGCGATCACGTTGCGGTGCAGGAGCACGGCGCCCTTGCTCACGCCCGTGGTGCCCCCGGTGTACTGCAGCACGGCGACGTCGTCGGGCTTGATGTCGGGGCGCTTGAGCGTGCCGCGCGTACCCTTGGCGATCGCGTCGTTGAACCGCACCGCGGTCGGCAGATCGAAGGTGGGCACCATCTTCTTGACGTTGCGCACCACGTAATTGACGACCGCCCCCTTGAGCAGGCCGAGCAGGTCACCCATGGCCGCGAGCACCACGTGCTTGACCGGCGTGCTGGCGAGGCACTGCTCCAGCGTGGCGGCGAAGTTCTCGATGATGACGATGGCCTTGGCGCCCGAGTCCTTGAGCTGGTGCTCCAGTTCGCGCGGCGTGTAGAGCGGGTTCACGTTCACCACCACGAAGCCCGCGCGCAAGATGCCTGCCACCGCCACGGGGTACTGCGGCACGTTGGGCATCATGATCGCGACGCGGTCACCCTTCACCAGACCCAGCCCTTGCAGATAGGCCGCAAAGGCCTGTGACAGGCTGTCGGTCTGGGCAAAGCTCAGCTCCTTGCCCATGAAGCTGTAGGCCGGGCGGCCCGCGTTCTTCTGGAAGCTCTCTTCGAGCAAGTGCACCAGCGAAGGGTACTGGGCGACATCGATGTCGGCCGGCACGCCGTTCGGGTAGGCGCCGAGCCAGGGTCGCACGGCGGACGCCTGCGTCGGTTCACTCATGAGGGTCTCCCGGGGTCTGTTACAAATCGTCAACCAGCATTCTCGCGCGGCCACCCGATTCGCGCGCGCGTGTTTTCCCTGACGGGATTCTGACATGCCGCCCTGAAACGCCTGATTGAAAGCCTCTGGCGCTATCAAAAAGAGAAGGGCTGGCTTTGGGCGGCCCTTCCGTCACCGCGCGCTCAGCTCTTCAAAGCGACCAGCACTTCGTCGAGCATCTTCTTCGCATCGCCGAACAGCATGCGGTTGTTGTCTTTGTAGAAGAGCGGGTTGTCCACCCCGGCGTAGCCCGAGGCCATGCTGCGCTTCATCACGATGGAGGTGCGTGCCTTCCAGACCTCCAGCACCGGCATGCCGGCGATCGGGCTGGTCGGGTCGTCCTGCGCCGCCGGGTTCACGATGTCGTTGGCGCCGATGACGATGGCCACGTCGGTGTCCGGGAAGTCGTCGTTGAGCTCGTCCATCTCGAACACGATGTCGTAGGGCACCTTGGCCTCGGCCAGCAGCACGTTCATGTGGCCGGGCATGCGGCCGGCCACCGGGTGGATGCCGAAGCGCACGTTCACGCCCTTCTCGCGCAGCGTGCGGGTGATCTCGAACACCGTGTGCTGCGCTTGCGCGACCGCCATGCCGTAACCGGGCACGATGATCACGTTCTTGGCTTCGCGCAGCATTTCGGCGGTCTCGGCGGCGAGGATGGGGTTCACCTCGCCCACCGGCTCGGCGGCGGCACCGCCCGCTGCCTTGGGCGCGGCGGCGGTGGTGCCGAAGCCCCCGGCGATCACGCTGATGAAGCTGCGGTTCATTGCGTTGCACATGATGTAGGACAGGATCGCGCCGCTGGAACCCACCAGCGCGCCCACCACGATCAGCAGGTCGTTGCTCAGCATGAAGCCGGTGGCCGCGGCGGCCCAGCCCGAGTAGCTGTTGAGCATGGACACCACCACCGGCATGTCGGCGCCGCCGAT
>NZ_JADMKB010000060.1:0-5708 GCF_018780075.1 Hydrogenophaga sp.
TGTCATCGGCACGCCTGCGCGGGAGGGCGTCCTACAACCCTTAACTCAAGCGGGTGCTCGCCGGGCTGTCATCGGCAGGTCTGCAGCGATTGCGCACGCCTAGTATCGAAGCCTGAGGGTCAGCTGTTTTGCCATCAGCGGACTGACGAGTCAAACGTCGCAATCCGGCCGTTGGGACTGGGCCAGCGAACTGCAGATGGCGTCGCGGCTCTCGAGTTCACCGGCACAGACCTGTCGTTCAGCTCGAACCGCCGTTCAGCGGCTGACCCGGCTGCAGCACCTGCAGCACGACACGGCCCTGGGCCTCGCGACGGCGCAGAAGGCCCAGTGCGACGGCGAAGTTCTCCCAGGACATCGTGCGTCCGACGTGCGGGCGCAATTCTCCGGTCCCCACCAGGCGCATCAGCGCTTCGTCTGCCGCAGCACTCTCGCGCGGATGGCGCTCAGCCCATGCGCCCCAATAGGCGCCGACGACCGAGTAGTTCTTCAGCAATGGCAGGTTGGCCGCGACGCTCGGGATTTGCCCGCAGGCGAAGCCCAAGGGCACCAGGCGGCCGCCCCAGGCCATCGAGCGTGCCATGGCGGCGAACACGTCGCCGCCGACGTGATCGAGGCACACATCCACACCGCGGTCGCCGGTCAGCGATCGGATGCGCTCGCGCAGGTCTTCCTCGGTGTAGACGATCACGTGCTCGGCGCCTCGGTCGCGCACGACAGCAGCCTTGTCGCGCGAGCCCACGCCAGCAATCACCCGTGCGCCGAGATGGCGGCCGAGGTCGACAGCAGCCAGCCCAACGCCGCCGGCCGCTCCTGTCACGAACAGCGTTTCGCCGGCCTGCAGACGGGCCTGCGTGACGAGCGCATAGCGCGCCGTCCCGTAGGCGTAGCGAACGGCGGCGGCCGTTTGGAAGTCGACGCCCGCCGGCAGCGGCACCGTGCTGCTTTCCTGGGCCACCATTCTCTCGGCCCATGCGCCGTGCCAGTTACCACAGGCGACGCGGTCGCCGACGTGAAACCGCGTGACCTTGTCACCTACCGACACGACCACGCCGGCCGCATCGGTGCCGGGCACGTAGGGAAGTTCCGGCCGCATCTGGTAACGCCCCTGGGCCATCAGCAAGTCCATGAAGCTGACCGCGGCGGCATGCACCGCGACCTCGACGTCATGCCGCCCGGGCGTGGGGGCTATCGTCTCGCCGATCTGCAGTTGCGGTTCGTCGGCGAAGCTGGCGCAAAGGATCGCCTTCATCGTGTCACCCCATGGCGGCGACGCGCACCGTCACGACCTCGGCCGTTGCGCATTCGCTGCCCTGCTGGAGCACGCGGCACGCGACGGTGGCCCGACGCGGCCCCGCGTCGACCACCTTCGCCCTCAGCTCCAGCGGCTGGTCGATGACGGCCGGCCTGAGAAAGCTCACGCTGAGGCGGCCGGTCACCACCGCAAAGGGCAGGGAGTCATGCGCCAAGTCGAAGCCTTCATCGCGACAACGGGTTGCCAAGGCGGTCCAGACCGCGTGGCAATCGACCACCGACGCGATCGTTCCACCGTAGACGATGCCGGGATGGCCGATGTGATACGGCTGCGGCTGCCAGATGCACACCAGTTCGTCGCCGCCGTCCCAGCGGCTCTTGATCTGCATGCCGTGCGCATTCAGAGCACCGCATCCGTAGCACTGGACCTTAAGCACATCCTGCAGCGGGCGTCCGTCCATGTTGGTTCTCTGTAGTCTTCGTGCCGAGATTCTGCGACGGGTCGCCGCGAGAGCGACAGTCGGCCGATTACGGTAGGCGCTCCGGTGGATACCGGGGCATCCCGGTAGGGCGGTGGAGCGTCAGGCCACGAACATGCGGCGCTCGGAGGCGCGTCCCACCGCCTCGGCGCGGGTTCGGCAGCCGAGCGCCTGCAGGGCTCGCGCCGCGTGCATCTCCACCGTGCGCGGGCTCAGGCCCAACGCCGCAGCAATCTGCTTGTCGGTCTGGCCGAACGAGATCCGACGCAGCACCTCCAGCTGGCGTTCTGTCAAGCGGATCTCAGCGCGCCCGGCCCGCTCGTCGTTCGTGCCGAGAAAGCGCCGGGTCTCCCGCACAAAGCCTTCCCAGGCCGGCTCGTCGGGGAACGGGATGTGGTTGCGACCCTCCAGCGGCACGAAGCGCGCGCCGGGAATGAGCGATGCAAGACGCCGTCCCTGCTCGAACCTGACCATCTCGTCGTCCTTCGGATGCAGCACCAGCGTCGGGCAGCGCACCCGTGCGGCCGCCTCCTTGACATTCATGCCGTACATCGCCCGCAGGTAGCGCACCGCCACGTCGGGCGTCGCGGTCGTGCGCTGCTTCTCATCGAAGGCCATCCACTGCGCCTGCGTGGCAGCGGGCAGGAAACGCGAGACGAAGACCTGCCGGAACGCGGGCGAGCTGTTGCCCCAACCCAGCTCGGCCAGCTCGATCATCAGGTCGCCTTCGCGGCGAATGGCCGGATCGGGATGGCTGGTGCTGTGATACGAGGTCGCAAACCCGCCGAACAGGATCAGCCGGTTCACGCGCTCGGGATGCCTGGCCGCGTATTCAACCGCGACGCCGGCCGCACAGGTGAATCCCAGCAGAGTGAACGGCTCGCGGCCGTGTGCGTCCGCCACGGCTTCCAGGTCGCTCACCCAGGCCTCGAAGGACAGTTCGTCCACCCGGCGCTGCGACAGGCCGCAACCGCGCGTGTCGTATTCGACGTAACTGAATCGGGGAGCAAACTCGTCGATCAACGCCTGCTGGATCGTTCCGGGCGCGGCACGTTCGATGTGCGTCAGCCACGTTGCCGCCTTGATCAATGTCGGGCCCGCGCCGTAGCGTGCGGTGGCGAGCTGGACCCCGTCCCGAGACGAGACGAACCCGATGTCGCGCGCATGCCCCATAGTGTTGCCTCCTGGCCTACCACTCGTCAGCTGGGCCGACCCATCGCAGCAGTGTTTCTGCGCCGAGTCTTCCGCTCGACTTTACTGCCAAAGCCGCGACCCGTGCAGGCACGTTGGCCGACACGCACGTCGGCCAACGACCGGTCCTGACCTGGTCCACTGGCAGCAATGGGTCGTCTCCGGGCATTGACCAGATACCGGTCGAAATCGAACGCTTGCTGAGTTGGTCGGTCCAGGGCGATTGCCGCGCAGCCCCATTCAGCGCTCCATGTCGATTGAGGGAGCGGCTTTCAGCACCTCTCGCGATTGCACTGGGGCGGGCCGTTGTTTGTCCTGACGGGCCGCCTCACGTTGAACCCGAGGCCAGACCTCTTTGAAGTACGCCGATTCGCTGATGAATCGCAGGATGTGTTTGGCCAGTTCCCGGTCCTCCGGGACATCAGATGCCTGCAGAGCCTTCGTGATGTTCGCCCAGGCTTGGAATGCCCCGAAGTGGCTGCGCTCATAGGTCGCACCTGACTTGGCTCTCTGTTCGCCACGCAGGTCCAAACGACCCTCCTGCCGCACCTTGCTTTCCCAGATGCGTTCATCCCGGCGGTTCACCCCACGCGAAGCCTGTCGCGTCGCCTCGGCCTCCACACCGTATCCGCGCAACTGCTCGGAAAATGTCTCGCGCCAACGGTGCAGGTCCGTCTTGCGCGGGTTAAGCCGCTTGCCCTCGATCGACTCGGCCTTCACGCTCAGGTGCACGTGCGGGTTGGCTTGGTGCTCGTGCAGCACCATCACGTAGTGGTGATCCTTCAGCTCGTTTTTTGCGAAAGCGCGTGCCGCCTTCAGCACGATCTGCGCATCCGTGCCTTTCGGCATCGACAGCATGATGTTGAAGGCTTCGCGTCGGTGGCTGGTCTGCGGAATCAGCGATCCGCTGACACGCCATTGTTCGACCAGGTCGTGCATGGCCTCCTTGCCCTCGCGCACGACACCCCGGTCGTCCTCCATGCGCAGCTGGCCGTTTTTGCAGATGTAGCGGAAGTGCGCCGCGATGGCGCCCATGCCACGGCCACCCCCGGTGACCTTCACCATCACCTGCGGCGCCCGCCGCGTCACGGTTGCGGCAATCCGCTGGCGGATCACGGCCGCACTGGGCCGGTTCGGCGTATTCAGGCGCGGCGTGGCGTCCGGCTTGACGATGCGGCTGCCCGGGTAGAACAGCCGCTCGCCCCACTGCACCAGCACACCGTCGATGGATGGACCAGTTGTCATTTGGATCGCCTGGTGGCCCGCAGCTCTGCCACCAGCGCTGCCGCCGTGTCCAGGTGGAGCCGGATGTCTTGGTTCAGTGTCTTGATGCCGGCCCGGTAACGCTCCAGCTCCTGCTGCACGCCTGGCTTGACCGTGTACATCACGCGCAGGAAATCCCTGAGGTCGGTGTTGATGACGGCCAGCCGGTTGGTGGAGGCCTGCAGTGCGGCCACGGTCTGGGTGTGGTTCGTGGGCGGCGGCGAGCCTTCGATCAGCGTGGCCACATAGATGCTCTGCGACACATCGGCCCTGCGGGCCAGAAGGTTCATCAGTTCGACGTGTCCGCTGGGCAGGCGCAGCGTGACCTTGACGAGCTGCTTGTCCCGCAGAAGGGGCCGCTTTTGCACCTCAGGTGTCTGGTTGCTTGGCGTCGGAGCAAGGTAGGCCAGCAGGGCTTGGCGCACCAGGGCTGCCGGGGTCATCTGCTTCCGAAGTGCATGCATCTGCAGCTGCTCGCGCAGGCCGCGCAGTTCGATGGTCACCCGGTCACGCTGCGGGTGTCCCATGGTGAGCCTCGGTATCGCTCGGTGTGGCTTCAGGTGCCAGCCGGGCGGCCAGCTCGGCGACACGCTGGCGCAAGGCCATCACCTGATCCTGGGGCAGGGCGTCGATGCCGCCCGTCCGGCTCAGCCACTGCAACGCGGTGTCCAGTCGCTCACAGAGCCCCGTAGCGCGGGCCAGTGCCTGCGCCATCTTGTCCGGCCTCGGTTGCGGTGGCTTGTCGTCAGCGGGCGCAACCACCCGTGATGCATCGCGGAGACTGGCCACGGTCTCACGGGTGATGGGGTCTGCTCCCGTGACCAGGGCGGCCACCTGCTCGGGTTGTTCCTCATGCAGGCGAGTCAGTTCGTACAGCGTGCGCGGGGATTCGCAACGCCCATCCTTGAGCGCCTGGTTCAGCACAGGCGGCAGGCTGAGCAGGCCCAGGTGGTGCGCCACTGTGGTGAGGTCCATGCCCAGCTGGCGCCCGACCTCGGCATTGGATTCGCCGGCATCCACCCGGCGCCGGATGAACTGCGCGAGTTCGAGCGGGGACAGGTTTTGCCGTTTCAAGTTCTCGGCCACCTGGTCGTAGGCATTGCGATGCTGGGCCGCGAAGATGATGGGCACCTCGGTCAGTCCGGCCTGGATGGCGGCCCGCCAGCGCCGGCTGCCAAAGCGGATCAGGTAGCGGTCCTTGATTTCCCGGTCACTGACCACAATGGGCTGCAGGATGCCGCGCTGGGCGACGTCCTGCGCCAGTTCCTCGATGGCCTCCGGGGGGAACTCCTTGCGCGGGTTGTCCGGGTCTTCGATCAGACGGTCGATCGCCACCATCAGGGGTTTGCCGGTCGGCGCAAGCTCGCTCTCGAACAAACCCAGCTGTTCGAGACTCAGTCCCGAGGTCTTGCGATTGGCAAGGAAGTTGGTCAGCGAGCCCATGACGGATCGACGAAAGTGACGTCGACCACTCTAGGGGCCAGAGCAGGCTGTTGAGGTGCTGGATTCGGGCTGAAATCAAGC
>NZ_JADMKB010000060.1:5808-46160 GCF_018780075.1 Hydrogenophaga sp.
CACTCTAGGGGCCAGAGCAGGCTGTTGAGGTGCTGGATTCGGGCTGAAATCAAGCTGCGAGTGCCGAGTCTGGACGAGGCACCATCACCCGACGTCAACATCGGCTGGTCACCTTGATGGATGAATTTCTTGCGACAGTTGTCTTTCTGGATCAACTGCGACGATTTTTCTATGCAGAGATGTGCGCCGATCTCAAGCAGGCCCCGAGATCGAAGTGTTCCAATTTGGCGTCGATAGCTTGCATTCGACGAAATTACGGAACATACTGAGGCATGCTTTCCGAAACCCACACCCGGCGTGTCCTTGATCTGGTCGGCCAGAAAGGACTCCTGCGCGCCAGCGACCTGGCTGCCATCGATGCGCCACGGGTCGTTCTCACGCGGCTGAATGCCGCTGGGCTGCTGGAGCGGGTCGGGCGAGGTCTCTATCGCCTGCCGGATGCACAGGTGTCAGAGTTCGAGAGCCTCGGTACGGTCGCTGCAAAGGTGCCACAGGCCGTGTTCTGCCTGCTTACTGCTCTGCAGTTCCACGAGCTGACCACCCAACTGCCGCGCCAGGTCTGGATTGCCATGCCGCGCGGCAGCCACCCACCGCGGATCGACTACCCGCCGATCAAGATGGTGCAGTTCACGGGCGAGGCCTTCTCCGCAGGAGTCGAAGAAGTGGAGCGCGATGGCGTCAGGCTGCGGGTCTACGGTGTTGCGAAGACGGTGGCTGACTGCTTCAAGCACAGGAACAAGATTGGCCTGGACGTGGCCCTGGAAGCACTCAAGGACGCGCGTTCGAGGAACAAGGCGTCGGTGGATGAGATCTGGCGTTACGCCAAGGTCTGCCGCGTGGCCAACGTGATGCGGCCCTACCTGGAGAGCATCGGATGAGCACCGCTGGTCCAAACGTTGCCGCGTCCGTTCGCGCACGCCTGCTCAACGTGGCCAAGGCACAAGGCGTCGATTTCAATCAGGTGCTCGTGCGCTTTGCGCTGGAGCGCATCCTTTACCGGATGGCCCAGTCTCCGTACGCGGATCGTTTCCTGCTGAAGGGGGCGCTGCTGTTCACGCTCTGGTACGACATGCCGCACAGGGCCACGCGCGATGCCGATCTGCTCGGCTTCGGTGCCCGCGATCTGGACTCGGTCGCACAGGCCTTCCGAGACATTGCCGCTGTGGCAGTCGATGACGGGATCGTGTTCGATCCTGCCTCGGTCACGGTCGAGGAAATCCGCAAGGAGGCAGGCTACGGCGGCGTGCGCGTGATCGTTGCTGGGGATCTGGCCCGGGCACGCTGCAAGACCCAGATCGACGTCGGCTTCGGTGATGCGGTCACGCCGGCGCCCGTCGATTCGGTCTACCCGGTGCTGCTGGAAGATCTGCCCGCGCCAAGGCTGCGGGTCTACCCCAAATACACCGTCATCGCGGAGAAGCTCCATGCCATCGTCCTGCTGGGCATGACCAACAGCCGCCTCAAGGACTACTTCGATCTGTCGGTGCTTCTGGACAGGGAGACTCTCGACAACGACTTGCTGGCCCAGGCGGTCAAGGCCACCTTCGAGCGGCGCGGCATGACGGTTCCCCATGCGCTGCCTGTCGGCCTGACAGACGAGTTCGCGGGTGATGCCTCTCGGCAGGCCCTGTGGCTGGCGTTTCTTCGAAAGAACGATCTGGCTCCGGAACCGTTGCCGGCAGTCGTCGGCAGAGTTCGTGTCGCGTTGATGCCGGTTCTGCAGTCTCTTGCGCCGTGACGTCGCTGCAGAGCAGGACGGGGGTCCAGCAGCTCGTGCGGATGTGATGGGTTTGCCCATTGAACTGGGCGTTGATGGCTGAAATGCCCAACAAAATAGGCAAAGGGTGGTTTGCCCTGGTGGGTCACTGCCGTCAGCCTGATGGCAGGTGGCAGCAACAGATGTCCACGCCGTCCCTTGGATAACAAGGAACAAGCACGATACCTTTGCCGACGTTATCGTGCAGGGCGCGGTGAGCTTCGGTCTGTGCTGGCTTTAGCCTTTGTGCGTCGCCGCTTGTGCGGGCGCAGCGGACAACGACGGATTGTTCTGCGCCAGGATGGCGTCAATCTGCTGCCCCAGCTTCTCCCAGGCCGCCTTCTTCTCGTCGGCGAACTCGTGGTGCAGGTAGTGGCGCCGGACCCGGCTGCCGGCCATCACGTGGTTCTGGCAGCGGTCGATGATGTCGGGCAGGATGCCCAGCGCCTGCATCATGGTGGCGCCGGTGCGTCGCATGTCGTGCGGGGTCCATTCTCGGTGGCTGCCGCTCTTGAGGACCAGCGCGTTGTCGTTGGCACGGCGTGACAGGTCCTTGCGGGTCTTGAACTGGATCTGGCGGTCGCCCACCTGCTTGGACACGGTCTTGACGTCGATGTGGGTGTCTTCCTTGTGGTTGCGGGCCGGGAAGCAGTAGGGCGATGTACCGGTCATTGCCTTGAGCGCCTGGAACTGCCGCAGCGAGAAGTCCGAGAGGTAGACCCGGTGACCCTGCTTCTTGCCCATCGGTCCCTTGACGTTTTCGATCGGGATGGTCCAGTAGCGCTCCACCAGGTCCACGTCTTCCCAGCGGGTCATCAGCAGCTCGCCGATGCGGCACAGCGTGCCCAGGCAGATCCAGATGGCCAGCTGGGTCTCGCGCTTGAGCGGGCGCTGCACCTCGTACTTGTGGCCGGCTGGCGTTTCCTCGTACTCGACCTCCATGCGCTCAAAGATCTCCTGCAGTTCCTGCAACTCCTTGGCCGACAGCACGCGGTCGCGCTCGTTGACCATGTCGAAGTCCTTGGAGACGATCTTGCGGATCTCGATCAGGTCGGCCGGGTTGCCTTCGATCAGCAGGCCGCGCCAGGGCTGGCGCTTCTCGGCCCAGGCGAACAGCTGCACCAGGTCCTGGTGTACGCGCACCGACATGCGGTTCACGCCACGGGCCACCATGGTTCGCAGGACCTTGCGCAGGTCGTGCTCGGTGATGCTCCGCACCGGCTTGTCGCCCAAGACGGGCAGCACGTCCTTTTCAAACGAGCGGCGCAGTTCGGCGTTGCCGTCCTTGCGCGCCACCCCATCCGCCAGCCAGGCGTCGAACATGTCCTTGAACGGTCGGTTCTGGCTGGCCTCTGCGGCGGCCTGCGCAATCGTCGCTTCGACCGCGGCCTGGTTCTCGATGCGCTCGGCCTTCTTCTGGTCGTTGGGGTTGACGCCGGAACGCACGAGGTCACGGGCCTCATCGCGCAGACGGCGGATCTGCTCCATGGACACGTTGGGCCAGGTGCCGCACGGGTGCCACGCCACCTTGCTCTCCCACCGGAAAGCGAATTTGAAGCGGGCCGACACGCTCTGGTCGTTGGCGACCCGGACTTCGCCGATGAGTCCGTCGCCGTCACTGAGGGTGTCTCCACGCCATTCCGGGGGCATGGCCTTGAGCTCCAGCGTCGTCCACTTTTTGCCCTTTCCCGCCTTTGGGTACCGTGTCATGAGGCCTCCATGGGGTAAACGGTGGGGTAAACAGAAAAAACGCTGTCAGTGTATTTTGTGGGACAACTTGGGATCAAGTATCCTTTGTATCTATATGATTTAAAACAGAAAACATCGTCCCATAACGTCCTAGGAAATTCCATGAAATTTCACGTATATTTCGATGGGGTGCAAGGGGTAGCGAGTTCGAATCCCGCCACGCCGACCATTTTTACTGAAAGCCCGCAATCGAAAGGTTGCGGGCTTTTTTGTTTTTCATCTGCGTTCGAGCGACAAAATCTCATCCATCCCGCTTCCACAGCAGCTGTACCGACGTCAGACCAATCGTCCGAGCGTTCTACACAGCTTGCAGTTGGTCAGCCGTGAAATGAAGGTTGAACACTTGCTCAAGGCCGGGAAGGTCATCTTGAGGCGGAGGGTTTGATGCCCGCAGACAGCATCAGCCTGCGCCGAGCCTGTGCGGCCAGCGGCGTTTCCCGCGCCATGCGGCGTTGCCGGCATGCTGCGTGCGAAGACGGCAGTCTCATTCCCTTCATTCAGACGCGCAGAGAATCTATGGCTTGAACGTCAATTTGGCGTCGGTGGCGATGCGGCGGTACACCGCCATGTCTTGCTGCACCGAGGTGGCCAGGGCAGCGGGGGGGCCGCCTGCGGTGGTGATGCCCAAATCCTCCAGCTGTTTCACCAGCGTGGGATCTGCCAGCGCGGCATTCACCGCCTTGTTGAGCCTCTCCACCAGTGGGGTCGGTGTTCCGGGCGGTGCGAACACGCCCAGCCAGGAGCTCAGGACGTACTCTTTCAGACCGCTCTCTGCCGCGGTGGGCACGTTGGGCAGGCGCGGGTCGCGGTGGGCCCCCGTGACCGCGACGATCTTCACCTTGCCCGCGTCGGCGTAGGACTTGGCGGTGGCGTCGAACGTCAGGTCCAGCACCCCACCGGCGACGTCGATGATGGCGGCGGAGGTGGACTTGTACGGCACATGGACCATCTCGATGCCCGTCAGCCGCTGGAAGAACTCGCCCGCAAAGTGGGCGCCGCTGCCCATGCCTGCACTGCCGTAGCTCAGCTTGCCGGGGTTGTTCCGGGCGTGGGCGATGAACTCGCCGAGGGTGCCGACGTTCAGCCGGCTGCTCACCACGACGGGCAGGCCGTAGGTGCCCACCAGGGCCACAGGCATCAGCGCCTTCACCGGGTCGTACTTCACCGCCGCGTCCGTGATGGGCAGGATGGTGTAGCTCGGATTGGTGAACAGCAGGGTCGTGCCGTCGGGGTCGGCGCGCATGACGGCCTCCGAGCCGATGCGCGAGCCCGCACCGGGGCGGTTCTCGATGACGATGGTCTGCGCCAGCGATTTCGACACGCGGTCCAGCACGCCACGCGCCACCTGGTCGGTGATGCCGCCCGCCACAAAGGGCACGACCACCTTGATGACGCCGGCGCCCGCACCGGATTGCGCGGATGCGGTGGTCGTTGCGCCGAGCAGGGCCGTGCCGACGAGTGTCTTGAGCAGGCTGCGCCTGGAGGTGTTGAACATGGAAGTCTCCTTGGGTGGTTCGAAAACAGGGCCGTCAGTCGGTGCCGATGCCGTCCCAGCACAGGTACTTGATGTCGATGAACTCATCGATGCCGTACTGGGAGCCTTCGCGCCCCAGCCCGCTTTGTTTGACGCCGCCAAAGGGCGCAACCTCGGTGGAAATCAGGCCGGTGTTGATGCCGACCATGCCGCTCTCGATGGCCTCGGCCGTGCGCCAGATGCGGGACGCGTCCCGGCTGAACAGGTAGGACGCCAGGCCGAACTCGGTGTCGTTGGCCATCGCGATCGCTTCGTCGTCGGTCCTGAAGCGGATCAAGGGCATCACGGGGCCGAAGGTCTCCTCGATGGCGACGGCCATGTGGGGCGTCACGTCAGCGAGCACCGTGGGCTCGTAGAAGCCGCCACCCAGGGCATGGCGTCGCCCGCCGGTGAGCACGCGCGCGCCCGCTGCGACGGCGTTGGCCACATGCGCTTCGACCTTGCGGACGGCGGCCGCGTCGATCATCGGACCGATCTGCACGCCGTCCTCCAGCCCGTGGCCAACCTTCAAACCGGCCACGCGCTCGGCGAGGCGCCGGGCCAGCGCATCGTGGATGCCGTCCTGCACCAGCACGCGGTTGGCCGCGATGCAGGACTGGCCGGTGTTGCGGAACTTGGCCACCAGGATGCCTTCGACCGCCAGGTCGAGGTCCGCGTCGTCGAACACGATGCAGGGTGCGTTGCCGCCCAGCTCCATCGAACACTTCTTGATGGTGGCGGCGGACTGTTGAAGCAAGACGCGGCCCACTTCGGTCGAGCCGGTGAAGGTGATTTTGCGAACCAGGGGGTGCGAGGTCAGCACACCGCCGATGGCACGCGTGTCGCTGCCGGTGAGCACGTTGAACACGCCGGCAGGCACGCCCGCGCGCAGGGCGAGTTCGCCCAGGGCCAGCGCCGTCAGCGGCGTCTGGCTGGCGGGCTTGACGACCATGGTGCAACCCGCGGCGAGCGCCGGTCCGGCCTTGCGGGCGATCATCGCGGCCGGGAAGTTCCAGGGCGTGATCGCCGCGCACACGCCGACGGGCTGCTTGAGCGTGACGATGCGCTGCGTCTCCTTGGGCGCCGGGATCACATCGCCGCGCACGCGCTTGGCTTCTTCGGCAAACCACTGCACGAAACCGGCGGCGTAGTCGATCTCGCCGCGCGCTTCGGCCAGGGGCTTGCCTTCCTCCAGCGTGATCAGTGTGGCCAGGTCGTTCTTGCTTTCAACAATGAGTTGCCACCAGCGGTACAGGATCTGCGAGCGGTGCAGGGCCGTGGTCTTGCGCCAGGTGCGGAAGGCTCGGTCGGCCGCTTCCACGGCGCGGGTGGTTTCTGCTTCCTTGCAGCGCGGCAGTCGCGCGAGCAGCGTTCCATCGGCGGGGTTGTGGAGATCGGAAACGCCGTGCGGCGTGTCGGTGATCCACTGGCCGTCGATCAGCGCGGCTTCGCGCCACAGGCCGGGGTCTTTGAGCAGTGTCTTCATGGGACCGCCCTGTTCAGCAAGGAAAACGACCGACCATGAACTGGCTGTCGGGGTCGTCGGTCACGGGCAGTCCGGACGCCACCAGCCCATGGCGCAGGGGCTTCATGAAACGGTCAGGGATGCGCATGGCCGGCGCGCGCAGGGGGCCGCCGTTGAAGCCGGCCAGCCAGTCCTGGTACTTCCACATGGTGCGGTTCAACACGCCGGTGCCGCCCGTGTACGACTGCGCGGCTGCACCGTTGGCGCTGCGCGCGGGGTTGACCTTCCAGTACAGCGCCATGGCGGCTTCCCACTCGCCCTGGCGGGCGAGCTCGAAGGCGCGCGGGTAGTAGTCGCTCATCCACTGCGTGTTGCTGGTGCCGGAGAACTGCAGCTCCATCAGGCTCATCAGGGGAATGGCGTCGCCCTCGATGGGGCAGCTGATCACCACCTCGTCGCGGAAGTGGTGGTACATCTCGCAGATGCCGGCCGGCAGCGGGAAGCCCTGCTCAGACTTGATGGCCACGATGTTGGGGCAGTCCTTCAGGAGGCGGCGCACGAGCGACACCGACATGCCGGCCGGGTGCACGCGCTCGAAGCCCCACAGCGGGATCGGGAACAGCATCACGGCCAGGTCGGTCGCGTCGCAGAACGCCTTGGTGTAGTCGTGGATTTCCTGTTCCGTCGTGGGCCAGAACTGGGGCGGGTACGACAACAGAACGATGTCGGCGCCGGCCTTCTCGGCGAGCTTCACCGCCCGGATGTTTTCGGCCAGCGTGCCGAAGGCCGCGTGGAAGAACAGGCCGAAGTCCTGGCCGCCGGCCTCACGCGCCACGGCGGTGAACTGCGCGTTTTCCTCCGGTGTGATCGCCAGCTCGGCACACAGCAGGGTGTAGGTGTAGCCCAGTTGTTTCGCCAGCCCGATGTCGTGGCGTATGCCGCGCTCGTTGAGCCGGGTGAGGTCGGCTGAGTAGGAGGGGATGGTCACTGCGGAGCAGCCCACCAGGTGTTCACGCGCCCAGGCGCGGGCGTCATTGCGTTGGTACGAAGCCATGGTGTTCCTTTTGATACGGGACGGGTTACTTGGACACGGGGACGATGCTGTGGGCGAGCGGTGTGCCGACGCCCTGTTCTCGGGCGCGGGCGAGCAGCATTTCGGCGGTGATGACGTCCTGCAAGGCGGAGCCGACCGACTTGTAGACCACGATGTCGGTGGCCTGCTGGCGGACGGCTTTGCCCGCCACAAAATCGCCGAGCGACACCAGCTTGGACGACACGTCCACCCGCGCCCGGCTGGCGGCGAGCATGTCGCCGGTGTCGTGGGCCACTTCATCGACCATGTCGGCGACGATGAGGTGGGCCCGCGCCAGCACCTGTTCGTCCACCTCCCGCTGTTCCGGCAGGGTGGAGCCGATGGACACGACGGTCATGCCGGGTTCCAGCCACTCACCCTGCAGCACGGGCGACTCGTCGCGGCTGCGCGCGGCACACAGGACCACGTCGGCGCCCTGCACCGCGTCCTGCGCGGAGGCGGTCGGCGCCACGTCCAGCGACGCCTGGCTTCGCATGTCGGCGGCAAACCGCTCGCGGCTGGCGGGCGTGGGGCTGAAGACCTTGACGCCCGCCAGCTCGCGGACCGAGGCCAGGGCCAGCAGCAGACCGCGCGCTTCGAAGCCCGAGCCGATGACGGCCACGCGCAGCGGCCGCCGGGGCGCGGCCCGGTCGACGGCGACCGCGGCCGTGGCGGCGGTGCGGATGCCCGTGATCCGGTTGCCGTCGATCAGGGCGGTCAGGCCCATCGTGGTCTGGTCAAAGAGCGAGATGAGGTAGCTGGCCCGGCGGTGCGTCACCGACGCCGAGATCAGCTTGCAGCCCAGGTGGCCGCCCGAAGGCGACACGGCGGTGAGCGCCCGCAGCCACAGGCCGTCGCCCCGGGCCATCGAGCGTGGGGGCACCATGGCGGGGTCGATGGCGCTGGCGTACGCCTGGCGCAGCGCCTGGACCGCCGAGGCCCAGTCCGCGAGTTGGCCGACGTCGGCGTCGGAAATGAAGAGGGTCGGCGGCACAGCGGTGGCCGCAGGGTGGTGGGTGATTCCCAAGGCATGTCTCCTGTCGATGGGAGTGCATGCTAGGGAGCAACCGCTCCGTGAGGGAGCCCCGGAACGGGAAAGCAGCTGTCCGGAATCCGGTTGGCCGAGCTGTCGTGCCTTACGAATTCAGCAGGGCTGGGGCCACTTCCAGAATCAGCCTGGACACCTCGCGCAGCGCGTGGGTGGACGGCCGGTGAAGGGTGGTGCCGAGCACCACCGAGCGCGAGAGCACGGGGTCGACGATGTGCAGGGTCGCCAGGCGTTCGCGCTGGGGTGCGCTCAGCTGACCCGCGGTGATGGCGAACCCGCCGCCGTGCGCCACGATCTCGTGCTGGAGGTGGATGGAGTCGGCCTCCGCCGCCATTTGGAGCGACGCATCCCGCTGCCGCGCCAGGCCCTCCAGGCGCGATCGCATGGGGTGAGGGTTGGACGGCAACACCAGCGCAAGCGCCAAGACCTCGTTGAAGCTGATGGTCTGGCGAGACGCGAGCGGGTGGGCCGCCGGAACGATCAGCGAGAGCGGCAACGTGGTCAGAACGGGCTCGTCCGGGTGCGCGGTGTCTTCCTCCCGCAGCAACAGCGAGAGGTCCAGGCGTCCCTCCTTGAGCCACTCTTCGAGCTGCGCGCTGGAACCTTCGGTGATGTGCAGCTGCACCTCGGGGAACCGCTGTTTGGCTTCAGCGAAGAGCGGCCCCGCGAGAATCGCCACGGTCGACGGCAGCAAGCCCAGCCGCACCTCGCCCATGGGCACGCCCCGGCTGGAACGGATGTCGTCGGCCAGTTGCTCGCTCGCCAGGATCATGGCCCTGATGCGCGGGTAGATCCGCTCGCCGAGTTCGGTCAACACCACCCCGCGACCCGTGCGCCGAAACAGGCGGCTGCCGGACTCCTCTTCGAGCTGGGCAATGTGCCGGCTGACCACCGACGGGGGCATGTCCAGCGCCGCAGAGGCGCGCGACAGGCTGCCCAGCTCCGCGACTTTCGCGAACAGATGCCATTTCGGATCCAGGATGGTCTGCACGGTGTGGGGGGGGGCGGGAAGCCCAGCGTTGGAGGGCGGTTCGTTGCAGCCGCCGCGCGCTGGGTGGGGCGGCGGCTGGCGCTCAGGCGATGTCGATGGTGTGGAACCCGAACCGCCCGCGGCGGCGGTCGGCGAAATAGCACTCCAGCGTTTCGCGCACCGTGCGGAACGCGATCTCGTCCCAGGGAATCTGGTCTTCGGTGAAGAGCCGGGCCTCGATGGTTTCAAAACCGGGATCAAACTGGTCGCTGATCAGACGGGCCCGGTAATACATGTGCAACTGGCCGACGCGTGCCACGTTCATCAGGGTGAACAACTCGCCGAGTTCGATCTGCGCCCCCGCTTCTTCGATGGTCTCGCGGTGCGCGCCCTCGGCGGTGGTTTCGCCCAGCTCCATGAAGCCGGCCGGCAGGGTCCATTTGCCCTTGCGTGGCTCGATGTTGCGCAGGCACAGCAGCACCTGTTCGCCGGTCTCGCCCCACACCGGCACCGTGCCGACCACATTGAGCGGGTTCTCGTAGTGCACGGTGTGGCACACGGTGCAGATCGCGCGGGGTTTGGTGTCGCCGTCGTCGGGAAGCCGGTAGGTGACGCTCGCGCCGCATTGGCGGCAGTGCTGAATGGGGCTGCGTTGCATGCGGCAAAGTGTAGGGGGAAATGACCAAGGGCTCCGTGAGGAGCCCTTGGTCGGTGGGGACGGAGACAGGGTCTCCGGTGATCAGCCTTTCTTGGCCGGCGCAGCCGCTTTGGCGGGCGCCGCAGGCGCTGCGGCCACCTTGCCGTGCTTCTCGATCAGGCCCTTGGCGGTCTCCAGCAGCTGCTTGCCGTTGAAGCCGCGCTTGTCCATGTCCTGCATCCACTCCACCTCCACCAGGCGGGCCTTGCGCTTGAAATCCTGCGCTTCGGCGGCGGGGATGGTGTAGATCGAGTTGCCCTGTTTGACGGCCGACTCGCGACCGGCGATGTCGCCGGTCTGCTGCACCTTGCCCAGCCAGGCCGAGGTCTCCAGGCCGGAGTTCTTGTCGATGATGGCCTTCAGGTCGGGCGGCAGCGACGCGTATTTGGCCTTGTTCATCGCCATCACGAAGGTGGTCGTGTAGAGCGCGCCGCCGGCGGGGTCGAACTCGCTGTGGAACTTGGTCAGTTCGTGCACCTTGACCGAGGGCACCACTTCCCAGGGGATCACGCAGCCGTCGATCACGCCCTTGGACAGCGCGTCGGGGATCTGCGGCAGGGGCATGCCCACCGGCGAAGCGCCGAGGTAGCTCAGCATCTTCGTGATCTGGCGCGTGGGGCCACGCACCTTGGAGCCCACGAGGTCGGCGGCGGTCTTGACCTGCTTGTTGCGCATGTGGAACATGCCCGGGCCATGCACCTGGAGCGCCAGCACCTGCACGTCCTTGAACTCGTCCTTGGCGGCGGTCTGGGTGTATTCCCAGAAGGCTTTCGAGGTGGCTTCGGCGTTGTTCATCATGAACGGCAGCTCGAACACCTCGATGCGCGGGAAGCGGCCCGGCGTGTTGCCCGGCAGGGTCCAGACGATGTCCACCACGCCGTCGCGGGCCTGATCGAACAGCTGCACGGGCGTGCCGCCCAGCTGCATGGCGGGGTAGGCCTCGAACTTGATGCGGCCGTCCGAGTCCTTGGTGACCTTGTCCATCCAGGCCTTGTGCATGTTGAGCCACACGTTGGACTGCGGCGCCATGAAGGTGTGGAACTTGAGCGTGACGCTCTGCTGGGCCAGGCCCACCAGGGCGGGTGCGCCAAAGGCCACGGCGGCGCCGGACTGGAGCAGGGTTCTGCGTTGGATCATTGAATGGGTCTCCTGGGTTCGGTCAATCAAAAGAGAAACGTGAAGGTGTCAGCCCGACGAAGTTAAGGCCTGGCGCAACGGGGGCGCTTCGGGTCAAACCCGCGAGGGGCGGACGTGGGTGGCCATTTCGTGATTTATTTTTATGAAATGCATTCACCCATGCGAAATTATAAGTGGGCGTTGATGCTGGTCGGGCCCGGCTTCAGGCCACCTTGACCGTGATGCCGCTCAGCCCGTCGACGCCACCGGTCATGGTGTCGCCCTTGACCACGGCCGCCACGCCTTCGGGCGTGCCGGTGTAGATCAGGTCGCCGGGCTGCAGTTCCCAGGCGTTGGACAGGTGTTCGATGGTCTCGGCGATGTTCCAGATCAGCTTGGCGATGTTGCTGCGCTGGCGGTCGCTGCCGTTGACCTGGACCCAGATGGCGGCGTTGCCGATGTCGCCGGCCTCCGCGGCGGGCGTGATCGGGCCGATGGGGGCCGACTGGTCGTAACCCTTGCCGATGCACCAGGGGCGACCTTGCTTCTTCATCTCGGTCTGCAGATCGCGGCGGGTCATGTCCAGGCCCACGGCGTAGCCAAAGATGTGGCTGGCGGCGTCTTCGGCCTTGATGCCACGACCGCCTTTGCCAATCGCCACGACCAGCTCGATCTCGTGGTGCAGGTTGGAGGTGAGGCTGGGGTAGGGAATGACCGCGGTCTTGCCGGGGTCGGCGACCACGATGGCGTCGGCCGGCTTGAGGAAGAAGAAGGGCGGCTCACGGCCGGTGAAGCCCATCTCCTTGGCGTGCTCTTCGTAGTTGCGGCCGACGCAATAGATGCGGTGCACCGGAAAGCGTTCGGCGCGTCCGACCACGGGCACGGAGACGACGGGTTGTGGAGTGAAAACGAAGCTCATGAAGTCCTTTCTGACGCGGGGTGGGGCAGGCGGTCAGTATAGGCAGGCAGGGCTGGCGGAGGGCTGGAGGATTGGGGTCAGTACTGGCTGGCCGGCAGCCGGACCACCAGCCCGTCGAGCGCGGGCGTGAGCTGAATCTGGCAGCTCAGGCGGCTGCCCGGCTCCACCGGGCTGGCCGCGAAGTCCAGCATGTCGCGCTCGTCGGGGATGGCGGGCGGCAGCCGGCCGATCCAGGGCTCGTCCAGCATCACGTGGCAGGTCGCGCAGGTGAGCGAGCCGCCGCAGTCGGCGTCGATGCCCTTGACGTCGGCGTCCACGGCCGCTTTCATGAGGCTCTGGCCCGGTGCGGTCTGGATGGTCTGCTCCGTGCCGTCGGCGCGGATGAATCGGATCTGGATCATGGTCTCGTGGGGGTGGGTGATCAGGTGCGGCTGAAGTATTCGCGGCGCTCGAAATCGATGGTGTCTTTGGCGTCGGCGTGGCGGTTGATCTCGGACTGTTTGATGCGGCAGAAATGCTGCACCACCTCGTCGCCCAGGCCTTCGTTGAGCGCCGCATCGGCGCGAAGGGCGGCCAGTGCGTCGCCCAGCGTGCTGGGTATTCTGGGGTGTTCGCTGGCGTAGGGCGTGTCCGATGCGGCGGGGGGCTCCAGCCCGCGCAGCAGGCCGTCGAGCCCGGCGTGAATCTGCGAGGCGATGTACAGGTAGGGGTTGGCGGCGGGCTCGCCGATGCGGTTTTCGATGCGCGTGGCGCCATCGCCCGGCCCGCCGACCACGCGCAGCATGGCACCCCGGTTGTCCTGGCCCCAGAGGATGCTTTGTGGTGCGAGCGCGTTCGGGCGGAAGCGGCCGTAGCCGTTGACCGTGGGCGTGCACAAGGCGGTCATGCCCTCGGCGTGCGCCAGCAGCCCGGCCAGCCAGTGGGCGCCCACGTCCGAGAGCGCGTGTCGCGCGTCTGCCCGCGTGCGCCCGGGTTCGGCGCTGGCGCGCGCGAACGCGTTGCGCCCGGTGTCGCGCTCCACCAGCGACTGGTGCAGGTGCCAGCCGCTGGACATGATGTTCGGAAAGGGCGGGCGGCACATGAACGTGGCGTGGTAGCCCGCGCGGCGCAGCGCCTGACGCACGCCGTTGCGGAACAGCACCATCTGGTCAGCGGCCGTCATCGCGTCGGTGGCGTCGAACACCGCCTCCACCTGGCTGGGACCCAGTTCGATTTCGAGCGATTGCAGGGGCAGGCCGAGCGCCTGCGCCGTGTCCATGACGATGCGCATCGGCTCGTCGGCCATGTCCATCATGGCCTCGGACTGCAGGTTGTAGCCCGGGTGGATCATCTCCACCCTCGGCGGCAGACCGGGCCAGCCGGCCAGTTCGGGGTCGAGCTGCGGCGCGGTGTCGGTGATGCGGTAGATGTGGAACTCGACCTCCAGGCCGGTCTTGAGGCCGAAGCCGGTGATGCCCAGTTTCGCCAGCGCCTGCTGCAGCACCCGGCGGCTGTCGATGGACACGGGCGTGGCATCCTGGAACCAGGGCTGGCAGCGCAGCCAGGCCGTGCCGGCGCTCCAGGGCAGCCGCGTGAAACTGGCCGGGTCGGGCAGCAGCATCAGGTTGGCCGCGCCTTCAAAGCCGGGCAGGTCGGCCGCGCCCCCGGACTCGAACACCTTCCACGCCGTGCGGTCCGCGCTGTCCTTGAGCATCATGGTGCCGACCATGCCCACGCCGTGGCGCAGCGCCTGGATCGCGGCCGGCGCCATCAGCGTCTTGCCGCGCAGCATGCCGTGCACGTCGCACCAGCCCATGCGCACGCGCTGGACGCCGCTGGCTTCGATCAGCCGAGCCACTCGTTGGCAGGCCGCTTCGCGTGTGGCGTCGTGCAGGCCGCAGCGTTCGGCGAAATGGTTCATTTCGCGTCGGCCGTTTCGGTCGCGGCTTGCGCGGCGGTGTTTTGCCAGGGCGCGCCTGCGCGCTTGGCTCGCACCGCGTCTTGCCACCAGGTTGGCCAGCCGTCGGCGGGGGCGATGCCGTCCACCGTGTCGGGGCCGGTGATGGCGGGCGCCAGCGCCGGGTCGGCGATGCCGGGCGGCGTGCCACCTTGCTCCACGGTGTCCATGGCCTGCAGCAGCAGGCGCCGGTTCGCCATGATCACTTTGTCTGTTGTGCCCAGGTGCTCTCGCGTGCGGTCCTGGATGGCGCCCATGCTCTCGCAGGCCCACTGGTCGTGCACGTTGATGTCGTCTTCGCCCATGCCGAGGTAGGTGCGGTTCTGCTGCTCTTCGGCGTTGAAACCCCACTGGTTGTGGCGGCCGGACTTCGGGATGTAGTCGGGCAGGGTGACGGCGTCCAGGCGCTGGTTGCGCATGGTGTTCTTGTCCATGGGATCGGCGAAGCTGGTGAAGAAGGCGAACCAGTAATTGTGTGTGTCGTCCACCGGCACGTGCATCTGCGTGATCGTCAGGGTCTCGGAGAGCGGGATCACGAAGGTCTGCGGGAACACGGCGTTGGTGATGCGCACGTGGGTCAGCGCGTCGGGCATGGGGCGCAGGGCGGTGAGCTGCAGGCCATACGGCTGTGGAGTGAAACTGATCTCCGGCTGGCCGAATTCGCGCATCACCTTCGTCATGGGCCAGCGCTCGCCGCCCACCTCGCCCACACTGGCGCCGCGGAACTGTTTGCCGTAGCTGTTTTCGAGCGAAGCGTCGTTGAAGAAGCGGTGCAGGTACGAGGCGTGCGCCGGGTCGATGCCGACCTCGAAGGCCTGCAGCCAGTTGCAGTGCCACAGGCCCTTGAACACGAAGCTGTGCGTGGCGGGCGCCTCGAAGCAGTCCAGCGCGGGGAAGGGCGGTGGCGTGCTGCCCTCGGGGCCGAACCAGCCGAACAGCGCGCCCGCCTTTTCCACCAGTGGATAGCTGCGCTGCTGGATGCGGGTGCACAGCGTGCTGCCGGCGGGTTCGGCCGGCGTTTCGGTGCACTGGCCGCGCACGTCGAACTTCCAGCCGTGGAAGGGGCAGCGCAGGCCGTCGCCCTCGTTGCGGCCGAACGCCAGGTCGGCGCCGCGGTGCGGGCAGTCGCGGTCGAGCAGGCCGAACGCACCCTGCGCGTTCTTGAACAAGACAAAGTCCTGCCCCAACACACGCACCGCCTTCACCGGGCGAACACCCATGGCCGGGTCCAGCGCCGGGTTGAACTCGTCGAGCAGCGCCACCGGTTGCCAGTAGCGGCGCAGCAGCTCACCGCCCGGTGTGCCCGGCCCGACCTGGGTGATGCGCTGGTTCAGTTCGGCTTTCATGGCGGCTCCTGTGGGTTGCTCAGCGGATGAGGGTAAACGGTATCCCGTTTTGTTGATTCAGTGTACAGTTTGCCGCATGAGCCTGCAAGAAACCGTTTTGATGCAACTGCGCGACCTGATCCTGAGCGGTGAGTTCGCGCCCGGGCAGCGGCTGGCCGAGCAGCAACTGGCCGAGCGCCTGGGCGCCTCGCGCACGCCGGTGCGCGCCGCGCTGGTGACGCTGGAGCAGGAAGGGCTGGTCGAGGCCAACGACACCGGCAAGTACCTGGTGCGCCAGTTCACCGCCCGGGAGGTCACCGACGCGATAGCCGTGCGCGGCCACCTGGAAGGCATGGCGGCGCGGCTGGTCGCCGAACACGGCGTGTCGCGCCAGCTGCATGGCGATCTGCAGGCCTGTCTGGACGAGGGTGATCGCCTGCTCGCCGACAGCCCGCTCACGATCGAGAGCTACGCCGCCTACGCGGCCATGAACGACCGCTTTCATGCGCTGATCCTGGACGCCTGCGGCAACCGCGCGCTGCAACGCGCCGTGGCCCTCAACGACAAGCTGCCGTTCGCCCCCGCTTCGGCCATGTTGCCCATGCAGGGCACGGTGGCGCTGGACCGCGACTGGATGCTCTACGCCCACCGCCAGCACCACATGCTGTTCGACGCGCTGCGCCGGGGCGAGGGCGCGCGCGCGCAGGCGCTCGGCGTGGAGCACACCGAGGTGGCGCAGATGAACATGCGGCTGGCGCTGGAGCGGCGCGCGGAGTCCGAGCGGTTCATGCCCGGGATGCGGCTGGTGGTAGGCTGAACACGGCACCCCCCGCGCCGGCCCTGCGGGCCGTCACCCCCCAGGAGGCGATGCGAGTGACCCGGCGAAGCCGGTTCCACCGCATCCTGGATGAAGGCATTTCGCGCCGGAGGGGGTGTTGGTTCCTGGGCGCCGTTTCATGCCTTGGGGTGGCTCTCTGAAACCATGGAAACCTGAAGTGGGCGCGCTGTGCGCAATCGCCCGGGTCTTTCGGCGGTGTATCGTGCCGTCATGAGCGAACCCCCCGAACCAGCGACGCCCGCCCGCGACAGCCTGGTGTTGCGCCGCGTGGCCATCGACACCTACCACGAGAACGTGGCCTACCTGCACCGCGACTGCGCGGTCTACCGGGCCGAGGGCTTCCAGGCCCTGTCCAAGGTGGAGGTGCGCGCCAACGGCCAGCGCATCCTGGCCACGCTCAACGTGGTGGACGATGTGGCCATCGTCGGCTGTGGCGAACTGGGCGTGTCAGAAGACGCGTTCGCGCAGCTGGATGTGCCCGATGGCCACCCGGCGTCGGTGTCTCAGGCCGAGCCGGCCGAGTCCATCCCGGCGCTGTTTCGCAAGATCAACGGCGAGCGCCTGACCCGCGACGACTTCCACGCCATCGTGCGCGACATCGCCGAGCACCGCTATTCCAAGATCGAGCTCACCGCGTTTGTGGTCGCCAGCAACCGCAGCGAGCTGGACCGCGAGGAGGTGTTTTTCCTCACCGAAGCCATGGTGGCCAGCGGCCGCAAGCTGGACTGGCACGAGCCGCTGGTGGTCGACAAACACTGCATCGGTGGCATCCCCGGCAACCGCACCTCCATGCTGGTGGTGCCCATCGTCGCGGCCTACGGCCTGGTGTTTCCCAAGACCTCGTCGCGCGCCATCACCTCGCCCGCCGGCACAGCCGACACCATGGAGGTGCTGGCCAACGTGGAGCTCCCGTTCGAGCAGCTCACCGGCATCGTGCACACGCTCAAGGGCTGCCTGGCCTGGGGTGGCACGGCCAACCTCTCGCCGGCCGACGATGTGCTGATCTCGGTCGAACGGCCGCTGAACATCGACTCGCCCGGGCAGATGGTGGCGTCCATCCTCTCCAAGAAGATCGCGGCCGGCGCCACCCACCTGGTGCTTGACATTCCCATCGGTCCGACCGCCAAGGTGCGGTCCATGCCCGAGGCGCAGCGCCTGCGCCGCCTGTTCGAATACGTGGCGCAGCGCCTGCACCTGTCGCTGGACGTGGTCATCACCGACGGCCGCCAGCCCGTGGGGCGGGGCGTCGGCCCGGTGCTGGAGGCGCGCGACGTGATGCAGGTGCTGGAGAACCACCCCGATGCCCCCAACGACCTGCGCCAGAAATCGCTGCGGCTGGCGGGTCGCCTCATCGAATGCAGCCCCGATGTGCGCGGCGGCGATGGCTTCCGCATCGCGCGCGACATCCTCGACTCGGGCCGCGCGCTGGCGCAGATGCAGGCCATCATCGCGGCGCAGGGCGCGCGCGGATTCGACCACCACCACCCCGCACTGGGCTCGCTCACGCTGGCCTTGACCGCACCGCGGGCGGGCGTGGTCACCGGCATCGACAACCTGCAGATCGCGCAGATCGCCCGCCTGGCCGGGGCGCCCAAGGTCCAGGGGGCGGGCGTGGACCTGTGCGCCAAGCTGGGGGATGCCGTGGCCGAGGGCGAGGTGCTGTACCGCGTGCACGCCAGCTACCCGGCCGATCTGGAGTTCGCCCGCCAGGCGACGCTGCGGGCCAGCGGCTACACCCTCGGCGAAGCCGGGCAGGTGCCGCACGTTTTTGTGGAGTTCTGACGTGATGCTTTCCACCTCCAGTCCGTCCACGGGCTGCCTGCTGTGTTTTGACGACGAGCAGACCATCGCCCAGGCCGCGGCCACCGCGGCGGGCCTCACGCTGGCGGTGATCCAGCGACACCGGTTCCCGGACGGCGAGCTGCGCCTGCGCCTGCCCGAGGCGCTGCCGCCGCGCGTGGTGATCTGGCGCGGGCTGCACCAGCCCAACGAAAAAATCGTGGAGCTGCTGCTCGCGGCACCCACCGCGCGGCAGCTCGGCGCGCGGCACCTCACGCTGGTGGTGCCGTACCTGGCCTACATGCGACAGGACATTGCGTTCAACCCCGGGGAGGTGGTGAGCCAGCGTGTGCTGGGCGCCTGTCTCGCCACGCTGTTCGACGCCGTGATCACGGTCGACCCACACCTGCACCGCGTGGCCACGCTGCAAGAGGCGGTGCCGGTGAAAGACGCAGTGGTGCTCAGCGGCGCGCCGCTGCTGGCCGATTTCATCGCCAGCCAGCGACAGGAGGTGCTGCTGATCGGTCCCGACGAAGAGTCTCTGCAGTGGGTGGCGCAGGCCGCGCAGCGCCACGGCTGGGCGCATGGGGTGTGCCGCAAGACGCGCCACGGCGACCGCCATGTGGACATCGAACTGCCCGGCCTGCCCGTTACCGGGCGCTCGGTGGTGCTGATGGACGACGTGGCCAGCTCGGGTCACACGGTGGCGCAGGCCGCGCGGCTGCTCAAGGCCGCCGGTGCGGCGTCGGTGGACGTGGCGGTGACGCACGCGCTGTTCGCCGCCGGTGCCGTGCAGCTGATCCGCGAGGCCGGTGCCAGCCAGATCTGGAGCACCGACTGCATCCCTCACGCCAGCAACGCGGTGAGCATCGTGCCGGCGGTGGCGGCAGCCCTGGCGGCGCTGTTGCCTGCGCCTGCCTGAAGAGACCTCCGCCCAGCCCCGTCGCTGCTCAACACCCGGTCGCCCGGGCCAGTGGGACCGTGCGCGTCGGTGTGCGCTGGCACACCGACGCGCACGCGCACACCGCGCAAGCTCGCGTCAAGCGGGGATGCCGGCCACACGGCCGCCGAACCGCCCTTACCGGGGCGAGGCCTGATCAGCCGACGCTCAAAAGCCTGTGCCAGAAGCTGATCGACTCTGCAGGAACCACCGACAGGATGCGGTGGCTCCTTGTCAGCGACCAAGGAATCACCATGCATTCGTTCAAATTCTTCGCCATCGCCACCACCGCTGTGGTGCTCTCCGCCTGCTTCTCGCTGCCGCCCGGCCCGGCGGGCCCCACGGGCGCGACCGGTGCCACGGGCGCCACCGGCACGACCGGCTACACCGGTGCCACCGGCGGTGCCGGGGCCCAAGGTGCCACGGGCTACACCGGTGCGACCGGTGGGACGGGCGCCACGGGTGACACCGGGGCCACTGGCGCGACCGGCTACACCGGCGCCACGGGCGGAACCGGTGCCACCGGAGACACCGGCGCCACCGGCTACACCGGTGCCACAGGCGCCACCGGCAGCAAAGGTCCTCGCGGTGCCGCCACCACCGGCGACACCCTGGTGATCGTCCCGGCACGCTGAGTTCCCCTGGGCGCACCAGCGTCGCGCTGGCCCCAGCCCTCAGGGACACCCAGGCCTCCATGCGCTGACCGGTGACGGTCGTGCCCGCATCGGTGGGTCAGAACGCCCTTCGGGGCGTTTTGTTCGGCATGCGGGCGTGCCAACGGATTTCACCGGGCCCGGACCTGGTGGGGCTTTGCCGCCCCCAGGGCTCCTGCCGGACGGTCCGGTTTATCCTTCGCCACCATGAAGCTCTACAACTACTTCCGTTCCTCGGCCTCGTTCCGCGTGCGCATCGCGCTCGCGCTCAAGGGCCTGTCGTACGACTACGTGTCGGTGCACCTCGCCAAGGGCGAGCACAAGCTTGCGGCCTATGGCGACGTGTCCGCCGACCAGCTGGTGCCGCTGCTGGAACTGGACGACGGCACGCGGCTGTCGCAATCGATGGCAATCATCGAGTACCTGGACGAGGTGCATCCCGAGCCCGCGCTGGTGCCGCGCGACGCCATCGGCCGCGCGCGCGTCCGGGCGCTGGCGCAGTCCATCGCGTGCGAAATCCACCCGATCAACAACCTGCGCGTGCTGAAGTACCTGTCCAGGGAACTGAAGGTGGACGAAGAGGCCAAGAACACCTGGTACCGCCACTGGGTGCGCACCGGTCTCGAGGCGTTCGAGCGCCAGCTCGCCCAGCTGCCGGCTTCGCGCTTCTGCCACGGTGACACGCCCACGCTGGCCGACTGCTGCCTGGTGCCGCAGATCTTCAACGGCCAGCGCTTCAACACCCCGCTCGACGGCCTGCCGCGCACCATGGCGGCCTTTGAAGCCTGCATGGCCTTGCCCGCGTTCCAGCAGGCGCAACCGTCGGCCTGCCCGGACAACGAACCTTGACGACCATTCCGCACGACTGGCTCGTGCCCGACTGGCCGGCACCGGCCCGGGTGCGTGCGTTGTTCACCACGCGCGAGGGTGGTGTCTCGCAGGCGCCGTTCGACAGCTTCAACCTGGGCGACCATGTGCGCGACGATCCGGTGGCTGTGGCGGCCAACCGCACGCGACTGCGCGGCGCGACCGGCGTGCGCCCTGTGTTCCTGACACAGGTGCACGGCGTGGCGGTGGCGGAGCTGGATGCCGACACCGCCGACGGCACGGAGGCCGATGCCTGCCTGAGCACACGGCCGGGCGTGGCTTGCACCATCATGGTGGCGGATTGTTTGCCGGTGCTGTTCACGAACTCGGCGGGCACGGCGGTGGCGGCCGCCCATGCCGGCTGGCGAGGGCTGGCGGGCGAGGGGGCAGAGCCCGCAGGGCAGGGCGTGCTGGAGGCGACATTCGATGCGTTCGTGCACGCCGCACAACGCGCAGACCCGTCGGTCAGCCACGACCGCGTGGCGGCGAACACACTGGTCTGGCTCGGCCCGTGCATTGGCCCCGAAGCGTTTGAAGTAGGGTCGGAAGTGCGCGAGGCGTTTGTCTCGAAGCAGGCCAGCGCCGCAGCCTGTTTCTCCCCATCGTCAGCGCCCGGTAAATACCGGGCGAACCTGCAGGCGCTGGCCCGACTGCGCCTGCAGGCGCTGGGCATCACCCAGGTGTCGGGCAACGATGGCACACCGCTGTGGTGCACCGTCTCGCAGGCTTCAAGGTTCTTTTCGCACCGCCGCGATGCCGTCCGCCTGGGCAGCACCGGCCGCATGGCCGCCTGCATCTGGCTGGGCTGAATCGGGCGGCGTGGTCGTTTCGGCTGCAGCGGCACGGCGGGCCTGGTCTTCAACCGCTTCACGCGCCTTGATCTCCTTTCGCCGCTGGGGTGTACGCATCAGGTAAACCACCAATGCGACCGGAAGCAAACCGTACAAAAAGAAGGTCACAATGGCTCCGAGAACGGTGCCTGTCGTGTTCGACGCTTCGGCCACCGCCATCATCATCACCACGTACAGCCAACCGATCACAACCAGATACACAGCGTTCCTTGTACAGCGGGAAAGAAACTGTCAGCCTGCTGGAAGCAGCAGGACAGACACTGGGGAAAACCCGGAACCTCTCCCAAGAGGGACCGATAATAAGCCGCTGGTCAATACCATTGGAGACAAGCATGACATCTGGGAAAAACGCCCCTCAGCCGTGGCTGGAGGCCGCGCAGCAGTTTCAGCAAAACCTCATCAACCAGTGGACGCAGGCCGCCCAGGCTTTTCCGGGCGCGGTGGCGCAGGCGCCGCAGGGCGCGGCCGATCCGTTCGCCGCGTTCAAGGCCTTCATGCCACAAGCTGGGGCTGCCAACCCGTTTGGCATGGCGATGCCGCAAGTCGGTGGCGCCATGGGCATACCGGGCATGGGCGAGATGTTCAACACCGCGGCGGGCCAGAAGGTCAGCTTCGATCCGGCCAAGCTGCTCGAGATCCAGAACACCTACCTCAAGGACGTGGCGGGCCTCTGGAACCATGGCCTAGACGCCAAGCCGCAGGGCGACCGCCGCTTCGCAGGAGAAGCGTGGGCGAGCAACCCGGTGGCCGCGTTTTCGGCCGCGGCCTACCTGCTCAACGCCCGCACGCTGATGGCACTGGCCGATGCGGTGGAGGGTGACGCCAAGACCAAGACACGCGTGCGCTTTGCGGTGCAGCAGTGGATCGACGCCAGCGCACCGAGCAACTTCCTCGCTTTCAACGCCGAAGCGCAGAAGAAGGCCATTGACACCCAGGGCGAGAGCATCGCCAAGGGCGTGGCCAACCTGCTGCACGACATGAAGCAGGGCCATGTGTCGATGACGGATGAGAGCGTGTTCGAGGTCGGCAAGAACGTCGCCACCACCGAAGGCGCCGTGGTGTTCGAGAACGAACTGTTCCAGCTGATCGAATACAAGCCGCTCACCGCCAAGGTCTACGAGCGTCCGTTCCTGCTGGTGCCACCGTGCATCAACAAGTTCTACATCCTTGATCTGCAGCCCACCAACTCGCTGATCCGCTATTGCGTGGAGCAGGGCCACCGCACCTTTGTGGTGAGCTGGCGCAATCCGGACGAGTCACTCGCCGGTACCACCTGGGACCAGTACATCGAAGACGCGGTGATCAAAGCGATCGGCGTCACGCAAGACATCACCGGGGCCGAGACCATCAACGCGCTGGGCTTCTGCGTCGGCGGCACCATGCTCAGCAACGCGCTGGCCGTGCTGGCAGCGCGCGGTGAAGAGCCTGTGAACAGCGCGACCTTCCTGACCACACTGATCGACTTCACCGACACCGGCATCCTCGACGTGTTCATCGACGAGCCCTTCGTGAAGATGCGCGAGATGCAGTTCGGCCAGGGCGGCCTGATGCCCGGGCGCGACCTGGCCACCACCTTCAGCTTCCTGCGTCCGAACGACTTGGTGTGGAACTACGTGGTGGGCAACTACCTGAAAGGCGAGTCGCCACCACCGTTCGATCTGCTGTACTGGAACTCGGACGCCACCAACCTGCCGGGCCCTTACTACGCCTGGTACCTGCGTCAGACTTACCTGGAAAACAACCTGGTGAAGCCTGGCAAGACCACCGTCTGCGGCGAGAAGATCGACTTCCGCCAGGTCAAGCTGCCTGTCTACATCTACGGCTCGCGCGAAGACCACATCGTGCCCATCGGCGGTGCGTATGCGAGCACCCAGGTGTTCCCGGGCAAGAAGCGTTTCGTCATGGGCGCGTCCGGCCACATCGCTGGCGTGATCAACCCGCCGGCCGCCGGCAAGCGCAGCCACTGGGTGAGCAGTGCCACCCGCTTCCCGACCGATGTCAACGAATGGATCGCCGGCGCCACAGAACACAAAGGCAGCTGGTGGACCGACTGGGCCGCGTGGCTCAAGCCTTTGGCTGGCAAGCAAATTGCTGCGCCCAAGACCTACGGCAAAGGCAAGGCCTACGCGGCCATCGAACCCGCACCCGGCCGCTACGTCAAGGCCAGGGCCTGAATTTTTCACCACCGTTTTTTTGACCTCTGAGGAGACAACCCATGGAAGACATCGTCATCGTTTCAGCCGCTCGCACAGGCGTGGGCAAGTTCGGCGGCTCGCTGGCCAAGACCCCGGCCACAGAGCTGGGCAGCATCGTCATCAAGGCGCTGCTGGAGCGCACCGGCCTGCCGGTCGATGCGATCGGTGAAGTGATCATGGGCCAGGTGCTGGCCGCGGGCGCGGGCCAGAACCCCGCCCGCCAAGCCATGATGAAGGCTGGTGTGGCCAAGGAAACCCCGGCGCTGACCATCAACGCCGTCTGCGGCTCGGGCCTGAAGGCCGTGATGCTGGCCGCGCAGGCCGTGGCCTGGGGCGACAGCGAGATCGTGATCGCCGGCGGCCAGGAAAACATGAGCGCCAGCCCGCACGTGCTCAACGGCAGCCGCGACGGCCAGCGCATGGGCGACTGGAAGATGACCGACACCATGATCGTCGACGGTCTGTGGGACGTGTACAACCAGTACCACATGGGCATCACTGCCGAGAACGTGGCCAAGGCCCACGGCATCACGCGCGAAATGCAGGACGCCCTGGCTGCTGGCAGCCAGATGAAGGCGGCCGCCGCCCAGGCCGCGGGCAAGTTCAAGGACGAGATCGTTGGCGTGAGCATTCCGCAGCGCAAGGGCGACCCCGTGCTGTTCAACAGCGACGAATTCATCAACGCCAAAACCACCGCCGAAGTGCTGGCCGGTCTGCGTCCCGCCTTTGACAAGGCCGGTTCCGTGACCGCCGGCAACGCATCCGGCATCAACGACGGCGCCGCCGCCGTGATGGTGATGACAGCCAAGAAGGCCGCGGCCCTGGGCCTGACGCCGCTGGCGCGCATCGCCGCCTTCGGCACCAGCGGTCTGGACCCGGCCACCATGGGCATGGGCCCGGTGCCGGCCTCGCAGAAGGCCCTGGCACGTGCCGGCTGGAAAGCGTCCGACGTGGATGTGTTTGAACTCAACGAAGCCTTCGCCGCCCAAGCCTGCGCCGTCAACCGGGCGCTGGACATCGACCCGGCCAAGGTCAACGTCAATGGTGGCGCCATCGCCATCGGCCACCCCATCGGTGCGTCCGGCTGCCGCATCCTGGTGACGCTGCTGCACGAGATGCAGCGCAGCGGCGCCAAGAAGGGCCTGGCCGCGCTGTGCATCGGCGGCGGCATGGGCGTTTCTTTGGCTGTCGAGCGGTAATCGGCCCACCCCTGCGCCGCCTGCGGCGTCACCCCCCAGGGGGCGGTGCGAGTGGCCCGGCGAAGCCGGTTTCACCGCACCCTGACCCACAGGCACTTCATTCGGATTGATTTTTTAATGCCATTCGGCACCACCTAGAGGAGCAAAGAACATGAGTCAAAAAGTCGCATACGTCACCGGCGGCATGGGCGGCATCGGTACCGCCATCTGCCAACGCTTGCACAAGGAGGGCTTCAAGGTCATCGCTGGTTGCGGCCCCACGCGCGACTTCACCAAATGGCTGGACGAACAGAAAGCCCTGGGCTACACCTTCTACGCCTCGGTGGGCAACGTGGGTGACTGGGACTCCACGGTCGAGGCCTTTTCCAAGACCAAGGCCGAGCACGGCACCATCGACGTGCTGGTCAACAACGCCGGCATCACCAAGGACCGCATGTTCCTGAAGATGTCGCGCGAGGACTGGGACGCGGTGATGAACACCAACCTGGATTCCATGTTCAACGTGACCAAGCAGGTCGTGGGCGACATGGTTGAAAAGGGCTGGGGCCGCATCATCAACATCTCGTCGGTGAACGGTGAGAAGGGCCAGGCCGGCCAGACCAACTACTCGGCCGCCAAGGCTGGCATGCACGGCTTCTCGATGGCGCTGGCCCAGGAGCTGGCCACCAAGGGCGTGACGGTCAACACCGTGAGCCCGGGTTACATCGGCACCGACATGGTCAACGCCATCCGTCCTGACGTGCTAGAGAAGATCGTTGCCACCGTGCCGGTCAAGCGCCTGGGCAAGCCGAGCGAAATCGCCTCCATCATCGCCTGGCTGGCCAGCGAAGAGGGCGGTTACGCCACCGGCGCGGACTTCTCGGTCAACGGCGGTCTGCACATGGGTTGATGGGGACTCGCCCCCATGAAAGCCCCGCCCTGGCGGGGCTTTTTACTTTTCGATTCGTTTTTTGTGTTGCTATCTGGCGGTTGTAGGTGAATTACCCGAATTGACAGCGGGCATGGTGTGTAATAGGCGGTCGTGCAAGGGGTTTTTGTCACACATTTGTGTGGTTTGCCCTTCAACGGAAGGTGAGGAAGCGTTTTTTTCATTTCTTCACAGGGATCGAGCGAACGGGTCCGCAATACTCGACAAGGAGCCATCTCCCTGTTGGGTGGGGATTCCGGCCGCTGTCCGATGGCCATTTTTTTGTTTTTTTGGAGTTTTTTTCAATGACTTTCAACCTACGAAGCGTTGCAATCGCCACCATGTTGGCTGCTGGCGCAACCGCCGCTGCGGCGCAAACCAATGTCATCAAAGACGCCGACGGCAATGTGGGCTACGCCACCGCCGAAGCGTGTGATGCTGCGGTGCTCGACGGTTCCGCCAAGTTCTATACCCCCTCCACCCGCATGGCGCCCAAGCGCCGCGCCGGCGAAGCCACGGTGACCGGCATGACCCTCAAGGACCTGGGTGCCGAATACAACCGCGGCGCCTGTGACAAGGGCGCTCCGCACGCCTTTGGCCGCGGCGGCGTGAGCAAGGCGCTTCAGGGTCGCTGGATTCCGTACAGCGCCTCCATGCCGATCAATGCCTACAAGGACAAGAGCGGCAAGATCGTGCGCGTGACCATGCGCGACTGCGACAACAACTTCTCTGGCCTGTTCCCACGCGGCGTGCCGGCTCCGGCACCCAAGGCTGCCGCTCCTGTGGCACCGGTCGTCGTCGCACCCGCTCCGGTGGCGGTCGCTCCTGCTCCGGTGGTGGCGGCTCCTGCGCCAGCGCCGGTGGCCAAGCCTGCCGTGGTCGCCTTCCCGTATGTGTTCGGTACCCTGGGTGCCCAGCGCGATCTGATCGGCAACGACGCCGTCAACGGCATCGCCCAGCACGATGACCACGACTCGAAGCTGGCCCTGCAAGCCGGTGCCGGTTACCAGTTCAACAAGCTGTGGGGCGCGGAAGCCTTCGTGCAAGCTGGCAAACGCCTGAACTACGAAAACGGCTTCGAGTCCCAGGCTCGCACGCTGGGCCTGCGCGCCACCGTGGGCCAGGACATCGGCGAGGCAGCCCGCGTGTTTGCCAAGTTGGGCGTCGCTCGCGTGGACCATCCGCAAGACACGGCCGGCTCGGCCCAAACCCGCCCGACCGTGGGTCTGGGTGTGACGTACAACCTGAGCAACAACCTGGCGCTGCGTGGTGACTTTGACCACTACGTCAAGAAGAGCACCAGCTCCGGCCAGGACTGGAAAGCGCTGAACTACGTGGGCATCGGCCTGCAGTATTCGTTCAAGCCTTGAGCGCTGCCTGACGGTCATCCGTGACCGAGCCGCCGAGCGAACCGCACACACACTGCGGGGCGCTCGGCGGCTTTTTTTGGGACCAACCCGACCCCGGGGTTGCCGGCGCAGGCCTGTGGCCAGCGGATTCCCCTCGAAGGCATCACCCTCGTTGAAAGGTGGTGCTGGGATAATCGCGGCATGTTGTCTTCTGGTTCTCCGGTGTCCGATGTCCCTTCGGCGCCCGCTTCCTCTTTCTGGCGCCTGTCTGTTGCCCCCATGATGGGGTGGACCGATCGCCATTGCCGTTTTTTTCACCGGCTGCTGACCCGCCATACGCTGCTGTACACCGAGATGGTGACCACCGGTGCGCTGATCCACGGCAACGCGGCGCAACACCTGCATTTCAATGGGGAGGAACACCCCGTGGCCCTGCAGCTGGGCGGCAGCGAGCCGGCCGACCTGGCGCAGTGCGCGAAGCTGGGCCAGGACCGTGGCTACGACGAAATCAACCTCAATTGCGGTTGCCCGAGCGAGCGCGTGTTGCGTGGTGCTTTCGGGGCCTGCCTGATGGGCGAAGCCGAACTGGTTCGCGACGGCGTGAAAGCCATGGTGGATGCGGTGGACATTCCGGTCACGGTCAAGCACCGGATCGGCATCGACAAGGTCGAGAGCTACGACTTCGTGCGCGATTTTGTGGGCACCGTGGCCGAAGGGGGTTGCAACACCTTCCTGGTGCATGCCCGCAACGCCTGGCTCCAGGGCCTTTCGCCGAAAGAGAACCGCGAAATCCCGCCGCTGCGCTACGAACTGGCCTACCAGCTCAAACGCGATTTCCCGCACCTCACCATCGCGGTCAACGGCGGCATCACCACCAACTCGCAGATCGCTGAGCACTTGGCGCAGGTGGACGGTGTGATGGTCGGTCGCGAGGCCTACCACAACCCCTGGCTCATGGTGGACTGGGACGCCCGTTTCTATGGCGACCCGTCACGCGAAGCACCCGCGCGCGACGCGGTGGAGCTGGCCATGGTGGATTACATGGAGCGTGCCCACGCCGAAGACGGCGTGAACTGGTACTCCGTCGCCAGCCACATGCTGGGCCTGCGCCACGGTCTGCACGGCGCGCGCAAGTGGCGCCAGGTCTGGAGCGACCACCGCCTGAAACCCCTGCCGCCGCGAGAGGTGTGGGCCATGGCCCAGGTCCACGTCCGCTCGCAGACCGATGCGGTGGTGGCCGAGGCCTGATTTCGGACGGCGGGACTGAACTTTTCTGAGACAGCTTCCTCACACGCAGAGGGCTCGCCGAAACCAATGACATCAGATGCGGCAGGTCCTGATCGGGCGGTGGTTGCGTGTCGCCCGACACCGGCGTCGGCGGGGAGCGGGCCTGGACGCGGGTGACCTTCCGATTGGCGACCGCTCCGTCTTGGAGGTTGTATGGACGTCGTCCGTCATTTCCTGAACCGCTACGAGCAGGCACGCGAGGAAGAGCTGTCGATCGAAGACTACCTCGACGCCTGCAAGCGGGATCCACTGGTCTACGCCACCGCGGCGGAACGCATGCTGGTGGCGATCGGCGAGCCGGAGTTGTTCGACACCCGGCACGACCAGCGGCTGTCGCGCATTTTCGGCAACAAGGTCATCAAGATCTACCCGGCGTTCCGGGACTTCTATGGCCTGGAGGAGCCGATCGAACAGGTGGTGTCCTACTTCCGCCACGGCGCGCAAGGGCTGGAAGAACGCAAGCAGATCCTCTACCTGCTGGGCCCGGTGGGCGGTGGCAAGTCCTCGATCGCCGAGCGCCTGAAGCAGCTCATGGAGCAGGTGCCGTTCTACGCGCTCAAGGACTCACCGGTCAACGAATCGCCGCTCGGCCTGTTCAACGCGGCCGAAGATGGCCCGTTGCTCGAATCGCAGTACGGGATTGCGCCGCGTTACCTGGGGCGGGTGATGTCGCCCTGGGCGGTCAAGCGGCTGGAAGAGTTCGGCGGTGACATCCGGCGCTTCCGTGTCGTCAAGCGTTTCCCGTCGGTGTTGCGCCAGATCGCGATCGCCAAGACCGAACCGGGCGACGAAAACAACCAGGACATTTCTTCGCTGGTCGGCAAGATCGACATCCGCAAGCTGGAGACCTTTGCCCAGGACGACCCGGACGCCTACAGCTATTCGGGCGGCCTGTGCCTGGCCAACCAGGGGCTGCTGGAGTTCGTGGAGATGTTCAAGGCGCCGATCAAGGTGCTGCACCCCCTGCTGACCGCCACCCAGGAAGGCAACTTCAAGGGCACCGAAGGCTTTGGTGCGATACCGTTTGACGGCATCGTGATGGCGCACTCCAACGAAAGCGAGTGGAAGGCGTTTCGCAACAACAAGAACAACGAAGCGTTTCTGGACCGGATCTACATCGTCAAGGTGCCGTACTGCCTGCGGGTCTCGGAGGAGATCAAGATCTACGAGAAGCTGATCCGCAACTCCTCGCTGGCTCAGGCCATCTGCTCCCCCGGCACGCTGAAGATGCTGGCGCAGTTTGCGGTGTTCACCCGCCTCAAGGAGCCGGAAAACTCCAGCATCTTCAGCAAGTTGCAGGTGTACGACGGCGAGAACCTGAAAGACACCGACCCCAAGGCCAAGAGTTTCCAGGAGTACCGCGACTACGCCGGGGTGGACGAGGGCATGACCGGCATTTCCACCCGCTTCGCGTTCAAGATCCTGTCCAAGGTGTTCAACTTCGACAGCACCGAGGTGGCGGCCAACCCGGTGCACCTGATGTATGTGCTGGAGCAGCAGATCGAGCGCGAACAGTTCGCCGCCGAAACCGAACAGAAATACCTCAGCTTCATCAAGGAGACGCTGGCGGTGCGCTACGCCGAGTTCATCGGCAAGGAAATCCAGACCGCCTACCTGGAGTCGTATTCCGAATACGGCCAGAACATTTTCGACCGCTACGTGACCTACGCCGACTTCTGGATCCAGGACCAGGAGTACCGAGACACCGACACCGGCGAAATTTTCGACCGCTCCTCGCTCAACGCCGAGCTGGAGAAGATCGAGAAGCCCGCCGGCATCAGCAACCCGAAGGACTTCCGCAACGAGATCGTCAATTTCGTGCTGCGTGCGCGGGCCAACAACGCGGGCAAGAACCCGCTGTGGACCAGCTACGAAAAGCTGCGCGCGGTGATCGAGAAGAAGATGTTCTCCAACACCGAAGACCTGTTGCCGGTGATCTCGTTCAATGCCAAGGCCAGCGCCGACGAGCAGAAGAAGCACGAAGACTTTGTCAATCGCATGGTCGACAAGGGCTACACCACACGCCAGGTCCGGCTGCTGTGCGACTGGTACCTGCGCGTGCGCAAGAGTTCGTGAACCGCAGGTCCTGAAGGTCCTGACACACGGAAGGCAGGTCAGCATGCTGCAGCAGATCGTCGACCGCCGGCTCTCGGGCAAAAACAAGTCCATCGGCAACCGAGAGCGCTTCCTGCGTCGCTACCGCGAGCAGATCCGCGACGCGGTGCGCAAGGCCGTGTCGGGCCGCAGCATCCGGGACATCGAGCAGGGCGAAGACATCACCTTGCCTCGGCGCGACGTGTCCGAGCCCGTGTTCGGCCACGGGCGGGGCGGGATGCGCGAGTCGGTGCACCCGGGCAACCGCGAGTACGTGCGGGGCGACCGCATCGACCGGCCAGCCGGTGGCGCCGGCGGCGGCGGTGCGGGCGGGCAGGGCAGCCCGGACGGCCAGGGCGAAGACGATTTTGTCTTTCGCATCACGCGCGACGAGTTCATGCAGGTGTTCTTCGACGACCTGGCGCTGCCGCATCTGGTGCGCACACAGTTGCTGCCCGACGCGCCCGAATGGAAGTCGCAGCGCGCGGGCTTCATCTCGGAGGGCAACCCCGCCAGCCTGCACGTGGTGCGGTCCCTGCGCACCGCGCTGGGCCGTCGCATCGCAATGGGGGGCGATGTCCGGCGCCTGCTGCACGAACTGCAGACCGAGCTGGCCGATGCCGAGCGCAGCGAAGCCACGCCGCCCACCACGATCCGCCTGCTCAAGGAGCGCATCGAGGCCCTGCAGCGCCGGCTGCGGCAGATCCCGTTTCTGGACACGCTGGACCTGCGCTTTCGCAACCGGGTGCGGATCCCGCTGCCCGCGGCCAAGGCGGTGATGTTCTGCCTGATGGACGTGTCGGGCTCGATGGACGAAGACCGCAAGGACATCGCCAAGCGTTTCTTCATCCTGCTGTACCTGTTTTTGCAGCGGCACTACGAACGCACCGATGTGGTCTTCATCCGCCACCACACGCAGGCCGCCGAGGTGAACGAACCGGAGTTCTTCCAGGCCACCGAGAGCGGGGGCACCGTGGTGTCGAGCGCGCTCACGCTCATGCACGACATCATCCTGGCGCGTTACCCGCCGGGCGACTGGAACATCTACGGCGCCCAGGCCTCGGACGGCGAGAACTGGTACAACGATTCGGCCCGCTGCAGCGAGCTGCTGCAGCAGAAGCTGCTGCCGCTGGTGCGCTATTTCGCCTACGTGCAGGTGGCCGGTGACGAGCAGAACCTCTGGCAGGAATACACCCGGGTGCGCGAGCAGGACCCCCGGTTGGCCATGCGCAAGATCACCGAGGCCGCCGACATCTACCCGGTGTTCCGGGAACTGTTCAGAAAGGCAGGCACGGCATGAACGCCCGCTCCGAATCTGCGCCAGTTCCGCCGGATGCCCCGGACGGCTCGGCGCTGGCCGCCCCGCGCCAGACGCTGCCCTGTCCGTCGGACTGGACCTTTGAGCTGATCGAGACCTACCACGCCGAGATCGCGCGGGTGGCACGGCAGCACGGGCTGGACACCTACCCGGTGCAGCTGGAGGTGATCACGGCGGAACAGATGATCGACGCCTACGCCTCCGTGGGCATGCCGGTGAACTACCGGCACTGGTCGTTCGGCAAGCAGTTCATCGCCACCGAGAAGAACTACCGGCGTGGCCACATGGGGCTGGCCTACGAGATCGTGATCAATTCCGATCCCTGCATCGCCTACCTGATGGAAGAGAACACCATGACCATGCAGGCCCTAGTAATCGCGCACGCCTGCTACGGCCACAACTCGTTCTTCAAGGGCAACTACTTGTTCCGCATGTGGACCGACGCGTCGTCGATCATCGACTACCTGGTCTACGCCCGGGGCTACGTGAACGAGTGCGAAGAGTTGCACGGTGTGGAGGCGGTCGAGCAGTTGCTCGACGCCTGTCATGCCCTGATGAGCCACGGCGTGGACCGCTACCGCCGTTCCCAGAAGCCGTCGCTCGCCGAAGAGGAGGCCCGCCGCAAGGACCGCGAAGCCTACCTGCAGCAACAGGTCAACGACCTCTGGCGCACCCTGCCCAAGTCCTCGGTCAAGCAGGTGGACAAGTCCAGCCGCCGGTTCCCGGTGGAGCCGGAGGAAAACCTGCTGTATTTCATTGAAAAGAACGCCCCGCTGCTCGAACCCTGGCAACGCGAGGTGGTGCGCATCGTGCGCAAGGTGGCTCAGTATTTCTACCCGCAGCGCCAGACCCAGGTGATGAACGAAGGCTGGGCCACGTTCTGGCACTACACCCTGCTCAACACCCTGTACGACGAAGGGCGCCTCACCGACGGTTTCATGATCGAGTTCCTGCGTTCCCACACCAATGTGGTGACCCAGCTGCCGGTCAAGCACCCGGGGTACAGCGGCATCAATCCCTATGCGCTGGGGTTTGCCATGTTCAGCGATCTCAAACGCATCTGCCAGGACCCCACCGAGGAGGACCGGCGCTGGTTTCCCGACATCGCCGGCTCGGACTGGCACGCGACCTTGGACCACGCCATGCGGCACTTCCGGGACGAGAGCTTCATCGGCCAGTTCCTGTCGCCGCGGCTGATGCGCGAGATGCACCTGTTTGCGGTCGTTGACGATGAGCACAGCCTCGACCTGGAGGTGTCGGCCATCCACGACGACGCCGGTTACCGGCGCGTGCGCGAGGCCCTCGCGCGCCAGCACGACCTGAACGAACAGGAACCCAACATCCAGGTCTGGAACGTCGCGGTGCGGGGCGACCGCTCATTGACGCTGCGCCACATCCGCCAGCACGACCGACCGCTCCAGGACAGCGCCCAGGAGGTGCTCAAGCACGTGGCGCGGCTCTGGGGCTTCGGGGTTCGGCTGGAGAGCGTGGACCGCCATGGCAAGGTGGTGCAGCACTGGGAGGTGAATCCCCCGGGTATCGATTCCCTGGCCATCACCGGCCCGTGATCTTGGTCTTGAGCTTGGTGATGCCGATGAAGTCCATGATGATCTTTTCGTAGATCGGTTCGGACGTGCCTTTCTCCATTTTTCGCATGAAGTACTTCTCGAACGCCACCTTGGCCAGGTGCACCCACTTGCCTTCGCTGAACCAGCTCACGTTGCGCGGCGGGATCTGCGGCAGCGCCACGAAGGCGGCGCCGGTGTCGCCGAAGTCGGCCAGGCAGACCGTGTTCCAGGTGGCCTTGTGCGTCGGCTCCTGGCCGTCCATCAGTTCGCGGATGTTGTGCGCCGTGGCCGTGACCATGGACTCGATCATGTAGCCGGTCTTGGGCGTGCCGCACGGGATGGGCGTGACCTCCACCGGCGGGATCGCGACACACACGCCCACGCTGAAGATGTTCTTGAACCGGGCGTTGCGCTGGTGGGCGTCGATGGTGATGAAGCCGCGCGGGTTGGTCAGGCCCTCGATGCCGAACACCGCGTCCACCCCTTTGAAGGCCGGCAGCATCATGCTGTGCTTGAAGGGCAGCACGTGCTCCTTGATGGGCTGGCCCTGGTCGTTGTGCTCGGTCACGTGCATGTTGCCGGCCTCCACCCTGGTGGTTTTGGCGTTGCAGATCCACTTGATGTGGCGCTGGCGCAGGGCCGATTCGAGCATGCCCTTGGAGTCACCCACGCCGCCCAGGCCCAAGTGACCGATGTAGGGCTCGGGTGTCACGTAGGTCATGGGCACCTGGTCGCGGATCTTGCGCCGGCGCAGGTCGGTGTCCATGATCATCGCGAACTCGTAGGCCGGGCCGAAACACGACGCGCCTTGCACCGCGCCCACCACGATGGGGCCGGGTGCCTCCACGAATTGGTCCCAGGCGGTCTTGGTGGTTTCGGCGTGGCTCACATGGCAGATTGACTGCGTGTGGCCGCCGTGCGGGCCCAGGCCTTCGACTTCGTCGAACGCCAGCTTGGGGCCGGTGGCGATGACCAGGTAGTCGTAGTCCACCCGGCTGCCGTCTTCCAGCTCGATCTGGTTGGCGTCGGGGTGCACTCGCTTGGCGCGCTGGATGATGGACTGAATGCCCTTGCGCTGGAGTGCCGGGGCGATGTCCACCTCGATGTCCTTGCGTTGGCGCCAGTCCACGGCCACCCAGGGGTTGGAGGGGACGAAATGGAATTTGGGCGCCTCGCTGATCACGGTGACCGTGTCACCGGCGCGGGCGAGCGCCTTCATTTCATAGGCCATGGGCATGCCGCCGATGCCGGCGCCCAGAATGACAATGTGAGCCATGGGGTTGTCTCCAAGTGGTCGGTGTGAGAGTCACTTGGATGATGGATGCCCCTGGGGGTATGTGACTTGACAATTGTCAAGCCCGCTCCCCGGACAAACCCTTGGCCGGTCAGAGCCCGATGGCGCGCAGATCGATCTCGCCGTTGCACACCGGCGGGCACCAGAAATACGCCCCCGTTTCGGGCTCGGTGAAACCAAACAGCGCGTCGACGATGCCGTCTTCGGCGCCGGACATGCGACGCAGCTGGGCTTCAAAGGCGTCGAACGAGCAGCCGAAGGCGGCAAACACCAGGCCTCCTTCGTTGCCCTCGGCCCAGGGCATCGAACGCCGCAGCACAAAGGCCTCGGGATCGAAGTTTTCCTGCGCGGTGCGCTTCACATGGGCCGACTCGGGCGCGTCGTCGAGCTCCTCGTTGCTCTCGCGCTCCCGGCCGATGGCGTGGTCCTGTTGCTGTCTGGACATGGCCTCGAAGCGGCTCATGTGGTGGCGCCAGCGCTGCACCGCGACAAAGCTGCTGCCGGCCAGCGGCCCCGCGCTGTCGGGCAGCACGGCGGCCGCTTCGGCATCGGCCCCCTCGGGGTTTTCGGTGCCGTCTTCGTAGCCAGTCAGGTCTTTGCCATGGAGGTGGTTGAAGGCGTCGGTGATGTCCTGCACGTCGAACGCCGGTGCGAGCAAGGCCTCCAGGTGGCGGCTGCGGATCAACAGCTCACCGCGGTCGGTGCCGCGCAGCCAGATGAGCAGGTCCGCGGGCGTGGCCGGGAGTTTGACGCGCGCACCGTCCACGCCCCGGAAGCTCCTGAGGCCCGGGACCGACGCATCCAGCTCGCGCACCAGCGATGCACCCAGCCCCACGATGGTGTGTCGACCGTCGGACTGACCGGCGAGCCGGCGCAGCACGGCACGCGGGTCCGCGCCGACGCGCAACTGGCAGGTGAGGTAGCGGCCCTGGGCCGGAACGGGTTCGAAGATGCCCGGTTGGGCGGTGGGTGCGGTGCTCATGCTGGTTCCTGATGGGTTCGGTGAACGGCCTGACCCGGCGTGGTCAAGCCTGTTGCCAACCGAATCTATCAGCCCGTGACCACCTTCCCTGGCCCCTCAGGTCATCACGCGGCGGCTTCGAGCCCGTTCTGGAAATGCTCGTGCATGCGCTGCTGCGTGAGCGCGGCGTTGCGCGCGAGCAGGGCCGCCATGATGGCGCGGTGTTCGGCCAGCGATTCGTCGATGCGGCCGGTCTTGAACAGCGAGTTGTGGCGGTTGAGCTTCATGACCTTGCGCAGGTCGGCCACCATCTGCTCGCGCCAGCGGTTGTCGGCGATTTCGAGCACGCGCATGTGAAAACGCTCGTTGACCGCAAAAAACCGGTCGCGGTCGGGGAGGGCGGCTTCGAGATCGGCGTGCAAGGCCTTGAGTTCGGCCAGCTCGGTGTCGCTGGCGCGCTGTGCCACGACGCCGGCGGCGTCGGATTCGAGCAGGGCCAGCAGGTGGTAGACGTCGGCCAGGTCCTTGTCGGACACTTCGGTCACGTAGGCGCCGCGGCGCACCTTCATGGTCACCAGGCCTTCGGCGGCCAGCACCTTGAGGGCCTCCCGCAGGGGGGTGCGGCTGATGCCGTATTCCTCAGCGATCTTGAGCTCGTCGATCCAGCTGCCGGGCTCCAGCTCACGCTTGAAGATGCGCTGGCGCAGCAGCTCGGCGACTTCTTCGTACAGGGCGCGGGGGGCGAGCGAAAGGGCGGACATGGATTTACAGCGAGGGGATCTGTGGGTGTGTGACTGGCCGTGATTGTAAGCGGGCAGGAATATTTTGCATCAATAATTATGAATGATATAAAATCGCCGACGCGAATTTGTTGTCCCTTTGTAGTCCCACGCACCCGCCATGAGCCAGAACACGCCCGAATTCACCCCCGCCACCCTTGACGCCTGGACCAAGGCGGCCCAGAAATCCGCTCCCGGCGGTGACGTGAACGCGCTGAACTGGGTCACGCCCGACGGCATCAGCGTCAAACCGCTGTACACCGCGGCCGACACGGCGAACCTGCCACACACCAACACGCTGCCCGGTTTCGAGCCCTTCATCCGCGGCCCGCAGGCCACGATGTACGCGGTGCGGCCCTGGACGATCCGCCAGTACGCGGGGTTTTCCACCGCTGAAGAGTCCAACGCCTTCTACCGCAAGGCGCTGGCCGCGGGCGGGCAGGGCGTGTCGGTGGCGTTCGACCTGGCCACGCACCGCGGCTACGACAGCGACCACCCGCGCGTGACGGGGGATGTGGGCAAGGCCGGCGTGGCGATCGACTCGGTCGAGGACATGAAGATCCTGTTCGACCAGATCCCGCTGGACAAGGTCAGTGTCTCGATGACCATGAACGGCGCCGTGCTGCCGGTGCTGGCCGGTTACGTGGTGGCGGCCGAAGAGCAGGGCGTCTCGCAAGACCAGCTCTCGGGAACGATTCAGAACGACATTCTGAAAGAGTTCATGGTGCGCAACACCTACATCTACCCGCCCGAGCCGTCGATGAAGATCATCGGCGACATCATCGAGTACACGGCCCAGCACATGCCGAAGTTCAACTCGATCTCGATCTCGGGTTACCACATGCAGGAGGCGGGCGCTAACCAGGCGCTGGAGCTGGCCTTCACCCTGGCCGACGGCAAGGAGTACGTGAAGACGGCCATCGCCAAGGGCATGGACGTGGACGGGTTCGCCGGGCGCCTGAGCTTCTTCTGGGCCATCGGCATGAACTTCTACCTGGAGATCGCCAAGATGCGCGCGGCCCGCCTGCTGTGGACGCGCATCATGAAGGGCTTCAACGCCAAGAGCCCCAAGAGCCTGATGCTGCGCACGCACTGCCAGACCTCCGGCTGGTCGCTCACCGAACAGGACCCCTACAACAACGTGGTGCGCACGGCCATCGAAGCCATGGCCGCGGTGTTCGGCGGCACGCAGAGCCTGCACACCAATTCGTTCGACGAGGCCATCGCGCTGCCCACCGAGTTCAGCGCCCGCATCGCGCGCAACACCCAGCTCATCATCCAGGAAGAGACCCACATCACCAACGTGGTGGACCCCTGGGCCGGCAGCTACATGATGGAAAGCCTGACGCAGGAAATGGCCGACAAGGCCTGGGCCATCATCGAAGAGGTCGAGGCCATGGGCGGCATGACCAAGGCCGTGGACAGCGGCTGGGCCAAGCTGAAGATTGAGGCGGCGGCGGCCGAGAAGCAGGCCCGCATCGACAGCGGCAAGGACGTGATCGTCGGTGTCAACAAATACAAACTCAAGACCGAAGACGCCATCGAAGCGCGCGACATCGACAACGTGGCGGTGCGCGAAGGGCAGATCACGCGCCTGAAGCAGATCAAGGCCAGCCGCGACGCCGCCAAGGTCGAGGCCGCGCTCAACGCGCTGACCGCGTCCGCCGAATCCGGTCAGGGCAACCTGCTGGACCTGTGCATCCAGGCCATGCGCCTGCGCGCCACCGTGGGCGAGGTGAGCGATGCGCTGGAAAAGGTTTTTGGGCGCCACCGCGCCGATACACAAAAGGTGACCGGTGTGTACGCTGCCGCTTACGACTCCGCCGAAGGCTGGGACGCCCTGAAGGGCGAGATCAATGCGTTTGCCGAGGTGCAAGGCCGCCGCCCGCGCGTGATGATCAGCAAGCTGGGACAGGACGGCCACGACCGTGGCGCCAAGGTGGTGGCCACGGCCTTCGCCGACCTGGGCTTTGACGTTGACATGGGCCCGCTGTTCCAGACGCCCGAAGAATGCGCGCGCCAGGCGATTGAAAACGACGTGCACGCGGTCGGCGTGTCCACGCTGGCCGCCGGCCACAAGACCCTGGTGCCGGCCATCATTGCCGAGCTCAGGAAGCAGGGCGCCGACGACATCATCGTGTTCGTGGGCGGTGTCATCCCACGCCAGGATTACGAGATGCTGTACGAGGCCGGTGTCAAGGGCATTTACGGCCCGGGCACGCCGATCCCGGCCAGCGCCAAGGACGTGCTGGAACAAATCAAGAAGGCGTTGGGATGAGCCACCCCTGCGGCGCAGCGCGCCACCCCCTCAAGGGGGCGACACCAGCGGCCCGGCAGAGCCGGTTCCGCGGTGTCCTGGGCTGCCGACATTTCCGGGTATGACCGATTCAACCAAGGTAGAAGCCTATCTGGACAGCATCGTTTCGGGCGGTGCAATGGTTCAGCGCCGCGCTATGGCCAAGGCCATCACGCTGCTCGAATCGACCCGCGCCGACCACCGAGCGCAGGGCGATGAGTTGCTGACCGCGTTGCTGCCGCACACCGGCCGCAGCTTCAGGCTCGGCATCAGTGGCGTGCCCGGCGTGGGCAAGAGCACCTTCATCGAGGCGCTGGGCCTGTACCTGATCGGACAGGGCCACCGCGTGGCGGTGCTGACCATCGACCCCTCAAGTACCGTGTCCGGCGGCTCGATCCTGGGCGACAAGACCCGCATGGAGCACCTGAGCGTGCACGAGCAGGCCTACATCCGTCCCAGCCCGAGCAGTGGCACGCTGGGCGGTGTGGCCGAGAAGACGCGCGAAGCCATGCTGGTCTGCGAAGCCGCAGGCTACGACATCGTGATGGTGGAGACCGTGGGCGTGGGCCAGAGTGAGACAGCGGTGGCCAACATGACCGACATGTTCTGCCTGCTGCAGCTGCCCAACGCGGGCGACGACCTGCAGGCGATCAAGAAGGGCGTGATGGAGCTGGCCGATCTGGTGGTCATCAACAAGGCGGACATCGACCCCGACGCCGCCACCCGCGCCCGCGCGCAGATCACCTCTTCGCTGCGCCTGCTGGGCCTGCATGGCCATCCCGAGCACGCCCACCACGATCAAAACATCTGGCATCCGCAGGTGATCCAGATCAGCGCGCTGCACAACCAGGGCGTGGACTGTTTCTGGGCCGAGGTGTCCCGGTTCCGCACCGTGCAGACCGCCAACGGCCGCCTCGCTGCGCGCCGCCAGCACCAGGCGGGCGCCTGGATGTGGGAGCGCATCGACGCTGGCTTGAAGCAACGCTTTCGTGAACACCCGCAGATCCGCGCGCGGCTCGACGACACGACCCGTCAGGTGCTGGCCGGCGAGCTGCCCGCATCCACCGCCGCTCGCCGCCTGCTCGATCTGTTTGACTGAACCAACAACGATTTTTCTGGAGAAAACGCATGCAAGACATCCTGGACCAACTGGAGCAAAAGCGCGCCGCGGCCCGCCTCGGCGGCGGTGAAAAGCGCATCGCCGCTCAGCACGCCAAAGGCAAGCTCACCGCGCGCGAGCGGCTGGAGGTGCTGCTCGACGAAGGCACGTTTGAAGAGTGGGACATGTTTGTCGAGCACCGCTGCACCGACTTCGGCATGCAGGACAACAAGATCCCCGGCGACGGCGTGGTCACCGGCTACGGCATGATCAACGGCCGCCTGGTGTTCGTGTTCAGCCAGGACTTCACGGTCTTCGGTGGCGCGCTCTCCGAAGCCCATGCCGAAAAGATCTGCAAGGTGATGGACCAGGCCATGAAGGTCGGCGCGCCGGTGATCGGCCTGAACGACTCGGGCGGCGCCCGCATCCAGGAAGGCGTGGCCTCGCTCGGTGGTTACGCCGACGTGTTCCAGCGCAACGTGATGGCCAGTGGTGTGGTGCCGCAGATCAGC
>NZ_JADMKB010000078.1 GCF_018780075.1 Hydrogenophaga sp.
CGTCCAAGGTGCCCGACGACTACCGCCGCCGCCAGACGCTGAAGAACGCCGAGCGTTTCATCACACCCGAACTCAAGGCGTTTGAAGACAAGGCGCTGTCCGCGCAGGACCGGGCGCTGGCGCGCGAAAAGTGGCTGTACGACCACCTGCTCGACGAGTTGCAGGCCTGGATTGCCCCGCTCACGCAGCTGGCGCGCGCCATGGCCGCGCTCGATGCGCTGTGCGCGCTGGCCGAACGATCGCTCACGCTCAATTGGTGCGCGCCACAGTTCGTGCCCGAGCCTTGCATCGACATCCGCGGCGGGCGCCACCCGGTGGTGGAAGCGCGGCTCAACGAAACCAGCGGCGGCAGCTTCATCGCCAACGACACGGTGCTCGGACCCAAACAGCGCATGCAGGTCATCACCGGCCCCAACATGGGCGGCAAGAGCACCTACATGCGGCAGGTGGCGGTGATCGTGCTGCTGGCCAGCGTGGGCAGCTACGTGCCGGCGCAGGCCTGCCGCCTCGGCCCGATCGACGCCATCCACACCCGCATCGGCGCCGCCGACGACCTGGCCAACGCGCAATCGACCTTCATGGTCGAGATGACAGAGGCGGCCCAGATCCTGAACGCTGCCACGCCACAGAGCCTCGTGCTGATGGACGAGATCGGCCGCGGCACCTCCACCTTTGATGGCCTGGCGCTGGCCGGTGGCATCGCCGCCCACCTGCACGACAAAGCCAAGGCCTTCACCCTGTTCGCCACCCACTACTTCGAGCTCACCGAGTTCCCGGCCGGCCACCACGCGGCGGTGAACGTGCACGTGAGCGCGGTCGAGGGCGGTGGCAAGAGCGGCATCGTGTTCCTGCACCAGATCGAGCCCGGCCCGGCCAGCCGCAGCTACGGCATACAAGTTGCAAGGCTCGCCGGCGTGCCGGCCGCGGTGGTGCAGCACGCGCGCCACGCGCTCGCCGCGCTGGAGAGCCAGAGCGAGCAGAGCCGCAGCCAGGTGGACCTGTTTGCCCCGCCGCCGCCGAGCGCCGAACCCCAGATCCACCCCCTGCAGACCGCGCTGCAGGGCATCGACCCCGACGCGTTGACCCCGCGCGAAGCGCTGGACCAGCTCTACCAACTCAAGAAACTCAGCCTGCAACCATGACTTACTGCGTCGCCGTCAAACTCAATGCGGGGCTGGTTTTCCTGTCCGACTCGCGCACCAACGCGGGCCTGGACCAGATCAGCACCTTCCGCAAGATGATCGTTTACGAAAAGCCGGGCGAGCGCTTCATGTGCCTGCTGTCGGCCGGCAACCTCTCGATCTCGCAGTCGATCCGCGAGATCCTGCAGATTGAGCAGGTCGAGGACCACGAAGGGGGTGAGCCGATCACGATCTGGAACGCGAAAAGCATGTTCGACGCCGCGCGCGTGCTCGGCTCGGCGGTGCGCCATGTGTACGAGCGCGACGGCGAATCGCTCAAACGCTCGGGCGTGGACTTCAATGTGTCCATGATCTTCGGCGGCCAGATCAAGGGCGAAGGCATGCGCCTGTTCCAGGTCTATTCGGCCGGCAACTTCATCGAGGCCACGGCCGAGACGCCCTTCTTCCAGGTCGGTGAATCCAAGTACGGCAAGCCGGTGCTGGACCGCGTGATCACCCCCGACACGCCGCTGGACGAGGCCGCCAAGTGCGTGCTGGTGTCGATGGACTCCACGCTCAAGTCCAACCTCTCGGTGGGCCTGCCGCTGGACATGGTGGTCTACGAAGCCAACCAGCTGCAGAGCGACAAGATCACCTGCATCGACGAGAACAACCCCTACTTCCGCATGGTCCACAGCACCTGGGGCCAGAAGCTGCGCGAGGTGTTCGACAGCATCGAAGACCCGACATGGGACGGCGCCCACACCGAGGTGCCGCTGATCTGCAACACGGGGCGCAACCAGCCTTTGAAGAAGATTTCGAACGCAAAAGAAAAACTGATCTGATGGCGACCAGGGCGCAACCGGTGCGAGGTCAGGCCATCCTCCGGGGCGTAGTGTCCCGACACGGGGATGCGGTGGAACCGGCTTTGCCGGGCCACTCGCATCGCCCCCTTGAGGGGGAGACGCGCCAGCGGCGCGGCGCAGGGGTGGGTCGATGTCCTTGATCGTTTTCTCCCACGCCAACAGCTTCCCCGCCAGCACCTACGGCGTGCTGTTCAAGTCGCTGCGCGCGCGCGGCTATGCGGTGCGGGCGCTGGAGAAATTCGGCCACGATCCGGCCTACCCGGTCACCAGCAACTGGTCCCACCTGGTGCAGCAGCTGGCCGACTTTGCGGCCCCGGAAATCGAGGCGCACGGCCAGGGCGCCTGGCTGGTGGGCCATTCGCTGGGCGGTTTCCTCAGCCTCATGTGCGCCGCGCGCCACCCGCAGCTCGGCGGGCATGCGGTCAAGGGCGTGCTGCTGATCGATTCGCCGGTGCTCGGCGGCTGGCGTGCCAAGGCGCTGGAACTGGCCAAGCGCACCCATCTGGTGGGCTCGGTGTCCCCCGGCAAGGTCAGCCGACGGCGGCGTAACGCCTGGCCCGACACACCGTCGGCCTTCAACCACTTCGCCGGCAAGAGCGCCTTCGCCCGGTGGGACCCCCAGGTGCTGCGCGACTACATCGCCCATGGCACCCACGACGAATCCACGGCCAAGGGCTTGCGGCGCGTGCTCAGCTTCGACCGCGACGTGGAAACCGCGATCTACAACACCCTGCCCCACAACCTCGACCGCCTGCTGCGGCGCCACCCGCTGCAATGCCCTGCCGCCTTCCTCGGCGGCACCGAGTCGCAGGAGATGAAGCAGGTCGGGATGACCATGACCTACAAGCTGGTGGGCAAAGACCACCCCGAGCGCTTGCGCATGATCGAAGGCAGCCACCTCTTTCCGATGGAGCGCCCGCAGGAAACGGCGGCCAGCATTGAGGCGGCACTCAAGTCCATGCCGTCGTGATCCGATAAATAAGTCACCTCGCCGTTGTGCGCCCGGGAAGCCCTGTTTCCAAATACTCGTCGCACTGGCTACGATGGCTGGACCATGATCGCGCCCTCCCCCAACCCTCCAGTCCTGAAGCGCCTCTGGCAAAGCTTGCTGGACTGGGAACCCCGCACACAATCCGGCTGGAGGCGTTTCGGTGCTGCCATTGCGCTCACGCTGCTGGCCGCTTGGCTGCGCATGGCGCTGGCACCGGCCGAGTCCGGTGGGCGCTTCATCACGATCTCGCTCGCGGTCGCGCTCTCGGCACTCTATGGCGGTTTCGCCGCCGGCATGGTCAGCACCGTGCTGGGCATGGTGCTGGTGAATTTTTTCCTGGTCAAACCCTACGCGGCGCTGGCGTTTGACAACCCGACCGAGGCCTTCTGGCTCAACCTCTGGCACTTTCTCACCCAACTGGTGGTGGTGAGCGCCATCGCGCTCATGCAACAGAAAAGACGCCTCTGGCATGAAGCCGATGAAGCGGTTCGGCTCAGCACCCGGCAACTGGAAGACACCTTCGAGCACAGCGCCACCGGCATGGCCCACAGCCGCCTGGACGGGAGCTGGATCCGCGTCAACCAGACCTACTGCGATCTGATCGGCTACACCCGACAGGACATGGAGACCATGAGCTTTCGGGACTTCACCCATCCCGACGACCTGGGGCTGGACCTGGACCTGCTGGCGCGCACCCTGTCGGGCGAGATCGACCACTACAGCATCGAGAAACGCTACATCCACCAAAAGGGCCACATCGTCTGGGTGCACCTGACGCTGTCTCTGGTGCGCACGCCCGCGGGGGAACCCGACTACCTGATCGCGGTGGTGCAGGACGTGAGCGACCGCAAGGCCACTGAGGTGGCCTTGCGCGTCAGCGAACAGTTGTTGCGCCAGGCGCAGCGCATGGCGCGGCTGGCTCCCTGGCAGGCCGACATGATCACGGGGCGCTTCTCCTCCCTGGGCGACGCCCCGGCGTTTCTCGGCATGCCAACCACCAACTACGGCGCCGACGACCTGCTGGCACTCATCCATCCCGAGGACCGAGCGTTGGTGCAGCGGCAGTGGCCGCTGGCATTGAAAGGCCGCCTCCGCTACGACGTCGAATACCGGCTCTTGCTCGGCGATGAAGAGCGCTGGCACTCGGTACAGGCCGAATTCGAGCGCGATGCGCAGGGTCGGGCCGTGCGAGCGCTGGGTGTCACACAGGACGTGACCGAACGCAAACAGGCCGAACTCGAAATTCAGCGCCTCAACGCCTCGCTGGAACAGCGCATCCAGGAACGCACGCGCGACCTCAAAGGTGCCTACGACGACCTGGAGAGCTATTCGTACGCCGTGGCCCACGACCTGCGCTCACCGCTGCGCATCATCAATGGCTTTGCCCAGGCCCTGCAGGAAGACCACCCGTCGCTGGACGACGCCTGCCATGGCCATCTCAGCCGGATCATGGCCGCCAGCAAGAAGATGGGCGAGCTGATCGACGGCCTGCTCCAGCTCTCCCAATACACGCGTGGTGAGGTACAGCGGGTGCCGGTGAACCTGAGCGGCGTCGCCACGCGGCAGCTGGAAGAGCTGGCCGCCGCGGACCCCGGGCGCCGGGTGACTTGGTCGATCGAACCCGACATCGAGATTCAGGCCGACCCCGCCCTGATCGACGCCCTGATGCAGAACCTGCTGCACAACGCCTGGAAGTACTCGGCCGAAGTGCCCGATGCGCACATCCGCGTCTTCACTCAAGACACCCATGGCCAGAGGCACTACTGCGTGAACGACAACGGCGCGGGCTTTGACATGGCGCGTGCGGACAAGCTGTTCCAGCCTTTCCAGCGCCTGCACCAGGCCCACCAATTCTCGGGCCTGGGCATCGGTCTGGCCACGGCGCGCCGCATCGTGCAGCGGCACGGCGGCAGCATGCGCGCCCAAGGAACCCCCGGGCAAGGCGCCACCTTCTGCTTCACACTGCCCGACGGCGCCGAATAGGAACCGGCTCAGGCAGGATTCCATTGCGCCGGAGCACGGACCGCAACGCATGAAGCGCTTCAACCCAGGGCACCGCCGGGCCGGCTTTGCCGGACGGCCAGTGCCGCCCCCTCGGGGGGTAGCGCGAAGCGCTGCGGGGGGGTTACCTCAAGCGTTCCAGTCCACCCAGCCGAAGTGTGCGGTCAGCAGGATCAGCGCACCGAAGGCGATGCGGTACCAGGCAAACGGCACGAAGCTGTGGCTGGCCACGTAACGCAGCAGCCAGCGGATGCACACCCAGGCGCTGAGAAACGCGAACAGCAGGCCCACCGCGAACAGCGGCAGATCGGCCATGGAGAGCATGTCGCGCGCCTTGTACAGGCTGTAGGCGCCCGCCCCGATCAGGATCGGGATGCCGAGAAAGAAGCTGAAATCGGTGGCCACCTTGCGCGACAGGCCGAACAGCATGCCGCCGATGATGGTGGAGCCCGAGCGGCTGGTGCCCGGAATCAGGCCGAAACACTGCGCCAGCCCCACTTTCAGTGCGTCCATTGCGGTCATGTCGTCCAGGTCGTGCACTCGCACGCTGGCCTGCTGGCGCCGCTCGGCCCAGAGGATGACGAAGGCCCCCAGGATGAACGCCGTGGCCACCACCGTCGGGGTGAACAGGTTCGCCTTGATCGCTTTGCCGAGCAACAGGCCCAACACCACGGCGGGCAGGCAGCCGATGACCACGTTGAGCGTGAAGCGCTGCGCCGTGGGCTGCGAGGCCAGGCCCAGCAGCGTGGCGCGCAGGCGCTGCCAGTACACGATGATCACCGCGAAGATCGCGCCGGTCTGGATCGCGATCTCGAACACCTTGGCCCGCTCGTCATGAAACCCCAGCAGGCTCCCGGCCAGGATCAGGTGACCGGTGGACGAGATCGGCAAAAACTCGGTCAGCCCCTCCACCACGCCCATGATGGCGGCCTTGATCAACAACACAACGTCCATACAGCATCCAGCGCGTGGCGCGCGTCACAAAAAAGAACAGGCCAACCGCTGGCCTGTTCATAGTGTTCTATCGTACCCCCTACCGCCGCCGCACCCTCAAGACGGCGCCTGGTCAACGCGGCAAGGGGTCGAGCCGCAGCTCCAGCCCGCCGGGCACCACGCGCAACGCGCCGGGCTGGTAGCCCCGGCGCCCGACCGCCTCCAGGTCTTCGGGCTTGAGGCGGTGGACCACCAGATCGGGCAACAAGCCCTGAACCAGCGCGCCGCCCAGGCGCTTGAAACGCGCCGCATGGGCTGGCGACGTCTCGGGCAGATCCATGCTTTCCAGGCGCACATCCGTGAGCCGCACCGTGTTGTCGGTCGGCTCCAGGCGCAGGCCGTAGCTCAGACTGAGCGTGCCGCGCTGCGTGCGCGTCTCGACCAGCGGCACGCCCACGGTGAAATCCAGTTGCGTGCCGATGCGGTTTTCCGCCGGCATCAGGCGCAGTCTGGGCGTGTCCAGCGTGACGTCAAACAGCTCCAGGGTGCGGTTGCTGCGCGGAAACTGGCGCGCGATCGCCTCCATCAGCTTCTTCTCGGAGATCTCGACGGTGCGCGGGCCGGGTTGCAGCACCGAGCAACCGGTCAGGGCCCAGGCGGACAGCACTGCGGCCACGAGCGCCCCGGTCCTGAGCCACTGTCGTCGGGCGGTGTCGGACATGCGGTGTTCCTTTGTGGTGGGGTGGGTCGCGTCCATTGTAGGAACACCGCCGTCCACCCCGGCCCCATCGCGGAGTCTGAAGCACCCGGCCCTCGCGCCACGCCCGCCCTTCGCGCCCGCTGGCGGCGTTTCACACCCGCGCCGCAGCGTTCCGTCGCAATCGGCTCGCGCAGCCACCGGGCTGGCGGCACAGTCGCGCCACGGTCCCGGAACGACCGGGAACCGAAGGAGCCCACCATGTCACTCACCCCCCTCATCGCCATCCACCTCAGCGCCGCGCTCGGCGCCCTGGTCATCGGCCCGGTGGCGTTTTGGGCGCGGCGCGGCCACGCAGCACAGCGCGGTGCCGACCAGCGTCCGCGCCTGCACCGAGCCGCCGGCTACGCCTGGGTCACGCTGATGCTGGTCACCGCCCTCTCGGCCATCTTCATCAGCGACCCCGTGGTGCCCAACATCGCCGGTTTCTCCGCCATCCACCTGCTGATTCCAGTGGTGCTGGGCATGCTGTTCCTCGCGTTCCGCTTCCTGCTGCGCGGCAACATCCGCGGCCACCGCCTGACCATGGTCTTGCTCTACATCGGCGGCTGCATCGGCGCCGGTGCATTTGCCCTGATGCCCGAGCGCTTCCTCGGCCAGTTGGTCTGGAACCAGTGGCTGGGCGTGATCCCCACCCACCACGCCTCACAGCCCACCGTGCCACCGGCGACCGAACACCTCGCCCTGCAACGCCAGCCTCGCTGAACCTGCTTGACCCGGAGACCGCCACCATGAACCCCCGCAAGACAACGCCCCTGCTCGCCGGCCTGCTGGCATCGTTGCTGAGCGCCACCGCCCACGCGGGCACCGGTCTGACCGAACTCCCGGGCCAGGGCAGTGATGGCCCCGTGACCGTGTACTACCCCACCGATGCCGACGACGTGCCCGTCTCGCGTGGACCGTTTCGCCTGCGGCTCGCGCCCGGCAGTGTGCCCGCCCGTGGCAACGGCCGCCTGGTCGTCATCTCGCACGGCTCGGGCGGTGCGCCCTGGGTCCATGCCGATCTGGCTCGCACGCTGGTCCAGGCCGGCTTCGTGGTGGCCATGCCCGAACACCAGGGGGACAACTACAAGAACACCCGCAACCCCGGCCCCGACAGCTGGAAGCTGCGGCCGGCCGAGGTGTCGCGCGCCATCGATACCGTCGCGCGCGACCCGCGCTTCGCCCCCCTGCTCGCGCTGGACAAGGTCGGCATGTACGGCATGTCGGCCGGCGGCCACACGGCGCTCAGCCTCGCGGGCGGTCGCTGGTCGCCAGCCCGCTTCAAGGCCCACTGCGAGGCCCACATCGCCGAGGACTTCCCGGCCTGCGTGGGCCTGTTCACGCGGCTCACCGGCGGCGTGCTCGACGGCGTGAAGAAGGCGGCAGCGGTGAACGTGATCGGCCAGCGCTTCGACGACGCGACCTGGCACACCCACCACGATCCGCGTGTGGCGGCGGTGGTGGCCGGTGTGCCCGCGTCGGCCGACTTCGACCCGGCTTCGCTCGCCACGCCGCGCGTCCCGCTGGGTCTGGTGACGGTCGGGCGCGACCGGTGGCTGACCCCGCGCTTTCACAGCGACCGCATCGCGCAGGCCTGCACACCGTGCGAGCGCATCGCCCACCTGCCAGACGCCGGCCATGGCGCGCTGCTGTCGCCGCCGGTCCCGCCGGAGGTGATGGGCGCCCTGGAGGCCGACCTGCTGGCCGACCCGCCGGGCTTCGACCGCGCCGTGCTGCCCGAGGTCGACCGCAGAATAGCCGCCTTTTTCCGCACCCACCTGAGCACCGCCCCATGAACACCCTCTCACCTAGAATGAAATCGACCACCATGAACACCCCCTTGTCTTCGCAAGAAATCGACAAACTCGCGCGCCGGCGCGCCGGCGCCAAACTCGGCTGGTACACGCACGCCGCGGTCTACGTGCTGGTCAACCTGGTGCTGCTGGGCCTGTCGGCCAACGGCTTTGGCACCCGCCCCTGGTCCGTGTTTCCGCTGCTGGGCTGGGGCCTGGGTCTGACGCTGCACGGGCTGTCCGTCTTTCTCATCGGCGCGGGTGGCGGCCTGCGCGAGCACCTGGTGCAGCAGGAACGCGAGCGCCTCCAGCGCCAACAAGGCAGGCCTTGAGAACCGCGCCCGCCATCAACTGGCTTGCCAAGCTGCGGCACTTCCTGCAAGTGATGGCCTTCGCCTTGATGGTCGCGACGCTGCAGTACGCCTTCATGCCCGAACGCCCCTACGGGCCGCCCCTGGTGTACTCACTGCTGATCGCCACCCTCACCTGGGCCGTGATCGACCTCGGGCGCGATCTGTTTCCCTCGGCCGCCGAAACCGGCTGGCCCAAGGGCTATGCGGGCCTGGCGCTGGTGCTGGCCGGCATCGTCATCGGCTACCTCGTGGGCACCACCCTTGCCGACGCGGTGTGTCGGTACTTCCAGTGGTACCCACCCGGCACGGGCCAGACCACGAGCGAGCTGCGCAGCTCCATCCTGATCACCGCGCTGGCCGGGGTCGTGGGCTCGTTCTACTTCTACGCCGTCAACAAGGGCGCCTACCTCCAGCGCAAGATGGCCGAGGCGCGTCATCAGGCCAACGAAGCGCGCCTGAAGCTGCTCGAATCGCAGCTCGAGCCGCACATGCTGTTCAACACCCTGGCCAACCTGCGCGCGCTGATCGGCACCGACCCCGCGCGCGCCACCGCCATGCTCGACCGGCTCAACGACTACCTGCGCGCCACCCTCACCGCCTCGCGCACCGACGCAGTGTCGGGCCGCCACACCCTGGCCGACGAATTCGCCCGCCTGCGCGACTACCTCGAGCTGATGGCCGTGCGCATGGGCCCGCGCCTGCGCTACACGCTGGAGCTGCCCGAGGCGCTGAGCGCGCAGCCGGTGCCGCCGCTGCTGCTGCAGCCGCTGGTGGAGAACTGCATCCGCCACGGGCTGGAGCCCAGCCTGCAGGGCGGCGAGATCCGCGTGGCCGCGCGCCAGGGCGCCGCCGGGCTGGAGCTGGAAGTCAGCGACACCGGCGTGGGCTGCAGGCCCACGCCCGAGCCGGGCTTCGGCCTGTCCCAGGTGCGCGAGCGCATCGCCACCGCCTACGCCGGCCAGGCCCACATGGACTGGCACAGCCAGCCCGGCAGCGGCACGTGCGCCCGGCTCACCCTGCCTTTGCACACGCCATGAACGCCACCGCCCTGATCGCCGAAGACGAGCCCCTGCTGGCACAGGCCCTGCAGGCCGAGCTGGCGCGCGCCTGGCCCGGGCTGCGCGTGGTGGCCACGGTGGGCGACGGCGACGCCGCCGTGGCGCAGGCGCTGGCGCTGCGGCCCGACGTGCTGTGGCTCGACATCCG
>NZ_JADMKB010000015.1 GCF_018780075.1 Hydrogenophaga sp.
TACCTGATCGAGAAGAGCCTGGCGGTGGACAACATCTTTGTCTTCCTGCTGATCTTCAGCTACTTCTCGGTGCCGCCGGCCTACCAGAAGCGGGTGCTGATGATCGGCATCGTGGGCGCCATCGTGCTGCGCACCGGGATGATCCTGGTGGGCGGCTGGTTGCTGGCCGAGTTCCACTGGATCCTGTATGTGTTCGGCGCTTTCCTGATCCTCACGGGCGTGAAGATGTGGTGGGCCGCCGGCCAGGAGCCGGACCTGAACGACAACCCGGCGCTCAGGCTGTTGCGCAAGCTGCTGCCGGTGAGCAAGGACTACGACGGCGAGAAGTTCTGGACAGTGGAGAACGGCAAGCGCATCGCCACGCCGCTGATGATGGTGATCGCCATGGTGGCGCTGACGGACGTGATCTTCGCGGTGGACTCGATCCCCGCCATCTTCGCCATCACCAGCGACCCGTTCATCGTGTTGACCAGCAACGTGTTCGCCATCCTGGGCCTGCGCGCCATGTTCTTCCTGCTGCAGGCCGCGGCGAGCCGCTTCCACCTGCTGAACTACGGCCTGGCCGTGATCCTGGTGTTCATCGGCAGCAAGATGGTGCTGATCGACGTGTTCAAGATCCCGGTCGCAGTGTCGCTGGCGGTGGTGATCGGCATCCTGGCGATCACGATGGTCTGGAGCGCCAAGACGGCGCCGAACACCTGAGCCTCATGCGGTGCGGGCGCGCCGGTGGTCGCGCAGCGCCAGCATCGCGCTGACGATCACGCCCGCGGCGAGCAGCCAGCCCAGCGTGCGCGAGGCAGCGAGTTCGCCTTCGCGGGCGGCGCCCATGAAGAAGAGCACCAGGGCCAGCCCATGCACGCCCCAACGCTGCACGCGCACCCACAGGGCTTCGGAGCGCCAGAGCCAGGCGATCAGCACGTCCACCACCCACCAGGCGGCAAACACGGTGTCCAGGCGCGGGGCGCTCACGCGCGGTGTGTGCAGGATGCGCTGCCAGTCATTGCCGAAGATGACGACCACCGCCCAGTAGAAATGCACCAGAAACACGGCCAGTGACACGGTCCAGAAGGCCAGCCAGTAGCGGGCCGCGGTGTCTGATCGGTCGCGAAACGGCAGCAGGCACAGGGCCGGCACCACCAGGATCAGCGCGGCCCAGATGGTGAAGAAGGTGGTGTGCAGGTCCTGCCGTTGGTGGGGCATCACGTCGGCCGCGCCGCCGCCGGGCGGCGTGAGCGCAAACAGCGGCAGCTCGCGTGTCCACCACGCGGCGGCGAAGGCCAGCAGGAGCCGCAGCGCGGCGGCGGCGCTGGCCCGCGCCATGGGGCGGGCGCCGGGTCTGGGGGTGGGCGCGCGTGGGTTCATGCCTGGCGCTGCGACGGGCGACGCCGTTGAACCGGTCCGGCCGCCGCGTCGATCTTCGATTGCAGGGCCTTGCCGGTGCCCAGGGCAAAGCCCAGTTCGGCCACCACGAACATCGGGCCGATCAGCAGGCCGCGCAGGTCGTCCACGAAGGCGGGCTTGCGGCCCTCCCAGTGGTGGCCGACGAACTGGAACACCCAGCCGACCACGAAGCAGCCCAGGCTCCAGCCGAGCCATGCGTTGAGCGGCGCGGTGCCCAGCGGGTGCGCGAGGGCCACCAGCACGGCCAGGACCAGGGCGGTGATCCCGGTCAGCGCCCGCTGCCCGAGCGTGAGGTACCACGCCGCCACCAGCGCCCAGACCACCCAGTCGGCGCTGATGACCCATCCCGCAGTGTCCAGGCGCAGGCGCGCCAGCAGCGCGGCCAGGGCGAAGGCGATGAGCGGGATGCCGGCGTAGTGGGTGGCGATGTTGCGCGGGTCGCGGTGGTAGTGCGCGTACTGCACCAGCAGGCGGGTGGCGTTGTCCATGGCTGTCTCCAAGTGTTCTTCTGGGAGCCGCGAGCATGCGCGCCCGGGCGGCATGCTGTCTGTCAAAATTTCGACAATCCCGCCCCGCTGCGGCGGGTTGGCGCCACCCCATGCCCCACCCCGAACCTGTACCGGCCGCGTTGCGCCTTGCCCTGGCCAGCGACGACTGGTTTGCGACCTGCCCGACGGCGCTGCAGGATGTGCTGCTGCAACTGGGGCACATGCGCTCGCTGGCCCACGGGCAATCGCTGTTCTCGCGCGGCGGGCTGGCCGACGGCCTGTGCTGCCTGACAGCCGGCGGTCTGCACATCGGCGCGCTCAATGCCGATGGCGAGCCGGCGGAGCTGGCCTACCTGGAGCCCTACCAGTGGTTCGGCGAAATCGCCCTGATCGACGGCCTGCCGCGCACCCACGACGCGGTGGCCGAAGGCGACACCCAGGTGCTGGTGGTGCCGCGCGACGCGCTGGTGGACTGGCTCGACCGGCACCCGGCCCTGTGGCGCGAGCTGGCCCGGCTGGCCTGCCGCAAACTGCGGGTGGCGTTTGCGGTGCTGGAGGAGCTGGCGATGTTGCCGCTGGAAGAACGCCTGCAGCGCCGGCTGCGCCTGCTGGCGAAAGGCTATGGCAGCCGCGAAGCACCGCGCCACCGCATCCGCCTGGGGCAGGAGGTGCTGGCGCGCATGATGGGCGTGAGCCGCCAGAGCGTGAACAAAGCGCTCAAGGCGCTGGAAACCCGGGGGGTGCTGCGCCTGCACTACGGCGAGATCGAGTTGCTGGACTGAACGGGGTCGCGGCCGACGCAGCGGGGGAGCGCGGGGGCCCCGATCCGGCGCCGGGCCGCCCCAAGCCGGATCAATCCCCTGGGGGGCAGCGACCCGCGCAGCGGCGGCGTGTGGGGGCTCGCCTACCGCTGCCGCCTGTCCGGCGTCGGCATCAGCGTGTCAATCTCCTGCTGCATGGTCTGCACCAGCTGGCTGTAGATCTGCAGCTTGTGGCCGCTGTCGCGCAGCCGCTCGGCCAGGCGCTGGGCCACGGCGGTCATGAGCTTGGCGGCGGTGGCGGGTTGTTCGGTGATCAGGGTTTCCAGCGCCTCGCGCGTGAGCACGGCGCAGACCACGTTGGTGCTGGCGGTGCACGAGGCCGACCGCGCCGCGCCGTCCACCAGCGCCATCTCGCCGATCAGGCTGCCCGGGCCGAGCACGGTCACGGTGACCGGGTTGACGCGCCGCGCGATCAGGGTCTCGACGGTGATCTCGCCGTCGAGCACCAGCACCATGTAGCCCGTGTCGGCGGTCTCGCCCTGGCGGATGATGGTGGTGCCACTCTTGAATCGCTTGGGTCGCATGAAGCCGACCACCGTCAGCGCCTCGGCCTCGCTGAGCTGCATCAGCGCCGTGGGGGCTCGCAACAGGCGGGCGGCGTCGTGCGCCTTGGACGAGCCGTCCACCAGGGCTTGCCGCTCGGCGGGCAGGCGCGATTCGGGGCCATTGCTGCCGCGGGGATTGAACAGTTTGTCAAACAGGGCCATGGCGTCGGGGGGTGTGCTGGGGAAACCGGTATCCATTGTGACGCCCTGGCCAGCGGTGGGCGTGAACGACGGCAGCGCAGGGCGGCGCCAGCGCCGCGCCCGTGGGCGCGTCTACCCGTGCAGATCGTCGCGGCGTGCGATCTCCAGCAGACGGTCCAGCTCGGCGCCGTGGTGGCGCAGGTTGTGCTGGTGCCACTTCATGATCACCCACATGAACCCCGCCACGATCACACCGAACGCGGTGATCGCGACCACCGCGGGCAACCCGGCGGCGGTGGAGAAGCTGTAGAGCGCACCCAGGCCCAGGATGCAGGCCTGCTCGTTGAAGTTCTGCACCGCGATCGAGCGGCCCGCGCCCATGAGGTTGTGGCCGCGGTGCTGCAGCAGCGCGTTCATCGGCACCACGAGGAAGCCGCCCAGGCCACCCAGCAGCACGAGGAAGGGCGCGGCGACCCAGACGTTGTCGATGAAGTTCATCATGATCACCAGCGCGCCCATGGCGATGCCCAGCGGCATCACGCGCGTGGCCTGGTCCAGCTTCATGCGCATCGACGCGACCACGGCACCCACCGCGGTGCCCAGCGCCACCACCCCCACCAGCGAGGACGCCTGCGTGGTGGTGTAGCCCAGGGCCGCGCCGGCCCAGGCCAGCACGATGTAGCGCAGGTTGCCCGACACGCCCCAGAACAGCGTGGTGGTGGACAGGGAAATCTGGCCCAGGTGGTCGCGCCAGAGGCGGCCGTTGCAGAGCCAGAAGTCTTGCAGCAGCACCAGCGGGTTGCGCGGCATCGGGCGGGGCGTCACGCCCGTGAGCGGGATGCGCAGGTTGAAGATGGCCGCGATCATGTAGACGAACACCAGCACCGCGATGGCGGTCTCGGCCGGACGGTCCAGCCCGGTGTCGATCCAGGGCAGGTCGATCTGCTGCAGCGCGCTGGCGATCAGCGGCCCCACGAGCTGACCGCCCAGCAGCACCCCCAGAATGATCGAGGCAATGGTCAGCCCTTCGACCCAGCCGTTGGCCTTGACCAGTTGCGACGGCGGCAGCAGCTCGGTGAGGATGCCGTACTTGGCGGGTGAATAGGAGGCGGCGCCCAGGCCCACCAGCGTGTAGGCCAGCAGGGGGTGCACGTTCATCAGCATGAGCACACAGCCCACGATCTTGATCGCGTTGCTGATGAACATGACCGTGCCCTTGGGCCTGGCGTCGGCGAACGCCCCCACGAACGGCGCGAGCACCACATAAAAGAGGGCAAAGAGCGGGACGAGGGCGGCGCCTTGCCAGGCGGGCGCGCCGTTGCTCCGGAGCAGTTCGATGGCGGCCACGAACAGCGCGTTGTCAGCCAGGGAGCTGAAAAACTGCGCCGTCATGATGGTGTAGAAGCCGCGCTTCATCAAATTGCTTTGTTGTGACCGGATCGATCGCCCGGATGTGTGTGGCGGCTGGCGGACTCGGAAGGCCGGGGGCTGTCTCCAACGATGCCGGGTTATAGCACGGCGATTGTGGCGCCAAGCAGATTGTGTCCTGCCGTTTTCCCGAGGGTGGCGGGCACCGGATTCCCTGTCCGAGGTGCGTCATGTGCGCCCCCATTGCGCCGCCGCTGGACAGGGTTTGCCCGGGGGTGTGTCCCAGATTGACGCAAACCGGGCGCGCCTGAGGGCGGGTTCTGGCTGGCATGGCTTTTGCGCCGAGGTGGTGGTCGCCCCGGCCGCCGCTGGCGCGCGATCCGACGCCCACAACAACAAGGAGACACCCCATGATCAGCATTGACAGGGCACTGCTGCGGCAGCTGCTATTCATAGAACGGCCCTGGGAAGTGCGCGAGTACCGGCTGGACCTGCGCCAGCGGCGCTGCGACGTCTGGGTCTCGCAGGCGCCCGTCGACCGCGGCTGGTTCGGCCGGGGCCGCAAGGGTGTGGCCCCCACCGACACCGTGGTGTGGCAGCACCTGGCACTGGGCGCGGTCCGTTTCCACCTGCACGTGGCCTTGCCCGTGGGGTTCGAGACCCGGGGGCTGAACTGGATGGGCGAGCCAGGCATGCCGTTTTCAAGGGCGCTGGCGGCCCGGGTGTTTGCGCTGTTCAACGAGGGCCTGTCGGTGCAATCGGTCTGTTCGCTGCTCGACCTGAGCCTGCAGGACGTCTGGCGCTACCGCTACGCGCTGGACACCGGCCGCACCGGCGCGGGCCAGCCCACCGCGCCGGCGGAGCGCGCGGTGGCGCCCGCTGCGGTGCCGGCCCCGGCGGTGGCCGACGACAGCGCGGTCCCCGATGTGACCGACCCGATCTGGCTGCGCCTGCTCGACGGCGACATGAGCCTGGACATCAAGGTGCTCAGCCTCAAGCTCATGCTGACCCGGCTGCGCTCGCAGCTCGACCTGATCCATGACGACGAGGTGCGCATGCTCAAGCTCAAGGAGCTGCACCGCTACTTCGTCAAGAACGAGCGCGTCCTCAACCACGAACTCGCGCAGCTGCGACTGGACGGGGCGGCATGAACGCGAGAACACCCGTGCCCCCGCTGCCCGCGAGCGGCGTGCTGATGAGCCTGGCCGACACCGCCGCCGCGATCCGCCGCGGTGGCTTCCTGTCGATCGCCGCCGACGAGGCCTTGCTGCGCCAGCTGCCCCAGGGCCACTGGCTGGCCGGCAGCATTCCCTATTTTATGGGCCAGGGCGGTGGCGAGACCACGCGCGACCGGCTCTTCGTCACGGCGCTACCGGTGCCCGGCGCCGCGCCCCGCCTGTGCTGGTACGACCAGCACAACCTCTCGCAGATCGCGCTGGACGCGCCGGCCCACGGCCTCACCGTGCTGATCGTGCCGGCGTTCTCCGAGGTGCATTCCCTCTATGCGCGCGAGGCGCCCGGCTTCGAGGACATGTACATGAAGCCGATCGTGGGCTGGATCGCCGGGGTGCACCTGGACGACCTCGGCAGCGCCGCGCCGGTCGTGGCCAACGGCCAGACCCTGAGCTTCCGCCAGGACCAGGCGCTGGCCATCCATATCCCGCTGCCCGAGACCCTGTACCCGCGCATCGAGATCCTCAACCTGTTCCAGCCCGGCCCCGGCGACGAGATCCGCTTTCCCTCGACCGGCTTCTCGGCGCAGGAGTGTTTCGTCAACGGGCGCCTGGTCAACCTGGCCCAGTACCTGGTCGAGCAGGGCGTGGACACCCGCCTGCCGCTGGTGGCGGACTACTCGGGCGCCATGATCAACGTGTCGTTCAAGGCCGTCGACGCGGCGGCGGGCCAGGTGGATTTTTACGCGCCGGTGTTCGACGACGTGGTCTACCGCATTGCCCAGCCCGTGCCCGGTTACAGCCAGGCCTTCGCCCGGGCGCTGCCGCCCGACGCGCACGGCGCCAGCTGGAGCTGCAACTGCATCCTCAACTACCTGTACGGCGAGCTGGAAGGCCAGCGCACGGGGCCGATCACCGGGCCCATGACCTTCGGCGAAATCGCATACCAGCTGCTCAATCAGACCATGGTGTATGTGAGCCTGGAAGAGCTGTAGCCCCCTGCGCCGCTGTGCGGCTTCCCCCCCGGGGGGACCACGCCTTTGGCCCGGCAAAGCCGGTTCTTCGGCGTGTGCTGGTTGGGGGGACATCGCGCGCCGGATGGGTTTTCAGTAGCTGCGCTGCAGGGGCATGAATCGCGGTGCATTCGGCGCTCGGGCGGGCGGGTTTGTGCGACAGTCGTCGCTGCCCTCAACCGCCCGCGCCGCCATGCCCCGTCCCATCCTCGCCACCGTCCACCCCGAAGCCCTGCAGCACAACCTGAACCAGGCCCGCCTGCGCGCGCCCGACGCCCGCGTCTGGGCGGTGGTCAAGGCCAACGCCTATGGCCACGGCATCGAGCGCTGCTTCGACGCCCTGCGCGGGGCCGATGGCTTCGCCATGATCGACCTGGCCGAGGCCGAGCGCGTGCGCGCGCTGGACTGGCGCGGCCCGCTGCTGTTGCTCGAAGGCGTGTTCGAGCCGCGCGACCTGGAGCTGTGCTCGCGCCTGCACATTTGGCACGCCGTGCACTGCACCGAGCAGATCGACTGGCTCGCCGCCCACAAGACCCAGGTGCCGCACCGCGTCTTCCTCAAGCTCAACAGCGGCATGAACCGCCTCGGCTTCACACCCACCGCCTTCCGCGCCGCCTGGGCGCGGCTGAACGCGCTGCCGCAGGTCGAAGAGATCTCGCTCATGACGCACTTCAGCGACGCCGACGGCCCGCGCGGCATCGCCCACCAGGTCGCCGCCTTTGAAGCAGCCACGGCCGACCTGCCGGGCGAGCGCAGCCTGTGCAACAGCGCCGCCATCCTGCGCCACGCGCAGAGCCCGCTGCGCGGCGAAGGCGTGAGCACGCTCGCCGCCGACTGGGTGCGCGAAGGCATTGCGCTCTACGGCGGCGCGCCCGATTACCCGGAACACACGGCCGCCGACTGGGGCCTGCAACCGACCATGACGCTCTCCAGCCGGCTCATCGGCACCCAGCAACTGCAGCCCGCCGACACCGTGGGCTACGGCTCCGCCTTCACCGCCGAGGCGCCCATGCGGGTGGGCGTGGTGGCCTGCGGTTACGCCGACGGCTACCCGCGCCACGCGCCCACCGGCACGCCCGTGCTGGTGAACGGCGTGCGCACCCGCACCGTCGGCCGCGTGAGCATGGACATGATCGCGGTGGATCTCGCGCCGCTGGACGCGGCGGGGGTCGCCGCCGGCGTGGGCAGCGAGGTCGTGCTCTGGGGCGTGTCGCCGTCGACGGGCGCCCAGCTGCCGGTGGACGAGGTGGCGCGCGCCGCGGGCACCATCTCCTACGAGCTGCTCTGCGCGGTGGCTCAGCGCGTTCCGTTCGGATAACCCCCCGCGCCGCGCCCAAGGGCGCGTGCCTTGCAGGCCGCGCCACCGTCTGAGCCGGTGTCACTTCGGGCTGTCCAAGTCTGCGCAGGCAGACTTGGAGCCGCGGCCCTCAGCCCCCCAGGGGGCGATGCCTGTGGCCTGGCAAAGCCAGTTCCACGGCATCCTGGGGTCGGGCACGTGCGCCGGTGAGCGTGTTGTTGGCCTATCCGGTTACCTTGTGGGTTCTTTTTTGGCACGCCTGGCTGTCGCGGTGGATGGCGCAAGACAATCGATTGCATTGTTCTTGTGTCGAAAGCCCTGCCTTGTCTCTTCCGTCTTCCTCCCGCTCTCCCCTGGCCGTGTTCCTCGGCCTGCCCTATGTGGCCTGGGTCATTCTGTATTGCGCCGTGACCTGGGGCGTGTTCGGGGCCCTGCTGGGCGCCGTCACGCCCAGCCTGCGTGCCCAGATGGGCGTGTCGTTCCAGCAGGTGGGCTGGCTGATGGCGATCTGGAGCGCGGGCGGGGCCATCGGCTCGCTGCTGGGGGGCGCCATCGCCAAGCGCTACCCGCCGCAGCGCCTGCTGGTCATCTACACCGCGCTGGTGATGGGCGCGCTGGTGGGCGTGCTCACCGCGCCCAGCTTCGGCTGGCTGGCCTTCTTCATGGTCAGCATCGCCACCTTCGAGACGGCGCTGTTCACCCTGGGCCACGGGCTGCTGGCCGAGATGAGCGACGACCCCGAGCAGCGCACCCGCATCATCGGGCTGGTGGACGTGGGCTACAGCCTGGGCACGGTGCTCTCGCCCCTGCTGGCCGCCGCCGCGCTGCTCGCCGACCCGAACTGGCGCGGTCCCTACCTGGTGTTCGGGCTGCTGGCGCTGGCCTTGCTGGCCATGACGCTGCAAAGCCGGCGCCTGAGCACCGTGGGCTTCCGCACCGAGCTGCAACACGCCGACGGCGCCACCGGCACACCGCTAACCCCCCTGGGGTATGCGGGCCTGCTGCGCGAGCCGCTGGTGCGCTGGGTGCTCGTGGCCGGTGTGTGCAGCGGCCTGTGCGAGTGGGGCCAGAACTTCTGGTTCGTGAGCTACGCCACCGAGGTGCTGGGCGTGCACGCGCAGAGCGCGCGCCTGGCGCTGGGCTTCCTGATGGCGGGCATGGTGGTCGGCCGGGTCTGGCAGGCATTCTGGCACAGCCGTTTTTCGATGGAGCAGAAGATCCAGGGGCTGGGCGTGCTGGCCACCGCGGCGCTGCTGGTCGTGTGGCTGCTGCCGGCGGGCGCGCCGTTCGGGGTGCTCGCGCTGTGCAACTTCGCGGCCGGGCTGGGCGTGTCCGTGGCCTTTCCCATCCTGCTCGGCACGGCGCTGCGCTGCTTCCCCCAGGAGGCGCCCCGCCTCTCTGCGCTGCTGATGCTCTCGTTCACCGGCGGCGCCCAGGTGGCGGCCCTGTTCATGGGCCAGCTGGCCGAAAGCCACGGGCTGCGCAGCGCCTACGCGGTGCTGGTGGTGGGCGCGCTGGGGTTTGTGGTCTGCGCCTGGCGGCTGGGGCGGCGGTGAGATGAGACACCCCCGCCGCGCTGCGCGCGACCCCCTCAAGGGGGCGGCACTGGCCGTCCGGCAAAGCCGGCCCGGCGGTGCCCTAGGTGTGAAGCGTCAAGAGGTTGTTTCTTGACGAGCTGAGTCTGGAGATGGGT
>NZ_JADMKB010000025.1 GCF_018780075.1 Hydrogenophaga sp.
CGGTGATCATGTTGAGCACACCGGCCGGGATGCCGGCGCGGATGGCCAGTTCGGCCGCGGCCAGGGCCGTCAGCGGGGTCAGCTCGGCGGGCTTGATGATGACGGGGCAGCCGGCGGCCAGCGCGGGCGCGACCTTGCGCGTGATCATGGCCAGCGGGAAGTTCCAGGGCGTGATCGCGGCGCAGACGCCGATGGGCTGCTTGAGCACCATCAGGCGGCGGTTGTTGTCGAACTGCGGCAGGGTCTCGCCGTTGACGCGCTTGGCTTCTTCGGCGAACCACTCGACGAAGCTGGCGCCGTAGGCGACCTCACCCTTGGCTTCCGGCAGGGGCTTGCCCTGCTCGGCGGTCATGATGCGGCCCAGGTCGTCCTGGTTGGCCATGAGCAGGTCGTACCACTTGCGCAGGACGATGCTGCGCTCCTTGGCGGTCTTGGTTTTCCAGCCGGCCCACGCGGCGTTGGCGGCGGCGATGGCCTGTTCGGCCTCGGCCGGGCCGAGGTTGGCCACATCGGCCAGCTTGAGGCCGGTGGCGGGGTCGAGCACGTCAAAGCGGCTGGCGCCTTTGACCCACTCGCCGTTGATCAGCGCGTCGGTCTTGAGCAGGGTCGGGTCCTTCAGCAGGGCCAGGGGGGATGTCTTCATGTCCATGGGATGTCTCTTCGTCAGATGGTGGTGCGAAAGGAAAGGGTGCGTTCAGCGCGGATTCAGCGCATTTCAATTTCCACGAACACAACTTCGTGTCCGGTGGGGTTGATGACGTTGTGCTCCACGCCCACGTTCCGGGTGTACGACTGGCCGGGTGTCAACGGTGCCGTGCGGTGGCCATCGGGGGTTTCCAGCAGCAGCTCGCCGCCGGTCATGGGCACGACCACATAGTCGTGTGCGTGGCGGTGCCAGCCCGTCTCCGCGCCCGGCGCGAAACGCCACTCGGTGACGATAACGCGTTCGTTGGAAATCTGCACGGTGGGGACGGCCTGGGGGCGGCTCATGGGGTCTTCCTTGTGACAACGGGGATTCAGCGGTAGGCCACGCCGGGCAGCACGCAGAGCATTTCAAACAGCAGGTTGGCGCCCAGCAGGGCGGTGTTGCCGCTGGTGTCGTAGGCCGGGGACACCTCGACCAGGTCGCAGCCGACCAGGTTCAGGCCCCGGCAGCCGCGCACGATCTCCAGTGCCTGCGGCACGTTCAGACCACCGATCTCGGGCGTGCCGGTGCCGCCGGCGTAGGCGGGGTCGATGCCGTCGATGTCGAAGCTCAGGTAGGTGGGCGTGTCGGGGCCGATCTTGTCGCGGATCTGCACCATCAGCGGCGCCAGGCTGGTCCACCAGACCTCGTGTGCGGGCACGATGGTGAAGCCCTGCTGGCGCGGCCAGTCGAAATCGTCGGCCGAATAACCGCTGCCGCGCAAGCCGATCTGCCAGACCTTGTCGCCGATCAGCAGGCCTTCTTCGACCGCGCGGCGGAAGGGGGTGCCGTGGGCAATGGCCTCGCCGAACATGTCGGGGTTCACGTCGGCGTGGGCGTCGACATGGATCATCGCCACCGGGCCGTGTTTTGCCTTCATCGCGCGCAGGATCGGCAGGGCGATGGTGTGGTCGCCGCCGAGCGTGAGCGGGATGCAGCCGGCCTCGATGATCGGGCGGTAGTGCTGTTCGATGAGGTCCACCGACTTCAGCAGGTGGTAGGTGTTGATCGCCACGTCGCCGAGGTCGGCCACCTGCAGCGCGTCGAAGGGCGCAGCGCCGGTCGCCATGTTGTAGGGGCGGATCAGGCACGACTCGGCTCGGATCTGGCGCGGGCCGAAGCGCGCGCCCGGGCGGTGGCTGGTGCCGATGTCCAGCGGCACGCCAATGAAGCCGGCGTTCAGGCCGGCGGCTGAGGTCGCGACCGGCAACCGCATCATGCTGGCCAGGCCGCCAAAGCGCGGCATCTCATTGCCGCCCAGCGGCTGGTTGAAGGGCGTGTTTTCGCTCATGGTTTCAGGCCCGGGGGCGCGACAGCTGGAAGTCCAGGTGGGCTTTGACCGAAGCCCATTCGCTGGCCACGATGCTGTAGACACAGGAGTCGCGCAGCGCGCCCTGCGCATCGGGGTGGCGGTTGATCTGGTGCGAACGCAGCACGCCGTCCAGTTTGGCGCCCAGGCGTTCGATGCCACGGCGGCTCTGGTGGTTAAAAAAATGCGTTCTGAACTCGACCGCGATGCAGTCCAGCGTCTCAAACGCGTGGGCCAGCAGCAGGCGCTTGGCTTCGGTATTGAGCGGGCTGCGCTGCACCGCCTGGCGGTACCAGGTGGAGCCGATCTCGACGCGGCGGTTGGCGGCGTCGATGTTCATGTAGGTGGTCATGCCCACCGCCTTGCCGCTGGTGTCGAGCACGGCAAAAGGCAGCATGCTGCCGGCCTGCTGCAGGCCCAGGCGGCGCTGGATCTCGGCCGCCATGCCCTCGGGCGTCGGAATCACGGTGTACCAGAGCGTCCAGAGTTCGCCGTCGCGCACCGCTTCGACCAGATCGTCGTGGTGCTCGGGGCGCAGGGGGACCAGGCGGACGTGCTGGCCGGTGAGGGTGGTGTCGGTGGTGAAGGGCATAAAAGTGATGATCAATGACCGCTGCGCTGGCGTGCGGTGTGGTCGTCCATCGTAAAGAAGTCGCAGAGTTCCGCGTCGGGGATCTGATCCGCCGCGTAGTCGAAGCGCCCCTCATCCAGCATCTGGCGCGATGCCCTGCGCAGCAGCCCCAGGCAAGCCCTGGCCAGGCTGCCCCCGACGCTGATCCGTCGTGCACCGGCCTGACGGAGATCGGCGACGGTCAGGGTGGAGGCGGACAGGCCCATCACCACCGTGACCGGCACCTGAACTTCGCTGACCAGGCGGGCAATGTCCTGCGCCTGGGTCAGGCCCGGCACAAAAACGCAGTCCGCGCCCGCGTCGGCGTACGCCTGACAACGTTGGATGGCGGTCGACAGAGCGCCGCGGCCGCTGCGCAAGCAGGCGTCGGTTCGTGCGGTCAACACAAACCTGGCGTCGGCCGATCGTGCGGCTCGGATGCGGTCCATGGCACGGGCCAATTCCAGCAAGCCGGTCGCACTGTCTCCGCTGGCATCCTCGATATTGCCGCCGACGGCACCGGCCTGGATGGCTTGCGCGACGGTCTCTGCCACATCGCCCGGCTCGCTGCCAAAGCCTGCTTCGAGATCGGCGCTGACCGGGATCGACACGGCCGAGGCGATGTGGTGGATGGCGTCCATCATCTCGGAGCGGCCGATGGCTTGCGCACCATCGGGAGCGCCTCGCGCGAACGCGATGCCGGCGCTGGTCGTGCCCAGCGCCACAAAGCCTTGAGCCGACAGGATGCGGGCGCTGCCGGCGTCCCAGGCGTTGGGCATCAGGAAGCAGCCGTTCCGGTGCAGGGCCCGGAAGGTCTCCACGTTGTCGGCCACGGAGGTGGGTGCCCGCATCGATCGATGTTTACTTGCGACGACCGCGCAGCCACTCCAGCGTCAGCATCAGCGCGGTCGTGAACAGGATCAGCAGCGTGGCAACAGCGGCGATGGTCGGAGAGATGTTCTCGCGGATGCCGGTGAACATCTGGCGCGGCAGCGTGACCTGCTCGGGGCCGGCGAGGAACAGCGTGACAACGACCTCGTCGAACGAGGTGGCGAACGCGAACAGGGCGCCCGAGATCACGCCCGGTGCGATGACGGGCAGCGTGACGCGGAAGAAGGTTTCCAGCGGGCTCGCACCCAGGCTCAGGCTGGCTTTCACCAGGTTCTGGTTGAAGCTCTGCAACGTGGCCAGCACGGTGGTCACCACGAATGGCGCGCCGAGCGCCGCGTGCACCAAGATCAGGCCGAGGTAGGTGTCGTTCAGGCCCCATCTGGCGAAATACAGGTAGGTGCTGACCCCCACCACCACGATGGGCACCACCATCGGCGCGATCAGCACACCGGTGATGAAGCCCTTGCCGAAGAACCTCGTATGGGCCAGGCCCATGGCCGCCAGCGTGCCGAGCGTCGTCGCCAGCAGCGTGGCCAGCGGCGCGACGATGAAGCTGTTCTTCGCGGCACGCGCCCAGTCGTCGGACGCAAACATCTCGCGGTACCACTTCAGCGACCAGCCTTCGATGGGGTATGCGAGGAACGAGGAGTCGCTGAACGACAGAGGAATGATCACCACCACCGGCAGCAGCAGAAAGGCCAGCACGGCCACGCCGCCCAAGCGCAGGGCAAACCAGCCGAGTTTGTCGAGCAGGGTGTAGTAGGCGGGGAAGTCGGGGAGTTTGAACATGTGCGCTTTCTGATCAACCCAGACTGAGCTCGGCTTTGGAGACCTTGCGATAGATCGCGTAGAGGATCAGCGTGGTGGTCAGCAGCACGCCGCCGAGCGCGCAGGCCATGCCCCAGTTCACTTCCACGTTGGTGTACTGCGCCACGTAGTAGCTCAGCATCTGGTCGCTCGGGCCGCCAAGCAGGGCAGGCGTCACGTAGTAGCCGATGCTGGTGATGAAGACCAGCAGGCCGCCCGCGGCCACGCCGGGGTAGGTCTGCGGCAGGTACACGCGCACGAAACCCGAGAACGGCGTGCTGCCCAGCGAGATGGCGGCGCGCAGGTAGTTCTGTGGCACCGACTTCATGACGCTGTACAGCGGCAGGATGGCAAAAGGCAGCAGGATGTGGACCATCGCGATGATCACGCCCACGCGGTTGAACAGCAGCGGGATGGGCGTGTCGGTGACACCCAGCCACATGAAGAAGCGGTTGACCAGGCCGTTGTTCTGCAGCAGCACGATCCAGGCGGCGATGCGCACCAGCACCGAGGTCCAGAACGGCAGCAGCACCAGGATCAGCATCACGTTGGCCTTGCGCTCGGGGAGCGTCGAGAGCCAGTAGGCCAGCGGATAGGCCAACAGCAGGCAGAAAAAGGTGACGACCGCGCTCATCTGGAAGGTGCGGCCGAGGATGTCGCTGAAGGCAGCTTCGCCTTCGCCCACCTTGACGATGTCGCCTTGCGGTGTGCGTTTGAGGTCGACCGCGGTCAGCAGGTAGTCGAGCGTCCAGCGTGAGCTGTTTTTCGCGATGGCTTGCCAGTAGGGCAGTTCTTCCCAGCGCGCATCAAATTCGATCAGCCTGGCTCTGGCTTCGTCGGGGCCCAGGTTCTCGCCCAGGGGCAGGGCGCGGTAGGTGCCCATGACCAACGAACGGCCGCCGGCCACTTCGCTGTTGAGGCGCCGCGCCAGCACGCCGGCTTGCGCGGTTTCCTGTATGGCCGACAGGTCGGCCAGCAAAGCGGCGTAGGCCGCAGTGGGGGGCGGGCTGTTGCGGTCCCAGTCACCGAGCGCCTGCCCCGTGCGGGGCAGCGCATCGGCCACTTCGGGGTTCTCAACCGCCCGCACCAGCAAAGACGCCAGTGGAACCAGGAAGAACACCAGCAGGAATGCCAGCAGGGGCAGCGTCAACGCGAACGCGCGCGTCTTGCGCCGCCGCTCGGCACGGCTCAACTGGGCGACCAGATCGAGGGTTCCACCGGCCATCATCACTTCGCTGCCCAGGCGGAGAAGCGCTTCTCCAGGGCTTCACCCTGGTCGGCCCAGAAGCCGACGCTGAACTGCAGTGCGTCCTTGCTGTTGGCGGGCGAGGTGGGCAGCATGCCCAGCACCTTGGCGTCGAGCTGGGTCAGGGCCTTGTTGTTGGTCGGGCCGTAGCTGATGTTTTTGGCGTAGTCGGCCTGGGCATCGGGCGAGCTGGCCATGGCGATGAACTTCAGAGCAGCGTCCTTGTTGGGCGTGCCCTTGGGCATGACCCAGTAGTCCAGGTCGTAGATGCCACCGGTCCAGGTGATCTTGAGGTTCTTGCCTTCGCGCTGGGCGGCGTCGATGCGGCCGTTGTAGGCGGTGGTCATGGCCACGTCACCGGCCACCAGGAACTGGGGCGGCTGCGCGCCGGCTTCCCACCACTGGATGTTGGGCTTGAGCTCGGTCAGCTTCTGGAACGCGCGCTCGGCACCTTCCTTGGTGGCCAGCACCTTGTAGACGTCGGCGGTCTTGACACCGTCGGCCATCAGGGCGAATTCGAGGTTGTAGCGGGCGCCCTTGCGCATGCCGCGCTTGCCGGGGAATTTCTTCACGTCCCAGAAATCGGCCCAGGTGGTGGGGGCGGTCTTGAGCTTGTCGCCGTCGTAGGCCATCACGGTGGACCACACGAAGGTGCCCACGCCGCACTCGTGCACCGCGGCTTTCTGGAAGTCGGCCTTGTTGCCAACCTTGGCCCAGTCCATCTTCTCGAACAGGCCTTCGTCACAGCCGCGGCTCAGGTCCGGGCTTTCGACTTCGACCACGTCCCAGGTGACCTTCTTGGCTTCGACCATGGCCTTGATCTTGGCCTGTTCGCCGTTGTATTCCACGGCGGTGATCTTGCCGCCACCGGCTTTTTCGTAGGCCTCGAAATAGGCCTTCTTCTGCGCGGCGCCGTTGGCACCACCGAAGTTGACGACGGTCAACTGGCTCTGGGCCATCACGGGCAGGCTGGCCATCACGGCCACCGCCAGCAGCACGGGTTTGAGTTTCATGGGTCTTATCTCCAGGGGGTTGAGGAACAGGAACGGGAAATCACTTGTACACACGCAAATGCGCGGCAGGCAGGTGGAGGTGGACCGTCTGGCCGGCGGCCATCTGGCCCAGGTGCTGCAGCGGCACCTTCACGCTGAGTTCGGGCTGGTCCGGCACCACGCAGCGCAGGCGCAGGTGGTCACCGAAATAGATCACGTCGTTCACCTTGGCGGGCAGGCAGTTCTCGCTGCCACCCTCTGCACCGACCAGGGCGATGCGCTCCGGGCGCACGCTGCACTGCACGGCATCGCCCACCTGGGCGTGGTTGACGTTGACGCCCTGCAGGTGCACGCCGTCGGCCAGCTGCACCTCGCAGGTGTCGCCGTGGTTCTGGATCACGCGGGCATCGAGCACCGAGTTGTCGCCGACGAAGCTGGCGACGAAGCGGTTGGCCGGGGTTTCGTACAGGCGGTCCACGGTGTCGATCTGCTGGATCACGCCCTCGCTGAACACGGCCACGCGGTCGGACATGGTGAGCGCTTCCGACTGGTCGTGCGTCACGTAGACAAAGGTCACGCCCAAGCGGCGGTGCAACGCCTTGAGCTCCAGCTGCATGTGCTCGCGCAACTGCTTGTCGAGTGCGCCGAGCGGCTCGTCCATCAGCACCAGTTGCGGGTCGAACACCAGCGCGCGGGCCAGCGCCACGCGCTGCTGCTGGCCGCCCGAGAGCTGACCCGGGAAGCGACTGCCCATGTGACCCATCTGCACCATGTCGAGGGCGCGCTTCACCTTGGCTTCGACGTCGGCCTTGCCCAGCTTGCGCACCGTGAGCGGGTAGGCAATGTTGTCGGCCACGGTCATGTGCGGGAACAGGGCGTAGTTCTGGAACACCATGCCGAAGTTGCGCTTGTGCGGCGGCGTGCGCGTGATGGGCACACCGTCCAGGCTGATCTCGCCCGAGGTCGGCGATTCAAAGCCGGCCAACATCATCAGCGTGGTGGTCTTGCCCGAGCCCGAGGGACCGAGCAGCGAGAGGAACTCGCCCTTCTGGATCTCCAGGTTGAGGTCGCGCACCACCAGGGTGTGGCCGTCGTAGGTTTTCTGCACACCGGTGAAGGTGACGAGTGCGGTGCTCTGTGTCATGAACGCGATCGGGTCGTGGGTCGTGGGCTGAAAAAAGGTTCAGGGCGTTGCATGCAACCATCGTGCCTGATGGGCGCCGAGTGCCGGTGGCGGCAGTTCGGCCACGGGGCGTTGTCCGTCCATCACCATCGGGTTCGCGATCATGGGCGGTGTGGCGTCCATTCCGGGTTGTAGCCGCAAACCGCGCGCAGCGACATGGGGATGTTCCATGACTTGAGCCAAATCAAGGATCGGCGAGCAGGGCACGCCCGCACGGTCGAGCAACTGCACCCAGTCGGCGGTGTCGCGCTGCAGTGTCCAGCCAGTGAGCAGCGGCACCAGCGTGGCGCGGTGTTCCACGCGCGCCGGGTTGGTCGAGAAGCGCGCGTCGCGCGAAACCTCGGGGTGGTCGCAGGCGTCGCAGAACTTGGCGAACTGGCCGTCGTTGCCCACGGCCAGCACCATGTGGCCATCGCGCGTGGGGAACACCTGGTAGGGCACGATGTTGGGGTGCGCGTTGCCCATGCGGGTGGGCGTCTTGTGGCCGATCAGCTGGTTGGCGCCCTGGTTGGCCAACATGGCGACCTGCACGTCGAACAGCGCGGCGTCGATGTGGCAGCCTTTGCCAGTGTGCGCGCGCTCGTGCAGAGCGGCCAGGATGGCGGTGGTGGCGTAGACCCCGGTCATCAGGTCGGTCACCGCCACGCCCACCTTCTGCGGCTCTTCGCCCTTGTTGCCGGTGATGCTCATCAGGCCGCCTTCGGCCTGGATCGCGAAGTCGTAGCCGGCCTTGTGCGCCAGCGGGCCGTTCTGGCCGTAGCCGGTGATGGAGCAATAGATCAGGCGCGGGTTGAGGGCCTGCAGGCTGGTGGCGTCGAGCCCGTACTTGGCGAGCTGGCCGACCTTGTAGTTCTCGATCAGCACGTCCGCGTCGCGCGCCAGTTCACGCACCTGCTGGATGCCTTCGGCGCTGGCGATGTCGATCGTCACCGAGCGCTTGCCGCGGTTGGCACAGATGAAGTACGCCGCCACGCGGTCGGCGCCTTCGCCCCACCAGGGCGGACCCCAGCTGCGCGTGTCGTCACCGGCGCCCGGGCGTTCCACCTTGAGGACTTCGGCGCCGTAGTCGGCCAGCAACTGACCGGCCCAGGGGCCGGCGAGCACGCGCGAGAGGTCGAGCACGCGCACGCCCGCGAGCGGGCGGGGGGCCGCTACGGTGCTGGCGTTGGCAGGGGGCTGATCGGTGGAGCTCATGCGCCTTGCAGCGCGTCGAGCGAGGCAGCGATGATCGCCAGGCCTTCGTCCAGCACGGCGTCGCTGGCGGTCAGCGGCACCAGGATGCGCACCACGTTGCCGTAGGTGCCGCAGGTCAGGATGATCAGGCCGCGTTTCGTGGCTTCGGCGGCGAGCGCCTTGGTCAGTTCGGCGTCGGGCTGGTGCACGTCACCGTTCTTGCACAGCTCCATGGCGACCATGGCGCCCAGGCCGCGCACGTCGGCGATGCAGCTGTGTTTCTTGGCCAGCGTCTGCAGGCTGGCGGTGATGCGCGCGCCGACGTCGCGGCTGCGCTGCAGCAGGTCGTATTTTTCAAACTCGTCGAGCACGGCCAGCGCAGCGGCACAGGCCATCGGGCTGCCGGCGTAGGTGCCGCCCAGGCCGCCAGCGGCGGGCGCGTCCATCACTTCGGCGCGGCCGACCACGGCCGAGATCGGGAAGCCGCCGGCCATGGACTTGGCCAGGGTGATCAGGTCGGGCGCCACGCCCGTCTGCTCGACCGCGAACCAGGTGCCGGTGCGGCCTGCGCCGGTCTGCACCTCGTCGGCGATCAGCAGGATGCCGTGCTGGTCGCACAGCGCGCGCAGGCGCTGCCACAGTTCCTTCGGCGCCACGTTGAAGCCGCCTTCGCCTTGCACCGGCTCCAGGATGATGGCCGCGACGCGGCTGGCTTCGATGTCGTTCTTGAAGATCTGCTCGACCGAGTCGATCGCGTCCTGCACGCTCACGCCGTGCAGTTCGTTCGGGAAGCGGGCGTGGAAGATTTCGCCCGGGAAGGGGCCGAAGCCGGTCTTGTACGGGGCGACCTTGCCGGTCAGGCCCAGGGTCATCATGGTGCGGCCGTGGTAGCCGCCGGT
>NZ_JADMKB010000010.1 GCF_018780075.1 Hydrogenophaga sp.
CCACGTTGAACAGCGGCACGCACACGCCGATCAGCACCGCGATCATCAGCAGGCCCTGAGGCCCGGCCACCTTGTCGGCCAGGGCCAGCGCAATGAAGGAGTTGAAACGGAAGCCCACCTGTGCGCTCGCCGCGTGCAGTCGCACGTCGATCCGCCGGCCGATCCAGGGCCAATGCGGCAAGGAGTACGACAGGGCGATCCCGGCGGCACCCAGCGCAAGGCCGGCACCCATCAGGCTGGACGCGGCCTCCAGGTCGAGCGGGCTTTTCACGATCGAGTGAAACAGCAGCACCGGGAACAGGAAGAAATACACCAGGCTCTCCACCTGTTCCCAGACCTTGCGGTTGAGCGCGGTGAAGCGGCAGACGAGGTAGCCGCAAAGGATCAGCGAAAAGTCGGGAAAGAGCAGTTGCGCGAAGTTCACCGGCTGAGCATAGCGCCGCGAAGGGAGCACTTCCGGGGGTTTGTACTTATGTAGTCTCCCCATGGTCAAACGGGGGACGGCTGTCTACAGTGCGAGCAAGCCTGCAGGGGTAATATGCCCGCTGCTATCGTTTTGTTTGCCTTTGTTCAAGGAGTGCCCACCATGGTTTCGCGTCGTCAGCTGTTTGCTCTGGGTTGTTTCGCCGCATCGTTGGCCGTGTCCGGCGCAACCTGGGCACAGGCCTACCCCAACAAGATCATCCGCCTGCAGGTGCCGTTCGCGCCGGGTGGCACCACGGACATCATCGCGCGGGTCATGTCCGAGCCTCTGGGCAAGTCCATGGGCCAGAGCGTGATCGTGGAGAACAAGGCCGGTGGCGGCGGTGTGGTGGGCGCCACCGAACTGGCGCGCAGCCCGGCCGATGGCTACATCCTGGGCATGGCCACGGTGTCCACCACCGCCGCCAACCCCGCGATCAACCCCAAGATCCCGTACAACACGCTCACCGACTTCACACCGATCATCAACATCGCCGCCACGCCCAACGTGATCGCGGTGCACCCCAGCTTCCCGGCCAAGGATTACAAGGCCTTCATCGCCGAACTCAAGAAAAGCCCGGGCAAATACAGCTACGCCAGCTCGGGCACCGGCGGCATCGGTCACCTGCAGACCGAGCTGTTCAAGAACCTGACCAACACCTTCGTCACCCACATTCCCTACCGTGGCGCAGGCCCGGCACTCAACGACACGGTGGGCGGCCAGGTGCCGATCATTTTTGACAACCTGCCGTCGGCCCTGCCGCACATCAAGGCCGGCCGCCTGATCGCCATCGTGGTGGCCGCGCCGCAGCGCGTGGCCTCGCTGCCGGACGTGCCTACCTTCAAGGAAGTGGGCCTTGAGCCGGTGAACCGCATGGCCTACTACGGCCTCATCGGCCCGAAGGGCATGCCCAAGGACGTGGTCGACAAGATCTACAACGCCACCAAGACGGCACTGACCGACCCGGCCGTGAAGAAGCGCATTGAAGACACAGGCTCGCTGATCGTGGCCAACACGCCCGACCAGTTCACCGAGCAGATCAAGGCCGAATTCGAGGTCTACAAGGGCGTGGTCACGAAGCAGAAGCTCTCGCTCGACTGATGGACGCTGCCGCGCTGGCCCGCAGCGAAGCGAGCGCCAGCGCCTTCATCGACGGCCTCTGGCTCGAAGAGGGCCTCGCGCGCAACACGCTCGACGCCTACCGGCGCGACCTCCGGCTCTTCGCCGAGTGGCTGGCCACGGGAGAGGGTGGTGCGCGCGCGCTGCCCGAGGCCGGCGAGGCGCAGATCAACGCCTATTTCGCGGCCCGCCACGCCCAGACCCGCGCGACCACGGCGAACCGTCGCCTCACGGTGTTCAAGCGCTACTTCCGCTGGGCGCTGCGCGAGCGCTTCATCTCCGCCGACCCGACCCTGCGCCTGAGCGCCGCGCGCCAGCCGATGCGCGTGCCCAAGACATTGTCCGAGTCGCAGGTCGAGGCCCTGCTCAACGCGCCCGACACCGACACACCGCTGGGACAGCGCGACCGCGCCATGCTGGAACTGATGTACGCCAGCGGCCTGCGCGTGAGCGAGCTGGTGACGCTCAAGACCTTTCACGTGGGACACAACGAGCATGTGTTGCGTGTCACCGGCAAGGGCAACAAGGAGCGGCTGGTGCCCTTTGGGCAGATCGCGGGCCAGTGGCTGCAGCGCTACCTGGGCACGGGCCGGCCCGAGATCCTGGCCGGTCAGCAGAGCGAAGACCTGTTCGTGACCTCGCGGGGCACCCGCGCGGGCGAGGCCATGAGCCGCGTGATGTTCTGGAACCTGGTCAAGCGCTACGCGCTGCAGGCCGGCATCACCACACCGCTCTCGCCGCACACGCTGCGCCATGCTTTTGCGACCCACCTGCTCAACCACGGCGCCGACCTGCGCGCGGTGCAGATGCTGCTGGGCCACGCCGACATTTCCACCACCACGATCTACACCCACGTGGCGCGCGAGCGCCTCAAGAGCATCGTGGCACAGCACCATCCCAGGGGCTGAGGTCCACCGGATAAATGCCCATGGGGGTATAAAAGTTCCATGGAACCACTGCTGTCATCTCCCGCCGCCCAGGCCGCACTGCTCGCCGCTGCGGGCGCGCTGGCGTTCTGGCTCAAGGACGTTCCCGGGCTGGTGATGTCCTGGGGCAAGCGCTTTTTCATCTCCACGCTCACCATCGACTCGCGCGACGAGTTCCTGTTTTCCGCACTGGTCGAGCACATGGACGCGCACCCCTCGCTGCGCCAGGTCAACCAGTTCACTGCGCGCAGCGTGCGCCAGGGCACGGCCTACCAGAGCCTGGAAGAAGACCTGCGTGCCGGCCAGGCGCCGCGCGCCTACCTCTCGCCCGGCGAAGGCCTGCACATTTTGTGGATCGACGGCCGGCTGGTCTGGATACGGCGCGAACTGCAGGTGACGCAGAGCGTGTTCGAGCGCATCAGCCTCTCGCACTTCGGGCGCTCCGGCGGCTACCTGGCGGCCTTTTTGCAGCGCGCCATCGACGCGCGCGCCCAACGCGAAAGCGACACGCTCTCGGTCTTCATCCCCAACCCTTTTCATGGCGGCGACTGGATGCGCGCGCGCCTGGGCTCGCGCCGACCGCTTGCATCCGTGGTGCTCAAGGCCGGGCAGGCCGAAGCCCTGCTGGCCGATCTGCAGCGCTTCTACGGCGCACACGAGCGCTACGCCGAGCTGGGCATTCCGTGGCGGCGTGGCTACCTGCTCTACGGCCCGCCCGGCACCGGCAAGACCTCGCTGGTCACGGCGCTCGCGTCCGAGTTGCACCTCAACGTCTGTACGCTCAGCCTGGCCTCGCCCATCGTCACCGACGAGAAGATCCACACCCTGCTGGCGGCCGTGCCGCAGCGTTCGCTGTTGCTGATCGAAGACGTGGACGCTTTCTTCCGCCAGCGCGACGCGGCGCACAGCCAGGTGAAGCTCTCGTTCTCAGGCTTTCTGAACGCGCTCGACGGCGTGGCGACGCAGGAGGGCAACGTGCTTTTCATGACCACCAACCACGCCGACCGGCTGGACGAGGCGCTGATCCGCGCCGGGCGCATCGACGAGCGGGTGGAACTGGGCACTTGCGACGTGGACCAGCTGCGCCGGCTGTACCTGAAGTTCCAGCCCGACGATGCTGCGGCCCGCGCCTACGCGGCGGAAACCCTGGGCAAGAGCCTCTCTCCCGCGCAGGTGCAAGGCGAGCTGATGCGGCGCTTCGGCGCGGTGCGCAGATAGTTCAAGCGCTCAGCCTCACTGCGCCATGCGCAGCCGCCGCGCCGCGTCTTCATCTCGCGCATCGTCGATCTCGCGCATGACGCTGGCCAGGTCCACATCGGCGCGGGTCGGCGTGTAGCGCCCGGTCAGCGGTGTGTCGTTGCTCAGCAGCCCGCTCTGGTAGAGGCTCCAGATCTCGGGCCCGTACTGCGTGGCGCGCAGCTCGGGCGCGAACTGACCAAAGAAGTCGCGCAGGTTGGCCACGTCGCGCAGCAGCATGCGCGGCGCGTGGTTGTTGCCCGCGGCGTCCACCGCCTGCGGCAGGTCGATGATCACGGGGAAGTCCTCACTGTCCGCTTCGCCCGAATGCGCGAGCAGGATGTTGAATTCCGACAGATCGCCGTGCACCACGCCCGCACACAACATGCGCACCACCTCGGCCACCAGGGTGGCGTGGTGCCGGCGTGCCTGCTCGGGTGTGAAGCGCACATCGTTCAGGCGCGGGGCGGCGTCGCCGTGGGCGTCGGTCACCAGCTCCATCAGCAGCACGCCGTCGCAGAAGTTGTAGGGCTGCGGCACGCGCACACCGGCAGCGGCCAGGCGGTAGAGCGCGTCCACCTCGGCGCTTTGCCAGGCGGCCTCTTGCGCCTCGCGGCCAAACTTGGTGCCCTTGGCCATGGCGCGGGCCTGGCGCGAGTTCTTGACCTTGCGGTTTTCGGTGTAGTCCACCGCCTGGCGAAAGCTGCGGTTGTTGGCTTCTTTGTAGATCTTGGCGCAGCGGGTCTCTTCGCCGCAGCGAACCACGAACACCATGGCTTCCTTGCCGCTCATGAGCTGGCGCACCACCGTGTCGATCAGGCCTTCTTCGATCAGCGCTTGCAGCCGGGGCGGTGCCTTCATGCGGTCAGCCGTGGGGCGTGAAGACCGCTCACTTCGGCGCCAGCGACCAGCCGCTGCGCTGGTCGGCCTTGTTGTTGGTGTAGTGCCAGTGGGCGCCACAGCGGTCGCAGAAGTAACCGGTGATCGTCACTTGCACATCGCCCTGCAGCTCTTTGCGGTGCTTGCCCTGCTGCAGCTCGGGGTGGCCGGGCGCGCCGCGCCAGTTGCGCTGGATGCCCAGGCAGGATTCGCACAGCGGCGAGGGCTCGGTGGGAGCGGTGGATTCTGGGGCTGCGTTCATGAGGGTGTGGGTGGTACAGGGTGAAGGTGGGCCGGGCGGGCATGGGCGTCGTCGGTGGGTGTGGTGTTCCGATCGGTCCAAACAGGCCGTCGGAGTGTCTGACCCTGGGCCGACGCCTACAACGGTTGCGTGACGAGTTCGACGGCCAGGCCTTGCACGGTCACGGTGATGCGGCCCGGCCGCAAGCCCAGCAGATCGGCCATCGCCGTTTCCTTGGGTTGCAACTGGTAGAGCACCACTTCGCGCAAGGACTGCTCGGCCAGGGGCGGTGCGTAGGTGTTGAGCATCTCCACCGCCTCGGGTGCCAGATCGGGAAACCGGAAGCGGTAGACCTTGAGCTGGTGCGCGCGCAGGCTGCGGTCGGCGTGCTCGTAACGCAGCGCGAAATCGACGGTGAACGAACCTTGCTGGGTGCGCGGCAATGCCGCACCCGCGGCGGTCACCGGCATCACCGCGCGCAGGCGGTTCTGCTCGGGCAGCAGGCTCAGGCGCGGGGCGTTCAGGTCCAGGTTCACCAGCCCGGCGACCGGGTAGCGCATCGGGTAACGCTTGGCCACCTCGCTTTGCAACAGGTCCAGCGGCACGGTGAAGCGGGGTGGGGCGGTGGTGGGGCTGTCGCTGCCTGGCGCCAGCGGTGGCAGGCTGGTCTGGGCATGGCCCACGCCCCAGCCCAGCAGCAGACCGGTGGTGACGAGGCGTCGGCGTTGCATGGCCTGTGGCCGTTACTTGTAGAACACTTCGATCCGCCCCTTGAGCTGGATCAGCAGCGGCTGACCCTTGCGGTCCAGCGTTTTGGCCGAGGGCACTTTCACCCAGCCTTCGCTGATGCAGTACTCGGCGACGTCGAAACGTTCCTTGTCGTTGAAGCGGATGCCGATGTCGTGCTGGAACACGGCAGCCACGTGGTGCGGGCTGCGGGCGTCGATGGCGAGGCGGTCTGGGAGGGTGGGGCGGGTGGTCGTGTCGTTCATGGCGCTATTTTCGGGCAGTTTCAACCTGGGACGACCGCGTCTTCCCCCACGGCGCGATCAAGGGCGGTAGACCGCGCAGGCCTTGGGTGTTTTGGGGGTGGGGTCGCCGCCGAAGCTGCGCGCATCGCAGCTCACTCCATCGCGGGCGTGCACGACCCGGTAGAGGCCGTTGGCACCGAAGCGAACGTGGCCTTCGTCGCGGAAGCGGCAGGTCTGGGTCTCTTTGGCGCAGGCGACCCAGAAGCGGTCGTCCAGTGGCGGGATCTCGTCGGCGTCGGGTCGCCGGGCCACGGTGCGGTCCACCGGCACGGTGTTGATGTCGCAGGTTTTCTGCACGCCGGGCGCAGGGTCCCCGAAGTTTTTCGCGTCGCACCGGAAGGCGCCCGCCACCTGGCGGTAGTGGTACTGGCCGGGCACGCCGTAGCGCACCAGCGTGGGGGCCGATGGCGCGCAGCCGCTGCCTTCGTCGGCGCAGAAGGCCCAGCGGTTGGCATCGCGCCGGTCCATGCCGGGGGCCACGGCCACACCGCCGAAGCGGTCGTTGTCGCGCATGCCCGGGTCACCCCGTTCCGGTTCGCCACGGCCTGTGGTGCGCACCTGGCATTTCTTGCGCGCACCGTAGACCGGGTCGCCGAACTCTTCGACGCTGCACTCGATCTGACCGGTCTCGCGGCGCAGGTTGTAGGCGCCGTCGGCACCAAAGCGCACCACACGCTCACCGCGGAAACGGCAGACCTCGCCTTCCTGCGCGCAGTCTTCCCAGCCGCGTTCCCGCGCCTCGCGCTCGGGCCGTGGCAAGGCCCTGTCCCAGCCCAGGCGGTACTCGCACAGCTTGGGCACCCGCCGCGCCGGGTCGCCGAACTCGCTGATCTCGCATTCGATGCGACCGTCCACGTTCTTCGCGACCGAAAAGCGCCCGGGCGCCCCGAACCGGACCTGGGCCAGGCCGGGCACAAAGCAGGTCTGCCCCTCGCGTGCGCAGGGCACCCAGTCGGCCGGGTCGTTGGCCTGGGCGCTGGCGGTGGCCAGTGTCAAGGCGCCGAGCAGCAGGGCGGCGATGTTGAACAGTGCCTTCATGCAAGCCTCCGTGTGGTCAGGAAAAACAGTGTAGGGGCGGCGGGGCGACGCACCCCAGTCAATCTGTAAGCACCCGTACCTTCACGCTCTTGCCTTTGATGCGTCCCGCGTTGAGCCGGCTCGCGACCTGCTCGGCAATGTGGCGGTCCACGGCCACATAGGTGGACCAGTCGTTGACGTTGATCTTGCCCACCTGCTCGCGGGTGTAGCCCAGGTCGGCGGTGAGCGCGCCCAGCACGTCGCCGGGGCGGATCTTTTCCTTGCGCCCGCCCTGGATGTGCAGCGTGGCCATGGGCGGCACGAGCGGCTCCTGGCTGGCGACGGTGAGTTCGCTCAATGGGTGCCAGTCGGACTCGCGGCCCTGCATCTGCTCGATCTTGCCGACGTACCCCATCTCGTTCAGGCTGACCAGATTGAGCGCCAGGCCGCTCTCGCCCGCGCGCCCGGTGCGGCCGATGCGGTGCACGTGCACCTCGGCGTCGGGCGTCACGTCCACGTTGATCACGGCGGCGAGGCTGGCGATGTCGAGCCCGCGCGCGGCCACGTCGGTCGCGACCAGCACCGAACAGCTCTTGTTGGCAAAACGCACCAGCACCTGGTCGCGTTCGCGCTGCTCCAGTTCGCCGAACAGGGCGAGCGCGCTGAAGCCCTGGGCCTGCAGCACGGCCACGAGATCGCGGCACTGGGCCTTGGTGTTGCAGAAGGCCAGGGTGCTCGCCGGGCGGAAGTGCAGCAACAACTGGCTCACCGCGTGCAGGCGCTCGGCGTCTTTGACTTCGTACCAGCGCTGTTCGATCTGGCCGCCGCTGTGTTGCGCCTCGACCTTGATGGTGACCGGATCGCGCATGAACTGGGCGCTGAGCTTGGCGATGCCTTCGGGGTAGGTGGCCGAGAACAGCAGGGTCTGGCGTTCCTTGGGGCACTGGCGCGCGACCTTCACGATGTCGTCGAAGAAGCCCATGTCGAGCATGCGGTCGGCCTCGTCGAGCACCAGGGTGTTGAGCGCATCGAGCTGCAGGCTCTGGCGTTCCAGATGGTCCATGATGCGGCCGGGCGTGCCGACCACGATGTGCGCACCGTGCTCCAGCGTGGCCAGCTGGCCGCGCAGCGGCACGCCGCCGCAGAGCGTGACGACCTTGATGTTGTCTTCAGCGCGCGCGAGGCGGCGGATCTCGGTGGTCACCTGGTCGGCCAGCTCGCGCGTGGGGCAGAGCACCAGCGTCTGCACGGCGAAGCGGCGCGGGTTCAGGTTCGCCAGCAGGGTGAGGGCAAAGGCGGCGGTCTTGCCGCTGCCGGTCTTGGCCTGTGCGATCAGGTCCTTGCCCAGCAGCGCCTGGGGCAGGCAGGCCGCCTGGATGGGCGTCATGCTCAGGTAGCCGAGCTGTTTCAGGTTCTCCAGCGTGGCTGGCGTCAAGGGCAACTGGCTGAAGTCGGCGGCGGATGCCGCGGCGGAGGAAGCGTTCGGAGAAGCAGTGGTCATCCCCGATTATCGGCGGACCCAGCTGGCGAGGTATCCGTTCGCCACCTGGCCGGAGCTTCACCCGCTACGCATGAAGTGATTTCCACCCAGGGCACGGCGGAACCGGCTTTGCCGGGCCGCCAGTGCCGCCCCTTAAGGGGTCGCGCGCAGCGCGGCGGGGGCAGATCAGGAGCTCAAGGTGAAGTGGAATGCCGCACCCTTGCCAGGCTCGGAATAGGCCCAGACCCGGCCGCCGTGGCGCATGACGATGCGTTGCACGATGGTCAGACCGATGCCGGTGCCGGCGTATTCGTCTTCGCGGTGCAGGCGCTGAAACGGGCCAAAAAGACGGTTGGCCGACGCCATGTCGAAGCCGCAGCCGTTGTCTCGCACGAAGAAGACGGTTTCGCCGTTGAGGGTCTTGGCGCCCACGTCGATCCGCGTGACGTCACTGCGCGCGCAGAACTTCCAGGCATTGCCGATCAGGTTGTCGAGCAGGCTGTGCACGAGCGCCGGATCCGCCATGGCCTCCAGGTTGGGCGAGACGTTCACCTGGGCCACCCTGTGAGGGGCTGCGTCCATCAGCTGGGCGGCGATGTCGGTCGCGAAGGTGCTGATGTTGACCACCCGCAGCTGCATCGGCACCTGGCTCAGCCGCGACATGTGAAGCAGCGCATCGATCAGGGCGCTCATGCGCTGACCCGCGGTGGTGATCCTGGTGGCCAGGTCGAGACCGTCGGACCCCAGCTCGGTTTGGTGCTGGCCGATCAGCTCACGGCTGAACCCCACGATGGCTCGAACGGGCGAACGCAGGTCGTGCGCCACCGAATAACTGAAGGCCTCCAGCTCTTTGAGGCTGAGGTTCAGCTGAGCGGTGCGCTCCGCCACCAAATGCTCCAGGCCTTCGTTGAGCATCTTGAGCCGGACCTCGTAGTTCTTGCGTTCCGAGATGTCCTGCACCACACCGGTCATGCGTTGGTCTGAAGCGTGGCCGGCATCGAGCTTGACCCAGCGCGGCGGCAGGCCCTCGACCAGGACGCGGAACTCTTCACTGAAATGTTGGAGGGCGCTCAGGCTCTCTTGCAGCTTGCCGGTGATGGCGGCGCGGTCGCTCGCGTCCACCCGAGAAAGCAGGTCGGCCAGCGTGTGGGGCTGGTCTTGCGACCAGCCGATCAGATCGGCAGAGCGGGGCGATGTGGTGATGACGGTGCTGGCCTTGTCGAGCTCCAGCACACCCAGGCTGGCGGCGTCCAGCGCCTGCTGCAGCTGGCGCCGGCTGTCGATCAGCTCAATTTCCAGTTTGTGGCGCTCGAACGCCATCTGGATCGTGGCATGCAGTTCTCGCTCGGAAAACGGCTTGAGCAGGTAGCCATAGGGGAGGGTCTTCCGGGCGCGCTCCAGGGTCGAGTCTTCCGAATACGCGGTGAGGTAGATGACCGGGATCGCGTGGGTTTCCCGCAGCAGGGCGGCCACGTCGATGCCGTCCATGTCGCCCTGGATGTGGATGTCCATCAGCACCAAGTCGGGCAGTGTTTGCTCCACCAGATCAAAACTCTCCTGGCCGGAGACGGCGATGGCCGGCACGTCGTAGCCCAGCTTCGACAGGCGCTGCTGCAGATTGAAGGCGACGATGCTTTCGTCCTCCACAACAAGGATGCGGGCGGGATTGTTCATGCACGACGTCCTAGGGAAAATCGCAGGGTGAAGCAAGTCGGGTTGGCTCGCTGAATTTCCAGTGTGCCTTGCAGCTGGCGGGTCAGCAACTGCACCAGTTGCAGACCGAGAGAACCATTGCGTTCCAGGTTCTGATCTGATGGAATTTCGATCCCGTCGTTGCTGATCGACAGTTCGACGTTGCCATTTGTTTCCTGCTGGAGCCCTACCCGGATGGCGCCGCGCCGATGGCCCGGGAAGCCGTGTTTGAGCGCGTTGCTCACCAGTTCGTTGACGATCAGGCCGCAGGGAATGGCTTCGTTGATGGGCAACTTGACGTTGTTGGCCGACACTTCAATGGCCACGTGCCCGCTCACCATGCCGTATGAGTCCATCAGGGTGGGCAAGAGCTCGCCCAGGAACTGTTGAAAGTCAACCTGCGCAAAGTCGTGCGACTGGTACAGCGTCTGGTGGATCATTGACATCGACCGGATGCGGTTCTGGCTGTCGCGCAGCATTGTCACCAAATCCGGGTCGCTGATCTTGAGCACTTGCAGGTCGAGCAGGCTGTGGATCACCTGCATGTTGTTCTTGACGCGGTGGTGCACCTCTTCGAGCAGCAGTTCCTTTTCGCGCAGCGCCTCGTGGATGCGCCGCTCACTCTGCTTGCGCTCGCTCAGATCAAGGATCACCGACAGGATCATCGGCCCCTCGCCGGTCTCAACCGGGTTGATGCCGATCTCCACCGGGAACTCGCTGCCGTCCTTGCGCAGGCCGCTCAGGTCGCGCCCGGCGCCCATCGGTCGCGCGGTGGCTTCGGTCTGGAAACCCCGGCGATAGCCAGGGTGCGCATGGCGGTAGCGCTCGGGCACGAGCACTTCTACCGGTCGGCCCAGCAACTCCTCGCTCTGGTAACCGAACGTGGTCTCGGCCAGCCGATTGAGGCGGGTGATCGCGCCTTGCTGGTTGACGACCACCATGGCGACCGGGATGCGGTCGAACGCCTGCCCCAGGTACTCATCCAGCCGAATGTGTTGTTGGGTCATGGTCAAAATACTAAGCGGGAATCAGGACACACGCACGTGAAATATCCGTTGCCTCACCCGCGGCGCCGGACCGGTAGTACCAATCGGTACGTTGTGGTGGCTCAGGCCCCGAGCAGATCGTCGATCTCCTGCTCGGTGAAACCGGCCGAGCGCCTCGCGTCGAGATGGAAGGGGGGCTTCAGGCGGGGGGCGCTGTGCGTGCGCGCCAGCACGCGGTAATGCGCCACGGGCTCCAGACCCTGCTGCTCACACAGCCAGCCGTACCAGCGGTTGCCGATCGCCACGTGGCCGATCTCGTCGCGCAGGATCACGTCGAGGATCTCGACGGCGCGCAGCGCGGCCGGGGTCCCCACCTTGCGCAACCGCGCCTGGATCAGCGGCGTGGCGTCCAGCCCGCGCGCTTCCAGCGTGCGCGGCACCAGTGCCATGCGGGCGGTGATGTCGTGCTGCGTCTTCACGCACATCTCCCACAGGCCGTCGTGCGCGGGGACGTCGCCATAGTCCAAGCCGAGGCTTCGCAGGTGGTCGAGCAACAGACCGAAATGCGTGGCCTCCTCGTCGGCCACGCGCAGCCAGTCGCTGTAGAAACCGGGTGGCATGCCGTGGAAGCGCCAGACCGCGTCCAGCGCGAGGTTGATCGCGTTGAACTCGATGTGGGTGATGGCGTGCAGCAGCGCGGCCAGGCCTTCGGTGGTGAAGGGCGACCGGTGCGGCACCGACATGGGCGGCACGAGCGCGGGGCTGGCCGGTCGGCCGGGCAGGGCCACGCCCTTCAGCGGTGAGAGGGGTGTCTCGGGGGCGATAGCATGGCAACGTGCCGCGTCGTCGGGCAGCTTGCTCCAGCGGGACCACAGCGCATGGGCCGCCCCGGCTTTGGCCACGGGGTCGCTCAGGCACAGCGCGGTCAGGGCCTGTTCGCGCAGCGTGGGCTGGGGTGGGGCGGTGGTGGGCATCCCTACAATTCTAGGTTTGTGATCCCAACGATCTGGAGACCCCCATGGCCCTTTATGCACTTGACGACCTGATCCCCCAAGTCGCCCCTTCGGCCTGGGTGGCCGACAACGCACAGGTGATCGGCGACGTGAGCGTGGGCGATGACGCGAGCGTGTGGTTCGGCGCCACGGTGCGCGGCGACTCGGCCCGCATCGTGATCGGCGCGGGCAGCAACGTCCAGGACGGCAGCGTGCTGCACGCCGACGACGGGCTGCCGCTGACCATCGGCGCCAACGTGACGGTGGGTCACCAGGTGATGCTGCACGGCTGCACCATCGGCGACGGGTCGCTGATCGGCATCGGCGCCATCGTGCTCAATGGCGCGAAGATCGGCCAACACTGCCTGGTGGGCGCCGGTTCGCTGGTGACCGAGGGCAAACAATTCCCCGATGGTTCCATGGTCATGGGCAGCCCGGCCAAGGTGGTGCGCCAGCTCACACCCGAGCAGATCGAAGGCCTGCGCCAGAGCGCGAAGCACTACACCGAGAATGCCGCACGCTACCGCCAGGGCTTGAAAAAGCTCGCCTGACCCCGATCTTCCAGCGTTGATTTTCCGAAAGCACAGATTGTCCGAACTCCACAAATTCATGTTTGAAGGCCTGCCGGTGCGCGGCATGCTGGTGCGCCTGACCGACGCCTGGCAAGACATCCTGCGCCGGCGCGAGCAGACCGGGGGTTACCCGACGGCGGTGACCGAGCTGCTGGGCGAGATGACGGCGGCGGCCACGCTGATGCAGGCCAACATCAAGTTCAACGGGGCGCTGATCGTGCAGATCATGGGCGACGGGCCGGTGAAGCTGGCCGTGGCCGAGGTGCAACCCGACCTGACGCTGCGCGCCACCGCCAACGTGCAGGGCGAGGTGGCGGCCGACGCGCCGCTCTCGCACATGGTGAACGTCAACAACCAGGGCCGCTGCGCGATCACGCTCGACCCGAAGGACCGCCTGCCCGGCCAGCAGCCCTACCAGGGCGTGGTGCCGCTGTTTGGCGACCACCACGAAAAGCTGGAAAAGCTCAGCGAGGTGATTGAGCACTACATGCTGCAGAGCGAGCAGCTCGACACCCGCCTGGTGCTGGCGGCCAATCACCAGGTGGCCGCTGGCCTGCTGATCCAGCGGCTGCCGCTGCAGGGTGATGGCAACCTTTCGGGTGCTGGCGCGATGGCGCGCGACGAAGACCAGATCGGCCGCAACGAGGACTACAACCGCATCGCCATCCTGGCCGCCAGCCTGAAGCGCGAAGAGCTGCTCACGCTGGACGCCGAGACCATCCTGCACCGCCTGTTCTGGGAAGAAGACGTGCGCCGCTTCGAGCCGCTGGCCGGCTCGGAGGGGCCGCGTTTTGCGTGCACCTGTTCGCACGAACGCGTGAGCAACATGCTGCGCAGCCTGGGGCGCGACGAGATCGAATCCATCATCGAAGAGCAGGGCCAGGTGGAGGTCGGCTGCGATTTCTGCGGTGCGCAGTACCGGTTTGACCCCATCGAAGCCGCCCAGGTGTTTCTGCAGCCGGCGATACAGCCTCCCGGTTCACCCGGCGTGCACTGAACAGCCGCCCGGCGCGCGTGTCTAAGCCCAGGGATGCCGTGGAACCGGCTTTGCCGGGCCACTGGCATCGTCCCCCTCAGGGGGAAGACGCGAAGCGGCGCAGGGGGGCCATCGAATCGATGGCGTCATGACACGCGCCCATGGTGTGGTAGTCCACCTTACCGGCCGGGCTCTTTTCATCGCTGATCTTGCTGTTGTCCGCGCGCAGGATGCGCCACCAGGCGCCATGCCGGTGGTCCACGAAATGTGCCCAGGCGTAGGCCCACAGCCTGTCGTAGTCGGCCCAGTAGCGCGCTTCGCCCGTGGCCACGGCCAGGCGCGCCGCGGCCGCGAACGACTCGGCCTGGACCCAGAAGTACTTGTCGCTGTCGCACACGCTGCCGTCGGGCGCGAAGCCGTAGAACAGGCCGCCGTGCTCGGCGTCCCATGAGGTGGTCATGGCGGTGTCGAAGAAATGCTGCGCCCGCTGCACCAGCCCGGCTTGCGGGCGGCGCTCGTTCAGCAACAGCAACAGCTTGGCCCACTCGGTCAGGTGACCGGGCTGGAAGCCCCAGGGGCGGAAGATGTTGGTCTTGTCGTCCTTGTTGTAGTCCCAGTCCACCGACCAGTCGGCGCGGTAGTGTTCCCACACGAGGCCGCCCGCCAGCGCGGCCTGGCGCACGGTGATGTGCTCGGCCAGCAGTGCTGCGCGGTCGAGGTAGCGCGCTTCGCCCGTCGCGTCGAACGCGGCGAGCAGGGCTTCGCACAGGTGCATGTTGGCGTTCTGGCCGCGGTAGGGCAGCAGTTGCCAGTCGGCGGTGGCTTCGTCGGCGTACAGGCCGTGCGCGGGTTCCCAGAAGCGCTGTTCCAGCAGCTCGAACGTTTGCGCGATGCCAGCAAGTGCGCCGCTGAGGCCGGCCATGTGGGCGTGCGCGTGGGCCAGCAACACAAACGCCAGGCCGTAGGCGTGGTTGGTGCCGTCGAGCACGCGGGCCTGGCCGTCGCGCCAGTCCAGCAGCCAGGCGTGTCCGCCGGTGGTGGGGTTGCGGTGATGTGACAGGAAGTCAAAGGCCCCTTGCAGGGCCTGCCGCGCGATGTCGCCACCCAGGCCGCCCCGCACCGCCATCGAGAGCGTGACCACGTAGCGGGTGCTGCTCACGAGGTGGCGGGTGTGGGCGTCGTACACGCTGCCGTCGTCGCGCAGGAAGTGGAACAGGCCACCCGCCGGGTCGATGGCGCGCGGCAGGTAGAAGGCCAGCGTGTCGCCCACATGGGCACGCAGGAAGTCGGGGGAGCGGAAGTCAGGCAACGGTGTGGCGGGGATCATGGTGCGGTGTCGGTGGGGCGCTGGCTCAGCAGCTGGGTGAACATCCGGTGTTCGCAGTCGGGGTCGCTGCACTTGTCGCAATTCCACGGTCGGCGACCTTGCGGCCAGACCGGATCGCTGGGTGTCAGGGCTTGGCCCAGGGCTGCCCCGATCGCGCGCAGCGCCTGGCGCGACCGTGCTTCGCCCTGGCCGTACACGGTCTGGTACGGCAACGCAGCGGCCTGCAATTGCTGACGGATCGCCGCGTCCGTGGCTTCGCGCACCGCGGGGCTTTCGCGGAACAGGCCGTCGGCCACCCAGGGCAGGTCCAGTCCCATGAGCAGGGTGAGGCCGACGTGGCGCTGCCAGGCGATGGCGCCGGCGTAGAGCGACAGGTCGTTGAAATACAGCTCGCTGTAGGCGGCGATCACCAGCGGCGCGGTGTCGGCGATGACCACACGCACGCCCGGCTGGGCGGCGTCGTCGATGCGGCGGGCCTGTTCGTGGGCGAGCGCGGACTGTTCTTGGGAACGCGGGGCACGGCCTTGAGTGGCGCACCAGTCGCGCAGGTGCTCGGGCACGAGGGTGGTGGCGATGCCTTGATCGGTCAGCTGGCGGTGCAGCGACTGGGCCAGCGTGGTTTTGCCGGTGGATTCGCCACCCAGCAGCGTGACAGTGAGCACCACGGCCGCGCTCAGGGTTTGCCGTGAGCGATCTGGACGAAGATTTCGTTGGGCCGGACCATGCCCAGGTCCTGCCGGGCGAGCTCTTCGACCATGCCCAGGCCTTCCTGCAAGTCACGCACTTCGTTGGCGAGGCGGTCGTTGCGCTGCTGCGCTTCGCGGTTGACCGAGTTCAGCACGGCCAGCTCGGTTTTCATGCGGTTCACCTTTGGCACGCTGCCCCGGCCGAACCACAGCTGCGCGTGGAGCACGAGCAGCAGCGTGATCAGCAGGCCGGGGATGAAGCGATTCGCCATGGTGAGGGATTATCGGCACAGCCACCCGAGCGGCTGCACCGGAATCACTTCAGGTTGTAAAAGGCGGCACGGCCCGGGTACACGGCCACATCGCCCAGGTCTTCTTCAATGCGCAGCAGCTGGTTGTACTTGGCCATGCGGTCCGAACGCGACAGCGAGCCGGTCTTGATCTGGCCGGCGTTGGTGCCCACGGCGATGTCGGCGATGGTGCTGTCTTCCGTCTCGCCCGAGCGGTGGCTGATCACGGCGGTGTAGCCCGCGCGCTTGGCCATCTCGATGGCGGCGAAAGTTTCGGTCAGGGTGCCGATCTGGTTGATCTTGATCAGGATCGAGTTGGCGATGCCCTTGTCGATGCCTTCTTTCAGGATCTTGGTGTTGGTGACGAACAGGTCGTCGCCCACGATCTGCACCTTCTTGCCCAGGCGGTCGGTCAGCAGCTTCCAGCCGTCCCAGTCGCCTTCGGCCATGCCGTCTTCGATGCTGATGATCGGGTACTTGTCCACCCAGTTGGCCATCATGTCGGTCCACTCCTGGGCGGTGAGGCTCAGGCCTTCGCCGGCGAGCTCGTACTTGCCGTCCTTGTAGAACTCGGAGGCGGCACAGTCCAGGCCCAGGGCGATCTGCTCACCGGCCACAAAGCCGGCCTTGTCGATGGCTTCCAGGATCATCTGGATCGCGGCTTCGTGGTTGGCCACGTTGGGGGCAAAACCGCCTTCGTCGCCCACCGCCGTGCTGATGCCGCGGTCGTGCAGGATTTTCTTCAGGGCGTGGAACACCTCGGCGCCGTAGCGCAGGGCCTCGCGGAAGCTCGGCGCGCCCACGGGGATGATCATCAGCTCTTGCAGGTCGAGGTTGTTGTTGGCGTGCTCGCCGCCGTTGATGACGTTCATCATCGGCACGGGCATCTGCACCGCGCTCATGCCACCAAAGTAGCGGTACAGCGGCAGGCCGGCTTCCTCAGCGGCTGCGCGGGCCACGGCCATGGACACGGCGAGCAGGGCGTTGGCGCCCAGGCGACCCTTGTTGTCGGTGCCGTCCAGGTCGATCAGGGTCTTGTCGAGGAAGGCCTGCTCGGACGCATCGAGGCCCAGCACCGATTCGGAAATTTCGGTGTTGATGTGTTCGACGGCCTTGAGCACGCCCTTGCCGAGGTAGCGGCTCTTGTCGCCGTCGCGCAGCTCGATGGCTTCGCGGCTGCCGGTGGACGCGCCCGAGGGCACGGCCGCGCGGCCCATCACACCCGATTCCAGCAGCACGTCGCATTCGACGGTGGGATTGCCGCGGCTGTCCAGCACTTCGCGGCCGACGATATCAACGATTGCACTCATGTTTTCAACCTTTGGATCAACAAAACAAAAAGATGAGGACGCTCAGACGCCCTCGACAGCAAACATGCGGATCGAGCCCGCGCCTTCCCGCAGCTGGCGGGCATGGGTATAGGTTTCGGAGTGGTAGTAGGCCTGCGCGGTGGCCAGGTCCTTGAACCTGAGCACGACCACGCGTTGCGGATGCCAATCGCCTTCGAGGGGCTCGACGCGACCGCCGCGGACCAGCGCCTCGGCGCCAAATTCCGTCATGGCGCGCGAACTCCATTCGCGGTAGACCTTCATCTGCTCTTCGTTGGTCACGGTCACTTCCGCAACGATGTACGCGCTCATTGGAAGTTGTTCTCCAGCAGCGGCGTTGCCTTGACGACGGCATCAAGCGCGACCAGCGTCTCGAGCAACGCCCGCATGTGCTTGAGGGGCACGGCGTTCGGGCCGTCCGACCAGGCCTCGGCGGGTTTCGGATGGGTTTCCATGAACAGGCCCGCCACCCCGGCGGCCACGCCCGCGCGGGCCAGCACCGGCACCATCTCGCGGGCACCCCCGCTGACGGCACCCAGGCCGCCGGGCTTCTGCACCGAGTGGGTCACATCGAACACCACCGGCGCGCCGGAGTGGCGCATCTCGGCCAGGCTGGTCATGTCGGCCACCAGGTTGTTGTAGCCAAAGCTCACGCCCCGTTCGCAAGCCAGGAAACGGTCTTCCGACAGCCCGGCGTCCTTGGCGGCAGCGCGGGCCTTGTCGATCACGTTCTTCATGTCCCAGGGCGCGAGGAACTGGCCCTTCTTGATGTTCACCGGCTTGCCGCTCCGCGCCACCGCGCGGATGAAATCGGTCTGGCGGCACAGGAACGCCGGGGTCTGCAGCACGTCCACCACGCTGGCCACTTCGGCCACGTGTGATGCGTCGTGCACGTCGGTGAGCACCGGCAGGCCCAGCTGACGGCGCACCTCGTCCAGGATCTTCAAGCCGGCGTCAATGCCCACGCCGCGCTGGCTGGTGCCCGAGGAGCGGTTGGCCTTGTCGAAAGAGCCCTTGTAGATCAGCGGGATGCCCAGCGCGGTGCAGGCTTCCTTGAGCTGTCCCGCGACGTCGAGGGACATTTGCAGCCCCTCGATCGAGCAGGTGCCGGCGATCAGGAAAAAGCGTTGGTCCAGGCCGACATCGAATCCGCAGAGTTTCATGGGTTGTCCGATCAGGCCACGGCCTTGAGCTTCTGGCGGCCGTGCTGTTCCACCGCCGCCTTGATGAAGGCGTTGAACAGCGGGTGGCCGTTCCAGGGCGTGGACTTGAACTCGGGGTGGAACTGCACGCCGATGAACCAGGGGTGCACAGCCTTGGGCAGCTCGACGATTTCGGTCAGCTGCTCGCGTTGCGTCAGCGCCGAGATCACCAGGCCGGCCTTGCGCAGCTGGTCCAAGTAGTTGACGTTGGCTTCGTAGCGGTGGCGGTGGCGCTCGGTCACCACGTCGCCATAGATGCTGTGGGCCAGGGTGTCCTTGGCGACGTCGGAACTCTGTGCGCCCAGGCGCATGGTGCCGCCGAGGTCGGAGCTGGCGTCGCGCGTCTGGATGCTGCCGTCGGCGTCTTTCCACTCGGTGATCAGCGCGATCACCGGGTGCGGCGTGGCCGGGTCGAATTCGGTGCTGTTGGCGTTCTTCAGGCCGGCCACATGGCGCGCGTATTCGATGGTCGCGACCTGCATGCCCAGGCAGATGCCGAGGTAGGGCACCTTGTGTTCGCGGGCGAAGCGGGCGGTGTTGATCTTGCCTTCCACGCCGCGCTGGCCGAAGCCACCGGGCACCAGGATGGCGTCGTATTTCGCGAGTTTTTCGGCCGCATCCGGGCCTTCCATGGTTTCGGAGTCGACGTGATCGATGCTCACCTTGACGTGGTTGCGCATGCCGGCGTGGCGCAGCGCCTCGTTGACCGACTTGTAGCTGTCGGACAGGTCGACGTACTTGCCGACCATGGCGATCCGGACCTCGCCTTGCGGGTGCTCGGTCTCATGCACCAGGTCGTCCCAGCGTTTGAGGCTGGTGGGCGGCGTGTTCAGGCGCAGCTTGTCGCAGATCAGGCCGTCCAGGCCCTGCTCGTGCAGCATGCGCGGCACCTTGTAGATGGTGTCCACGTCCCACATGCTGATCACGCCCCACTCGGGCACGTTGGTGAACAGCGAAATCTTGGCGCGTTCCTCTTCGGGGATGCGGCGGTCGGCGCGGCAGAGCAGGGCGTCGGCCTGGATGCCGATCTCGCGCAGCTTCTGCACCGTGTGCTGGGTGGGCTTGGTCTTGAGCTCGCCGGCCGCGGCGATCCAGGGCAGGTAGGTCAGGTGCACGAAGGCCGCGTTGTTCGGGCCCATGCGCAGGCTCATCTGGCGCACGGCTTCGAGGAAAGGCAGGGACTCGATGTCGCCGACCGTGCCACCGATTTCGACGATGGCCACGTCCACCGCGTCGGGCGTGCCGATGCCGGCGCCGCGTTTGATGAACTCCTGGATTTCGTTGGTGACGTGCGGAATCACCTGCACCGTTTTGCCGAGGTAGTCGCCGCGGCGTTCCTTCTCCAGCACCGACTGGTAGATCTTGCCGGTGGTGAAGTTGTTGGTCTTCTTCATGCGCGTTTCGATGAAACGCTCATAGTGGCCCAGGTCCAGGTCGGTTTCGGCGCCGTCGTCGGTGACGAAGACCTCGCCGTGCTGGAAGGGGGACATGGTGCCCGGATCCACGTTGATGTACGGGTCGAGCTTGATGAGGGTGACTTTGAGGCCGCGGGACTCAAGAATCGCGGCCAGGGATGCGGAGGCTATGCCTTTGCCCAGGGAGGACACCACACCGCCGGTGACGAACACAAATTTGGTCATGTCTCGGGCGAGCCAGTCGCTCGCAGGAGGTGGAAATGGCGATTATAAAGGGCGCTCTTTTTCGGCCCCCATCAGGCCCACCGCCGGGTGACCGACGCTCGGGCCGGTGTTCGCTCAGTTGTTGCGGCGCACGCGGAGCAGGAAATTGCGCACCAGCTGGCCGCCACCGTCCGCCTGGGCGGTCACGGTGACCAGAAAGTCCTCGTCGGCCGACGAGGTGTTGTCGTAACACTCGGGGAAGCCCTTGCACGACTGGGTGATCAGGCCGGTGGCGGTGTTGATCTTCAGGTTGCCCGTGAGCGCCCTGGCTGCGCTGTCCGAGGCGTTCACGCCCTCGACCTTGAACGAGTAGCTCAGGCTTTGGCCTTCGGGCGGCACCGCCGAGGTGTCGATCGCCCAGCGTGACTGGGTGGCGGTGTTCGCCGCATAAGCGGGGTTTTGTACGCCAAAGTCGGCTTCGGAGCCGGTGTAGAACGAACCGTCCGGCTTGAGTTTGTCCAGGGGGTGGTAGCTGTCGCTGTCGGCAAACCAGAGGTTGGCCAAGGCACCGCCCGTGGGTGCCGGACCGGTGTCGGCCGCATCGTCCGAGCCGCCCCCGCAACCCGCCAGGGCGGCCACCAGAGAGAGTGACGCGAGAAGGTTCAGAGGGCCGGACATGCGCATGGTGTGTGGGTGTGAAAAGAGGTGACCGGGCGATTATGGCTTCGCACCGGATGGGATGCTGGATCGGGTTTCAAACTGCTACATTGCGGCCATGAACGACCTCGCCGGAAAACACATTGTCCTGGGCCTTTCGGGCGGCATCGCCTGCTACAAGGCGGCCGAATTCTGCCGCTCGCTGATCAAGGCCGGGGCCACCGTGCAGGTCGTCATGACCGACGCCGCCACGCAGTTCATCACCCCGGTGACCATGCAGGCCCTGTCGGGTCGCCCGGTGTTCAGTTCCCAGTGGGACGAGCGCACCTCGGGTGGGGTGGACAACAACATGGCGCACATCAACCTCAGCCGGGAGGCCGACGCCATCGTCGTGGCGCCCGCCAGCGCCGACTTCATGGCCAAGCTGTTGCACGGCCGGGCCGACGAGCTGCTCAGCCTCATGTGCCTCGCGCGCCCGATCGACACGGTGCCGCTGATCCTGGCACCCGCGATGAACCGCGAGATGTGGGCGCACCCGGCCACGGTGCGCAACGTGGCGCAGCTGCGCGCGGACGGCACGACGGTGCTGGACGTGGGCGCGGGCGACCAGGCCTGTGGCGAAACCGGTGACGGGCGCATGCTTGAGCCCGATGAGCTGTTGTATGAGGTGGTGCGCTTCTTCACGCCCAAGGTGCTGGCCGGTCAGCAGGTGCTGGTGAGCGCCGGCCCGACCTTCGAGGCCATCGACCCGGTGCGTGGGCTCACCAACCTGTCCAGCGGCAAGATGGGCTTTGCCATCGCGCGCGCGGCGCACGAAGCCGGTGCCCATGTGACGCTGGTGGCCGGCCCCGTGAGCCTGGCCACGCCGCGGGGTGTGGGGCGCATCAATGTGAAGTCGGCGCTGAACATGCAGAAGACGCTCAATGTGTTGAGCCAGACAGCCACGGTGTTTGTGTCGGCCGCCGCCGTGGCCGACTGGCGCCCGGCCGAGATGGCGGTGCAGAAGATCAAGAAAGACGGTTCGGGCCATGTGCCGACGCTGTCGTTCGTGGAGAACCCCGACATCCTCGCCGGCATCGCAATGAGCCCGCGCGCGCTCAACCAGACCCTGTATTGCGTGGGCTTTGCGGCGGAGAGCGAGGACCTGCTGGCCCACGCCCAGGCCAAGCGGCTGCGCAAAGGCGTGCCGCTGCTGGTGGGCAACATCGGCCCCGACACCTTCGGGCAGGACGACAACGCCTTGCTGCTGGTCGACGAACAGGGCAACACCGAGCTGCCCCGGGCCTCCAAGCTGTCGCTGGCCCGGCAGCTGGTGGCCGAGATCGCGCGGCGCCTGCCTGTTTCCGCCGCCGCAGAGCCCGCCAAAGCGCCCTGACATCGGGGTTGCGGGTGCCTTGTGTGCCCCGGAAGGCGGTCGTATCATCCAACAATAATTGCATGCTTATTGTTGGATGATCAAGGAGACACCATGAACCGCCCCAACATTGCCCGCCCGGCTGCCGCCGTAAGCGCATCCCCCCTGGACTCCGCCTGGTCGCGCCGCCGCTGGCTGCGCGGGGCGGCGGGCCTGGGTGCCAGCGGCATCGGCCTGGCGCTGGTGCCCGAGGTGCGCTTGTTCGCCCAGCAGGTTCAGGAGTTCATTGAAGGGCCACCGGTGCCGGACGTGAAACCCGAACAGCTCTCGCCCCATGTCTGGATGGTCTATGCGAAAGAGGGTTTTCCAACGCAGGAGAACCAGGGCCTCATGGCCAGCATCATTTTCGTGGTCACGCAAAAGGGCGTGGTGGTGCTGGACAGCGGCGCCTCGCTGCAGATCGGCCAGATGGCGATCCGCATGATCAAGACGGTGACGCCCCAGCCGGTCATCGCGGTCTTCAACAGCCACTACCACGGTGACCATTGGCTGGGCAACCAGGCCTTCGCCGATGCCTACGGCAAGGACCTGCCCATCCACTCGCTGGCGTTCACGCGCGAGCAGATCGCCGGCCATGAAGGCAACCTCTGGCGCAGCCTGATGGAGCGCTGGACCAACCAGGCCACGCTGGGCACCAAGGTGGTCGCGCCCAACCAGACGGTGGAGCACGGGCAGGTGTTCGACTATGGCGACGTGCAGATCAAGCTGCATCACCATGGCAAGGCGCACACGCCTTCAGACCTGTGTTGCGAGGTGGTGCAGGACAAGCTCACCTACGTCGGCGACGTTGCGATGGAGAACCGCATCGCCAACATCGACGACGGCTCTTACCCCGGCACGTTCAAGTACTACGACGCGCTCAAAAAAGCGGCTGGCGACCAGCTCTGGGTGCCAGGGCATGGTCGCGGCAGCAAGGACCTGCTGGACACCTACGGCACGTTCATGAAGGGCATCTGGGAACCCTGCGTGCAGGCGGTGAAAGACGGCATCCCGCTCGATGGTGCGAAGACCCTGGTGATGAAAGACCCCCGCGTCGCCAGCCGCGCCAGGACCATGGCCGGATTCGACAGCAACATCGGCAAGTACACCAGCCTGGCCTACCTGGAAGCCGAGAAGGATGCTTTCTAGGCCCTCCACCAGGGGAGCAAGCGCTTCATGGCGGCCACTTCCCCGCTGTGGTCAGCGGCATAGCCGGGCAGGTGGCTGAGGTGCGATTGCCAGCGCGCGCTGCGCAGCAGGGTCAGCAGCCGCTGCACGGCCGGTTGTTCCAGGGCAGACTTCAAACACACCAGCAGGTAACGTTCTTCGGTCAGCGGCACAAAGCCCAGGCCCTGGTTGCGCGCGGCGTATTCGGTGCCCAGCCCCACGTCGGCGTCGCCGCTGGCCACCGCGTGCGCCACCGCCGCATGCGATGACTCCACGCGGTCGAACCCCTGAATGGCCTTGTGGTCGAGACCGCGCTGGGTCAGCAGTTCTTCGAGCAGCAACCGGGTGCCGGTGCCGCGCGCCCGGTTGACGAAACGCGCGCTGAGTTGCGCCACGTCTTCCATGTCGCGCAGCCGCAATGGGTTGCCGGGCGCGACCATCAGGCCTTGTGAGCGCCGGGCAAAACCGACGATCTTGTGGGTGCCGGGCCTGAGCAGCGGGCGGTAGGTGCGGGCGCTCAGGCTGCTCGCGTCGGCAAAGGGCTGGGTGTGAAAACCGGCCAGCAGGCATCGGCCTTCGTTGAGCGCCCGGATCGCGTCCACGCTGCCGGTGAAGCGGATGTCGAGGTGCAGGCGCTGGTCTTCGGTCGGGGTGGAGGGCAGCCCGGCGGCGAGTTCCTGCAGCTCGATCAGGGCGTGGTCGTGACTGGCGTAGAGCGTGAGCAGCTCGCTGCCAGGGCCGGGCGTGGTGGTCTCGAAGGCGCGTGAGAAGGCGCGCTCCAGCTCGGCGCGCAAGGCCTCCACCTGCGGGCCCAGTCGCGCCTGGGCCAGGCGCTCGGCCATCAGCAGGCGCTGGCCAAAGGGCGACAGCTGCGCCGCCTGACCCCGCTCCCACACGATCAGCTCGTGGCCGAGCTGGGTCTCCCATTCCTTGAGCTGGCCCCACACGTGGCGGTACGACAGACCCAGCTGACGCGCCGCGGCCGAAATCGACCCGTGCGCGCGCACCGCCTGCAGCACGTCCATCATGGTGTTGCGCAGCAGGGCCGGGCCGTTGGGCCGTTCGGGTCGCTCGGCGCTGAGCGAGTAGGACATCTCGATGCGTCTCATGGGCGGCAAGTGTGCCTCAGCCCCGCGAGGGCCTGGGTCGGTACCTATGCACAGCGCTTCATACCGAGTTGCCACGTACTCTCAAACCCAGCTTGTGCGCTTATGCTGCGGCGCAACGTATGAACACCTTCACCGACAGCGCCTCCACCGCGCTGCAACTCATCCTCGACGGCGACGCCGCGCTCTGGGCCATCGTGTCGCGCTCGCTCGCCGTGAGCGCCACCGCCTGCCTGCTGGCCTGCAGCATCGGCCTGCTGCTCGGCGCCTGGCTGGCCGTGGCTCGTTTCCCCGGCCGCTCGGTGGCGCTCACGCTGCTCAACACCTTCCTGGCCATTCCTTCGGTGGTGGTGGGGCTGGTGATCTACCTGCTGCTGTCGCGCTCGGGCCCGCTGGGGTTTCTGGGCTGGCTGTTCAGCTTTCAGGCCATGGTGCTGGCGCAGGCGATCCTGGTGCTGCCGCTGGTGACCGCGCTCACGCGCCAGGTGGTGGAAGACACCGACCGCGACCACGGCGAGCAGCTCAGTTCGCTGGGCGCGGACATGTGCCTGCGCAGCCTGCTCATGGCCTGGGACGAGCGTTACGCGCTGCTCACCGTGCTGATCACCGCGTTCGGCCGCGCCGTCTCGGAGGTGGGCGCGGTGATGATCGTGGGGGGCAACATTGAGGGCTTCACCCGCGTCATGACCACCGCCATCGCGCTGGAAACCAGCAAGGGCGACCTGCCGCTGGCCCTGGGCCTGGGCCTGGTCTTGCTGGGGGTGGTGCTGCTGCTCAACAGCGCGGTGGCGCTGCTGCGCCGCTGGCGCGAACACCTCGACGGTGGTGACCTGCGGATGGCCACCACATGAGGATCGAGCAACCCGGTGTCGGTCCAACCGCCAGCGCCATCGACCGCAAGCCGGTCGTGCTCACGCTGACGGGCGTGCACGTGAGCCTGGGCCCAGCCGCGCAGGTGGAGGCGCTGCGCCAGATCACCCTGTCCATCCAGGCGGGCGAGCGAGTGGCGCTGGTGGGCCCCAACGGCTGCGGCAAGAGCACCTTGTTGCGCGCGCTGCATGGCCTGCTGCCCATCGCTTCGGGCGAGCGGCGGGTGCCGCAGGCCTCGCGCATCGCCATGCTCTTTCAACGCCCGCACATGCTGCGCATGTCGGTGCGGCGCAACCTGCAGCTCGGCCTGTGGCTCAGCGGCGTGCCGTGGCGCCAGACGAGCGAACGCGCTCAGCAGGCGCTGGCCCGCGTGGACCTGCTTCACCTGGCGGAGCGCAACGGTCGCGCGCTCTCGGGCGGGCAGCAGCAGCGCGTGGCACTGGCACGCGCCTGGGCGCTGCAGCCCGACGTGTGGCTGCTCGACGAGCCCACCGCCAGCCTCGACCCACACGCCAAGCGCGATGTGGAGGCACTGATCGCCGAATTTAGCGACGAGGTGCCCGCGCCACACCGCTTGCCGCCCACGCTGGTGTTCGCGAGCCACAACCTCGGTCAGGTCAAACGCCTGGCCAGCCGCGTCGTCTACCTGGAGCAGGGGCGTCTGCTGGCCGACCTGCCCGTGAGCGATTTTTTCAACCACGCTTTCCTGGAGGCGCACTGTCCCCAGGCCCACCTGTTCGTCAAAGGAGAAACCGCATGAAGAATGAACACCCCCGCCGCGCTGCGCGCGACCCCCTGAAGGGGGCGATGCGATGTGGCCCGGCGAAGCCGGTTCCACCGCATCTCTGGTGGTCACCCCTTCGCGCCTGCAGTTGGATCGGTCGGCTTTCTGGCCGCGCTGTGCGCGATGGTGCCCTCTGTGTTGCCGTCGGCCTGCTGCTCAGCACCTCTGCGCTGGCACAAAGCAGCATCGTCGTGGCGTCCACCACGTCCACCGAACAATCGGGCCTGTTCAGCCACCTGCTGCCCGAGTTCAAGAAGACCAGCGGCATCGACGTGAAGGTCGTGGCGCTGGGCACCGGTCAGGCCATCGACATGGCCCGCCGGGGCGACGCCGACGTGCTGTTCGTGCACGACAAGGTGGCCGAAGAGAAGTTTGTCGCCGACGGCTTCTCGGGTAAGCGCCAGGAGGTCATGTACAACGACTTCGTGCTGATCGGCCCCAAGGCCGACCCGGCCGCCACCAAAGGCAGCGACATCGTGGGCGCGCTCAAGAAGGTCGCCACGGCCAACGCGCCCTTCATCTCGCGCGGCGACAAGAGCGGCACGCACGCGGCCGAGCTGCGTTTCTGGAAGATGACCGACACCGACGCCAACAAGGGCAGCGGCTACAAGGAATGCGGCTGCGGCATGGGCCCGGCCCTGAACATCGGCGCCAGCAGCGGTGCCTATGTGCTGGCCGACCGCGGCACCTGGCTCAACTTCAAGAACCGCGCCGACATGGTGGTGCTGGTCGAGGGCGACAAACGTCTGTTCAACCAGTACGGCGTGATGCTCGTGAGCGCGGCCAAACACCCGCAGGTGAAAACCGCCGAAGGCCAGAAGTTCGTGGACTGGGTCACCGGCGCCGCCGGCCAGAAGGTGATTGCCGACTACAAGATCGGCGGCGAACAGCTGTTTTTCCCGAACGCCAAATAGGGTCCCCAACCAGGGGCGACAAGGGTCCGGCTTCGCCGGCCCAAGGCGCCGTCCCCCTCCAAGCCGAAGGCGCCAGAGAGGGGGAAGCCGCGAAGCGGCGCAGGGGGTGTTTCATCACATGCCTCTGTAGGCCGAGGGCGTGAGGCCCACCGATTTGCGGAACTGGCGTGTGAACGAGGCCTGGTCCGCGTACCCACACGCCAGGGCGACTTCGCTGATCGGCTCACGCGAATGGCGCAGCAGATCGCACGCCCGCTCGATGCGCGCGCGCAGCACATACTGCCCCGCCGTCACGCCAAACAGGCCGCGGATGCGCTGGTCCAGCTGAAACACCGACAGCCCGGCCAGGGCGGCGAGTTCTTCCAGCGGCAGCGGTGAGTCCAGGTGCCGCGCGACGTGCTCGATGGCGCGCGACACCGCGGCGGCCTCGTTCGTTGAGCCCATGTGCTGCTGGATGTCGCGCGACAGACCTGCCAGCCCGACGATGTGCCCTTGTGGGTCGGTGACCGCGACCTTCCAGGTGAGGCACCAGCCCGGTTGCCGGTTGCCGTACAGGTGCAGCTCCAGCTGACCGCTGATGGCGGGGCCGCCTTGCAGGATGCGCTGGTCCTGCTGCGAAAACCCGGAGCCCAGCGGCAGCGGGAACACCTGCTCCGCCGTCTGGCCGATCAGCTCCGCCTTGTGCTCAAAGCCGCAGCGGCCGACCAGGGTCTGGTTGACCGCGGTGTAGCGCCCCTGCGTGTCCTTCAGGAAAAACACGGTGTCGGGCACGTGGTCGAACAGCAGGTCGCCCCGGAACCAACCGTGGGCGATCAGCAGCCCTGGCGACAGGGGTGATGGCAGAGAAACATCCATGGCGTTGGGCTCACGACCTTTTGTGCAATTTCCCCAGCCGGCACCCCACTTTCCGACAAGACGCGGAGCGCCCAAGCTGCGAGACTGGCGGCAGCTTAACAGTCACTTCAACGGAGCACCCGACCCATGAGCAGCAGCATTTTCAGCGGCACGATCCCCGCCTTGATGACCCCTTGCACGCCCGAGCGGCAACCGGACTTTGACGCCCTGGTCCAGACCGGCCAGCAACTGATCGCGGCCGGCATGTCGGCGCTGGTGTACTGCGGCTCGATGGGCGACTGGCCCCTGCTGAGCGACGAGCAGCGCATGGAAGGCGTCGAGCGGCTGGTCGGTGCCGGCCTGCCCGTGATCGTGGGCACCGGGGCGCAGAACACGGCGCGTGCCAGCGCCCTGGCCGCCCACGCCAAGGCCTGTGGCGCCAAGGGACTGATGATCATCCCCCGCGTGCTGTCGCGCGGCAACTCGGCGGCGGCCCAGCGTGCCCACTTCACCGACATCCTGAGCGCGGCGGTGGACCTGCCCAGCGTGATCTACAACAGCCCCTACTACGGCTACGAAACCAAGGCCGACCTGTTCTTTGATCTGCGCTCGCGCTTCTCCCACCTGATCGGCTTCAAGGAGTTCGGTGGCGCGGCTTCCTTGCGCTACGCGGCGGAGCACATCTCCTCGCGCGAGGCGGGCGTGACGCTGATGGTCGGTGTGGACACGCAGGTGTTTCACGGCTTCGTCAACTGCGGCGCCCAGGGCGCCATCACGGGCATCGGCAACGTGCTGCCCCAAGAGGTGCTGCAACTGGTGGCCCTGTGCGAGCAGGCGGCCCGTGGTGACGTGCTGGCCCGCCAGCGCGCGCAGGAGCTGGAGGCGGCGCTGGCGGTGCTGTCGTCGTTTGACGAGGGCGTGGACCTGGTGCTGTACTTCAAACACCTGATGGTGCTGCAGGGCCACGCGGAATACGCCCTGCACTTCAACCCCACCGATGCGCTGTCGGACAGCCAGCGGAACTACGCCACGGCCCAGTTCGAGCTGTTCAAGCGCTGGTACGCCAGCTGGCCGGGGAAGGCCTGACCATGGCACCGAACACGACGCGCATCGAGATGCAGGTCATCGACTCCCACACCGAGGGCGAGCCCACGCGCCTGGTGGTGGCCGGTGGGCCGCCGCTGGGCCACGGCCCCTTGAGCGAACGCAAGGCCCTCTTTGCGCGCGACTTCGACCACTACCGCGTGCTCGCAGCCAACGAGCCGCGCGGTTACGACGCGGTGGTCGGCGCCTTGCTGTGTGAGCCGGTGGACAGCAGCTGCGCCGCCGGCCTGATCTTCTTCAACAACACAGGTTACCTCGGCATGTGCGGGCACGGCACGATCGGTGCGGCCGTCACGCTCGCCCACATGGGCCGCATCGCGCCGGGCTTGCACCGTTTCGAGACGCCGGTCGGGGTCGTGAGCGTGGACCTCCGGTCCGCCCACGAAGTGACGATCCAGAACGTCGAGAGCCATGTGTTCCGTCGCGAGGTCGAGATCGACGTGCCCGGCCTCGGGCGTGTGGTGGGCGACGTCGCCTGGGGCGGCAACTGGTTCTTCCTGTGCCACAGCACCCCCTGCGAACTCACGCTGCAGCACATCGGTGAACTCACCCGCCAGGCCGAGGCCGTCAAGCTGACGCTGGTGCGCGATGGCATCACCGGTCGCGACGGCGCCGAGATCGACCACATCGAGTTCTTCGGCCCCGCGCAAGCGGCGGACGCGCACAGCCGCAACTTCGTGCTGTGCCCCGGCGGCGCCTACGACCGCTCCCCGTGCGGCACCGGCACCAGCGCCAAGCTGGCCTGCCTGGCCGCGGCCGGCAAGCTCCAGCCGGGCGACACCTGGGTGCAGGAAAGCGTGATCGGCAGCCGCTTCGAGGCCAGCTACCAGCCCACGGCACACGGCGTCATCCCCCGCATCACCGGCCGCGCCTACGTCACGGCCGAAGCGCGGCTGATCGCCGACCCGGCCGATCCCTTGCTGCCGGCGGCGTTCCGCGCGGCGCTTTGACTTCACCAGACGCATGACATCAGGCCTCAACCCGGATTCCACCCGCGCCGATGTGGCGGTGGTGGGCGCTGGCATCATCGGGCTGTCGGTGGCGATGCACCTGGTGGCCCAGGGCCGCTCGGTGCTGCTGATCGACCGCAAGGGCATTGCCCTGGAGGCCAGCGCGCAAAATGCCGGCGCGCTGGCCTTCTCCGACATCCTGCCCCTGGCCTCGCCGCGCATCCTGCGGCAGGCGCCGCGCTGGCTGCTCGACCCGCTGGGGCCGCTGGCCATTCGCCCGGGCTACGCGCTGCAGATCGCGCCCTGGCTGCTGCGCTTCGGCATGGCCAGCCGACCCTCGGCCTACCGCGCGAGCCTGCAGGCCCAGACGCAGCTGATGCGCCTCGCCGCGCCTGCGTTTCACGCCATGCTGGCCCGCGCGCAGGCTTTGCACATGATCCGGCAGGACGGCTCCTTGCAGGTGTACGAAGGCGACGCCGAGTTCCGCTCCAGCCTCCCGGGCTGGCAGCTGCGCGCCGAAGCGGGCATTGCCTTCGAACACGTCCAGGGTGAGCGGCTGCGGGCGCTGCAACCGGGTCTGGCCAGCTCCATCACCGCCGGCACCTTCGTGCCGCATTGGGAGACCGTGAGCGACCCGTTCGAGGTGGCATCGGCCCTCGGGCGCCATGTGCTGCAGGCGGGCGCCACCTGGCGCCAGGCCGAAGTGCGGTCCATTGCCGTGCGCGATGGCGGTGTGGCGCTGCAGCTCGCGCAGGGCAGCGCCGTCCATGCGAATCAGGCTGTGATCGCCACCGGGGCCTGGTCGCGCCAGCTCGCGACCCAACTGGGCGATGCCATCCCGCTGGACACCGAGCGCGGCTACAACACCACGCTGCCGCCCGGCGCGTTCGACCTCCAGCGCCAGATCATTTTCGGGTCCCACGGTTTTGTGGTCACGCCGCTGTCGACCGGCATCCGCGTCGGTGGTGCGGTGGAGCTGGGCGGGCTCAAGCTGCCGCCCAACTTCAAGCGGTCGGCCCACATGCTGGAGAAGGCCTCGCGCCTGCTGCCGGGGCTGCGCACCGAGGGCGGCACGCAGTGGATGGGCTACCGCCCCTCGCTGCCCGATTCCTTGCCCGTCATCGGGCACGCCAAGGCCAGCCGGCGGGTGGTGTACGCCTTCGGACACGGGCACCTGGGCCTGACACAAAGCGGCGCCACCGGGCACCTGGTGGCCGAGTTGCTGGCGGGGCACACACCGTCCATTCCGCTCGAACCCTTCAGGCCCGACCGCTTTTAACGCACCATCGCCACGCCCTTGATCTGCACATACACCGGCAGGCCGGGCGCGATGCCCAGCCGCTCGCACGAGAGCCGGCTGATGCGCGAGAGCAGGCGCGTGCCTTGCCCCAGGCGCAGGCCCACCAGCACTTGACCCGGGCCGTCCTCGCTCACCTCGGTCACCATGGCCGGCAGGACGTTGAGCACGCTGGTCTGCTCCGGCTTGATCAGCGAGAGGCTCACGTCCCTCGCCTGGACGCGCACGCGCACCGGCGTGCGCTCGGGCAGCGGTGTGGCTCGCGTCTGCGGCAGCAGCAGCGTGCCGCCGTCAAAGCGCAACTCGCACAACGCGCTTGCGCTGTGCAGCCCGCAGGTGATGGCCTCGATCAGCGCGCCCGCGCTGTCGCCGTGGGCCAGCGGCAGGTCGGCGCGGGTCATCAGCTCGATCACCGGCCCCTGCGCCAGCATCTGGCCCTGATCCAGCAGCACCACGTGGTCGGCCAGCCGCGCCACCTCGTCCACCGAATGCGTCACGTACACCACCGGCAGGTCCAGCGCCTCGTGCAACTGCTCCAGCCAGGGCAGTATCTCGGCCTTGCGCGCCGCGTCCAGCGCGGCCAGCGGTTCGTCCATCAGCAGCACGCGCGGGCTCGCCGCCAGCGCCCTCGCAATCGCCACGCGCTGGCGCTCGCCGCCCGAGAGCTCTTGCGGCCGGCGCTGCAGCAGGTGGCCAATGCCCAGCAGCTCCAGCCCGTGGCGCCAATCGTGGCGCCGCTCGGCCGCGGGCGTGCGGTCGAAGCCGAAGCGCAGGTTGCCCTCCACCGTCAGGTGATCAAACAGGCTGGCCTCCTGGAACACATAGCCGATGGCGCGCCGGTGCGTGGGCACGAAGGCGCCGCGTTCGCTGTCTTGCCAGATTTGTTCGCCCACCTGCACGCGGCCCACGGCCGAGCGCTCCAGCCCGGCGAGCACGCGCAGGCAGGTGGTCTTGCCGCTGCCCGAGGGGCCGAACAGCGCGGTGATCCCGTGGCCGGGCAGGGTCATGTCCACGTCCAGCGCGAAGCCGCCCCGGGCCAGGCGCGCCTGCAGGCGCAGCGCGGCGGCGGTCACTGGACTGCCCTCCGTGCTGTGCACTGCGGGGCGATCGCCCTTCGGAACGGCCGGGCGGTCTCTCATGCCCGCACCGCCTTCGCCTGCCGCGCGTTGTAGACCTGCAGCGCCAGCAGCACCACAAACGCAAACACCAGCATCACCGCCGACAGCCGGTGCGCGTCGGCGTACTCCAGCGCCTCCACGTGGTCGAAGATCTGCACCGAGACCACGCGCGTCACGCCGGGGATGTTGCCGCCCATCATCAGCACCACGCCGAACTCGCCCACCGTGTGGGCAAAGCTCATGATGCAGCCCGTCACGATGCCCGGCTTGCACAGCGGCAGCACCACCTTGAAAAACGTGTCCAGCGGCGAAGCGCGCAGACTCGCCGCCACCTCCAGCGGCCGCTCGCCCAGCGCCTGCATGCTGTTCAGGACCGACTGCACCATGAACGGCAGCGAATAGACCACCGAGGCCACCACCAGTCCGGCGAAGGTGAAGGGCAGGGTGGGCAGTCCCACCGCCAGCATCGCCTGGCCCAGCGGCCCATTCGGCCCCAGCGCCACGAGCAGATAGAAACCCAGCACCGTGGGCGGCAGCACCAGCGGCAGCGCCACCAGCGCACCCACCGGCCGCGCGACCCAGTCGCGGGAGCGCGCCAGCCACCAGGCCAGCGGCGTGCCGAGCAACAGCAGGATCAGCGTGGTCAGCGCAGCGACCTGAACGGTCAGCCAGAGCGCCTGCAGGTTGTCGGGGGAGAGGAGCATCTCAGAGGTCGTAACCGTAGGAGCGGATCAGGTCTTTGATGTTCTGGCTCTGCAGCAGCTGGAAGAGCGCCTTGGCGGCCTCGTTGTCGGCGCCCTTTTTCAGCAGCACCGCGTCCTGACGGATCGGGTCGTAGCTGGCCTGCGGAATCACCCACATCGAGCCTTCCTTGAGCCGGCCAGCCGAGAGCACCTGCGACATCGCCACAAAACCCACGTCGGCGTTGCCCGTTGTCACGAAGCCGAAGGTCTGGCCAATGCTCTCGCCCTGCACCAGCTTCGGCGTGACCGCGCCCTTCAGGCCCAGCTTGTCCAGCACCTGCACCGCCGCCGCGCCATAGGGCGCGGTCTTGGGGTTGGCATGCGCCACCTTGCCCAGGTCGGCTGCCCCCAGCACCGCACCCTGGCTGTCCACGCGGCCCGGCTTCACCGACCACAGCACGAGTTTGCCGTTGGCGTAGGTGAAGCGCGTGCCGGGCTGCGCCAGGCCGTCCTTCTCCAGCAGCTCCGGGCGCTCGTTGTCGGCCGAGAGGAACGCGTCGAACGGCGCGCCGTTTTTGATCAGCGTGTAGAACGCGCCCGAAGCGCCGGTCGAGATCCTCAGCGTGTGGCCGGTGGTCTTCTGCAGCACGGCCGCAATGGCCTTGATCGGCTCGGCGAAGTTGGCGGCCACTGCGATCTGAGCTTCGGCGGCTTGGGCTGCGGGGATGGCCAGCGCGATGAAAAGCAAGGCGGTCAGAGGGAGGACTGGGGAGTGCACGGTCACCTCGCATCAGCACAGGAAAGGAGGGCGGGATCGTTATCCCTAAATGGAATAGCGAGTGTAGCGGGTATGAACCCGGAAACGGCACACCCCTGTGCGGGGATCGCCTGCGTTAATCTGTCGGCGCCGCACAACGTCCTGTCGCCCTTCATTCGATGTCTCTTTTTGATCTGCTCCCGCTGTCCAGCAAGACCCGCGAAATGCGGAGGGTCTTTGGTGCCATCCATTCCGGCAACAGCTGGGGTGACTGCGAATCCAGCTCGGGCCCCGGCTCGACGCGGGAGCGCGCGTCCCAGTTTCTCCCGGATCTCATCGCTTTGGTGCAATCACTGGGCACCAGATGCCTGCTGGATGTGCCGTGTGGTGATTTCAACTGGGCGGCGCCTCTGGCAGATGCGGTTGATCGCTATGTCGGGGTTGATGTTGTGCCGGCACTGGTCAGCGCGAACGAGACGCGCTGGTCCTCTCCCCGCCGGCAATTCCTCTGTCGTGACATGGTTCGTCAGCGGCTGCCGGACGCCGACCTGGTGTTGTCCCGCGATGCCCTGGTGCATCTCTGTGAAGAAGACGTCATGCGTGCCATTGCCAATCTCAGGCGCACGGGCGCGAGGTATCTGGTGGCAACGACCTTTGTGGGCGACCGCAGCAACGAGGACATTCCGACCGGAGCGTGGCGCCCACTCAACCTGCAGCGCCCACCCTTCGGTTTTCCGGCGCCCATCGCGCTGATTGATGAGCGGTGCCATCACACCGGAGGCATCTACTCGGACAAACATCTGGGTGTCTGGCGGTTTGAGGACTTGCCCGCATTTCGGGCCTGACGCTGCTCCTGTTCAGGCTGAAGTGGCCAGCAGTTCGTTCAGACAGGCGTCGATCTGGGTGATCGCATTCGCATCGGTTCCGAACAGTGTGAGGTGGCCATCCAGGCTGGAGATCGGGCGAAGCTCGCTGTTTGGGATCAGCTGCTGTTCGGCCTGGCAGTCCGACGGAGGGAAGAACATGTCGGTGGTGATGGGCATCACGTAGGTCTTGGCGCGAATCCGGCCCAGTGCGGCCGCCTTGTCGTGGCCGGCGTGCAGGCTCACGTCGCCGCGTTGCCATTTCCACGCCATGCACAGGAGGTTGTTCGGGTCCATGGGGGCGAAGTAGCCGGTCATGAAACCGTCGACAAAGGCCTGCATCGAGTCGAATCCGAGCGCGTGGTGGCGACCGCATCGGAAGAATTCGGTGCTCCAACCCATCAATGTCCACAGCTTGGCGTGGCGTTTGAGCCCCGCTGCGACCCCCTCCGAGCTCGCGTAGTGGCCGTCTCGAAAACCGGGGTCGGTAGTGATCGCCTCCATGAGCAATTCGGTGAACAGGAAGTCGTGCTCGGTATTGCAGGCGGTGCCGGCGATGGGGGCGGCGCGTGCGACCATCTCGGGGTAGCGCACGGCCCACTCGTAGGTCTGCTGCGCGCCCATGGAGCCGCCGGTGACCAGGGCCAGGCGCTGGATGCCGAAATGTTCGGTGAGCAGGCGATGCTGCGCGCGCACATCGTCTCCAATGCGCACCTTCGGAAAGTTCGGACCTGCCAGCGCACCGGGTGCGTTGTGCGGTGACACCGACAGACCGCTGCCGATCTGGTTGACGACCACGATGAAGTACCTGGTCGGGTCCAGTGCCCGTCCGGGGCCAATGAAAACCTGCTCCATGATCTTGCTGGTTCCCGAGTACCAGGTGGTCACCAGGATCGCGTTGTCCCTGGCCGCGTTGAGTTGCCCGTGGGTGGCCACGGCCAGTGGGCAGTTCTCCAGCACGCCGCCTTCGGCCAATTCCAGTCGGCCGATGTCGATGAGGCGAAACGGTCCGTGGGCATCCTGCGAGTAGTAGGCGTTCATGTGCGTCTCCTGGGTGTTGTTGCGCGGTGGGCGCGGTGGGACTGGACGACCAGCCACTTATGGTTTGAGAATGCTCCGGAAACCCGGAGAGGGGAAACCACTATGACCATCTCGAATGACCGGACCAGTTCGAACCCATTTTTCCGAAGCCCTCGGCCACACCCCCAGCGACAAGCGCCTGGAGGTGCTGCGTCGCGTGGCTGAGACCGGCTCGATCTCGCTGGCTGCGCGCGACGCAGGCATCAGCCACAAGGCGGCCTGGCAGGCGATCGACACGCTGAGCAACCTGAGCGGGCAGACGCTGGTGGAGCGCACGGTCGGCGGCGGGGCGCGCACCACGCCGAAAGCGCTGCAGCCGCTGGCTAGATGCTGCGTCGAATCATCATCTCCTTGATCTTGCTGATGGCCCCCGCGGGCAGCAGTCCTTTGGGACACACGTCCACGCAGTTCAGGATCGAGCGGCATCGGAACAGGCGAAACGGGTCGTCGAGGTCGTCCAGCCGCTCGGCGGTGGCCGTGTCGCGGCTGTCGACAAGAAAGCGGTAGGCCTGCAACAGGCCGGCCGGCCCGACGTATTTGTCCGGGTTCCACCAGAAGCTCGGGCACGCCGATGAGCAGCACGCGCACAGGATGCACTCGTACAGCCCGTTGAGTTCTTCGCGCTGCTCGGTGGATTGCAGGCGCTCCCGCTCGGGGGCGGGCGCTTCGTTGATGAGGTAGGGCCTGATCGAGTGGTACTGCCGGAAGAACCCGGTCATGTCGACGATCAGGTCGCGGATCACCGGGAGGCCCGGCAAGGGTTTGAGCGTCACCACGCGCGGCAGGGATGTCATGTTGGTGATGCAGGCCAGGCCGTTCTTGCCGTTGATGTTCATGGCGTCCGAGCCGCAGATGCCTTCGCGGCACGAGCGCCGAAACGACAGGCCCGGGTCCACGGCCTTGAGGCGCACGAGCACGTCGAGCAGCATGCGGTCGCCGGGGTGGACGTCGAGCTCCAGCGTCTGCATGTGGGGCTTGGCGTCGAGGTCCGGGTCGTAGCGGTAGAGCTTGAAGGTGTGCATCGGGGGCTTTCAAAAAGGGCTCACGACTTCACCAGCCGCTGCATCCAGTCGAGCAGCACGGTGGGCAACGAGGCCGGCGTCTGCAGCAAGGCGTGGTGCTGGGCGCCAAACACGACCGGCAGGTAGCTCGCAGCCTGCCGGTCCACGGCCAGGCAGAACGGCGAGATGCCCTGCAGCCGGGCTTCGGTCACGGCCTGGCGGGTGTCTTCGATGCCGTAGCGGCCTTCATAGACATCGCAGTCGTTGGGTTTGCCGTCGGACAGGAGCAGCAGCAGCCGGTGCGTGGCGCCTTCGCGCAGGAGCGTGGCGCTGGCGTGGCGCAGGGCGGCGCCGGTGCGCGTGTACCGATCGGGTTCGAGGGCCGCGATGCGCAGCGCCACAGCGGGGCTGTAGGGCTCGTCGAAGCGCTTGATGTCCCAGAGGCTCACCGCGGCGGGTCCGTTGCCCGAGAAGGCCTGCACCGCGAAGGGTTCGCCCATGGCCCCGAGGGCGATGCACACCAGCAACAAGGCCTCGCGCTCGACGTCGATCACCCGGCGGCTGTTCGAGATCCAGCCGTCGGTGGAGCCGCTGACGTCGATGAGGATCAGGATGGCCATGTCGCGCCGGGTGCGTTGTTGCGAGCAATAGAGGTCGTCGGCCATGGGCCAGCCGGCGCGCAGGTTCGCCAGGCCTTCCACGCAGGCTTCGAGGTCGATGTCGTCGCCGTCGGTCTGGCGGCGCCTCAGTGTGCGCTGGGGGCGCAGGGCCGCGAAGCGCTGGCGGATGGCGCCGAGCAGCGCGCAGTGCGCGGCCAGGGTGTCGTCCACCCACCGCTGCGCACCGGCCGGCGCTTCGCGCAGCCTTACCGTGGCGCCGGGGTGGCGGTAGGCCGCTGTCCGCCAGTCCCACTCCGGGTAGCAAAACTGTTGTGGTGTGTCTGAGACGGTGGCGCTGGTGTGTCGGGGTCGCACGGCCGGTGGGTCGTCGGAAAGCAGCACCTCCGGGGCCTGGCCCGGCGTCCAGACCAGCCGCGCCTGCGCCAGCTCCGAGACCAGGTCGGCGAACTCGTCGGCGCCCGCCGACTGGTCGCGATCGGTGGGCCGCTGCAAACCGAACGGGTCTTCGGCCTGTTCGTGCGGCACGTCGGGCGGGATCATCCACGCGCCCGGTGTCTTGTCTTCTTCCTGCTCGGCGCCTTCGCGCACCTCAGGGCGGCGCGTCAGGCGCGCGCTGCGCGGCGCGCGGGCGGTGGTGTTGTCGGCCGCGTCGCTGCCCGCCAGCGGTGGGCCCGTGGCCGCGCCGGGCGGGCGCAGATCGCCGGTCCAGCTGTCCCGGAACAGGGGCGATGGGCCCAGGCGCCCGGCGCTGGCGAGGTCGCGCACCATGTCGGCCGCCAGTTGGTGAGCGGCGCGGGCCGAACTGTCGGGCGACCCCCCGAGGGGGGCGTGCGCGTTCGGCTGGTCGCAGGGCTGCGCCATCCAGCCGCGCGCCAGGGCCTCCAGCGGGCGGCGCGACGCGGGGAATTGCGCCAGCGGCGGGCGGGCCGCGAGCGCGGCGCCGCGCAGGTGGTTCAAAGACTTCGCCACGCCGGGCAACAGGCGCGCCAGCGCCGCGTCGGACGCCACGGCCTCGATCAACAGGTAGAGCTCGCGCACCAGTGGCGAGGCACCGGGGCCCGGGCCGGCGGCACTGCCCCGGCTCGCCCGCGTGGCCTGCACCAGGGCCAGGGTGCGAAAGCGGTCCAGGGCCAGAGCGGGGTCCACGAGGCCGGTGTCCGACGGCAACCAGATGCACTGGCCATCGGTGGCGGGCAGCGCGGCGCGCGCGCGCGGGAATTCATGGCGCTGGAACGTCTGGGCGAGCAGGGTGGGGCGGGCCGGCGTTTGCGCCGTGCGCAAGCGGTACGAGGTGCCGAACACCGCCTCGATCAGCAGGTCCAGCCGCGGCGCCACGTCCGCCAGCAAGGTCAGGGGCCGGGCGGGCGTCCGGGCCCGGTGCCGCCGCCACAGCGCTTGCGTGAAGACGGTGGCGTGCCGGGCCACGTCGGTGATCACGTCCTCGGCTTCGGCCATGGGGCGGTGTCTGGTTCAGAGGCTGAGAGCTTTTCGGGGGGGTGCGCGGGCATGAGCGAAAGACTCTCAGACGAAGGTGGCGTTGACCAGGTCGCGCATCGCGCCCACCAGCGCTTCGTCGTCCGACAGCGGCGACACCACCGCGCCGAGGCAGGCCTGCCGGATCGGGATGCCGCTGACCACCAGCGCGGCCGCCGCGATCAGCAGGCGGGTGCTCGGCACCTCGGCCAGGCCACGGTCGCGCAGCGCGCGCAGCCGTTGCCCGAGCGACACCAGCGCCATGGCCGTGGCGTGGTCGGCGCCGGCCTCGCTCTCGATGATCGCCGCCTCGCGCGGGGCCGGCGGAAAGTCGAAGTCCAGCGCCACAAAGCGCTGCCGCGTGCTGGGCTTGAGGTCTTTCAGCATGCGTTGGTAGCCCGGGTTGTAGGAAATGACCAGCTGGAAGCCGGGCGCGGCCACCAGCGTTTCGCCCGTCTTGTCGATGGGCAGGATGCGGCGGTGGTCGGTCAAGGAGTGCAAGACCACCATGGTGTCCTGCCGCGCTTCGACCACCTCGTCGAGGTAGCAGATGGCACCCTCGCGCACGGCGCGCGTGAGTGGGCCGTCCTGCCACGCGGTGCCGTCGTGGCGGATCAGGAAGCGGCCGATGAGGTCGCTCGCGCTCAGGTCGTCGTGGCACGAGATCGTGATCAGGGGGCGCCGCAGCTTCCAGGCCATGTGCTCGACAAAACGCGTCTTGCCGCAGCCGGTGGGGCCCTTGAGCATCACGGCCAGCCGCAGGGCGTGGCAGTGCTCGAAGACGGCCACTTCCGAACCCGAGGACAGGTAATACGGCTCGCTGGCGGGCAACCGCTCGGGCCCGTCCAGCGGGCCAACGGTGTGGAGCAGCGCAGCAGCCAAGGGGTTGCTCACGAGGTGGACAAGACCGGCTCGGTGGCAGAGCGTGGCGCAGTGGTGTCCGCCACGACATCAAAGCGGGGCGCATGGCGGAAGAAGTCGTAGATGAACAGTCCCACGCCGATCGCGAACAGCGACCCGGTGGCGATCAACATCACGAAGTGCACCTGTATCTTCAACTGCGCGTCGAGATAGCCCATGCCCATGATGCGCTCCAGGTAGACCTGCGCGATGCCGGCGGTGGCGAACGACAACGTCATGCCGAACATACCGCCAATCTGCATCCAGAACGCCCAGTAACCCAGGCTGCTGCCTTGCTCGCTGCGCCCCGGCGCCATCGCCGGCAGCGCATAGGTGATCATCGCCAGCACGATCATGGCGTAGGCCCCGTAGAAGGCCGCGTGTCCGTGCATCGCGGTGATCAGCGTGCCGTGGGTCCACTTGTTGACGTCGGGGAACGTGTGGGCCAGACCCAGCAGACCGGCGCCGAACAAGGTGAACAGCGCGCTGCCGATGGTCCAGTGCAGGGCCAGCGTGTTGGGGTGCGAAAAGCCCGCTCGGCGCATGGCCGAATACGCGAACATCGCCATGCCAACGAGCGCCGCTGGCTCCAGTGCGCTGAAGATGCCGCCGATGGGCAACCAGTACGAAGGAACGCCGACCCAGTAGTAGTGGTGCGCCGTGCCCAGAATGCCGGCGATGAAGACCAGGCCCACGATCACGTACAGCCACTTCTCCATGACCTCCCGGTCAGCGCCGGACAGGCGGATCAGCAGGTAGGCCAGGAAGCCGCCCTGGATCATCACCCACACGCCCTCGACCCAGAGGTGGATCGTCCACCAGCGGTAGTAGATGGACACGGTGTAGTTCTCGTACTCCAGCAGCGCGGGCAGGTACAGCAACGCGGCCAGACCGAGGCCGAGCACCAGCACGCCTTCGGTGGTGGTGAAGCGCTTGGAGCGCCAGATCGTCATGCCGATGTTGTAGAGAAAGATCAGCATGCAGATCACGATCACGATCTTGTGCGGCAGGGGCTGTTCCAGCAGCTTGTTGCCGGTGCCGTAGCGAAACAGATAGCCCACCACGGCGGTCACGCCCATCAAGGTCCACAGGACCAGTTGCACGTAGGCGAGCTTGGTGCTGTAGAGCTCGGTGCGCGATTCGTCGGGCACCATCCAGTAGGTCGCGCCCATGAAGCCGGTCAGCACCCACACGATCAGCAGGTTGGTGTGGATCACCTTGGTCACATCGAACGGCAGGATGTTCAGCAGCGGATCGGGGCCGAGGTACTTGGTGGCCGACAGCAGCCCGAACACCAGCTGCAGCCCGAACAACACCATGGCCACGGCGAAATACCAGTAGGCAACCGATTGAGACCTGTAGCGCATGTCAAAACTCCTGCATGAGTGGCGGCGGTGGTCCGCGGCCTGTGTGGGGCTTGGTGGCTTCGGAGCCCGTTACTTGAAGGTCGACAGGAACGCGGCGAGGTGCTCGACCTGCTCGGGCGTCAGGTCCTTGGCGTAGGTGTTGGGCATGAACGAAACCCCGTTGGCCGAATACATCGCCCCCGCGACCAGGTGTGCGCTGGGCCGGGTGACGGATTCGCGGATGAAGCTCGCCAGGTCGGTGGCCGTGCCTTTGTAGTCGGTGGACGCGAGGGTCTGCTGCGTGCGCGTGGCGATGCCGGCGAGCGAGGGGCCGGCCATGTCGGCGCCCGGCGTGAGGGAGTGGCAGGCGGTGCAGGCGGGGGCGGCGTTCCGGAACACGCGCTCGCCCAGGGCCACCGGGTCTTTGTCGGGCGCGGCTGCCGTGGCGGTCGATCCTGCGGGCGCTGAAGCCGCCGCCGCCACGGCGGGGACCGCCGCGTTCCCTGCCGTGGTACCCAGCCCGGTGACCATGATCGGCCGCGGCGGCCAGCCCTGGTTGTCCACCTGGCTCACCCACTCGAGAAACGCGATCAGGCCGTCGATGTCGGCATCGCTCAGGTTCTGCTGGGGCATCAGCCGCCGGTGGCGCTGCTCGTCGTAGAACTTTGAGGGGTCTTTCAGGAAGGCCCGCAGGTAGGGCGCACCGCGCTGTTGCGCGATCTTGGTGAGGTCGGGGGCGTAGTAGGCCCCTTCACCGAAGATGGTGTGGCAGTTGATGCAGTTGTTCTTGTGCCAGACGTTCTTGCCCAGGGTGACCGCGGGCGTGATGTTCTGCGCGTTCGTCAGCTTCGGGAACTGGCGGTGGCTGTCGATGGTGAGGCCGAGAAAGATCAGCGTGGCGAGCAGCGTGGAACCGATCGCGAAGTACCGTGCCTGGCGTTTGTTCATGTGTGTGCACCCGCGTCAGACGCTGATGCCCGTCCAGTAGATGACGCTGATGGCGCTCGCGTAGGCGATGCCGGTGGCCATCAAACCGAGCACCACATGGCTGAAGACCTTGAAACTTCGGTACGCGGTCATGGGGGGCACCTCGACGGTTGCGCCCGCGTTCCCTCAGGGCGAGAGAGGCCGGCAGACTGGGCATGTTGTCCCGTCCTCCGCTCCGTGTATGTGCGGCAGCGAACTTAGCCCCTGTCGCTGGCGGGCAGGCGCGCGACCCGGTGACCCGCAAGTCGCGTCCGCGCCTGGAGCGGACGTCCCATGGAACAATTCCGGCATGACCACGCCACCCCTGCACACCGCCCTCTCCGAAGCCCTCGGCCACGCCCCCAGCGACAAGCGCCTGGAGGTGTTGCGCCGCGTGGGCGAAACGGGCTCGATCTCGCAGGCCGCGCGCGACGCGGGCATCAGCTACAAGGCGGCCTGGCAGGCGATCGACACGCTGAGCAACCTGAGCGGGCAGACGCTGGTGGAGCGCACGGTGGGCGGCTCGGGCGGTGGCGGGGCGGTGATCACGCCGCAGGGCCTGCAGCTGCTGGCCCTCGCGGACGAGCTCGCAAAGGCGCGTGAAGCGGTGCTGGCGCGCTTCGCGGGCGGAGCTGCGCTGCCGATGGGGCTGGGTCTGCGCACGAGCATGCGCAACCAGCTGCCTTGCCGCGTGGAGGCGGTGGAGCCGCTGGGGCCGGACGACCCGACGGTGCTGGTGCGCTTGCGCACGCCGGGGCAGGCGCTGCTCACGTCGAGCGTGACGCGCGAGAGCGCGGACCTGCTCGCGTTGCGTGCGGGGCTGGAGGTGCTGGCGCTGTGCAAGGCCACGGCGGTGCGCATCGGCCGGGGTGAGGTGGAAGAGGCGAGCGTGGCAGAAGAGGCGCCAAGCCAGTGTGTGCTGCCCGGTCGCATCGAGCGGCTGGCGCGGGGGCAGGGCCACCGACATGGGCGTTTTGAGGTGGTGCTCGGCCTCGATGGCGGCGGCCAGTGGGTGGGCTTTGCCGAGCACCCGTTCGCGGCGCGCAAGGGGCAACGCGCCTGGGCGGCGATGGGCGTGTCGGCGCTGGTGATCGGTCTGGCGGGTTAGCGTGCTTCCAACGTGGGCACCTGCGCCCATATGAACAGGGTTGCCGTACCAGGTTGGCACAGTGTGCTGTTGCATGGACCTGAATGGCGCAACCCTTCACTTTGTGTTGTCAAAAAAGAGAGCACTGTTCTCAATTTGAGTCGCTTTCTGCGCGTGGCACGGTTGTTGAGGACAGGTGAAGCAGCCGCTTCGGCTTTCTTCATTTCCATCCTCAGAGGACGACACACATGCAATACGCAGCTCCCGGCACCCCCGGCGCCAAGATCGCCTACAAGGCCCAGTACAACAACTTCATCGGCGGCAAGTGGGTTGCCCCGGTCAAGGGCCAGTATTTCGATGTGATCTCGCCGGTGAACGGCCAGGTCTACACGCAGGCCGCCCGCTCCACCGCCGAAGACATCGATCTGGCGCTGGACGCGGCCCACGCCGCCGCCGACGGCTGGGCCAAGACCTCGGCCACCGAGCGTTCCAACATCCTGCTGAAGATCGCCGACCGCCTGGAAGCCAACCTGGAGCTGCTGGCCTACGCCGAGACGGTGGACAACGGCAAGCCGATCCGCGAAACCCTGAACGCCGACATCCCGCTCGCCATCGACCACTTCCGTTACTTCGCCGGCTGCGTGCGCGCCGAAGAAGGCAACATGAGCGAGATCGACGGTGACACCGTGGCGTACCACTTCCAGGAACCCCTGGGCGTCGTGGGCCAGATCATTCCCTGGAACTTCCCGATCCTGATGGCCGCCTGGAAGATCCCGCCGGCCCTGGGCGCTGGCAACTGCATCGTCATGAAGCCGGCAGAGTCCACCCCCATCAGCCTGCTGATCCTGATCGAACTGATCGCCGACCTGCTGCCCCCGGGCGTGCTGAACATCGTCAACGGTTTCGGCCGCGAAGCCGGCATGCCGCTCGCCACCAGCAAGCGCATCGCCAAGATCGCTTTCACCGGCTCCACCACCACGGGCCGCGTGATTGCCCAGGCCGCCGCCAACAACCTGATTCCCGCCACGCTGGAACTGGGTGGCAAGAGCCCCAACATCTTCTTTGCCGACATCATGGACAAAGACGATTCCTTCCTCGACAAGGCGATCGAAGGCCTGGTGCTGTTCGCGTTCAACCAGGGTGAGGTCTGCACCTGCCCGAGCCGCGCGCTGATCCAGGAAAGCATCTACGACAAGTTCATGGAGCGCGTCTTGAAGCGCGTGGCCGCCATCAAGATGGGCAGCCCGCTGGACACCGACACCATGATGGGAGCGCAGGCTTCCAAAGAGCAGCTGACCAAGATCCTGTCCTACCTGGAACTGGGCAAGGCCGAAGGCGCCGAGGTGCTGATCGGTGGCGAGCAGGCCAAGATCGGTGGCGATCTGGACGGCGGCTACTACGTGCAGCCCACGCTGTTCAAGGGCCACAACAAGATGCGCATCTTCCAGGAAGAGATCTTCGGCCCCGTGCTGGCCGTGACGACCTTCAAGGACGAAGCCGAAGCCCTGGCCATCGCCAACGACACGCTGTACGGCCTGGGCGCCGGCGTGTGGAGCCGCAACGGCAACGTGGCCTACCGCATGGGCCGCGCCATCAAGGCCGGCCGCGTCTGGACCAACTGCT
>NZ_JADMKB010000009.1 GCF_018780075.1 Hydrogenophaga sp.
TCATCCAGATCAAGGTGATCCAGGACCTGGCGCTGATCGCCAGCATCGGCGTGGCGATGCTGATCGTCACCAACCTGCTGCTGCTGCCCATCCTGCTGTCCTACGTGGGCGTGAGCCCCCAGGCGGCCGAGCGCAGCCTGCGCGCGGACTCGGCGCAGGCCCTGCAGAAGTCGCGCCTGTGGTCGGGCCTGACCCGCTTCACCCAACGGCCCGCCGCCGCCCTGGCGGTGGGCACGGGCGCGCTGCTGGCCGCGGCCGGCTTCGCGGTGAGCCTGCACCTGTCCATCGGCGACCTCGACCCGGGCGCGCCCGAGCTGCGCCCGGACTCGCGCTACAACCAGGACAACGCCTACCTGATCTCGCACTACGCGGCCAGCACCGACATCCTGACCGTGATGGCCACCACGCCGCCCGACCGCTGCACCAGCTACAACGCACTGTCGACGCTGGACGCGCTGGCCTGGCAGTTGGAGCAACTGCCCGGGGTGGAATCCACCAACTCCATGGCCGCGCTGTCCAAGCTGGCCATGGTGGGCTACAACGAAGGGCACCTGAAGTGGTTCGAGCTGCTGCCCAACGAAAGCGCCCTGGGCGGTGTGCAGACCCGCGCGCCGCGTGAGCTGTTCAACCAGAGCTGCTCGTTCCTGGCGCTCTACGTCTACCTGAAAGACCACAAGGCCGAGACGCTGGAACGCGTGGTGGCCGAGGTGGAACGCTTCAAGGCCGAGCACGACTCGCCCGAGCTGACCTTCAAACTCGCCGCGGGCAGCGCCGGCATCGACGCGGCCACCAACATCGTGGTGCGCCAGGCCATGCGCCAGATGCTGCTGTGGGTCTATGCCGCCGTCGTGCTGCTGTGCTGGATCACCTTCCGCTCCTGGCGCGCGGTGATCGTGGCGGTGCTGCCGCTCATGCTCACCTCCATCCTGTGCGAAGCGCTGATGGTGGGCTTGAACATGGGCGTGAAGGTCGCCACCCTGCCGGTGATCGCGCTGGGCGTGGGCATCGGTGTGGACTACGCGCTCTACGTGCTCAGCGTCACGCTCACCCGACTGCGCGCCGGTGCCAGTCTGGCTGAGGCCTATGCGCACGCGCTGCAATTCACCGGCCGCGTGGTGATGCTCACCGGTGTGACGCTGGCGCTGGCCGTGGGCACCTGGGCCTTCTCGCCCATCAAGTTCCAGGCCGACATGGGCATCCTGCTGGCCTTCATGTTCGTCTGGAACATGGTGGGTGCGCTGGTGCTGCTGCCCGCGCTCGCGCACTTCCTGCTGCCCACCGCCCGGGCCGCCCGCACACCAGCGGCCGAAGCGCCTGTGTCCCAGGTCGACACCGCCACCGTCTGAAAGCCTGAACGCCCCCCATCCATTTTTCACCCCCTCGACAGGAGACCCCATGGAGCCCGACCTCGCCCACTTTCTGGCCCAGAACTCCAGCGTTCGCTCGAGCAGCGAAGGAGCGCCGTTCTGGATCAAGACCACCATTCCGTTCTGAAGGCATCACCATGACCGATTCAATCGTTGCGATCCATGGCGCCAGCATCCGCTGCCGGGACAGCGGTGGCGAGGGGCCGGCGGTGCTGATGACCCACGGCATCGGCGAGTCGCTGGAGTTCTGGCACCGGCAGTTCGACGACCTGGGCCCGTCCCTGCGCCTGATCGCCTGGGACATGCCGGGCCATGGCCTGTCGGATGAATCCGCCGACGCGATGGACCTGGAGGGGCAGGCCCGCGCGGCCTGGTCACTCCTGGACCACCTCGGGGTTCAGCGGGTGCACCTGGTGGGCAACTCGCTCGGCGCGGCCATGTCCCTGCGCATGGCCGCCCAGGCGCCCGCCCGCGTCAGCTCGCTGGTGCTGGCCAACTCGGCCGCGTTGGGGCCCGAGGTGTTCGGCGCCTTCAGGCTGATGGCACTGCCCTGGCTCGGGGAGCTGATGAACCGGCCGGGCCCCACGGCGGTGGCCCAACAGATCAAGGCCATCGTCCTTCGGCCCGAGGCGATCACGCCACCGGTGCGCACCGCCATCGAGCGCAATGTGCGCAGGCCCGGCGCCGCGGCCCACTTTCTGAAGCAGCTGCGCGCGATGACCACGCTGCGCGGCCAGCGCGAAGCGGTGTGGACGCGGTCACACCAGATCCTGCAAGGCCTGAGGGTGCCCACGCGCATCGTTCACGGTGAGCAGGACGTGGTGCTGCCGATCGCCCACTCCGTCAGGGCGCATGGCCTGTGCAAGGGCTCGGAGCTGGTGCGCTTGAAGGACTGCGGGCACACCCCCCAGCTCGAACAGCCCGAGGTGTTCAACGCGCTGCTGCGCAAATGGCTTCTGTGAGCCGCGAGAGGCCCGGGCCACGCGCGGGCGCCGCCGCCGCCCGCATCAAAGCCGGTCTGGCCGCTCGTTGAGCACGCACCAGTACAGCTCGATCTGCTCCGCGACCTCCATGAACTTGTTGAAGCTCACCGGCTTCTCGATGTAGGAGTTGACACCGAGGTCGTAGGCGGTGGTGAGGTCCCGGTCTTCCCGGGACGAGGTCAGCATCACCACCGGGATGCGGCGGAAGCGCTCGTGGGCCTTGAGCTGGCGCAGCACCTCCAGCCCGCTGACCTTGGGCAGGTTGATGTCGAGCAGGATCACCGCCGGCAGGGCCTCGCCCGCCTCCCAGCGCGGCATGAAGGCCAGCGCCTCTTCGCCGTCGCGCGCCACCTGCACGTGGTTGGAGAACTTCCTTTTGTTGAACGCGCGCAGCGTCAGGTCGAGGTCCATCGGGTTGTCCTCGACCAGCAGGATCGGGGGAAGGTTCACGCCAGTGTTCATTCGGGAAACTCCAGATAGAAGGTGGCGCCGGCGCCCGGGCTGCTCTCGCCCCGGACACGACCGCCCATGCGTTGCACCGCCTTGGCCACCAGCGCCAGGCCCACGCCCGTGCCCGGGAACTCTTCGGCCCGGTGAAGGCGCTGGAAGATGCCGAACATGCGGTCGTGGTATTTCATGTCGAACCCGACCCCGTTGTCACGCACCCACAGGATACGCCGGCCGGGCACGCTGCGGGCACCAATTTCCAGGGTCGGCGGCTGGCTGTCGCGGCTGAATTTCAGCGCATTGCCGATCAGGTTGCGCAGCACCACCGAGATCCCTTCGCGGTCCAGCGCCAGCGTCAGGGGCTCCACACACAGGTTCACCTGCACACCCTGCGTCTGGATGTCGGCGTGGTAACCCTCCAGAATCTGCTCCACCAGGGGCCGCAACGCGACCGGCTCCTGCGCCATGCCGCGGCGCTCCATGCGCGAGTACTCCAGCAGGTCGATGATGAGCGCGCCCATCTGCTGCACCCCCTGCCGGATGCGTTGCACGAACTCGCGCCCGTCGGCGTCCAGCCGATCCCCGTAGTCGTCCACCAGGAGCTGGCTGTAGCCGTCGATGCCCCGCAGCGGCGCCTTGAGGTCGTGCGACACGGTGTAGGAGAAGGCCTCCAGCTCCTGGTTGGCCTGGCTCAGCTGGTTGGTGCGCTCGGCCACGCGCTGCTCCAGCTCCAGGTTCAGCTGCCTGAGCCGCTCTTCGGCCTGCATGGTGTCGGTGACGTCGAGCAGGGTGCCGATGTAGCGCGGCCCCCGGCCCTCGGCTTCACGCGTGACGCGGCGCACCGTGCGGCGCAGCCAGCGCATCGGCCCCCAGGCCGGGTCGGTGCGGAACAGCAGGTCGCCCACTTCCTCCGCATTGCGGATGCGCTGCATGTCGTCCACCACCATGGCCCGGTCGTCGGGGTGGATGCGGGCCAGGTACTCCGCGTCGGTGGGCGTGCGCCCCGATGGATCGAGACCGACGTTGCGAAACAGCTGGGCCGACACCGTCAGGCGCTGGGTGCCCACCTCGCCCGCCCAGCTGCCGAGCTTGACCAGCGCCTCCGCCTGTTCGAGCATTTCCTTGTAGTCCTGCAGTGCACTCGTGGCCTCCCGGCGTTCGGTCACGTCCATGGTGGTGCCATAGAGGCGCAGGGGCTGGCCATCAACATCACAGGCCAGGCGGGCGTGCAGCTCGACATGGCGCAGGCCAGCGGGTGTGACGATGCGGTGTTCCATCACCCGCAACTCGCCGGGCTCACCCTCGGCATGCCGCCGCATCTGGCTCAGCACCCGCTGCAGGTCGCCCGGGTGGATGCGGTTCAAAAACAATGCCTCTCCTGGTTCGTCCTTCGTCGGGTCATAGCCCAGAAGACGGAACATGGCATCGGACCACACCACCTTCTGGGTCCTGAGATCGACGCTCCAGTTGCCCAGACAAGCGATGTCCTGCGCTTCGGCCAGCATGGACTCCTTCTCCTGCAGGGCCTGCTGGGCGAGGGTGATGTCGGTCACGTCCAGCACCATGCCCACCGTGCGCACCGGTCGCCCGCCGTGCCACTCGGTCTCGCCTTTGACGCGCAGGTGCTTGAGGCGGTCACCGGGCAGGCAGATGCGGTAGGCGGTCTCGTACACGGTGCCCTGCTCGATCGAGGCCTGGTAGGTCGCGCTCACCCGCTCGCGGTCGTCCGGGTGGATGGTGGTCAGGAAACTCTCGTAGGACGGCTTGAAGTGGTCGCTGTCGGTCTCGTGGATGCGGTAGACCTCTTCCGACCAGACCACCTCGCCAGCGTCCAGATCGAACGCCCAGCTGCCCATGCGCCCGATGCGCTGCGCCTCGCGCAGCTGCTGCGCGCTGCTCAGCAGCGCGGCCTCGGCCTGTTTGCGTTCGGTCACGTCCTGGATGGTGGCGAACAGCCGCTTGACGCGACCATCGGCGTCGCGCACGGCGCGCACGTCGATCTCGGTGTGCACCAGGCGGCCGTCCTTGCGCACAAAGCGCTTCGACATCTGGTAACCCGCGCGCTGCCCCGCCAGCAGTTCGTCGAACAGCGCCACATTGCGCTCCAGGTCGCCGGGCGGTGTCATCTCGGCCCAGGTCATGCGCAGCAGTTCTTCGCGGGAATGGCCCAGGATCTCGCACAGCCGGTCGTTCACCTGCAGCCAGCGTTTGTCGGTCGGCGACGAGATCGCCATGCCCAGGAACGGCAGCTCGTAGAACATGCGCAGCAGTTCGGCCTGCTCGTGCTGGGCCTGCTCGGCGGCTTTCTGCGCCGTGGTGTCGAGCAGGATGCCGCTGATGGACAGGACCTCGCCTTGCCCATCCCGCGTGAGCGAGGTCCGGTCTTCGACCCAGGCCCAGCGCCCGTCGGCACAGCGGAGTCGGTAGACCTGCCGGTATTCGTCGGGGCCGTGTGCGATGTACCCCGCCACCTCGTCGTGGATGCGCGGTGCGTCGTCCGGGTGAAGCAACTGGCTGAACTGCAGTTGGCCGTCCAGGAAATCGGCCGTCGTGTAGCCCCACTGCGCCACCGACTGGCTCACGTAGCTCACCGGCCAGCCCGGTGCGTTGCGCCATTCGATCACCACCAGCGGTGAGCGGTTGACCAGCTCGCCCATGTGCAGCGCGCGGGCGCGGTCCGTCTGCAGCTGCTCGGCCATGCGGTCGGCGGCCTTGCCGATCAGACCCAGCTCGTCGCGGCCGCGCAGCCCGGTGCGCACCGTCAGATCGCCCTCCCCCATGGCCTTGAGCGCCTGGGCCAGCTGGCGGGCACGCCGGAACCACAGCAGGTGCAGCAGCAGGGCCAGGGCCGCGGTGACCAGCAGCGCGGCCAGGGCCTCGCGGGCCACCTCGCGCTGCACGCTGGCCCGGCGCAGCGCCAGCGCATGGCCGATGTCCACCCTTACCCCCAGCCGGTGGCCGTCGATCAGCGGCACCAGGCCGGTCAGCAGCGGCTGCCCCGCCACCCGCTCGACCGTGATGGCCGACGGCGCGGGCCGGGTGAACAACGGCACCATCCAGGCCTGCCCCGGGGTGTCCTGCGCCACCTGGGACACGGGTCGCCCCAGGTCCCCCCGCGACAACGACGCCAGCACCGCCGCCCCGGGGCCGGTGAGGTAGGCCCGGTCCAGCCCATCGTGCAGCCCGAGCGCCCCGACCAGGCGGCGCAGCCGCAGCGGGTCGGCCTGGCCCAGCCGCACGTCGATCCGGGCCTGCTCGATGCTCAGCCGCTCGCGCAGCCGCAGGGTCTCCAGGCGCTCGACATCGGCATCGATCTTCGCCATCTGACCCTGGTAGCGCAGACCGATGCCCAGCAAGGCGAGCGCAAACAGCAGCAAGGGCAGCAGCTGGCGGCCCGTCATGCCCAACACCCAGCCCCGGCTCCAGGCCTTCATGGCAGACCCTCCCGAACCGCCACCGGATCGTCTGACAGCAGGCGCCCCCAGTCGGGGGTGTCACGGATCAGGTCCATGGCCTTCAGGGTCAGGGCCAGGCCCTCGGCCTGCTGGCCCAGGCGCCTGGGACGGCCCGACAGCAGCTCCTCCGATTGCGGCGCGGTGACAAACCGCAAGCCCTTGAGCGTCGCGAGGTAGCCGTCCGCGGTCAGGCCCGCCCCGGGTGCCAGCAGCCGCGCACTGGCTTCGGGCCGCTCCTGCAACGCCGCCACCCCCCGCTGCCAGCCGGCCAACAGCTCGGCCACCTGCTGCGGCCGCGCCGCCCGCGCCTGCGCCCGCACCACCAGCACATCCATGATGTCGCCGGGCATCGCCCGGCTGTCGAAGATCGGGCGGAAACCCGCCTCGTGCATGGCGCCGGCCAGGGGCTCGTAAGACACCGCCGCATCCACCCGGCCGCTCTTGAGTTCGGACAGGTGCTGGGAGGCCTCCAGGTTGCGCACCGTCACCTCGTCCTGCCGCAGCCGGCCCGCCTGCAGCAGGCGCTGCAGCATCAGCGCACCGACCGTCGTGCCCTCCACCGCGATGGTCTTGCCCCGCAGGTCCCGGGGGCTGGCCACCGAGGCATTGGCCAGCACGACATCGGCGCCGGCCGACACGGCGAGCACCGCCACGATGCGCACGTCCACACCGTCGTCGGCCAGCCGCAGCGTTTCGTCCAGCGTCAGCGCGGCGGCGTCGAGCAGCCCGTTGCGGAAATTGCGCAAGGTCTCGGAGCTCGACGACAGCTCGATCACCTTGACCTGCCGGGCGTCCAGAAGCCCTTCTTCACGCGCCAGCGCCAGCGGGTCGTAACCCACCCAGGCGTTCATGCCCACCTTGAGTGGCGCCGGCGGTGGTGGCTGGCAAGCGGCCAGCCACACCAGCGGGAGCAGCAGAAGGGCCCGTGCCAGCCGCCACAGCGCGCGGCGCAGCGGCCACCACCCACCCGAACGTGGCCAGGCACGGCGCAGCCCCGGCTGCGGGCCTTCCCATCGGGTCGTGTGTGGCATGTGGGGATCTGGAGAGCGGTGAATGTGTTTCATTTTGTCACTCCCAGCCCCGGGCGCCGCGCCGGTGCCCTGTCAAGTCCCTCAATTCGCCCGGCAGCGTGGCTCGCCACCCACTGTCACCGGTGGACGCACCCGTTCCTACCGTCAGCGAGGGCCGGTGTTCACCGCATCATCTGCAGGTAGGCGGTGGTCACGGCCACCTGGTCTTCGTCGAAGGTGCGGGCGTTGGTGGTTCCGTACTGGTCGCGGTCGTCGATGCTCCAGAGCTGGCCGGTGGTGACGGCCACCGCGTTGGCCTGCACGGGTTCACGCAGGCGACCGAAACGGGCGTCGCTGCGGCCGTCGACCTGCTGGTCCAGCATGGACACCAGCGAATACGTGGTCCCGGTCAGCACCATCACGTTGCGGGGACGGGTGACATAGGCGCCCACCGTCGCCCCCGGCTCGGCCCAGTCGACGTTCTGGAAGCAGACCTGCACCTCCTGCGGGTTGCCGTTGCTGTCGAGGTACACGTACCGGTCCCCCTGGCCCTCGGTCCGGCCTTCGGGCAGGCGCACGCCGGCGGCCAGAAACGCGTTCTGCAGCGCATCGCCGCACAGCAGCGCGCGGCCCGCGGTGGCGCCATTGACCTGCCCCGTGGGGCTGGTGGCGCTGTCACCGGGAGGGCGGCCCACGCCGTTGATGTAGGCCTCGTAGGCCAGTTGCCAGCCCTGCACGAAGTCGCTGGAGAGGCGCTGGTTGGCGGCCGTGCGCTGCAGGTCGCGGCCCACGGCCACGGCACCCAGCAGGAGGCCGATCACCAGCATGCTGACGCTCAGCTCGACCATGGTGAAGCCGCGCTGGCTTCGGGGCGACCGCTGTTGTCTGGGGGAGATACGGAAATTCATGGTGCACATCCCGGGACAGGACAGGTGTCAGAAACCGATGGCATCGGCCATCAGTGCGTTGCGGTTGATCGAAATGGCGAGGTCGGTGATGGCGGTGGTGCGCGCCGCGAACTCGTCGTGGGTGGCGATGGCGTCGACCAGCGAGGCGGCCGAGTCGATCATGCCCAGTGCCGCCATCACCCCGCCCGCCACGGCGGCAGCGATACCGACCGCCGCAAGACCGATCTGGAACGACCGGGCGCCCACGCTCAGCACGGTGTCACCCACGGCGGCCGACATCGCCTGACCGGCGTCCGAACCGCCCGCGATGGCCGATGCGACGCCGGCGGCCGCGGCGGCCACGTCGGCCTCGGCCAGCTTGACCATCACGTACAGCTGGTCGCGGTAGTCGTACAAGGCGCGCTCCAGCACGAAGGCGCCGATCGCGGCGTTGAAGTGCGCGTGTTCGGCCGCCGACAGGCCGGTCTCGCAGGCCAGCAGCGCGAACAGCTCGGTGTGGCTGGCGGCGATGACGCTGTCGTCGTAGCTGCTGGTGCCGCGCGTGTTCGCCGACTCGAAGGTGGGCGACGTGTCGCTCGCCGTGGCGTTGGCGCCGTCGAAGGCCTGCCCGTCGCCGTCGGCGTCCAGCAGGCCGGGCGCCGCGATCACGAACGCGGCCGGGCGGCGCACGCCACCCGCTGAGACGCCCAGCCGGCCGGTGGGGGCACTGGTCGGGTCCGAGGCGGTGTTGAGGGCCAGACACACGTCCACCTGACCGACCGACGCCTCACCGCCCAGCGGACACGGGGGCACGTTGGCGGCGTTGCAGGCGGTGTTCAGTGGTTCGAACGTGTCGCCCGACTCGGTCGCCCCGAGTTGGCCGGCGGCAGCCACCGGCAGCGGCGGCGCATTGCCGTTGGGCGCGTTGCCGTTCTGCGGGCGCGGGCTCGGCGTGCGCACGCGCAGCGGGTTCATGCGGTCGCGGCCCACCGCCAGGTCGCGGTCTTCGGCGGCGGTGGCCGAAGGCTCCCGGAACACGCCGTAGCGCAAACGCCCGGCTTCGGGCCGGGGCAAGACCAGGGTCTGCCAGGGCAGGAAGCCCACCTGGCGCAGCCCGCCCGTGCCCGAGGTGCACGACTCGACGCCGTTGGCGTCGGCCGCCGGGCAAGGCAGGCGGTGCCGGGCGTGCAGGAACCCCGTCACCGACTGCTTGGCCTGTTGCTGCACGTCCAGCTGAAGGGCCGAGCTGCGTTGCCCGGCCGACTGCTGCCAGAACACCACCGCGCCCCAGAGCACCAGGCCCAGGGCCAGCAAGACCACCGACACCTCGACCAGCGTGTAACCCCGCGCGTGTTGCCTCATGGGTTGAGTCCTTTCCTGTCCAGCTCGACCCCGCGGGCGAGCGCATCGGCCAGCGTGTTGAACACCGTGGCGGCGTAGTCGCTGGTGGCCACCAGCTTGGCGCGGGCCTCCACCAGGGCCTCCTGCGCGTCCACCAGATCCTGCGCCGCGAGCACGGTTTCGGTGATGGCCACCGCCATGTTGACGGCGGCGATGACCACCGCGTAGACGGTCAGGCCTTCGGTGTTCGCGGCCGAGGCCAGCCCCACCAGGGTGCTGGTGGTGGCGATGGCCAGGCCCACGGCCGCCATGGTGATGCCGGTCTCGGCGCCCGAGACGCCGTCTTCGGCGGTCGTGATGTCGAACGCCCGCAATGACCAGTATTCCTGCATCACCCGGGTCGTGTCGTACTGGGCGAAGGCCACCTGCACCGCCGCCTGGGCCGCGCTCAGGCGCGCCACGCAACCGAGGCGCGCGGAGAGGTCGGCCGGGCCGACCGCCACCCCGATGTCGTCGTAGGTGGCGTCCTGCACGCGGCCCGGCAGGTCGTAGCGCCAGCTGCCCCCCGCACCCACCACGTTGTTGCCCTCGAACTGGCCGTTGAGCCCCGGGTGCACCACCGTGTAGGCCACGGGCAGTTCGGTCGCGATGTTGCCCGCCCGCAGCGTGCCGGCGGCCGCCGGGTTGTTGGCGTAGTCGCGCAACACCGCGCAGAGATCCAGCCCGTTGACCACGGAGCGCTGGGCCTGCGCAGCAAAGAGCTCGGCGGTCACCCGGCCCGCCGCCAGCACGGCGGCAGGCGCTGCGGCATCGTCCACCGCCATCACCGGCACGCCGCTGAAGCTGATGTTGATGTCGCGGGCCACTGGCGTGACCCCCAGGTTGAACCCGCCGCCCCGGTTGACCCCGTAGTGCAGGGTGCCCAGCTCGCTGCTGAGCCCCAGGGTCCGCCAGGGCATGAACACCGCGGTGGCATCGCCGCAGTTTTCCACGCCGCCGGTGTCGGACGCGGCGCAGGGCAGGCGGCTGCGCGAGAGCACGAAGCCCTCGATGGCCGACTGCGTCTCGCCCACCTGGCGCCGGATGTCCTGCAGGTTCACGGGCTGCCGGGTGTCGGCGACCCAGCGCCAGAGCATCAGCCCGACGATGCCGAAGATCACCAGCACCACGCTCAGTTCCACCAGTGAAAAGCCGCCCTGGCGGCGCAGGCGGCGGCTCATCGTGTGCCTCCCTTGATGTCGGTGTTCACCAGAATGTCCCCCGCGGCGGCCGGCGACCAGGGCGTGACCCCCGAGCCGGTGACGGTGCAGGACGGCGGGTTCTGGGACTGCGCCAGCACATCGTCGTACAGGTCCTGGGCGCGTGTGACCCGGTCCCCTGCGCTGTTCAACTCGGCCTGAATGCCATCGATCTCGCTCTGGATCGTGTAGGGACTGACAAACCGGCTGGTGGTCTGGGGCTGCACCGAGCCGGTGTTGCCCGAGGCACCGAGCAAGGCGGTCATGGCGGCCTGCACGGCCGGCGCGGTGTTCACCGACCCGTTGGGGCAGGGGTTGACCAGCGCAGGGTTGCAGGCCACGAAGGCGTTCAGGGGACCAAAGGAATACTGGGTCACGTTGACGATGTTGGAGTAGGTGGTCTGGTACTGGTTGCGGGCCGCCGTGAGCGCCGGCCCGGCCAGCGCCAACGCGGTCTGGGCAGCGGCCAGGTTGGCGCTGGCGGTGTCCCGCTCGGTGATGGCGTTGTTTCTTTCGTTGTTCAAGGTCGTGAGGTCTTGAAGCAGCAACAGCTCGCCAGACTTTTCGGTTCGGGTGGCGATCAGCGCGTCGCGGGCCACGGGATCGGTCGTTGCCGCGATCTGCGTGTCGAGCGCGGTGATTTCGGCCTGCAGCACCGGAATGCGGGTCGTGCGGGTCGCCAGCATGGCGTCGTAGTCGGCCACCGTGGCAGACCAGTTGGTCACCAGGGTCTGGTAGTTGTTCACATCGGCGGCGGCCTCGTCGTAGGCCCGCTGCCGGGCCACGTAGTCGCCCGCCGCGGCGATCAGGGGCGGCACCCGGTCGTCGATCTGCGCACTGCCCGTGCCGTTGCGGATCGCCGCATACAGGCTGTTGATCGCGTTGGTCCTTGCGGTGTTGGCGGTCGCGAGCCGGGCCTGAGCGTTCGCGAGATCGGTCTGGAGCTGCGCCAGGTCGGCCACGGCATCGTCTCGGTCGGCCTGTGCCCTGGCGAGGGCGTCGGCCACGTTCGGCACCGGGCAGGCCACCGACGAAGGCGGGCGGCTGTTGTCGGCCAGCACCAGGGCATTGCCCGCCAGCGCTGCGGCGGTCACGTTGAGGGCGATGGAGGCGATGTTGAAGCCGGTGGTGATGCCGGCCGCCACCGCCCCGCCGATGTGCGGCCCGATGGCGGCACAGGCGTTCACCGCCAGGCCCAGCGAGGCGCCACACAGGGCCGCGTCGGCGGCGGCGTTGCCCGCGTCCGAGGCAGCCTCGACGATGGACGCCGTGAGTTCCACCGCCGTGATCGCCGCGCCCAGGGCCGCGAAAATCACGGCCCGCTCGGCGGCGTCGATGTTGTCTTCCCGCATCTGATCGACCTGGTCGACCACGTCCAGACCGAGCGCCAGCGAGTCGATGGACTGCGCCAGCGGCTGACAGCTGAACGCCGCCTGCAGGCTGGTGAACGAGCGCTCCAGCACCAGGTCGTCGTAGCCGCCCAGCAGCGGCGAGCGGTTGGGGTCGTCGAAGGCGTTGACGGCGTCGGGGTTCACGCCGTCGAACAGCGACCCGTCGCCGTCTTCGTCGGCCAGGCCGGGGTGCACCAGCGCGTAGGCCACGGGCCGCTCGGGCGACGAGGTCACGTGCGCCAGGGCGGTGGAAAACGTGGCGCCGGTGCCTTCGCCCAGGCGCTGGCACAGGTCGGGCAGCGTCAGGATGTCGGCCTGGTAGGTGCCCCCGCTGGCGGTGGTGTCGCGCATGGCGGCGAAGGTCGGCACCGCGTCGTCGTATTCCAGCGGTCGCCAGCTGTCGCTCAGCATGGCCAGGTCGATGTCGGTGGTGCCGCGCTGCACGAGGTAGTGCAGCTGCCCGATGGCCACGCCCGGGTCGGCGCCGGCCAGGCGCAGCGTGGTCGACGGCAGCCAGCCCTTTTGCGCATTGGCGCCGCAGTCTTCCGAGCCGTCGCGGTCGGTGTCGGGGCACGGCAGGCGGCGCATGACGGTGGCGAAGGTGATCACCGCCTGGTCTGCCTGCGACAGGGTCGATTTTTCGGTGCGCGCGGTCTGCAGGGCGGTGCGCTCGCGCCAGCCCAGGTAACCGGCGAGCACCATGCCCGAGAGCACGAACACGAACAGCAGCACCTCCAGCAGGCCCAGACCTCGCTGCGCCTGCCGACCCATGTGGCGGGCGCTCCGACCCCGACCCTGCGCGACGTTGATGGACATCATCCGCCCCCTCCGAGCGACTGGTTCACCGACTGGCGCACCAGGTCGTAGATGGGCAGCAACAGGGCCACGATCATGAAGATGAACAGACCGCCGGCCAGCAGGATCAGGGCCGGCTTGATGATCTCGCTGAGCGTGCTGACCACCACGTCCAGCCGCTTGCGGTACTCCTGCGCCAGACGGTCCAGCTGCTTGTCCAGCGAACCCGACTCTTCGCCCACGGCAATCATGCGCACCGCCATGGCCGGGAACCCGCCGACGCGGCGCATCGACGCGCCCACGCCCTCGCCCCGCGCCACGCCGTCGCGCACCTTGAGCAGGCGCTCGCGGTAGTAGTAGTCGGTGGTGGCACGCGACAGGATGTCCAGGCTGGTCATGAAGTCCAGGCCGGCGCGCACCAGCAGGGCCAGGTGCTCGCTGATGAAGGCCATGCCCGACGAGGTGGCCAGCGTGCGCGCGATCGGCAGCTGGTGCACCAGCTCGTGGATGCCGCGTCGAAACCTGGGGAAGTACCGGTAGGCCCAGACCACAACCGCGATCACCAGGACCACGGCAAGCAGGAACAGCAACAGGTACTGCACCAGCACGTCGGACACCGCGATCAGCCACTGGGTGAGCGGCGGCAGCTTGGCCTGCAGCTGCTTGAAGAGCGCCGCCAGGTTGGGCACGACGTAATAGAGCCAGAAGAAGCCCACGCCCAGCACCGTGGCGAACACGAACATCGGGTAGATCAGGGCCGTGCGGATGTCGCGCCGGATGTCGATCAGGCGCTCGACGTGCGACGCCGACTCCAGCAGCATCCGGGAGAGCTCGCCCGACTGGTCACCGATCTCGGACAGGTTGCGCACGGTTTCGGGGAACACGTCGGGGTGGCGGTCGAACGACTGGGGCATGCGCATGCCCGACGACAGGTCGAGGTGCACCCGGGTCGCGATGTCGGACACGCCGCTCGAACCCGAGTCGTCTTCGACCAGGGTCTTGAGCGCGTCCATCATGGGCACGCCCGCCTCCAGCATGATGCCCATGTCGCGCAGAAAGCCCGCGAGGTCCTGCGTCCGGATCTGCTTGCGGAACATGCGCAAGCGGAACTCGTTGAGCGCGTTGAGCCACTCCGGCAGACGGAGCAGGTGCAGGACCGTGCCATCGGTGCGCTGCTCCAGGCGCAGGCGCACCGAGTGGTCGCGCTCGACCAGCAGCCGCAGGAAGCCGGATTCGACCTTCCCGTGCGGCAGCAGCACGCGGTAGAAATAGGTGCGCAAACCGATGCTCATGGATCAGTCCCAGCCAATGGCGCGTCGGATTTCTTCGAGCGTGGTCTCGCCCGCCAGCACGCGGTGACGGGCCAGGCGCGACATGGGTTTGAGCCCGCCCGCCTCGGCCAGCTCGCGCAGCCGGGCGCGGGGCGCCTCGGCCATGATCGCGTCGGCCAGCTCGCGGTGCACGGTGAGCACCTCGTAGACCGGCAGGCGGCCCCGGTAGCCGGTGCCACGGCAGCTCGGGCAGCCCACGCCATGGAACAGCGTGGGCGTGTCCTGCACACCGAGCCAGGCGCGTTCTTCGTCGGTGGCCGGCCGGCCGGTGCGGCAGTGCGGGCAGACGCGGCGCACCAGGCGCTGGTTGATGACGGCGACCAGGTTCTCCGCCACGGTCTCGGCGTCCACGCCCAGCAGGCGCAGGCGCGGCACCACGCCAAAGATGCCACCGACGTGCAGCGTGGACAGCACCAGGTGACCGGTGGACGCGGCGTCGAGCGCGGCCCGCGCGGTTTCGGCGTCGCGCACCTCGCCGACCAGGATGATGTCGGGGTCGTGGCGCAGGAAGTGGCGCATGGCGCTGGCGAAGTCGTAGCCGGCGCGGCGGTTCACCTCGGTCTGGCAGGCCACGGGCACGCGGTGCTCCACCGGGTCTTCCACCGTCAGCACGTTGCGCTCCACCAGCGGCTGCACCCGCAGCGCGGCGTGCAGCGTGGTGCTCTTGCCCGAGCCGGTGGGACCGGTGATGAGGATCAGGCCGTGCGGGCGCGCAAACGAGCGCTCCATCTCGGCCACGTCTTCTTCCAGGAAACCCAGGTCCTGCAGGCGGTCGAGGTCGCTGCGCTCGGGCAGCAGGCGCAGGGCCATGCGTTCGCCGAACTCGGAGATCATGGTCGACACCCTGATGGTGTAGAGCGAGTCCATCAGGCTCACGGCGAAGCTGCCGTCCTGCGGCAGCCGCTGCTCGCTGGCGTCCATGTCGGCCTTGAGCTTGATGAAGGCCACCAGGCGGTCCATGGTCACCGGCATGGCGAACATGGGGCGCAACACGCCGTCGATGCGCATGAGCACGGTGCGGCTGTGGGCCGTGGGCGCGATGTGCACGTCGGTGGCGCGTTCACGCACCGCCGTGTGCAGGATCAGCTCCATCAGCCGTTCCGGGCTGTAGGCGTGGTCGCGGTCGTCGCTCAGGCGGCGGATCTCGGACTCGATCAGCTTCTCGGTCGGGTTTTCCTTGAAATAGAAGTGCTGGTGGATCGCGTCGGTGACCGCGAAAAAATCACCCTGCCAGAACAGCACCTCCTGCCCCACCCGGCGCTGCACCAGCGCGGCCACGGTCTCGGGCTCGGCGTCGCCCAGCAGCACGCGGATCTTGTCGCCCTCGCGGCCGACCGGCAGGAAGTTGTGGGTGAGGCACAGGTTGCGGTTGAAGGCCGCCGTCACCTCGGGCTCCACCGTGGGCACCTCCCTGAATTCGAGCCCGCGGTGGATGGCCAGGTGGCGCGCCAGGTCTTTCGCACTGAGGAACCCCAGCTCGACCAGCATGCGCCCGAGCTTCTGCCCCTCGACCACCTGCTTCTGCAGCACGTAGTCGATCGCCACCTGACTGACCAGCCCGCTGGCCACGAGCATGTCGCCAAGGCGGCGATGCCCCACGCCCTGGGGGCTGTCTCCGCCCTCACCGTTCTTGAACATAAAACCTCTCCAAAATCAATCCGCTCAGGGCATCCACGTTGCCGGTGGGCTCCAGGCCGACGCCGGTCTGAAACTGCTGCAAGGCCCGTTGACTCTTGGCCCCCCACACGCCGTCCACCGCCTGCGGGAGCAGGCTGCCGTAGTGGCTGAGGGCGATCTGTATCTGTGCCGTGGCCAGGCGCTGGTCCATGGCGTAACCGTTGGGCACCGCGCCCCAGGTCAGCCAGGTCTGGCCCTGCCGCACCTCGGTGCAGGCATCGTCCAGCCGGGCCAGCCGCTCGCCCAGCAGACGCTGGGTGAGTTCGCTCAGGGGCTGGCTGACCTGCTGGTGCCCGCTGGGCCAGGCGACCTTGGGGTCACAGCCCGCGCTGGCCGGTCGGTCCGCGGCGAGCGGTGTGGCCACAGCGCCCTTGTCTGCGGGTGAGGCGACGACGGTTTCAGTGGCGGGCGCGGGCAAGGTCTGGGGCGGCTGAGCGGTCGCCACCGACGGGCCCGCCACGGTGACGGCGGGCACCGCGGCCAAAGCCACCGGCGCGACCGACCGTCCGTTGAACAGGACCACCGCCGCGACCACGCCGGCCAGGGTCAGGCCCGATCCGATCCAGGCCACGGGCACACCGCGAGGCGCTGTGGTTACGGGCGCGGCCACCGGGGCGGCAACGCCCGTCGTGGGCCCGAGATCGACCCTGCTGTCTTCGATCGCCTGGCGCATCAGCGGCAGGTCGATGACGTTGCCGTTCTTCGCCGCCAGGCCATAGAGGCAGCGGTCGAGGATCACGTGGATCTGGCGCGGCACGCCCTGGGTCTCTTTCCAGAGCAGCTGGCAGGCGTCGGCCTGCAGCACCAGCGTGCCGTCGTTGCCCGCCGAGTCGAAACGGAACTTCACGTAGTCCGCGATCTCGGTGCTGTTCAGGCCGTGCAGGCGCGAGTGTTTGGCGACCCGGCTGCGCAGCTGGCGCAGGCTGTGCTGCGACAGCATCTCCTCCAGCTCGGGCTGCCCGGCGAGCAGGATCTGCAACAGCTTTTCCTGATCGGTCTCCAGGTTGCACAGCAGGCGGATCAGCTCCAGCGAACTGGCCGAGAGGTTCTGCGCATCGTCAATGATGAGCAGGCAGGTCTTGCCTTCGCGGTGGTGGTCGAGCAGGAACTGGTTGAGCGTGGCGATGTCGGCCGACATCGTGCCGGCGCTCTGCAGACCGAAGTCCTGGAGGATCGCTGCGAGCAGCTCCTGCCCCTGCAGGAAGGTGTTGAACACCAACGCGGACACCACGTTCTTGCCCAGCAGCTCGGCCATCAGGCGGCGCACCAGCGTGCTCTTGCCCATGCCGACCTCGGCCGTGAGCAGGCAGAAACCCTTGCGCGATTCGATGCAGTGGGCCAGCTCGACGAACTGCTCTTCCAGGTGGGCGGTCAGGAAGTAGCTGCCCGCGTCGGGTGTGTAGGGGAACGGGTTGCGCACGAGTCCCAGCGTGGCCAGGTGGCTGTTGCGGGTGCTCATTTGGGTGCCTCACTGGCGGCCAGTTGGTCCATGGCGCTGCGCAGCGGCACGGAGCCGGGGTTGACCCGCAGCGACCTGGACAGGATGTCGCGGGCCTGGTCGGGTCGCGCACTTTTCTTCTCGATCGAGGCGAGCGTCAACGCGGCCTGCTCGTCGCCGGGCAGCCGGTCCAGCAGGCGGCGGTAGGTGCGCTGGGCCGAGCTCAGGTCGCCCGACTGGTAGGCAAACCAGGCCTCGGCGCGCAGGCGCGCGACCGAGGTGGCCGGCAACTGGGCCTGGATGGCCTGCAGGTGCCGCCGCGCGGTGGCGTCGTCCTTGTTGTCCAGCGCGTGGTTCATGCCCTCGAAACGCTCGGACAGGTCATCGGGCGCGGCAGACGCAGCGGGTGCCACCGGCGCGGCAGCGGGCCTGGCCGGCACCGCGGTCGCTGGCGGCTCCTTCAAGGCCGGCGCCGGGGCAGGCATCGACACCGGCGCAGCATCCGCCGAACCCGCCGGCGCAGGTGTGACAGGCTGGACGGCTGCCTTGGCGGGCGCCGGGGCCTGCACGGCGACCGGCAGCGCGTAGGTCAGCGTCAGGCTGGGCAACGCGGTCGGCAGCGGTGCCTCCATGCGGGGAAGGCTGTTCTGCACGGGTGTGGCCTGCTCGGCGCCGTAGAGGGTGTCCACGGCAGACGGCTTCGCCGGCAACGCCGCCGCACCCACGGACGCCGGGGCTGGCCGGGCCTCGGCCCCGCCCCACTGGCTGATGAAAAAGCCCCCCAGCACACCGACGCCCGCCATCGCGGCCCCGACCAGGACCATGTGGCGACCCCGGCCACCCACCGCTTCCGGGGCGGTCTGGGGGGACGACAGCGGCGGCTTCTCCGCCGAGGGGCGCGAAGTGGCCTGCTCGGCGGTTTGCTGAAGCGCTTGGTAAATCAGGCTCATAGCACGCGAACGCGCAGCACCACGATCAGTTCACGGGTCCGGTGGCTGTCGCCCTCCTGGGTCACCAGCTTGCCGAAGAAGGGCACGTCGGACAGGAAGGGCACGCCGCTGTTGGCGCCACTGGTCGACTGGTCGATCAGGCCGCCCACCACCACCACATCGCCGTCGTTGACGTTCAGCGTGGTGGTCAGGCCTTTGTAGGCGACGTGGGGAAGGCTGACCCGGTTGGTCTCATTGACGCTGACCAGTTCCAGGGTCTTGGGATCGACATCGCTCTGCACCGGGTTGATCAGCAACTCGATGGTGCCGTCGTCGCGCATCATGGGCAGCACGCCCACCATCACGCCGGAGAACACGGCGTCGGTCTGCACGTCGGAAGTGACCGTGCTGGCACCGCCACCGATGTTGTTCTGCGCCGAGCTGGAGCGCGACACATAGCGCTGGCTGGTGCCCACCGACAACATGGCCGGGGTGCCGTTGCGCACCTGGATGTTGGGGTTGGACAGCACGCGCAGGTTGCCGAACGAGCGCAGCGCGTTGATCACCGACGAGCCGTTCTGGTCCTGGTAGGCCAGGCCACCGGACGCACTGCCCGAGGTGGAGCCGACCACGCGCGACGGGATGGTCAGCGAGCTGGCCGGGTAGGCCCGCGAGGCACCGGGCAGGCTGGCCGCGCCGCCCCCCAGGGCCAGCGAGTCGATGCCGAAGTTCAGGGCCAGGCGGCTGCGCAGCTGGGTCCAGTCGATGCCGAACTGGTAGCCGTCGTTCAGCGTCACGTCGATCAGCTGCGCCTCGATGTACACCTGCTTGGTCAGCGAGTTCTGGGTGCGCTTGATCAGGTCTTCCACCGAGCGCATCTGCGACGGACGGGCCTTGACGTACAGGGTGCCGGTGGTGCGGTTGAGGGTGAAGCCCTGGCCCTGGTTGGGCTGCCGGACCATGGTGGGTGCCTGCTGGGCGGCGGTGGGCGGAGTGCGGTCGTCGTCCGACGTGAGCTTCGAGTCGCCCAGGATGGTGCGCAGGTTGTTCTCGATCTCGGTGTAGGGGTCGGTGCGGTTGCCGGCGCTGGCGCTCATGGACAGGCTGCCGGAGATCGCCGAGTTCCCCGCGGTGGAGTTGGCGCCGAACACATTGCCCCCGGAGTTCAGGGCCATCTGGCTGCTCACGTTCAGGAAGCCCAGCGACATGAATTTCTCTTCGTGCAGACGGACCCGCAACGTCTGGTTGCGGACCTCGCCAGCGACGTCGTAGCTGCGCAGCACCTCGTTGAAGGCCTCGCGCAGCGACACGTCCTTGAGGTACATGTCGGTCTGTGCGCCCTGCTGCACGACCGAGGGTTCCACGATCAGGTTGACCTTCGCGGCGTCGGCGAAGGCGGTGAGGATCTGGCTGATGCTGCCGTTGGCGATGGCCACGCTGATGGTCTTGCCCTCCAGCGGGTCGTAGACCGGGGCGGCGGGCTGCACGGGTTTGGCTTCGGCCTTCTTGCGCAGGTCGCGCAGCAGCTCGTCCTGTTTGGCCATCAGCTTCATCGACTCGGCCATGGCGACCTCCTGCATGCGCGCCAGCTTCGCGCTGTCGGCGTCCGACAGGTGCTTGGCGCTCTGTTGCGGCGGCGACACGCACGCGCCGAGCAGCACCGAGGAAAGGATCGCAGCGGTCGTTCCCAGTCCGGGCCTGGTCTTCTTGGTATTGGAGGTGTGCATGACGTGATCTGAAGTGGGAAGGGATCGGTGGGCGAAGGTGTGGGGTCAGGGCAGGTTCTGTCGGAGCCAGCCGGCCAGCAGCGCGGGGGATTCGGCGAGCACGATGTCGTCGTTCGTGGCGCTGACGGGCGAAGCAGGTCCGCCCGCGCACGGGCCGGCCAGGGTGTTGGGGGCGTCCAGCCGGTCGGCATCGCCGTCGCGGTCCTGCAAGGGAATGACCAGCCAGTAAGCGGTGAGCTGCGACAGGTTGGCGGCGCAATCGATGGCGCCGGCCATGCCGCCGTCGCCGGTGACATAAGCACGGGTGCTCGACGCCGAGTGGCCGGAGGCGGTGTTGAGGGCCACGATCAGATCGCCCACGTCCTGGTGCTGCACCTGGCCCGGGGCATCGCCGTTGCGCTCCCTGGCCACCGCGAGATCGGCGTCGAGCGACGCCGTGGCGTTGGCCCGCCGGTACACGGCGTAGCGGGCGCGGCGGTCGTCGGTGGGCACGGCGAGGCCGGCGCTGACGTAGGGGAACCAGCCCACCTGGCTGCTGGTCGCGCACACGCCGGCCGACAGGTTTTCATACCCGGTGCCGGCGGCGCTGGTGTCCGGGCACGGCAGGCGCCCGTGGCGCAGCGCAAAGGCGCGCAACTGGCCTTGCACATGGCGGGCGTTGTCCTGCGCCTCGCGCCGGTCCTGGGCGTCGTGGAACACGTCATAGGCGGAAAAGGCCGACCAGGACACCAGCCCGACCACGACCAGGGCCAGGGCGAGCTCCAGAAAGGTGAAGCCTCTTTGTGCGGATGGGTGACGGCGGGCGGCCATGCTGCATGTCCACCCGCTCAACGCGGCTTCCCGCCGGCAGCGACTTCGTTCGCATACGACTGCAGCGCGGCCGCACCACCGCTGACCTTGCCACTGACGTCGCGCAGCTCGGCCAGGATCGCCTGCTTGCGCGCCACATCGGCGGGGGCGGTGCTCTGCGAGAGTTTGGCCAGCTCCTGGTTGAGCGCCTGCGCACGCCCGGCCTGGTCCACGATCTGGCGCATGGTGCTGAAGTAGCGCGCATCGAACTCGCCGCCGCCCAGGCGCTCGACCTTGTCGAGGTAGGTGCGGACGTCCTGCATGGTGACGCTGGTGCCCTTGGCCTGCAGCTCGGCGGACAGTGCGCGCACCTGCTCCCGGACCTTGCGCCGCTCCTCGCGGCTCTTGGCCGGGCGGGCGCTGGCGGGGCCCGCCGAGCCGCCCGGCGCGGCCCAGGGGGCCTGGCCGGCGGCGGGCGCAGCCGCGGTGGCCGGGGGCGCGCCCTCCGCACCGGGCGGTGGCGAAGGCGTGGACGGGCTGAACGGGCCGGGCGCTCCGGACGCACCCGTTGCAGACGGCGCCGATGGCGGCGCGCTCAGTGCGGGCTGCAGGTCACCAGGCGACCCGGGGGAGGACCCGGCCAGCCAGAAACCGCCCAGGAAGGCAAGCACCAGCAGCCCCAGACCACCCCCCCAGAGAACACCCTTGTTCATCAGTTGCCTCTCGCCCGCGAGGCCGGGAACGCGCCCAGCACCCGCAGGCGCTCCAGGGGCACGGCCACGACAAGTTCTTCGCCGCGGGACGCGAAGACGACGGACTCCATGGAAATGGACTTCACCACCATGCCCTCGGCCACGGGGTCACCGACACGGACCAGCCGGCCGTCCACCATCGCGCGGCCTTCGCTGCCGGCCTGGAGCACGAGGCTGACACGGGGCGCGGGCAGCGACTCCGGCATCGTGGGCATCGCGCGGGGCAGGCGCGGTGCGCCTGCGACCGCCACCTTCTCGACCACGGGCGGCGACGACGCAAAGATGCTGTCGAACTGGGGCTGGAGCCGGTGGGCGGCTTGGCCCATGAGGCCTTGCGCCTCGCCAGCGCCGGGGAAATCCTTCATGCGGCTCATGGACACCTCGCGCATGGCGTCCAATGCCTCCAGGACCTCGGCCTGCTCTTTGATCTGCTGGTCTGACAGGGACCGGATCGACACGTCGTTCCCGGGCAGGGGGCGTCCGCCGGGTCCCATCTGGAGGGCCATGGTCACCGTCCCCCAGGCCAGGATGGCCAGCGACAGTGTGCTGAGGGTCAAGGCTGCGTATTTCATGCGTTCTGTTTGTGTGTGCCCCGGAGCCAGGACGTTGCCCATCCACTGTGTCGGCCGGACTCCGGTGAGGCCTGTCGGCGGGTCAGAGACTCTTGTTCACCACGGGCTTGAGTTGGTAGGCGAACGCACCCACCGAGTTGTCACCGGGGTTGGCGGGCTCGGCCTGCCATCCTTCCCGTTTCAACTCGGTCAAAAAGCGGCTCAACTCCTCGTTGCGACCGTCGATCACCACGCCATCCACACGGAAGCGGGCCTTGTTGGTGGCGTCGGCCTTGACGAGCTGCACGTTCTGGACCCGCACGGCGGCGCCTGCCGCGCGGCGGATCGTGTCGAGCATCTGGACGGGGTCGTAAATGGCGGCATGACCCAGTTGCCGGGTCAACGCCATCGAAGCGTCCAGCTCGGGCACGGGTGCGGCCTGGTTCACGAGCGCGACGCGCTGGCGCAAACCCTCCATGTCGCCCTGCATCGAAGCCGCGACCTGCGTTTCCTGCTGCGCGCGCTGGTGCGAAAAGACGGCAAAGCCGCCCAGCCCCACCGCCACCACCGCGATCATGGCGGCCAGTGGCAAGACATAGGATTCGCTCATCCAGGCCAGCTTGGCCAGGCCCGATGCCTGGACCGCCTTCTGCCCCGCGGCCCCGATCAGGTGGGAGAGTGACGACGACCGGCGGTCGGTGCCTTCGCCACGCAGCGTGTCGTGCGGCACCAGCTTGACCTCCTGCGACGACAGCTCGGCGAGCTTGCTCGCCAGGGTCTGCTCGCTGCCCACATCGTCGGTCAGGGTCGAGGACCACAACATCCCTTGGCTGGCCTCCCCCCCGGCGCTGGCCCGGAGCTGGGCCATCAGCGCGCGCAAAGGCGCCTGCATGTCCGCCACGTCCGTGCCCAGCGCGGTGGCGCCCGCGTAGTGCATCTTGCCGTCGGACTCGCTGTAGGCATGCAGCTGGGTGCCCGCGCGCAGCACGTGCGCCCGCCCCTCGGTGGCCATGGCGGGCAGGAGACCGATCAGGGGAGCGACGAGGCAATGGTCACGCTGGCCCTGTGCCCAGGTCTGCAGCTGCTGCCAGGCGTCCAGTGGCACGGCCGTGAACAGCGCGAGCGTGCTGTCGGTGTGGCGGATCTGCTTGTGGATGAACACCTGCAGCGGGCCTTCGACCAGGCCTTCGGTGCGGACGTTTTTCTCGATCAGGGCCGCCGCGTACTCGGCCTTGCCCTTGCAAGCCTGAACGCCCGACTGCGATTGCTCGAAATCCACCACCACCAGGGCAGAGCCCTCCAGCCCCGACCAGGGCTCCAGCGGCAGGCAGTGGCCCTCTTTGAACTGGAACCAGCCCTGAGGCGAGATGAGGATGATCTGGTCTGGGTTCATGGTGCGCTGATCGGGAAATGGACCATGCCGGTCATCTCGAGGCTGAAACCCCGGTCGTCCGGCAGGGCCGGCGTGAACAGTCCGGCCTCGGGGCTGATCACCGACACGGCAAAGGTCTCGGGCGCGAACCACTGCCGCGCATTGACACCCACCAGCTGGCCCAGGGTTTTTTCAGCGTCCTGCCGGGACACGACGGCCGCGGTCCGCTGAACCCGGCGATGGGTCCAGCGCTCCGGGTCGAGCCCGCCTTTGTCGATCCGGGTGCGAATCACGTCGGCCTCCCTGTTGAAGGCCTCGCGCTGTTCGATGGCCGGCAGCAGCTTGCGCAACTGGTCCAGCTCGGTGCGGGTCTGCACCGTGTGCTGGCGGGCCTGGCTCAGCCGGGAAACGCTGTCGAGCGCCGCCCAGGCCGCAACGGCCAGCGCGGCGGTGGCGATGCCCAGAATGCCCAGGCGAACGTGACGGGGCAAGGCCATTTACTGATCCATCATCCAGTGGGCGGTGAGCAGCGTCACGCGGTCTTCGTCGTACTCACGGCCCGTGGCGGTGGCGCCACCGCTCCCAGCACCGACACCAGTCGTGTCAGCTGCGGACTGAGCGTTACCGGCGATGTTGCTGGCGATCGTGTTGTTCGCCTCCCACGAGGTGCCTGGGGCGTTGGCGTCAATAGCCTGAGCGTGAGCGGCCCGGCCCTGGATGCGGAAGCGGCCTTCGCGAGAGTCGGGCTTGCCGTCGATGATCTGGTCGATGTAACGGGCCAAGTCGGGCGTGAGGCCCCGCACCACCATCACGTTGCCGGCGCCGCTGGCCGTGCCGGCGGGGTTCCACTGGAAGCAGACCTGAACTTCGGTGGTGTTGCCGTTGGTGTCCTGGTACACATAACGGTCTTCGTGCGCTTCGCCACGACCGGGCGGCATGCGCACGCCGTGGCGGGTCATCAGGTCGCGCAGGCTCTGCGTCGCCAGGCCGACGTCGCCGCCGCCGGTCTCGTCGGCCGCGTAGCCCTGGCCTTGGCAGACCTTCAGGCCCGTGTTGGTGAAGTTCTCGGGGATGCCCGCCACCGCCTGTCCACCCGCGCGCTGACAAGAGACTGCGCTGTCAATGCTGGTTTCGCTGCCGTTGACCATGTAGGTGGGCGCCTGCTGGCAGTCGCCGACCACCGTGCCCGTGCGCTGGTAGTACTGGTCGTAGGCCATCTTCCATTGCTCCAGGTACTTGTTGGAGATCTTGGTGTATTCGGCGTTGCGCTGAACGTCTTTGCCGATGGCGATGGCGCCGATGATCAGGCCGATCACGGCCAGCACCAGGGTCAGTTCGATCAGGGTGAAGCCCGACTGGGCGGCACGGCGGTTGCGCGTTGATTGCTTCATGGTGGGTGGTCCGGTGGAGGGGTGGACTTATTGGTTCATCTTGTAGACGGCGACCACGGTCACGACCTGGTCTTCGTCTAAGCGGGTGTTGTCGCCCGCAGCGCCAGCAACACTGGCGATGGAATCGTCGTTGGTGCGGTTCCACTGCACGCCCGGCGCGTTGGCCGTGCCGTTGGCAATGCCTTGCAGGCGGAAGCGGCCTTCCTGAGCGTCGGGCTTGCCGTCGGTGATCTGGTCGAGCATGCGGGCCAGGTCGGGCGTGAGGCCCGAGATGATCATCACGTTGCCGGAGCCTTCCGGGCTGGCGGGTGGGTTCCACTGGAAGCAGACCTGCACCTCCTGAGGGTTGCCGTTGCTGTCGAGATAGACATAGCGGTCTTCAAAACCTTCGGCACGGCCGGGGGGCATGCGCACACCCACCTGGGTCATCTGGGTGCGCAGATCGACCGCCGCATCGCCTCGCTCGGTCATGTTGGCATTGCCTGCCTTGTCACACACGCGGGGAGGGGCCGCTGCAGTGGTCATGTCTCCGCCAGAGTTCACGCCCCCGGAGTCCGCCACGAAACTGGCGCCATTGACCATCAACTGCGGCTGAACCTGGCTGTCACCCACCACCACGCCCGTGCGCTGGTAGTACTGGTTGTAGGACTGCTCCCACTGGTCGATGAACTTGTTCTTGACCTTCGTGTACTCGGCGTTGCGCTGCACATCTTTGCCGATGGCCATCGCGCCGATGATCAGACCGATGACCGCCAGCACCACCGACAACTCCACCAAGGTGAAGCCGCCCTGCGCGCGCTTGCTCGAATTTGCAGCCACTCGGGCCGCCGCTAAACCGTGCTTCATGCAATCTCCTGAATGATTGGGTGGGGTGCGTTGAGGATCAATTTCTCACACGCACCCACGCTCCATCTGTCACAACCTGTCGCCTTTTGAAACATTTTGCAATGATTGAGGACTTATTTGGTGTGACTTATTCAAGTCTTGGAGCGCCTTTTGTAGTTGCTACGCATCAAACGTGACATTGCGCACAGAGGGCCGCCTCCGTGGGCGGGCGCGCGCCTGCCCGCCCCACCACGGCACCCGCGAAAGGTTGGCAGGGGCGTCAGCCCAGGCGCAAGGGGGCGCGGAGTTTGTAGCCTCGGCCGCGCACCACGGTGAGGGCGTCGGCGGGGAAGCCGATGCCGTCGAGCTTGCGGCGCAAACGACGGACCAGCGAAAACAGCGCGTTTTCCTGGTTCTCGCTGTCGTCCGGCCAAAGCAGGCCTACGAGGGTGTCTTGCAGCACCAGTGAGCCATGGGGCATGGCCAGCACCTGGAGCAGCATGGTTTCCCGGGGGGCGAGCCGGCAGCGCGCACCGTCGGTCGAAACCAGCACATCCTGCTGCACCAGAAGCACCGGGGCGTTCTGTGCAGGCTTGGACAAGGCCCGCGCGGATCGACCGCGCATCACGATGGCCTTGAGCGCCAACTCCACCTCTTCCATCTGCGCCGGCTTGCTCAGATAGCCATCGGTCCCAGCGCGCCAGCCGGCCAGCCGGTCGGAAGGCGACGTGCGGCCAGAGAGCATGACGATGCCCAGCGCGGGGTACGCCGCTTTGGCCCAACGCGCGATCTCGATACCCGATTCGTGAGGCAAGCCCACATCGAGCAAGAGCACGTCAGCCCCGCGATCAACCAGCGTCTGGCGCAGCGCCTGGCCGTCGCCCACGGCCCTCACCTGCCACTGACCCGACTCGCGCAAATAGTCCGCCATGGCCTCGCGCAAATCGGTGAAGTCTTCGCAGACGATCACGTCCCACACAGTCGCGTTTTCCAATGCATGGCTTTCAACTGGAAGCCGTGGACCGGCTCTCTTCTTCTTCGCTTGGCTCCCCTTCAAGAATCGGCAGCACCAGTTCAAAAATCACTTGATCGCCCTGGACCACGTGGGTCAGGTCACCGCCCAGTATCCGCGCCATGCCTCGAACCCAGTACAGCCCCAGCCCGGTACCTGAATGCTGTCGCGCGCCAGGCGCACGATAGTACTTGGTGAACACGAGAAGGGGATCGGGAAACCCGATGGGCCCCACACCGTTGGACAACACCAGACTCCACAGGAGGGGTCGCTCCCAGTTGCCTGGCCGGACCGAAGACCGGATGACGATCGGTGTGTCAGCGGCGGCGTATTTGACCGCGTTGTCGACCAGGTTGCTGACCATCATGGACACGATCTGTGCGTTGCCCGCCACCGCCTGGTCCTCGCGCATGCGGGCCGACAAGCCACTGACGTCAAGGCGCGCAAAGCTCTCGTGCTCGGACACCAACACGGCACTCACCTCGTCCGCATTGCAGCGGGCCGGCAAATGCGGCGAATGCAGCGCGAAGTCTGGTCCCACCCCGTGCTCCATTTCGCTCGAGATCTGGACCTGCTGCAACATGTCCCGCATTTGCCGGACCGATTTGTCGATGCGGGACACATCGCGGGCAGCCCCCTCCTGCACGGCGTCCGCCAGCGGCAGCGAGGGCAGCTTCTTGCCCAGGGCCTTGGCGGCCACCAGGAGCACCGCCAGGGGCGAACGCATTTCGTGCAACAGCATGCTGAGAAAACGACCGTCTTCTTCGCGCTTGCTGCGCTGGAAATCGACGTGCAGTCGACTCAACACCAGGGACCGCTGCTCACGGTCCCGATCGCGGCCCAGCAGCACATGGCGTCGGACCAGCACCAGATGCAACACCACCGCCGTCAACACGTTGATGAACACGCTGGGGATCAGCGGCATGAAACCCGTTTCGAACCACCCGAGTTGCGTGACCCAAAGGAGCGCGATGCAGGTCGTTGTGCCGAGCAGGTTCACCCGCAGCAGGTTCAGCAGCAACGCGTCTGGGCCATTCAGCGCTGCCACCATGGCCAGCCCCAACACGATGACGAAAGGCAGGACCACGTTGTAGAGCTGCAGCGCCCAGGCCACCTGGTCGAGTGCCAGCAGGGCCAGTTGGGCTGGAAAGACCAGCAAGGTGAGCGACTGCAAGTGCGCCAGCCAGCCGGGCGCGCCATACCGGCGGTACAACAGCCGGTAGAACAGGCTGCCGAAAAAGAACTGCGCGAACCCGCACACCATGGTGACCCGGTCCGCCAGCGCCGGCTCGGTGGGAAAGACAAACTGGCTGGCCAGACCAAAACAGGCCCACAGGGAGGCCATGGTCGCCAGCTGAAACAGGGCGTTGGCGGCCCAGTAGCGGTCACGGAAGACGATGGCCGACAGCAACGAAGCGCAGGCCAGCACCAGCACGACGCCCCCGCTGAGCCCCACCCCGACCAGGGTGGCCGCATTTTCCCGGTCCGCCGCCGCCGCGCTGAGCAGCCGCACCCGAATGTTGCTGGCATGGTGGGTCTGCACCCGGACAAAAACGACCGATCCAGGACGCATGTTCACGTCCGCCGCAAACGGCAACATCTTTCGGACCCGATCGGTGTAGGGACTGAGGTCGCCCTGGCGGTGCGTCTGCCAGCCGTTGGCACTCTGCGGGTCCGGCACATACAGGTGCACGTCGTCGAGGTCGCTGGGCTGCACCACCACGGTCGCCGTACCTTGCGCGTCTGCAGGAACCACGAGACGAAACCAGTGCGCGGCGGCGGTGTGACCCAGGGAGACCGTGGCGGGCACCGGGGAAAACGCGTCTGCGGAAAGCCGGGCCACTTGCTCGATGTCGAGCCGAGCCTGCCCGTCCACCTTCAAGGCCATGGTGACGCCCGGCCACCCAGCCCGTTCGGTCAGGCGTGATGTCGAGACACAGAGCCAGGCGGTTGCGGCCACGACACAGGCCCCCAGCAGCAAACCCGCCCAAGGGAGGCGCCGCATCCGCCGCTTCTGCTCGGACACCCAGACCCAAAAAGCCTGGTAGGAGGTCAGGTGGTGATTGAAGCGGTTCATCGGTGTTCGACAGCCTGGACACACGACACCCCGACCGGCAGCAAGCACGTCGCCAGCGCGGCCTCGTCAAAGGCTGACGGGCGATTCTGCCTGAGCGTCTGTCGACGCTGGTGGCACCGGCTGGTCAGGCTTCGCCGGCGCACCCCGGTGCAGGGCCCGCAGCGAGGCGACAGTGCACCCGCTCAGTAAACGCCCACCGCGTTGAGGTACCAGCCCTTGTACCGATAGTCCGAGTGGCGCAAATCGTCGCTGAAGTCGGTGAAGTTGTAGCCCACCCCGAGGCGGAAATGGGGCGTGATCTGCTTGTCCACGCCGGCCAGCCAGCCGGACCGCTGGTTCTTGTCCTGCACGGTCTGCAACCAGCGGTGTTCGACCAGCACATCCCAGCTCTGCAGCACGCGGTAGCGGACCTGCCCGGCGACGAAGTGGCGCGTGTTTTCATACCAGGCCCCGGTGTTGCGCCCCTCGCGCAATTCGCCGTTGCGGTAGGCGTATTTGCCGCCCACCTCCCACACCGGGTTGATCCGGTACAGCACCTCGGTGGCGGCGATGTGCGCCCGCTGATCCACCGCGTTGTTGGCCACGCCGGAGGTGGGCGAAATCTGCGCCACCGAGCCCAGGTCGTACAGGTAGGTGTACTTCGACAGCCAGGCCCAGCGGCCACTGGCGGCGGGGCGGTACGCCAGCCCCACGCTGGCTTCGGTGAACCGGGCGTCGTCGTTGCGGTCTAGCAGGTCGCGGGTCAGGGAGGTCCTGAGCCGGACCGCCGTGCGCCAGTCTTCGCTGAACTTGCGGGTCAGGCCCACGCTCAGCAGGTACTGGTTGCGGGCCTGAGCACCCCGGTCCCGGCGGTATTCGAACCGCGGGGTGAAGCTGGTCCGGCTGTCGTTGTAGCTGGCCAGCACGCTGCCCGAGCGACGCAGGGTTTCGCCGCCCTCGGCATCCTCGATCCGGCTCTGCGCGTACCGCAGGCCCAGCTGCCAGTGCCGCGCGATGTTGTAGTCCATGCCCAGGTTCTGGCCGCGCCCGCTCTCCCCGGCCCGGTCGCTCAGCTGCGCCTCCTGGAACAGACTCAGGCCGCCGCCCGCGTTCCAGCGCTGCCCCAGCGACAGGCTGCGACCGAGGCCCTCTTCAAACGGGTCGCTGCCAAAGAGGTCTCCCGGTTGCGTCGCGTAGGCATAGCGGGTGTACAGGTTGTAGTCGGGTGTGACGTAGTAGCTGCCTTCCAGCTTGCCGGCCACCCCGCGCGTGCCCGTCGAGACCTCGGCGGTCGCCGACGAACGCTCGCCGAAGTACCGGGTGGCCCCGAGTCCGAAGCGGTCGTTTTTCAGCGTCTCGTCGCTTTGCAGGGTGCTCTGCACAAAGGCATAGCCTTCGGTCTGGCCCCCGAACTTGCGCTTGTAGCGAAGGCCCATGTAGGTGGCGGTGCCGATGCCCTGCCCCGCGTTGCGCAAGGCCTCGTCCCTCTCAGTAAAGTCCCCGCCCGGTTCGGCCGAGCGGATCCGGCGCAGCTCCAAGCCCACGCTTTGCACGTCGTCCAGGCGCCAGTTGCCCACCAACTGGGCTTGCTCGATGCTCGCCTGGGCATCGGTCTCGCGCCGGCTCAGCCGCGCCCCCACGTCCAGGTCGGCAGCCACCTGCCCCACCAGCTCGACACCCGCCTCGCGGCTGTGCAGCCCGGCCGATTCGGCCCGGGCGGTGGAATAACCGGCCTCCCGGTCCTTGTACCAGGCCCCCGCGCTCACGTTGCCTTTCGTCAGCCCGAGTTCATAGAGGTTGACCTTCGCCTCGACACCCACCGCCCGCCCCGATCGGTCCTCGGTCTCCACGGCCACCGCCCTCTGGACGTAGGTGAGCCCGCCGTTGTCGGAGTAGTGCACGTCCGACTGGGTCGATTCGCTCTGGGCCAGCTCCGCCTTGAGGTAGGTGCCCCGCCCGGCGCGCAGCGTGACATCCACCCCCTGGAGCTTGTAGTCGTCGCCGGCGCGGTCTTCCGACACCACGGTGCCGCCGACGGCCACGTGGTCGCCCGCCCAGACCTGGCCGCGCCCGCCGACCACCAGGTTTTCCATGCCCTCGGGGACGTACTCGTAGTCCACCAGCAGGTGGTTCTCGTGGTCGCCTTCAGCGCTCAGGCGCGTGATGCCAAACCCGCTGTCCAGGTCGCTGCGGCCCAGTGGGCGGCTCAGGATGACGCGGCCCTGGATGTAGTCGATCTCGTAATCGGTGCCGAAGGCCAGGCGCCCGCGCCGGACCACCTGCCCGGTCACCCTGTCACGGACCTCGACGTGCAACTGTTCGGAGCCCCGCAGCACGTCGGTGTGCTTGAGGTAATACAGGCTGCCGCCGGTGCCCAGCAGATCGCTGTAGCCCTTGGCCGACTGGGCCTCCGAGGCAAACACGGTGGCCTGCGCCTTCGGATCGTCGAACCGGGTGGTCTCGTTGCTGCGCCACTTGAGTGCCCCGCCATAGAGCGTGCGGTTGTACTGGTTGAACTCGCCGCCATCGATGCCCGTGCTGAAGTTGCCCCAGACCGCCTGGTTCTTGTCCCAGTCGAGCCGCACGTAGAGCTTGCCGGCGCTGTCCACGTCGCGGTAACCGCTGGCGTCGTCGCCGTACACCGAGTAGTACTGGTCCGGATCAAGGCGCCGGAAGATGTCCTGCGGCGTGGCCTTGAAGAAGTTCTTGAACAGGTTGTTGAGTTCCTGGTCTTCGGTGTCGGCCTGGGCGGTGATGAGGTACTTGCCCTGGATCTTGCCTTTGAGGTAGAAGGCCAGGCGCCCTTCCTTGAGCAGTTCCTGATCGAAGCCGTCTTCCGCCGAGGCCGGTTCGATGTTGCCCGACACCTTGGATTTGGACAGGTAGAAGTCCGCCATGCCGACCATGAAGAAATACTCGCCGCTGATGTTCACGTCCAGCTGGCGCGAAAAGTCCGGGGTGGCTTTCAAGCCACTGACGTCGATCTTCAGGCCGTGCAAACCGACCGGGAGCAGGAACTCGGACACGAAGCGGCGGTTGATGTCCAGCGACGCCGTCTTGCCGTTGATCTTGATCTGCGCGTCGTCCGGAATGTCCTGCCCGAAGATCCGCACGATCGAGCCCGACAGGGGGATGTTCTGCTTCACGAGGCCGTTGACCAGCTGCGCCTGGCGCGCCAGGCGCTGGTCGAGGGTGAAGCCGTCGGCAAGCTGGTTGCTCTCGCTGAGCAACTGCTCCTTGGCCAGGCGCCACTCCTGCTCGGTGTACAGGCGCACCGAACGCGTCTGTGTTTCGTCCAGCTGACCGCCTTTGCCGTAGGCCCGCACCAGATAGACCAGGGTGTCACCGGCCCGCAGGCCATGGCCCGCCGGCAACTGGCCGTCCCATTGCGCCACGCCCTCGCCGCTCACCGGCAACGGCAGGGCGACCAGGGGTTTGACCAGATCGGTGTCGCGCCCGCTGAACACCAGCAGTTCCATGCGTTCGATGAAGCTGGCGTAGTTGCTGCTGTAGTTGAAGCTCAGGCCCTCGCTCAATCGGTCGTCGCGGATGCCGGCGATGGAGGTGGACGAGACGTTCATCTGCGGACTGAGGTTGGCCGGGTCTTCCGTCGCCCACAGCCGGCCACCGCCCGGCAGGGTCAGCACCTGCCCGGGCCTCACCTGGAGCACCTGTGTCGTGGCCGGCGCGGCCACCGTGGCCGGTGCCTGCGTGGCAGGAGCTGCCGTCTGGGCGCTGGCCGCCAGGGGCGTCAACACCAGGACCGCGCCCAGCGGCAGCAGCGCGGCACCGCGAAACCAGTCCACCCCGGTGCGCTGGCGGCGCATGGCGACAAGACGTTCGATGTGGTGTGAGGTGGGTTTCATCTTGCAGTCATCCGTACGGGTTGTGTGCGGTTTCAAGGGGTCGCCTGACCCAGGGCGGTGTGCGCTACAGACGCGCGATCACCACCCTCGGGTTCTTGGCAGGCGGGGAAGGCGTTCACCTTCGGAAGCCTCGGGTCAGGTGCGGGCCATCAACGCGACGGTGTGGGTGTCGAAACCCCCGGCGCCGGAGGCGGTGGCGGCACCACGACGGCGGCAGGCGCTGCGTTGTCGAATCCGACACCGAAGTCGAACCGCACCATCAGGCCGCCGGTCAGGCGACGCACCAAGGGGTTCTCCGTCGTCACGCGAGCGCCCTGCGGCAGGCTGACCGGGTCCAGCTTCAGCACAAAGTTGCGTCCGCGAATCCGCGCGGCGGCATCGATGCCTTCAAGGTGGAAACGGCCGTAGCTGTCCGTCTGCACCACCAGACCCTCGGGGCTGGCCAGGCGCACGCCGGGCAGGCCCAGCTCGGACACCCCGCGGTTGGTGAGGATGTAGTCCACCCGGTGCTTGCCATCCACCGCCGTGACCGTGCGCTCAACGCGCAGGTCCTGGCCGTTCAGCCCGGCGGCCACATCGCCTTCATGTCCGTAGACCACCTCGCCGCTGGGTTTCACCGTGATGCGTGTCCCCTCACCGCTGGTGATCACGCTGTCACCAACCCACACCGGGGCCGTCAGCCACTGGCTGATCACCACACGGGACATCGGGGTCGCCGGATCGGCGTCGCCCCGTCCGCGCAGGGTGCCGATGCGGATGCCGTGCAGCAGCGGTGCGCTCGCATCGGGTTCCGGCTGCGCGCCCTGTCCGCGGTCCACGGTGGTGGAACCGGCCACATAGACAGCGGCATCGATGCCCCCCTGGATCCGGACGTCGTGCGCGTCGGCGCTGTCCTGCCAGCCGTCGCCGTCCCGGTCGATGAACACCTTGCCGATGATGGAGGTCTCATCGGCTTCGGCGTCGGCGATCACCACCACCACGGCCTTGGCCGTGCTGCCGACTTTCCCGCCCTCGTTGAACGAATCGGCCGTGCTGCCGGCCTTCCCGCCCACGAGGAACGGATCGGCCGAGTTGACGGCATCGCCCCGGCGCGCGTTGGCGCCCACCCGCATCACGTAGCTGATGTACGCCCGGCCGTTGCTCGCCAGGTCGATCTGGCCCAGTGTGATCGGGCCGATCCCGTCGACTGAACCGTGCGTGTCCTCGTCCTGGAAGCGCACGCTGCCCGGCACCAGGCTGAAGCCCGGCGGCGGCGTGTCCACGATCTGCAGGCCGTCCACCTTGCCGTCGTTCTCGGTGAGGTTGTCCACCTGCAGGGTGTAGGACACGAAGTCGCCCACGCGAACCTGCTTCGTCTGCGCGGTCTTGATCACCCGGACCAGCACCTGGCATTGTTTGACCTTCACCACGATCCGGGCGCTGTCGCAGTTGTTCGACACGCTGCGCTGGCAGATCCGGTAGCCGATGACGTAGGTGCCACCCGGCGTGCCGGCCGGTACCTTCACCTCCCCCGTGGCCGTGTTGAGTTCGGGCACGGGCTTGCCCGGCTTGGCGGGCTTGGCCGCCGAGGTCACCGTGCCCAGGAAGTCGGCCGCACGAATGGGCCGGCCGTCCAGGGTGTCGTTCTTGTAGGCGTTGCCCACCACCACGTCCGATTTCGGGCACATGACCTCGCCGAAGTCATCGTCCTTGGCCCGCACCACCGCGGCGACCACCTGTGTCGTCAGGGTGACCCGACACTGCGCGTCCTGGCTGCCCGCGGCACACACGTTGTCCGTCACCGTGGCCACGTTCACCACCCGGCGGGCCCGGGCGTCGGCCGCCGTGACCCGGTAAGTCCCCTGCAGCACGCAGGTCTGGCCGGGCAGGACACTGGCGCAGGTGGTGCTACCAGGGTTGGTCTGCGCGTCGTTGATGACCACGTTGGTCAGCGCCACGAATCCTGAGTTGCTCACAGTGATGCGGTAGGTCAGGGTGTCGTTCAGCGACACCTGGCCGTTGCCGTCTTCGTCCGCGTTGCCCAATACCTGTTTGCTCAGGGTCTGACGGGGACTCGACGTCACCGCCAGTGCAAAGCTGCGGGTCGAGATCTGGCCATTGGCGTCGGTGACGGTCAACGTGAAGCTGAAAGCACCCACCTGCGTGGTCATACCCGACAGCAGCCCGGCAGTGCTCAAGGTCAGTCCTGTGGGCAACGCCCCCCCGGTCAACGAGAAGCTGTAGGGCGCCACACCACCGGTGGCGGTGATGAGCTGGCTGTAGGCCTCACCGGCCACCGGCTCGGGCAGCGTGGCGGGCGCCATCACGATGGTCGGTACCGCCACCTCCACCACGTAGTTCTGGGCGATCGCGAACGGCGAGCCCGCGCCGGTCAGCACACTGTCGGTCGACGTGAGCGTGACCGGATAGCTCCCCGGCGCGGTCGGCGTGCCCGAGAGCGTGTTGCCGCTGAAGGTCAAGCCGGTGGGCAATGCGCCGGTCAGCACATAGGTGTATGGACCAGGGCTGCCGCTGGCCGTGAAGACCTGTGAATAGGCCACGCCGTAGGGGGCGGTCAGCGCGCCCGCCGCCGGCGTCATCGTCAGCGTGGGGGCACCAACGACCAGGGTGTAGGCGCGGCTGCCGACCTGACCGAAGTTGTCGGTCACGGTGACCGTGAAGCTGAAGCTGCCCACCTGGGTCGGCGTGCCGGTGAGCGCGCCGCCGCTGCCCAGGGTGAGGCTCGCGGGCAGGCTGCCACTGGACAGGGCGAAGCCGTAGGGCGCAATGCCCCCGCTGGCCGTGAGCGTCTGGCTGTAGGCCACGCCGACGGCGGGGTTCGGCAGCGTCGCCGGGCTGACCACAACGGTCGGCGCGGCCACCTCGATGGTGTAGTTCTGCGTGATCGAGAACGGCGCGCCGGTGCCGGTCAGGCCGGAGTCGACCATCATGATGCTGATGTTGAAACTGCCCAACTGCGTCGGCGTGCCCGATATCGTGTAGCCGCTGATCGACAAGCCGGTCGGCAGGGATCCGATCATCACCCGGTTGTACGGGCCCGGGCTGCCGCTGACGACGAAGGTCTGGCTGAAGGGCACGCCGTAGGGGGCGCTGAGCGTGCCCGGGGCCGGCGTCATGGTCAGTGTGGGCGGGGCCACCACCAGGGTGTAGGCGCGGCTGCCGGTCTGGCCATTGGCGTCCGTCGCGGTCACGGTGATCGAGAAGCTGCCAGCCTCGGTCGGCGTGCCGCTCAGCGCGCCCCCCGTGCTCAGGGTCAGGCCGGCGGGCAAGCTGCCGGCGCTCAGGGAGAAGCTGTAGGCGGCCACGCCACCGCTGGCGGTGAGGGTCTGGCTGTAGGCCGTGCCGGCGGTGGCATTCGGCAGGGTCGCCGGACTCACCACGATGGCCGCTGCGGCGACGGTCAGCGTGTAGCTCTGCGCGACCGAGAACGGCGCGCCGGTACCGGTGGAGCCGGTGTCGGTGGCCGTGATGGTGAAGTTGAAGCTGCCCGGCACGGTGGGTGTGCCCGAGACGGTGTTGCCCGAAAAGCTCACGCCCGTCGGCAGGGACCCCGTCAACGCATAGCTGTACGGACCGGTGCCGCCGCTGGCCGTGAAGCTCTGGCTGTAGGCCGCGGCATAGGGCGTGTTGAAGGTGGTGGCGGCCGGCGTCAGCGCCAGGCCCGGTGCGGCCACGGTCAACACATACACCTCGCTGACCGTGTACGGGCCGTTGCCGGTGCTGCTGTCGGTGGCGGAGCCGGTGAGCGAGAAGATGCCAGCCTGGGTCGGCGTTCCGGACACGGTCACGCTGTTGGCGGTGGTGCCGGTGATGGACAACCCGGCCGGCAGGTTGGTGACCTGGTAGCCGCTCCAGGGCTGCGCCCCTCCGTTCAAGGTGATGGTCTGGGTATATGGCGTGCCAACCGTGGCCGCGAAACCACCGCTGGCCGTGCTGGTGATGACCGGGTCACTCACCGTGACGGTGACCGTGGCCGGCGCCGAGGTGCCTCCGCTGTTGGTCGCGGTGTAGGTGAAGCTGTCCGGGCCGGCGTAGCCGGTGGTCGGCTGGTAGGTGATGCTGGTGCCGCTGGCGATGGCCGTGCCATGGCTCGCGGCGGTGCCCACGGCCACCGAAGTCGCCGCGCCACCGGTGACGTTCAGCGTGACCGGCGTGGCCGCCGCGTTGTACGCCACGGTGATCGACACCGCATTGGCCACCGGCGGGATGTCGATCACGGTGATCGCATACGACTGGATCGCGGTGTAGGGGCCGGTGCCGGTGCTGCTGTCGCTCGCGGTGATGCTGAAGTTGAACGTGCCCGGTGCGCTGGGGGTGCCGGTGATGGCGCCGCTCGCGGCGTTGAGGCTCAGGCCGCCCGGCAGCGCCCCGGCGGTGACCGCATAGCTGTAGGGTGCCGTGCCGCCCGAAGCCGCCGTGATGCTGTCTGCGTAGGCCGTGCCCACCGTGCCGCCGGCCAGGCTGGTCGCCGGCAGCACGATGGTCGGTGCAGTCACCACCAGCGTGTAGGCGCGACTGCCCGCGAACGGTCCCGGGAAGGGGCTGCTGTCGGTGGCGGTGACGGTGAAGTTGAAGCTGCCGCCCGCGGTCGGCGTGCCGCTGAGCCCCCCCCCCGAAGACAGGCTCAGGCCTGCGGGCAAGGCGCCGGCCGTCACCGCGAAGCTGTAGGGCGACACGCCGCCGCTGGCGCTGAGGGTCTGGCTGTAGGCCGCGGTGACGGCGCCGTTGGGCAGGGTGCCCGGGCTGACGACCACCGGCACGTCGTCGTTGGTGATCGTGCCCAGCCCCTGGTTGTCGGCGATGGTGGCGTTGACCGCGCCGCTGAGGTTGACGAAGAAGGTTTCGCCGGCCTCGGGCACGGTCTCGCCCACCACCGGCACTGTGATCGTCCGCGTGGTCTGGCCCGGTGTGAAGGTCAGCGTGCCGCTGGTGCTGGTGTAGTCGGCGGGCTGGGTGGCGGTGCCGTCGGCGGTGGCGTAATTGACGCTGACGGTCTGGCCACTGGCGGCGCTCAGGGTGACGGTGAAGACGGCGTTGGTGGTGCCGCTGTCGCCCTCGACCACGGTGACGTCGTTGACGGACAGGCTCGGCAGCGGATCGTCGTTGACGATGGTGCCCAGGCCCTGACCGTCCGCAACGACGGCGTTGACCACGTTGGTCACGTTGACGAAGAAGGTCTCGCTCGGTTCGTTGAGCGTGTCGCCGTTGATCAGCACGGTGAAGGTGTAGGTGCTGTTGCCGGCGGGGATGGTCTGGCCGGTCAGGCTGTTGGCGACGTAATCCACGCCCGCCGTGGCGGTGCCATTGGCGGTGGCGATGTCGAAAGTCACGCCGCCCGGGCCGGCCGGCTCGCTGAGGCTGACGGTGAAGGTGGCGTTGGTGGTGCCCGCGTTGCCTTCGGCCAATGTGACGTCGTTGATGGTCAGCGTCGGCAGGTCGTCGTTGAGGAGGGTGCCGGTGGCGCTGGTCGGCACGCCGACCGTGTAGCCCGTGCCGGCCGCCAGGGTGAGGCTCACCGTCTCATCGGTTTCGATGGTGGCGTCGGCGGTCGGGTTGACCGTGATGGTGCCGGTGGTGTTGCCCGCCGGGATGACCAGCGGGGAGGTCACGGCCGCGTAGTCGGTGCCGGAGGTGGCGGTGCCGCCCACGGTGAAGTTGACCGACAGCGCGGAGAACGACGCCTGGTTCAGGGTGACGGTGTAGACGAGGTTGCTCGCACCGTCTTCGGCCACGCTGGCGGGCGACACCGCGATGGAGGCCGAGGGCACGTCGTCGTTGAGGATGGTGCCCGTGGCGCTGGCGGGCGCGCCCACGGTGTAGCCGCTGCCGGCGGCGACGGTCAGGGTGACGGTTTCATCGGCTTCGACCGTGCCGTCCACCGTGGGGTTGATGGTGATGGTCGCCGTGGTGGCACCCGCCGGAATGCTCACCGTGGCCACGCCGCCGGTGTAGTCCACGCCCGAGGTGGCCGTGCCGCCCGTGGTGATGTTGACCACAGTTGGCGACGACAGGTTCAGGCTGCGGGTGACGGTGTAGACGAGATTGGTCGCGCCGTCCTCGCTGACGCTGGCCGGGGCGACCGCGATGGACACCGACGGTGGCGGGCTGACGGTGAGGGTGAAGGTTTCAAGCTCGAAATAGCTGCCCGGGCCGGTGCTGGCGTCGGTGACGCGCAGCGTGACTGGGTAGCTGCCCGGCGCGGTGGCGGTGGTGCCGCTGACCACGCCAGCGCTGGAAATGCTGATGCCAGCCGGGAATGTGCCTGTTTCCAGAAGATAGCTGTACGGCGCGACGCCACCGGTGGTGGAAAGCGTCTGCGAGAAAGGAGCGCCCTGGATGGCGGTGCCGCTGGGCGTGGCGAGCACGAGGCTCGGGTTCTGCACCGTGCCGGTGTAGCCCTTGTCCACGAAATCGCCACCGTTGTCGGTCGAGCGGACGGTGAAGGCGTAGCCGCCACGCTGGGTCGGCGTACCGCTGAGCACCCCCGCGCTGGAGAGGCTCAGGCCGACCGGCAAGGGACCGGATTGCAAGGTGTAGGTGTATGGCGCAGTGCCACCGCTGGAGCTCAGGGTCTGCGAGAACGGCGTGCCGGCGGTCAGGGTCGGCAGCGACGCCGGTGACACCACGATGGCCGAGGCTGCCGGGGTGATGGTGACGTTGAAAGTGAGAAAGTCACCGTTTTCATCATCCAGCTTGAAGGTGTCGGTGGTGGTCGCGCTGCCATCGTGGGTGTAGGTGACCGTTTGATTGCCAGGCCCGGTCTGGTCACTCAGAATCGCGGTGCCATTCACCGGCAGGTCGGGCGGGTTAGGCCCACCCATCCCGAAATTGGTCGGACCATCACAATTGATCAGATCGATCGAGGTGACCGATCCCCCATTGCTCACCGTGAGGTTTTGCGTAGGGCAATACAGCGACACCTGGGCCATCGCCAGACTCGGCAGACACAGCGCCATGCAAAGCCAGATCCATCGCGCCAGCGACAGCGGCCACGTGCGCAAGCGGCGCACCCACGAAGACACACCCAGATCCCCAAACCCTGCTGGCATTTTTGCCCCTCCCTCACAGTCGGTTCGACCGGAGCTGTTGACTTGATCGGCGCGCAAAAACGGCCAGTAAGACGGGTCAGTATATTTACAACGAGCTACACACAAGTTGCATATCAACAACGAATTTGCCTGTTTTCATTTCTTATTTTGCCGTTCTTCGTGAACGTTTTTACGAAAAAGGACGCCCTCCGAAACGGCCGGCTGGGAGCCACTGCACGACGCTCCGCCCGCAGCAAGCGACGCCCTGAACGTCCGGATTTCCAGCCCCAGGACCTGGCACCAACCCCTTGGCCCACGCTGACATGGGCGTGGTGCGCGGCCTTGCCCCGCCTGTTCAAAGCACACAGAATGCGGCGAGGCGGCGCGGCACCTGCGCAGCCACCAACCACCAAGGGAGGATCGAAGTGAGTGACTTCTTCATTGGCCAGGTCATGATGACCGGCTTCAACTTCGCGCCGAAATTCTGGGCGCAATGCAACGGCCAGTTGCTGCCGATCAGCCAGAACCAGGCGCTGTTCTCCCTGCTGGGAACGCAGTTCGGGGGCAACGGCACCACCAACTTCGCCCTGCCCGACCTGCGCGGGCGATCCCCCGTGGCCTACGCCAACTCGGTGGACCCGAACTGGCAGCCCCCGGCGGTGCAGATGGGCCAGACGGGCGGGTCCGAGAACGTCACGCTGCTGTCGAGCAACCTGCCGGCGCACACCCACACCATGGCGGCGACGACCGCGGCGGGCGACAACCGCATCCCCACCAATCGGCTGCTGGCCACCAGCACCAACTCCGCGACGGCGGCCAACCTGTACGCCCCCTCAAGCGGTGCGCCGGTGGCGATGAACGCCCAGTCGGTGGCCGCGGCCGGCGGCAACCAGCCGCACCCGAACCTGCAGCCCTACACCGCGATCAACTTCTGCATCGCGCTCAGCGGCATCTTCCCCTCACGCGACTGACGGCCCGACCCCAGGGCACCAGACTGATCATTCGGAGCACCGTTTCATGTCCACACCTTACATCGGCGAAATTCGCATGCTCGGCTTCGGCCGCACACCCATCGGCTGGCAGGCCTGCGACGGCAGCCTGCTGCCGATCTCCCAGTACGAAACCCTGTTCATGCTCATCGGCACCACCTATGGCGGTGACGGCCAGAGCACCTTCGCCGTCCCTGACCTGCGTGGCCGCCTGCCCATCCACCAGGGCCAGGGGCCGGGGCTGAGCAACTACGTCATGGGCCAGATGGCCGGCACGGAAAGCGTGACCTTGCTGACGCCCCAGATGCCAACGCACACGCACACCATGATCGCCACCACGGGCGCGGCGACCTCACTGACACCAGGCAGCGACCTGCTGCCCGGCACGGTCAGCGGCGACGTTTTCTACGCGACCGATCTCACCGGGGCCACGGCCGCCCCGATGTCCCCGCAGTCCACCACCCTCGGTGGCGGCTCGCAACCGCACGAAAACACCATGCCCACGCTGACGGTGCAGTACTGCATCGCCACCGAAGGCATCTTCCCGCAACAGGCCTGAGCGCAGAACAACCCCACGAAGGAATCAGATCATGAGCGAACCCTATATCGGCGAAATCCAGATGTTCGGCTTCTACTTCAACCCGCGCAACTGGGCCTACTGCAACGGCGCCACGCTGCCGATCTCGCAGAACACCGCGCTGTTCGCGCTGCTGGGCACCACCTACGGTGGCAATGGCCAGACCACGTTTCAGTTGCCCAATTTCGCGGGCCGCGCCGGCTGTGAACAGGGCCAGAGCCCGGGACTCAGCGAGCGGGTGTTGGGCGAGACCTTTGGCGTCAGCACGGTCACCCTCACCAGTTCGGAGATCCCGTCGCACAACCACGGCATCAACGCGTTCGCGCAATCCGACAGCACCAAAAAGAGCGGCGCACCGGGCAACAACAGCGCACTCTCCACGCTGGGCAGCAATACCGCGAAACCGTTCAACGCCGCAGCACCCAACACCACCTTTGCCCCGAACATGATCTCGCCCAACCAGGGCGGTGGGCAGCCTCACCAAAACCAGCAGCCGTACCTCGCCGTGAACTTCTGCATCGCGCTGCAGGGCGTCTTCCCGGCGTTTCCCTGACGTGGCGTCGGCAAGCCTGCGCACGCCGGCGCCGTTCCCCGGGGAACGCGCCGACCGCATGCAGACACCCGCGCTCCTCGCGGAGCGCGGGTTTTTTTTGCGCGCGCTGTGCGATGCGGACATGCCCTGGCTCTGCGACCTCTATGCCAGCACGCGCAGCGATGAAATGGCCTGGGCGCCATGGCCCGATCAGGTCAAACGCCAGTTCATCGAGCAGCAGTTCTTGCTGCAGCACCAGCACTACCTGGGGCACCATGGAGAGGCCTCGTTTCTGGCCATCGAACACCGCAATCTGGGACCGGTGGGCAACTTCTACCTGCTGCAGACCCCACCAGAGCACCTGATCATCCACATCAGCCTGCTGCCCAAGATGCGCGGCAGTGGATTGGGCTCGGCGCTGATACAGCACACCCAGGCCGATGCAGCCGCACTGGGGCACGGTGTGCGGCTGCACGTGCTGACAACGAACACCCGCGCACACGCGCTCTACGAACGGCTGGGCTTCATCACGGAAGCCAGCGAAGGCGCGCATCTCTCGATGCACTGGCGACCTTGAGCACCCGGCCACCGGGGCCGGACCCCGGGTCCATGAGCCCTCCGCGCCGACTCAGTTGAACACCGCCTGATAGAGAAACCCGGCTTTTTCGTACGCGATGGGGACGAGAAAGATGCCCACCTCACCCACCCGAGCGTGGTGCATGGGGTAGATCTTCTGGGGAAACAGCACGGCGGCTGAGTTGCGGAACAGCAAGGAAAATGGCCGCCGCACGGTGTTGTTGGCCTTCGTTTCGATGGGCCGGGCCTCCACCAGAACGAATTCCAGGGAGACGCCGTCCAGCTGGGTGACAAAGGGCTCGTTCAGGCAGCCCGAGAAGTGTTCCAGTGTCAACAGGTTCATGGATCTGAGCAATTGAAGTCGAAAACAAGGGTCACACCAAGGGGCGGTGTTCAACACCGGCGCAGGCATCCAGACGACAAGGCAGATGGTACTGAACGCCCAGGCGCCCGTGGATCTTCGTCCCACGATGCAGCAAGCAATACCGGCGAGGAGATCAACGAACAAGCCCGCACCCTGAACTTATCCATAGCCGACCCTCCCAAGGTCGCTTCCCCCTGGCCAAATATTGGATCGGAGTGGTGGCTCCATTTTGGCTTGGCGCCGACAGTCACAGCGAGCTGCAACCGACTTCGGAGGTTGGCAGAAGCACCGAAGTGCCCAATAGAGGCTCTACCCGAGCGTTCGATCCCCGTCGAGGTCGACTTGGGATACCACGCGGCCCTTCAACAAGAACGCCGCCGCGCATCCCGCAAGCGCAACGACCCCGAGCGAGTAAAGAAAGGTGTGGCTGAACGCCAGCCCCAGCCAGGCCGGCGCGACGTGACCTGGCCCGACGAAGAAGGCAGACCCTGCGAGGCCGCTTCCCTCTGGCGCAAAGCGCGCTATGCCGCGCGTCAGAACGACTGTTAGCAAAGCCGCTCCGAGCGCCCCGCCGGCGCCCTGCAATACGTTCAAACCACTGGTGGCGCGCGCGATCTCATGCTTGCGCAGGGTACTCAGCGCCGCGCTGGTCGCTGGCATCATCGTTGCGCCTTTGCCCAGGCCCAAGACGAAGAGCGCGAGCTCGACGACCCAGAGCGGCGTCGTGTTCTCGATCGCGCTCAGCATCAAGACAGAGACTGCGATGCACGCGATGCCCACCAGAACAACCCTGCCCGCCGCGATCCGGTCCGTGAGGATGCTCGCGATCGGCATGGCCAACATCGCTCCCAGGCCTTCCGCGGCAATCAACAGACCGGTGGCGAGTGGTGAATACCCACGCAACATCTGAAGATACAAGGGCACCAGCAGCGACAGCCCGAAGAACGCAGCACCCAGCAGGAAGCTGGTGAGTGCTGCCGCGCCGACAGTTGGGCGCACGAACAAGCGGACGTCGATGAGCGCGCCTTCGAAGCGCCGCGCGTGCAACACGAAGGCAATGATCATCGCAACGCCGAGCAGCACACAGGCATCCGCCTCGATCGAGGCCAGACTCCCAACCGCCGTCGCCTTTGCCATGCCGTAGACGAAGATCGCCAATCCCGGAGAGAGCAGCAAAAAGCCCCGCCAGTCCAAGGGGCGAGAGCTTTTCGGTTCATCGGCTGTGAGCACACGGTGAGCGGCGTACAGCGCTATGGCGCCGATGGGCAGGTTGATGAAAAAGATCCAGCGCCAGGACACTTCATCGACCAGCCATCCGCCCAGGGTCGGACCCAGGACAGGACCGATCACAACGGGTATGCCGACAATTCCCATCACCCGCCCCATGCGCCGCGGGCCCGCCGTCTGGCTCAGCAAGGTCATGCCCGTGGGCAGAATCATGCCGCCGCCCAGTCCTTGAAGCACACGAAACAGGATGAGCGCAGGCATCGACCACGCGAATCCCGACAGCGCGGAACCAACCAGGAACAGAACGATAGAGACCATGAAAAGGCGCTTGGTGCCAAAGCGATCGGCGGCCCAACCCGAGAGCGGGATGACGGCGGTGAGCGAGAGCATGTAGCCCGTGGATATCCACTGCACGGTCTCCAGTGGCGACTCGAACGCCTTCGTCAGCCCTCGGATCGCGACGTTGATGACTGTCGCATCGAGGGTGGACATCAAAGCGCCAAGAACGATGACGCCCATGACACGCCGCAGGTGCGGATCCAGCCTCTGCACCGAAGGTGAGTTCAAGTCGCCGCCTGAAGAGTCCTGTGAGATGTTCACGCGACGCCCACCATCTCGCGCCGCATCGACTCGCTCGCGGAGCCATCGGTATGGAACGCCGGCTTGCTTGATTGCTTCATTTCGTTTTCTAGGTGTTGGACACGAAGAAGCAGTCTGGCGCACCCAGCAAAAAAACGAAGTTGCAGCGGGTGACGGCGCTTGCGTCACCTTGATCTCCTCCACCATCACGCGAGAACACCCACATTTCGCCGAATCCGTCACCTGATGTGACCTACCCACCCATGGTGCCCAGCGCCGCGCCTGGCAAAACTGAGTAAGATAAATTGGTTGGCACGGAATAGGCGCGGGCAGAGTATGGTTCCAAGCGAAATCACCCCCCTTGATCTGCAGGAAGAGCGCATCAACGCAGCGGTTTACGCTCTCCTGCAAAGCGAAACCTTTCGGCGTGCAACGCGCATGCGGCAGATGCTGCAATACCTGGTTGCCGAAACCCTTGCGGGCCGCGGTGAGCGGTTGAAGCAGTTCAATATCGCCGTGGAAGCGTTCGGATATGGCAGCGACTTCGATCCGCAGATCCTGACCAGTGTGCGCACCGAAGCGTATCGACTCAGGTCCCGGCTCGAATACTATTATCGAACCGAGGGCGCGACAGACCAGGTGAGAGTCTCGCTGCCGAAGGGTGGATTCATGCCCACATTTGAGCTCCGGAGAGAGCATATTGTGGCGACTGAGGTACGAGCGGTCGCACGCGTCGAATCCCCCCCTCGATTATTGATCTTGCCCTTCGCCGGACTGAATATCGCCGACGCGGACATGCTGACCGCTTTTCACGACGAGATCAGCCTGCATCTGGCCAACCTCCCCCTGGTGGCGGTGCTGTCGCACCGCACGAGCTCGAAAGTTGGGCAACCTGGCGCCAACCTGCAGCAAGTCGCCAGTGAATCCCAGGCCGCCTACTGCATGGAAGGCAGCCTCTTTCGCCAGGATCGGACCTATCGGCTGATCCTGCGCATCATCGATCCACAGCGAGACGTGGTCGTCTGGTCGACCCGCCAAGAGCAGCGCGTCGAGGACATGATGGCATTCCAGCGTCAGGTCGCCAGCGACGTGGCGGTATCCGTTCGGTCGTGGCTCGAGGCCAGGCCGTCGCCAGTCGGGCTCGAGGATGAGATGGCGCCCCGCCAAGTGTTCCGCGACTACGCGCTGCTGCGGGAATACCTTCGCAGCGCCATCCGCGACCGGACGGACGGCGAACTGGTGGCGCTTGGCCTCGGCCACCTCACGGCCGACAATACCGCCGAGGCGACATCGATGTTCAACGAGGCCATCATGGCCAGTCCGAGCGAGGGTCTAAAGCACACAGCGATGGGGCTGGGTCATCTCCAATCCGGGCGTCTCCAAGAGGCCCACAAAGCCGCCGAGCGCGGCGTTGAGCTGGCGCCAAGCTCGGCGTTCGCCCATTCGTCGCTCGCCGCGATATGCCTGCACATGCGCGACTTCGACGGCGCCATCATGTTCGCGCAGAAGTCTGTCGCCCTCGCCCCGGAGTTCGATGCCGTGAAGCTGCTGCTGGGCGACTGCTATCTCTACGCAGGGTTTCACAAGACCGCGATCACCCAGTTGGAGGAAGCGCGCCACCTCATGCACGACCATCCCGCGGCACTGGCGCACCTGGGCCACGCGTATGCTCGCACAGGCCAACAAAGCGAGGCACGGCGCCTCCTAGGGATGCTCCAGGAAGGCGCCGACGATGCGAACGGTCCCAATGCCGCAGCGATGACCTTGATCCACACGGGCCTGGGTGAAGTGGAGCAGGCCTTCGAATGGTTGGATCGCGCACTCATGTCCCGCCCCCACTCGCAGCAACTGTTGCTGATGTCGTCGCCGGCCTATGACAGCCTTCGCGCCTATCCCCGCTTCAGCGCGCTGGCCGGCCGCGCACACTTGTCGTAGGCCCACGGCCCTACGGTGCGGCGACGTCGATGCGCCGTTCCTCCAGCACAGACAGCCCATAACCCGACACGGCGACCAGACTGTGCCGGTGGTTCGTGAGCAGGATGACCTGCGTGATGCCGAGTTCGGCCAGCACCATGGCGCCGGCGCCGTAGTCACGAAGCTCCTGGACCTCCGCATCGCGGTCGTCCTGGCTGCGCAGCCGCACCGACGCGGTGAGCGCGTCAGTGCGATGCTTGTTGACGATCACGACGACGCCTGCTCCTTCCTCGGCGATCATCTGCATCGACCCCGCGAGATAGGACGAAGGCTCTCCGACCTCGCCAAAGGCATCGGCGAAAATCGACAGGGCGTGCATCCGCACCAGCACCGGCCGTGCAGGGTCAATGACGCCCTTGACCAACGCCACCTGTTCGGTCTTGCTCGCCCTGTTCCAGAACACGTGCGCCTGCCACTCACCGCCCCACCTGCTATGGAATGTCACCGCAGCTCTTCGTTCGAGGGAGTGGTCGTGAAGCAGCCGGTACGCGATGAGATCGCGGATCGTGCCGATCTTCATGCCGTGTTTCTGCGCGAAGACGAGCAGATCATCCAGGCGCGCCATCGTGCCATCGTCCTTCATGATCTCGCAGATGACCCCGGACGGATTGAGCCCGGCCAGGCGCGCCACGTCCACCGAGGCTTCCGTGTGGCCCGCGCGAATGAGCACGCCGCCGTCCCGTGCGCGCAACGGAAAGACATGTCCGGGGCTCACGATGTCTGCCGGGCCTTTGGCGGTGTCGATGGCCACAGAGATCGTTCGCGCCCTGTCCGCCGCCGAGATCCCGGTACTCACGTCCTCACGGGCCTCAATCGACACGGTGAACGCAGTTTCATGGCGCGTTCCGTTCGAGCGGCTCATCGGCTCCAGTCCGAGCTGATCAACGCGCTCCTCGGTCAGCGCAAGACAGATCAGTCCCCTGCCATGCGTCGCCATGAAGTTGATGGCCTCCGGCGTCGCCATCTGTGCCGGAATGACGAGATCCCCCTCGTTCTCGCGGTCCTCGTCGTCCACCAGGATGAACATGCGCCCGTTGCGGGCCTCGTTGATGATCTCCTGCGCCGAGGAGATCCTTGTTTCCGCCGCGGCGGAGACCTGTCTGATGCCATCGTTGATCATGTTGCGTCGCTCTGCCGCGCTCTAGAACTTGTAGCGAACACCGACATAGATGGAGCGCGGTTGTCCAAGCCCCTGTGCGCGCGGATTGGTTGCGTCAGGCGCCAGCGCGATGTGTTGACGGGTCGACGCTAGGCCCCCGGTCACTGCGTATGTTTTGTTGAATGCATTCTCTAGAATGCCAAACACCTCCCAATGGTTATCGATCCGATATTGGGTATTGAAGCTCACGACAAAGTACCCCGGCACCTTTCCCATGGCATTGATTTCGTCTCCGAAATAATAGGAATTCGATACTGCTCGCAACGAGGTGCCGACGACCCATTTCGGTGTCACATTGCCTTTAATGTTCACTCGCACTTGGTGCCTAGGCTCGTTCGGCAACAAGTTCCCCGGCTTCACATGTATGTTGCCGGTGTTGTCTGCCGAGGTATTGAGCGGCTGAAAGAGTGAGAACGACGATCTGAAGCGGGCATCGGTGTAGGTGTAATCGACGGAGGTCGTCAACACGCCAACGATAGCCTCAGCCCCAAGCTTTACTCCCTGCCGGCGGACCGTGCCGACGTCGGCAAGCGACGGCCGTCCCGTACTTGCTGCCACATAGGTGTAGTTTGAAATGTCGGTACTGTATAGGGCGGCATTCCAACCCAGCTGGGCGGCAGCTATCGGCAGCTGACCGCGAACGCCGATTTTGTAGGTATGGTAAACAGCCTGATCAGTGATCTTGTCGGAAACAAACCAGGGCGGTACCGAGTTGCATGCCGACTCTCTGTCCTCACAAAACGTCCCCGAAGGCGAGAGCACGCGAGCCACTTCCGAATAGCCACCATAGGCGATCAATCCCGGCGCAAACGCATAGGTCGCTCCCAGGGAAGGGGCGAAATGGGTAAAAGTGCGTTTTTGGTCAAACGACGGGCGCCTGCCGAGCAGGTCACGCTGATCAACATTCGAATAGCTATAGCGCCCGCCACCAGCGATTTTCAGTCGATCGGTAACATCGATAACATCCGTGGCATATATTCCAACATAATCGGTTTTTGCTTCGGCTTCTTCCGGCTGCCCTACCGGCGGGGAGTCGGTTATTCCCAGGTTGGTCCCATATCCCCCGTCTTCGTTCATGCCGCCGATCAGCTGTCTATAGCTGGCGCGCGCATTGGCCCGGTTGTAGTTGACCCCCATGGTGAATTGGTTGGGTCGGCCCAGAAGTTCTCCACGATGAGACGCGCTTGCCTTAGCTCCCCATGAGGTCGTCTCGCTCGACAACAGCTGTTGGTAGGCGTAGTACGGGGTGTCCAAAGAGGGAAACTGATTTCCATCGATGTCCATGTACGGCATGGTGCCGCTGCAGAGTAAGGTCGGATCGCTCTCGCACGGGTTGACCAAAGCACCGCCAAGCGTGATCACCTGATTGCTTTTGAATTTACCGAACGATAGGTCGCTATTGGCCGTCCATCCATCACCCAGCACATAGTTTCCAGTGAACTTGGCGTGAGTGCTATCGGCCTTAAATGAAGAGGGATAATTAAGTTGTGCCGTTGGATCTGCGGCGATGAGTTCCACGGGTGACAGCAGCGCGCCTTTGTTGACACTCGATACGCCATGCACGATGAGATGATATTCGTTGCCGCTTGCTCGCCAACCTAGGTCACCGTGAGCCTGCTGGATTCGGGCGCCAGCATGCTGTCTCCAGTCATTGTCTTTGACGTCACTGTAGGCGCCGAACAGAGCAAAGTCGCCAATCTGCTGACCTGCCTGCGCCCGTCCCTGAATTCGCCCGTAGGAACCACCCATCACATCTATTTCAGCCCCACGATAAGTGAAACCATTTGGCAGAGGAGCCGGTCCCAACAAGGCGTCAAATCCATCAAGAACAGAAACAGGGCCGATGCCGGCGAGTGCAGGGCCGGGCATGACGCGGGTATTTGATATTTTGAAATCGGGTTCGCCAGCCCCAACGGGTATGGGAAATACAGGCCCGACCTCGCTCTTGGGCAGACCCATCATGGGCAATTCCATCATGGGCATGCCAGGGTCGCCCGGTGGCGGCGGGTCTCCAGGTCCGGGCAATGGCGGTGGAAGTGCGCCCAAAACGCTGCCGGGCGCTTGAGTCGCGCTCGCGGCGTTGGCGCTCGGCGCAGCGGCCTCAGGCGGTGCACTCGTGGCGTCGGCGCTCGCCACCGTGGGGGCGAGCGGCACGCTTGCCGCAAGTAGCAAGGGGAGCCACGGGGCTTGTCTCGACTTATTCATGTGCTTTGTCTCCAATTATTAATTGCGCTCAATACGCTTTTTTTCACTGCACCGTCTGGCGTGGCGGCTCTAACGGCCGGACGGTTGCTCTTGAGTGCTCTCTTGTCAGGAGCACTTCCTTCTTCGACCCACTTTTCGCCGCCAACAACTTACCGGTCGGGCCTGGCCGCCATGCACCAACGCCCGTCTACGATCGAAATCCGCTCATGTGCGAGGCCCTTCCATCTTCGGTTTTGCGCTGCGTTCGGGCACCGCTCCACCAAACATGGCAAATGGAGGGTGACCGAGGAGTCGGCGGCCGTTGACCTCCGCCTGCGGGTCGAGGCGAATGGCGCCGTGCGATGTCAGGACGCGGGCATCCCGGACGAAGCGCTGAATCGGGTTGCTGAGCCCAACGGTGGACGAGCCAATCGTCTTCTGCAGGAGGTTGATCGCGTCTTCGCAGAGGTTGGCGGCGTACGCGACACTGAGGCTGATTTCGCTCTCCTCCTCACGTGAGAAGTCGCGCCCCGCAGCCGTTCTCGCGTCGACCTGATCTGCAATGCCCTCGAGCGTTGCCGCGGAAACATTGATCATCGCCAGCGCTTTGCCTGCGGCGACCTGCGCGCTCGCCATGTCACCGATCGTCGGGTACGGAAGGCTGAAAGGCTGGCGCTTGTTGGCTTGCTCGGTGAAGCAGGAAAGCGTGCCACGGGCCATGCCCAGCACAATCGCGGCGTCGGCAATCGACACCGTGATGAGCAGTGCGGTTCCGTGCTGCTGGTAGCCAGGCCCGCTGTAACGCCGGTGCATTTCGCCGAACCGCATCGGGTATTCGGAGAGGTCAAGGAATCGATGCTCCGGAACGAAGGTCTCGGTTGAGACCCGGATCGAGTTGCTCGAGGTTCCCGACAGCCCGCTGACATGCCAGTCGTCGACGACCTCGTAGTCGGGCAGCGGCAACACGACGACACCGCGACCGGTGCCTGGGTGGGTTGCCGGGTCGTACTCGATACCGACCATGGCCCAGCGGGCGTGCTTGCTGCCGCTTCCGAACGCCCATCGTCCTTCGATCATCCACCCGCCCTCGACGCGCCGGCCGCGGCCCACGTTCGTGGCGAACACCGAGGCGCCGACCACAGCAGGCCCCACCCATCCTTGCGCATCGGCACGAACCTCATCGACGACCTTCGGGTCGAGGGCCAACAAGTTCTTGACCCCGATTCCCACGAAGGCCGCCCATCCCGCCGATCCGTCAGCCTCTCCAAGAACGCCGATGATCTCAAGCAGGTCGCGTGTACCGAGCCCGTACCCACCCCACTCGATGGGCATGGTCATCTTGTAGACGCCCGCATCATCGAGTGCCTTGAGCACTTGCGGCGTCAGCGCGCCGATTCGTTCGCCTTCCCGAGCCTGTTCGCGAATGAGCGGTATCAGCCCCCGCACCTTGGCGGCGATGGAGCGGCCCGCTTCGGTGAGCCAAGGCGACTCAACGGCACCGGTCGGCACAGCCGGGGGAAGTGGCAGATGACCACCCGGCCCCGTGGGGGGAGTCAGCAGATGATTGCGAATTGATTGATTGGGGAGTGACATGGCTGATTTCGTAACAAACGTTTAGGCGGTTTGAATGGTTTGGCCAGCCGCGTAGTGCGCTGAGCGGGCCGCAAATTCGACAACTTGGCGGCCCACCAGATTCAGCTGGTTGGCCGCGGCCTGGTTCTGGCAGACGCCGTCGGAGAAGACCCGCTCGCTCGTATTGATCGCGGCTCCCATCGGGGTGGGCCAGCCACGCAGCGAGTGGACGATCAAGCGCAGCGCACCCAGCGTTCCGCCGGTCGCCTGCCAGCCATAGGCGGTGGCGATCAAACCGACGGGCGTGCCGTCCAGATAGACCCGCTCGTCCTTCGCCAACTCTTCGAAGTAGTCGATCGCGTTCTTGACGAGGCCGGAAATGGTTCCGTGATAGCCGGGGCTTGCAATGAGGAGGCCGTCCGCGGCACGGACGGCTTCGACCAATGCGCGTCCATCACCATTGCGCTCGGTGCAACCGGGCACATAGTGAGGCAGTGCGAGCAGATCCTCTCCGCCAAAGAGCTGGGTCCGCGCGCCTGCCGCTTCGGCGACCGAAAGCGCAACAACCAGCGCCTGCTCGGTCGATGAGCCCTTGACGGCCGTACCACCGATGCCCACGATGAACGGCTTGGCAGAATGTGTTTTCATGGCCTGAACGCCCCCTCCATCACCACCTCTTCGACCGGCCGTCGGGTATTGGGCTGTTCACGCTCTTGAAGGGGGGGCGGCAACAGGCTCTTGTCCCCGATCCGGCCGATGGCGATGACCGTTTCGACCCGGAAGTTGTCGGGCACGTTCAGCACGCCGGGAGCGCGCTCGACGTCGAACCCCGCCATCGCATGCGCGTGCCAACCCAGTTGCGTCGCCTGCAGCGCGAGATAGGCCCACGCCGCGCCGGCGTCGAGCGAATGGCTGTACGACGGCATCGGGCCCGGAGCTCCGGGCATCTGTGCCGTGGTCGCGGACACCAGCACGACCAATGCGGACGCCCGGACCGCCCAAGCCTGGTTCATCGGGACCAGGAGATCGAATAGACGCGACCATTCCGGCGTGTCTCGGCGTGCGTAAATGAAGCGCCAGGGTTGCGAGTTGAAAGAAGACGGGGCCCAATGCGCAGCCTCGAAAATGGTCATCAAGTCCTGCTCGGAAATGACCGCCTTCGGATCCAAGGCGCGCGGAGACCAACGATTGAGATAGATCGGATCGATGGCGTACGTCGACACGCGGTTGTTCGAGGAAGTAGACATATAAATTTTTCCTTATAAAAATAATCAGCGCTGCGCCAAGCCGCCGGCAAACATGTTGAAAGGGGGAATCCCGAGGACGTGCCGCCCTGCGATTTCCGCCGCCGGATCCCGACGGATGGCGCCGTGGGTCAGCATCACGCGGACGTCCCGCGCAAAGCGTTGAATGGGGTTCTGCAGGCTGACCGACGATGAGCCGATGCAGAGCTGCATCTCGTCGATCGCGTCGCCACAGAGGTTGGCGGCATAGACCAGCGTCATCGTGGCAAGGGACTCCTCGCGAGGCGCGAAATCCTCTCCACGGCGGGCCCGTGCATCGACCTCATCGGCCGTTTGCATGATCAAAGCCTCGGCCGCCTGCACCATCGCGTAGACCCGTCCCGCCACCACCTGCGATGACGGCATCGCCGCCACCGTCTCGTAAGGCAGGTTGAAAGGGACGCGCTTGTTGGCCTGCTCGACAAAGGCGTCGAGGCATCCCTTGGCCATGCCCAGCGCAATGGCGATATTGGCCAGTGCGGTGGACAGCATCGTCCCCAGAGGACCCATGCGGTAGGTCAGGCCTTCGTACTTCTGCGGCAGAGAGCCCAAGGCCATGGGCAAATCGGCGTGGCGCACCACACGGTATGCCGGAACGAAGACCTCGTTGCGGGCGACGATGCTGTTGCTTGAGCTCGCAGCCATGCCCATGACGTGCCAGTCGTCCAGAACCTCGTATTGATCTCGAGACAGCAGCGCCAGGCCGCGAACCGGCTTGCCGTCCTCTTGCCACTCGATGCCCACCACTGCCCATGCGGCATAGCTGCAGCCACTGCCGTACATCCACTTGCCGGTCACGAGGAAGCCCTCGTCGGTGCGTCTGGCCTGGCCGACGATGGTGGAAAAGATCGACGCGCCGACAGCGGCCGGGCCGACCCAGTTCGGCAACTGCGCGCTCACCTCATCGACCGCTTGCGGGCTGAAGGCCAGGACCATTCGGATGCCGGACGCAGCGAAGCCGCTCCAGCCAGCCGACCCGTCTGCATAGGACGCGGCGGCGATGACTTCGACCAGGTCACGTGCACCGAAAGCAAATCCGCCAAACTTCTTCGGCAAGGTGATGCGGAAGAAGCCGGTCTCATCGAGTGCGCGCAAGGCCGCCGGCACGAGGGCCGTCGCTCTTTCGCTTTCCCAGGCGGTTTCGCGCAGGAGCGGCGTCAACGCTTTGATCGCGTCGCGCATCTTCACTGCTTCGGGACTCGGGCCCCTGACACCGACGGAGGCTGCGCTGGAGCCGGCGTCTGAGTCTGCCGGCTTGCTGAGTTGGTTCATGTCGTTTTCGTTGGTTGGAGAAGCTGAGCTAGTGTCGCCAACGAAGCCGGAAAGCAAAGTCTCGGAGGGTCACGACGATTCCACGACGGTGACGTATTTCTGCTGAGCCGAGCCCCAGCTGGTTCGCTGAATCCGTGACGCAATGTGACCTAGGCACCGGTAGATACCCGGTACGCCGCAGGACAGGAAACTGAATAGATTCGGTGACCAGCGTTAGGACAAGCGATACAGGTATGCGTTCAGGTTTCATCCCCACTCTCGAACTGCAGGAAGAACGCATCACCGCGGCACTTCATGCCGTGGTACACAGCGAAACCTTCCGTCTCGCGAAGCGCCTGCGGCAGCTACTGCAATATCTGGTGTCAGAAACCTTGGCTGGCCGCGGAAAACGACTGAAACAATTCACCATTGCCGTGGAGGCCTTCGGTCACGACGGGGACTTTCACCCGCAATTTCAGACCAGCGTGCGAACCGAGGCGTGGCGCCTGAGATCCCGCCTGGACTTCTACTATCAAACCGAAGGAGTGAACGATGAGGTGAGAATCTCATTGCCAAAGGGCGGCTACATGCCGACTTTCAGGTTTGACAGAAAAGACAATGAGCCGCTGGCGCTGCAGCCGCTCGCCCGCCAAGCTCCTGCGGCACGACTGCTGATTCATCCGTTCTCAGGCTTGAGCGTCCACGATTCAGACATCGTGACGGCGTTTCACGATGAAATCAGCCTGCATCTGGCCAATCTGCCGAGCGTGGTGGAGCTTTCCCGGGGCTCCAGCGAAAGTGTTGGTCAGATCGCGAAAGAGCTGCCGCACGTCCTGCAAGCATCTCAGGCCCCCTACGTGATGGAGGGCAGCCTGTTCCGCCAAGGGCAGATCTATCGACTGAACCTGCGAATCATTGATCCGAACCGAGATGTGACCGTCTGGTCTGAGCGTCACGAACAACACGTGGAGGACGTGATCGCCTTTCAAAGGCAGGTCGCCACAGACGTTGCGGTTTCGCTTCAATCCTGGCTGCGTTCCAGACCACCGTCGATCACAGTGGAAGACGACATGGCCCCGCGTTATGTCTTGCGCGACAACGTGTCGCTGTGTGAGTATCTCCGTGGCGCGATTCGGGACCGAACCGCAGGCGAGCAAGTGGCGCTCGGGCTGGGTTGCCTCGCGTCCGGCCATACCGGCGAAGCGACACGGATGTTCAGCCAAGCGATCATGGCCAGTCCGGCAGACGGTCTACCGCATACCGCCATGGGATTGGGATACCTTCAATCCGGCCGATTGCAGGAAGCGTTCCAAGCCGCAGAACACGGGGTGGAGTTCGCCCCCCGGTCCGCATTTGCGCATTCATCGCTGGCTGCCGTCTGCATGCACATGCGCGACTTTGACGGTGCCATCATGTTTGCCCAGCGGGCGGTGGCTCTGGCACCCGAGTTCGATGCGGCCAGGCTGTTGCTCGGCGATTGTTTTCTTCATGCAGGATTCCACAAGACAGCGATCGCGCAACTGGAAGAAGCATGCCGCCTGGTGGATGAACATCCCGTGGCTTTGGCGCACCTCGGCTACGCCTACGCGCGCAGCGGCAGAGAAGTCGAAGCGAGACGCCTTCTGAGCATCCTGCAGGAAGGACACCATCGCACGGATGGCCCCCACTCTGCGGCCATGACCTTGATCCACACGGGACTCGAAGATGTCGAACAGGCGTTTCAATGCCTGGACTGTGCTTTGACGTCTCGCAGCCAGATGCAGGAACTGCTGCTGCTCACCTCTCCTGCCTATGACGGCCTGCGAGCGCATCCGGGTTTCAACTCCATTGCGAACCGTTTGAACGCTTCTTAGCCTCGGCAGGTCCATTGGCTTTCCCGTCCCGCGACGCACGGGCATACCGGTGGGCAGGCCACATTGCGTCACGGAATCGGCGCGACCCTCCGAGACTTTGTTTTCCTGCGGCGTTGGCGACACTGCATCGGCAACCCGATGGGGCACTTGGGACTTCGTTCGCCCGTGAGCTCCATTCCTTTAGACAGGCAACACGGAAATCAGATGACCGATCCAATTCACTCCTCCAGCCAGGAAGCACGCAACCGTCAACTCGTTATTGACTTCTATCGCCATGTTTTCGACGCGCGCAATCCCGCGGCTGTCAAGGACTTTGTGGCGGAGGACTACCGTCAACACGCATCCCATGTCGCCAGTGGGCGCGCGGGTCTGGAAGCGTTCGTTGCAGAAACGTTTCGTGGTTTGCCACCGCTTTCGGTGAAGCCTGATCTGATGATCCCTCCGGCGTTCATCGTCGCAGAAGGCGATATGGTGGTCATTGCAGGGGAATTCCCCCAACCTGAACCGGAGGATCCAACGCGCACCTATCCGTTCTTCGTTTTCGATGCCTATCGCGTGCGCGACGGAAAACTGGTCGAGCATTGGAGCGGCATCAACAAGATTGCGCCGCCAAAGCCACCTCGGCCATAAAGGTCGCCGCTACGCGCCGATCGTTGCCACGCCTATCGCGTCGGTGTAGTTGAAGGCTGGGGCTCGCTCGCCATGTTGCCCGAGCGCCGGTTCTACGGCTGACCCCATCTTGGCCGCGGTGGTGCTCCGGGCACGCCACCCCTGCGGTTGACCTGCTTGCCGCATCCCTTCCCAAGCTCTCTGGAGACAAACCCATGAAGCGCTCATTCATCAAAACCCTGGTGGCCACCGCGGCCCTCACCGCTTTCGGCCTGGCCCAGGCGCAGACCCGAACCATCAAGTTCGCCAACCAGAACGTCAAGGGCCATCCCATCGTGATGGGCATGGAGAAGTTCGCGGAGATCGTCGAGGCCAAGTCCGCCGGCAAGCTCAAGGTCAACGTGTTTCCCGGCGGCGCGCTGGGCAGCGACCAGTCCAACCTGTTGTCGCTGCAGGATGGCACCCTGGAGATGGCCTCGATGAACTCCAGTACCTTCGCCAGCATCGTGAAGGACTTCGCGATCTATGACCTCCCCCTCCTCTTCGGCAGTGCCAAGGAAGCCCAAGCCGTGGTCGATGGCCCCTTCGGCAAGAGCCTGCATGCCAAGCTGGAAGACAAGGGCCTGGTCGGCCTGGGCTACTACGAGCTGGGCTTTCGCGTGCTGACCAACAGCAAGCGCCCGATCATGAAGGTGGAAGACATCGCCGGCCTCAAGCTGCACGTCATTCCCAACCCGATCAATGTCGACTGGGTCGGTGCACTGGGCGCCAACCCCACGCCCCTGCCTTACCCCGAGGTGTATGCGGCGCTGGAGCAAAAGGCCATCGACGGCCAGGACAACCCGATTGCAACCATCAACAGCACCAAGCTGTTCAAGGTGCAGAAGTATCTGACACTGACCAACCACCAGTACAACCCGCAGTCGGTGGTGATCGGCAAGAAGTTCTGGGAATCGCTCTCGGCCGACCTTAAGAAGATTGTCCAGGACGCGGTCACCGAGTCGTCCAGGTATCAGCGTGAGCAATCACGCGTCCAGCTGGACAGCGGCCTCTACAACCTCAAGGAGGATGGCATGCAGGTTACCGAACTGCCTCCCGCCGAGGTGGTCAAGCTGCGAGAGAAGATGTGGCTGGTGATCGCCAAGCACACCGGCAACCTGGGCGGCGCCACGGTCAAGACCATGATGGCCGAGCTGGACAAGCTGCGCAAATAAGCCGCCATGAACATCCTCGTCTTCGACGGCTCAATCTGAATCTGCTGGGCACGCGTGAGCCGGCCCAGTACGGGTCAAACGATTAAAGGATCGGCGTGAGGAAGTGCCCCATGCGCTGGTGCTTGGTCTGCAGGTAGCGGCGGTTGTGCGACTGCGCCGGCACTTCGTGTGCGCTGCGCTCCAGCACGTCGATGCCGGCCGATTCCAAGGCCGCCGCCTTGCGCGGGTTGTTGCTCATCAGCCGCACCGAGCGAAAGCCCAGCTGCTGGAGGATGGCCACGGCGACGCCGTAGTCGCGCGAATCGACCGGATGGCCGAGTGCGCGGTTGGCGTCCACCGTGTCCAGGCCCCGGTCCTGCAGTTGGTAGGCGGCCAGCTTCTGCGCCAGGCCGATGCCGCGGCCTTCATGGCCACGCAGGTAGATCAACAGGCCCCGGCCTTCCTTGGCGATGCGCTCCAGCGCGAGCGAGAGCTGCGGGCCGCAGTCGCAGCGCAACGAACCGAACAGGTCGCCAGTGGCGCATTCGGAATGCATGCGCAGCAGCACACCGCCCAGCGTGCCGGCTGCGGCCGGCTGGTCAAGCCCGAGGCTGAGCACCATGTGTTCGAGGGCCTCGCCCTCGCACTGGTAGACCTGTGCGAGGAACTCGCCATGAACCGTTGGCAGGGGGGCTTGGCCGGTACAGCGGATGTTTGGAATCGACGATGCCGAGACAGCCTGGCTCATTGGAAAGTGGGGTTTATCGCCGCACTCGGCGACCTGGCCAGCACGCAGCGGGGTGCCGGCGTGGGCCACCGCGTGGTTGGGGTCGAGCCCTTGCTTGGCAGCATCCAAAAGGTGCACGCCCCAGGTATCGGCTTCGCGCTGCTCGACGCCCCACCCTTCGATCACGAAAGTTCATCCCTGTTCTGAGCCACGCGCACCCACGGCTTCGGGTATTTCGGAAGCAGAGCGGCGAGGATGACAGCGATCACGCTGCTTCCGGTGAGGATCAGGAGGGGAACGGCGTAGCTGCCAGACGCTGCCGTGATCACACTGACGAAGAACGGGGACAGCGCCAGAATCGGCGACGTGATCGCAAGGGTCAAACCTTGCAATGCAGCGAAGGATTTCAGTCCGAAGTACCTCGCGATCAATGCCGGGCCGAGGGTCGATTCTGCGCCGCTCGCGAAACCGAGGAATGCCATGGAGACATAAAGAAGCACCACAGAGCCGGTATTGACGAGTGCCAGCGCCAGACCGACCGGCACCGTCGCGAGGAGCACAGCCACCACCCAGGGATGGCTTGCGCGATCAAGGACTGTCCCGGCGGCGAGCAATCCGATGACCGATGTACTGAAGAGAACGGACAGCGCGAGGGACACCGTTGCTGGATCGATGCCGTTCTGAGCGTAGAAGTCCACCGCAGTCATGCGCATCGCAATCGGTCCCGCGGCGGACAATATGAGGAAGAGGGTAATCAAGATCCATGCGCGCGTCGGTACTGCCTTCTTGAACGGCACACCGGGCAGATTGACATCCACGGTCTTCGGCATGGCCGCACCCGCTGCCGCCTTTGGCTCGGATATGAGCCAGAGCACAGCCGGGATGCCGATGGCGGCGATCGCAATTGCAATCAAATAGTAGGTGCCGTCCCAGCCGAATCCCGCAAAGACACCCGGGTTGACGGCGGACGCCGCCCCGTGCAACGCAGCAAGATGGCCATCCAGTGCCGGCACAGCCCCGTCCAGTGGTGGAGGTGCACTTGAGGGCGCGCCGCCGTTGGGGCCCGGCATCATCGGGAGCACCGCAGCATTGCCGTTCACCAGCCACTGGAACAGCGGAGAGAAAACAGCGCTGAAGAGGCTGGACGCGACTCCGATAAGGCCAAATCCGATCCCGCGGTGCTCGGGAAACCACTCAGAGATGACTTTGAACGCTATCCCCAGGCTTGCACTGAATCCAAAGATCGACGCGAGAACGAGGAGTGTTCCCAACAGCCAGGTCGTGCCCGCAACCAAGGGGATGATCCCCGTGACGATCGCGTACAGGACAATCGCGGGAAGCGCAACGCGCCGAGCACCCAGTTGATCTGCCCATCGTCCGGCGAAAGGCAGGACGAGCGGGCCGATGATCAGCGGCAGGGTGACGAAGAGAAGCATCGCTACCGGCATCGGCGCGCCTGTCTTCATCGCGAATGCTGGCACCACAAACGGGATCAATGCTGAGAGGCCGGCGGGGCCCATGGCCACGAGGAGGAGGCTACCGATGAGTGCAGCCTTGGCTTGGCCTGACGCGCTCATGAAGTCGGCGACGTACTGTTTCAAGCTGGTCTTCGGCGGAGTGCCGTCGACCGTCTGTCTCGTCCCGCTTCGGGGTTCGGGGTCCCTGCCACCGACGGAGGCCGCACTGGAACCGGCGTCGAAGTCTGCCGACTTGCTGAGTTGGTTCATGTCGTTTTCCCTAGGTTGGAGACGCAGAGGTCGTGTCGCCAATGCGCGCACCCCCGGGCTGCGGAACCTGTGATCGGTCCGCACTCGGCGCAGGGGCGCTGAGTGCAGCGATCATCGGGAAAGGATCCAGACCGAACATGTCTCGTCCGCTGATTTCGGCTGTCGGGTCGATGCGGAATGCACCATGCGTCGCCAGCACATGGATATCGCGTACGGCGCGCTGGAGCGGATTGCTGAGGACAACAGCGGATGAGCCCAGTGCGAGCATCAAGCCATCGACCGCGCGGAGGCACTCGTGGATTTGGTGGACCAGGTCCGTCGTGATCTCGGGCTCATCCCATGGGAAGAACTCCTCCTGCGCGAGTGCACGTCGGTCGATCTCGTCGGCGTGACGCCAGAGGACCGCATTGGCGCCGTTGATGACCGCGCGCGCCTTGCCGGCGACGACCTGGATCGACGCCATCTCCGACATCGTCTTGTAGGGGAGGTTGAACGGAGGCCGCTTCTTCGCCTGTTCGAGAAACGATTCGAGGGCCCCTTGTGCGATACCAACCGCCAGTGCAGCGAAGCTGCACGTGGTGGCGACCATGCCGCCTATCGGGCCGTGCTTGAACGCCAGGCCCGAGTACTTTCCCTGCAGCGCGTCCGTGATTCGCGGCAAGTCGTTGGTGTGGACGACGCGGTAGTCGGGCACGAAGACTTCTTGCTCCGCCCTGACGCTGTTCGAGTTCGTCGCCTGCAGACCCATGACATGCCAGTCGTCGACGATCGAATACTGGTCGCGCGCCAGCACCCCCATCGCCCGCCTGCGTGCTCCACTTGCCGGGTCATCGTATTCAAATCCGACCGCGCCCCAGGCTGCGTGTTTGCAACCGCTGCCAAAAGACCATTTCCCCTTCACCATGTAGCCGCCATCGACCTTGCGACCGTCTCCGACCTTCGGGGCAAAGACGGTGGCGCCGAACATGATCGGCCCGACCCAATCGTTGATGCCGGCGAAAACCTCGTCGCGGGCCCTCGGGTCAAAACCCAGCATGTTCCTGGCGGCGCTCGAGACGATCACGAGCCAGCCGGCCGAAGCATCGCCCTGACCGAGCGCTTTGACGATCTCCGCAGAGTCGCGTGCGCCCAGGGCAGACCCTCCAAGCTCGATCGGGATCGTGATCTTGAAGGCACCGACACGGTGGACGGCCTCCAGCGTGGCTGGCGCAAGGGCCCCGAGTTGCTCGCCTTCGGCCGCGTTCTTGCGCAACAGCGGCAGCATCTCAAGGATTTCATCACGCATCCGACGCCCCACCTCGCTGAGGTACGGCGACTCGGAAAACTTCGGCTGGCGGGCCGAAAGCCCTCTCAACGGTGGCATGCCCGAAGGGGGGCCTCCTACAGGCGGTTTAAATTCCAAGGTCATCAGTTGTCTCTACTTTTTTGTGGTTGAGCGTCAGGCTGGATCTGGGAACGAGGTCCTGGCGGTATGCCGAAGCGGGCATCGGCGACGGCTCGTCCGTGAACCCAGTCGACGACAGGCCCCGCAAGGCGGCCAGGACGAGCGCTCCCTACGGCAGTTTCAATTTCCCATCGGGTTCTGGCCGGGCACCACTTTGCGGAAGGTGCTCCAGTGCTCGGCGATCTTGCCGTTGTGGACCCGAAAGACAGTGAGGATGTTCCACTCGTAGGTTGCGCCAGGCACAACTGGATCGGGTGCCAGTTCGCGCATCATGAGGCAGCCGACCTCGCCGTCGAGAATGACGCTCACCACGGGCGGCGGCGTCGAGCCGCCGATGGGCACAAGCCCAAATTGCTCGATGAGTTTGTCTCGGCCGTGGCCAAATGCGTTCGGGTCGTGCTGGATGTAGTCCTCGGCGATGTACTTCGTCATCACCTCAGCGACCCGCTCTTTCACCACATTGTCACGAACGATCCGCGACAGGTCGGCTTCGAACTCGATGAGCAGCCGTTTCATCGCGGTGCGCTCTGGTGAAGGGTCCGCCGCAACAGCGGCCTTGAACTCGTCGTTGTCAAGCCAGTTCTTGTAGATGGCGGGATCGCTGATCTCAGCGACGCCGTTGACGATGGTGAATCCGCTCATGGTTGGGCTCCTTCATTCTGGGGATCTGCGCGGCGCCGGAGCGTCGCAACTGCATATTGCGTCGGCGCACCGGCTCGCTTGCCTTGGCGCACCGCGCTGGAACCGGCGTCGAAGTCTGCCGGCTTGCTGAGTTGGTTCATGTCGTTTTCATTGAGTTGGAGACGCCGAGGTAGTGTCGCCAACGCAGCAGGAAAACAAAGTCTCAGAGGGTTACGACACTTTCGCTACCGCCCCTTAAACCTCGAACGAAACAAGGGGGCCGGAACCCGTGACCTCACCTCGTGGAGGGCTACTGCCCGCTGGCGACCTACCTGGGCGTGGACGGTTTCTGCCTGGAGCTGGCCCTGCGCCCAGGTGTGCAGAACCCGTCCAAGGAATCGGACTTCAACCTGGAGCACGTGATCCCGATGGCGCAACGCCTGAGCGCGGTCGGACCGACGGCGCCCTTCCTGGCGCGGCTGAACTCGGACTTCGACTCAGCCGCGCTGATGCGCAGCATCGAAGCCCGCAACCGGACTGGTCTGATTGGGTCGGAGCAGTGCAGGTACCCAGACGCGATTGGTTCGAATGAAGGTACTGTCCGCATTCAGGCTCCTGAGAGGGAAAGCTCACCTTCATCCAAAGCATCACTCCCGCTCTCTCGCAGGCCTACTCACTTTCACTTTTAGCGTCGCACATGGATGTCAGCTGAACAGGGTCACTCCACCGTGACCGACTTCGCCAGGTTTCGCGGCTTGTCCACGTCGGTCCCCTTGGCCAGCGCCGTGTGGTACGCCAGCAGCTGCAGCGGCACCACGTGCAGGATGGGTGAGAGCGCACCGTAATGCTCCGGCATGCGGATGACGTGAATGCCCTCGCCGCTCGCGATGCGGGTGTCGGCGTCGGCCAGCACGTAGAGCACGCCACCGCGCGCGCGCACCTCCTGCATGTTGCTCTTGAGCTTTTCCAGCAGCGCGTCGTTGGGCGCCACGGTCACCACCGGCATGGCGCTGGTCACGAGCGCCAGCGGGCCGTGCTTGAGCTCGCCTGCGGGGTAGGCCTCGGCGTGGATGTAGCTGATTTCTTTCAGCTTCAGGGCGCCTTCGAGCGCAATGGGGTAATGCAGACCGCGCCCGAGGAACAGCGCGTTGTCCATGCGCGCGAAGTCTTCGGCCCAGCTGATGACCTGCGGCTCCAGCGCCAGCACGGCCTGCAGCGCCACGGGCAGGTGGCGCATGGCTTTCAGGTGCTGCGCTTCCTGCTCGTCGCTGAGGCGCCCGCGCGACTGGGCCAGCGCCAGCGTCAGCAGGAACAGGCCGGCGAGCTGGGTGCTGAAGGCCTTGGTCGAGGCCACGCCGATCTCGACGCCCGCGCGGGTGATGTAGGCCAGCTGGCATTCGCGCACCATGGCGCTGGTGGACACGTTGCAGATCGTCAGCGTGTGCTTCATGCCCAGGCCCTGCGCGTGGCGCAGTGCGGCCAGGGTGTCGGCGGTTTCGCCGCTTTGCGTGATGGTGACGACCAGGGTGCGGGGGTTGGGCACGCTGGTGCGGTAACGGTACTCGCTGGCCACTTCCACCTGCGTCGGGATCTGCGCGATCTCTTCCAGCCAGTATTTGGCGGCACAGCCGCTGTAGTAGCTGGTGCCGCAGGCCAGGATCAGCACGTTGTCGATGGCCTTGAACACGCCGTGGGCCCCGTCGCCGAAGAGCTCGGGCGTGATGCCACCGACGCCTTCGAGCGTGTCGGCAATGGCACGCGGCTGCTCGAAGATTTCTTTCTGCATGTAGTGCCGGTAAGGGCCGAGTTCGGCCGCACCGCTGTGCGCGTGCACGGTCTTGACCGGGCGCTGGCCCGCTTCAAACACCCGCCCCCGCGCGTCGGCCACCCAGTAGCGGCCCAGCTGCAGGTCCACCAGGTCGCCCTCTTCGAGGTAGACGATCTGGTCGGTCACGCCGGCCAGTGCCATCGCGTCGCTCGCCAGGAAGTGCTCCTGGCCGCCTTCGCCCACGCCCAGCACCAGCGGCGAGCCTGCACGCGCGCCGACCACACGGTGCGGCTCGTCCTTGTGGAACACGGCGAGCGCGTAGGCGCCGTGCAGCTGCGCCACCGCGGCCTGCAAGGCCGCGAACACATCGCCTTCGTACAGCGAATCGATCAGGTGGGCGATGACCTCGGTGTCGGTCTGGCTCTCGAACACATAGCCCCTGGCCTGCAACGCGGCGCGCAGCTCGTCGTGGTTTTCAATGATGCCGTTGTGCACCAGCGCCACCCGACCGGCCGCGCCGGCCGGCGCCGACGGGCCGTGGCTGAAGTGGGGGTGGGCGTTGTGCACGAGGGGCGCGCCATGGGTGGCCCAGCGGGTGTGGGCGATGCCCGTGCCGCTGGCCAGGTGGTTGGTCTGCACCTCTTTCGCCAGTTCGGCCACGCGGGCGGTGCTGCGGGCCCGTTTCAGGCCACCCGAATGCACCGCCACGCCACAGGAGTCGTAACCCCGGTACTCCAGGCGCTGCAAACCCTGAACCAGCACGGGCACGATGTCGCGCCCCGAAACCCCTGCCACGATGCCACACATGCCATGCTCCAAAAATCAAAGTGAAATGCATGCTACCCAGCATCGTCAGAAATTTTCAATCTTGTTTTAATGATCTACGGAAGATAATTCCCCATCCACCGAACCGTGAAATTTTCAAGATATTAATTGACGATTTATGGAATCTATTGAACTGGATGAAGCCGATCTGCGCTTGCTGAGCCTGCTGCAGGACGATGCGTCCCTGAGCAACCAGCGCCTGGCGGAGCTGGCCCACGTCTCGCCACCCACCAGCCTGCGGCGCATCAAGCGCCTGCATGCGCTGGGGCTGATCGAGCGCCAGGTGGCCCTGCTGCAGCCCGACCGCCTGGCGGCCCTGACGGGCCACGGCCTCACCGCCCTGGTCGAGATCACGCTGGAGCGCCAGGGCGCAGAGCAGGTGCAGGCCTTCGAAGACCGCGCGGTCGCCGACCCGGCGGTGCAGCAGTGTTACCGGGTCAGTCCGGGGCCGGACTTCGTGCTGGTGGTGCACAGCCGCGACATGCCCGATCACCTGACGCTGGCGCAACGCCTGTTCACCAGCGACGCCAACGTGCGCAACGTCAAGGCCTTCTTCAGCCTGCGCCGGGCCAAGTTCGACCCGAGGTTGCCGCTGCCACCCCACATCAGGTAGTAACAAAGGGTTATCAGCATCCCACTCGCGTAACGGCCGCCTAAAATTCCGCCACAAAAATGGCTTAGCTGGCCGGAGGTTCCATGTTTCCATTGTGGGTTGCGTTTGTGGTTGCCATCGCCTTGGTGGCACTGGGCGTCTGGGTGTATCGCCGCTATTTCCGCGCCGCGTCCGGACGCGAAGACCGCTACACCCCCGAGCGGATCCTCACGCCCGAGCAGGTAATGATGCTGGACTACCTGCGGGAGACGTTTCCCGATCAGGTGGTCCTGCCCAACATGCCGCTGCGAACCATGTTGTCGATCCGCCGCGCCAGCGACCGCAAGCGCGCGACCGAGCGCCTGTTCACCCAGAAGGTGGATTTCGTGGTGTGTGACGCCGATGGGCGCCCGGTGTTTGCCTTCGACGTCGAGCAATACCACCTGAGCAACGCCAAGGCCAAGGCCCACCAGCTGAAGATCAAGAACCGCATCCTCAAAACCGCTGGCGTGCGCTTCCTGTTCCTGAAGAACAGCATCCACCGCATGCCATCACCCAACGACTTCCGCCGCCAGCTGGACCTGGCCGCCCTGCCACGGCCCAAGCCTCAGGAGGTGGAGGTCCAGGACAGCGTGCGCCAGCGTCTGGAATCCAAGATGTCGGACTACGACACCCTGGTCTACCCCGTCACCGGTTTCCGGGAGTCCGAGGTCATGGGACTCAGCGGTCTGATGGGCCTGGGCGAGGCCAAGGCCGACCGCAAGAACGATCTCGACCGCAAGATGGAATCCCTCCGCCAGCGCGCCTGAGCGCCGGCCGGGTCAGCCGCTCAGGGCTTTTTCTTCGCGGGGCGCTGCCAGTTCGGCAGCACCACCTGCTTGCCGCGCGCCACGCTCAGGGCGCCCGGCGGTGTGCTCTTGGTGATGGTCGAACCACCACCCACCGTGCCACCCGCGCCGATCGTGACCGGCGCCACCAGCACGCAGTTGCTGCCCACGTGCACGTCGGCCTCGATCACCGTGCGGTGTTTGTTGGCCCCGTCGTAGTTGGCGGTGATGCTGCCCGCGCCGTAGTTCACCCGCTCGCCCACCGTGGCGTCGCCCAGGTAGGCCAGGTGGTTGGCCTTGGCGCCGTCGGCCAGGGTGCTGTTCTTCACTTCCACGAAGTTGCCGATGTGCACCTCGCGCCCCAGCTGCGCGCCCGGGCGCAGCCGCGCGAACGGGCCGATCAGCGCACCCGCCCCCACGCTCACGCCCAGCTTCTCGCCGTCGATGTGGGTGAAAGGGTGGATCACGGCGCCGTCGTGAATGTGGGCGTTGGCGATGACGCAGTTCGCGCCGATGCGCACCCCCGCGCCGAGGGTCACCTGGCCCTCGAACACGCAGTTCACGTCGATGTCCACGTCGGTCCCGCAGCTGAGCGTGCCGCGCACGTCCAGCCGCGCCGGATCGGCCAGGCGCACGCCCTGCGCCATCAGCGCTTCCGCCAAGCGGCGCTGGAACGCCCGTTCCAGCTCGGCGAGCTGCAGCGGGCTGTTGACGCCCGCCACCTGCACGGCGTCGCTGATGCGGTGCGCCTGCACGCTTTGCCCGTCGGCCACCGCGAACTTCACCACGTCGGTCAGGTAGTACTCGCCCTGGGCGTTCTGGTTGTCCAGGCGCGCGAGCCAGCCACGCAGCAGCCGGGTGGGCACGGCCATGATGCCGCTGTAGATCTCGGTGATCGCGCGCTGCGCGTCGGAAGCGTCCTTGTGTTCGATGATCGCCGCCACCGAGCCGTCGACCGCGCGCACGATGCGCCCGTACCCGGTGGGGTCGGGCATGTCCAGGGTCAGCAAGGCCAGGCGTTCGCCGCCACACAGATCGAGCAAAGCCTGCAGCGTATCGGGCCGCGTGAGCGGCACATCGCCCGACAGCACCAGGGTCACGCCGTCGTCGGCCAGCACCGGCACGGCCTGCTGCACCGCATGACCGGTGCCCATTTGGGGTTCCTGGCGCACATATTGCAACTTCAGCGCGTGGCCCGACTCCGACACCGGTGCGACCAACCCCGCCTCCACCTGCTCGGCACCGTGGCCGGTGATCACCACCACCGAACGGGCCGATACCCGGGCCGCGGTGTCGATCACATGCTGGGCCAGAGCGCGCCCGCCCAAACGGTGCAACACTTTCGGTTTGCTGCTTTTCATGCGCGTGCCCTTGCCGGCCGCCATCACCACCACATCCACAGGGAACGACATGAGCACCTTTCCTGAGGCCACACCGGGCCAACGGCCGAAACCGGTCTTCAACAAGGGCCGGATTATCGCCCGCAGCCTGCTGCTGACCGCCCTGGCGCTGGTGCTGGCGGCGTGCAGTGCGGTCCGCCTGGCCTACAACCAGGCGCCCAGCCTGGGCTACTGGTGGATCGACGGCTACGCCGACCTGAACGACGCGCAGACCACCGTGCTGCGGCGCGACATCGACGGTTTTTTCGCCTGGCACCGGAGCAGCGAGCTGCCGTCCTACATCAGCCGCCTGCAGCAATGGCAACAGCTGGCCGCCGCCGACAGCAACCCCGACATCACCTGCGGGCAGTTCACCCAGGTGCAGACCGCCTACCTGCGCATGATCGACCGCGCCCTGGAGCCGATGGCCCGGCTCGCCACCACCCTCACGCCCGCCCAGCTGCAACACATGCAGCGGCGCTACGCCAAGGGCAACAAGGAGTTTGAATCGGACTACGTGCGCGTGAGCGCTGAAGAGCGGATCGACAACCTGCTGGAGCGCGCCACCGACCGCTACGAGACGCTGTACGGCGACCTGAGCGACGCCCAGCTGAAGCTGCTGCGCGAGCGCATCCGGCAGTCCCCGTTCGACGGATCGCGCGTCAACGCCGAGCGGCTGCGGCGCCAGGCCGACCTGCTGAAGACGCTGCGCGAGCTGCAGGCCGAGCGCAACCCCGCGACGGCGGTGGCGGCCCTGCGCGGCTGGCACGACCGGGTCATGCAGTCGCCGACGCCCGGTTTCCCGGCGTACAGCGACGCGCTGGTGCGCAGCGGTTGCGAGCAGTTTGCCGCCCTGCACAACACCACCACCGCCGAGCAGCGGGCCCATGCCGTGCGCGTGCTCAAGGACTACGAAACCGACCTGCGCTCACTGACCGCCGAGCCCCACTGAAAGAAACACCCCCGCAGCGCTTCGCGCTACCCCCAAGGGGGCGGCACTGGCCGTCCGGCAAAGCCGGCCCGGCGGCGCCCTCGGCTGCACCGCATGTCTCAGCACAGGCACCAGTCTGGGCACCCCGGCCTGCTGTTCTGGTGCACCTGACCGTCAAAACCAGGCCAGGCGCACAAGTCTGGCGCACCCATCTTGCATACAAGACCTGCATGGTGCTGGCACGCTTTTCGCAAGCTGCCCTGGCATGGTCAGCTCCACCGACATCGCCCAACGCATCATCGAAGCCGTGCTCGCGCAGCGCCTGGCGCCCGGCACGCGCCTGGGAGAACAGAACCTCTCGATGCTGTTCGACTGCAGCCGCACCCTGGTGCGCGAGGCGCTGGTGCGGCTGGCCGCGCGCGGCATCGTCACCGTCAGCTCGCGCCGCGGCTGGTACGTGGTGCAGCCCTCGCACGAAGAAGCGCGCGAAGCCTTTGAAGCCCGGCGCGTCATCGAGACTGGGCTGATCCGCCGCACCGGCCCCCTGGACAAGGCCACCCTCAAGCGGCTCAAGCAACACCTGAAACAGGAACAGGACGCGCTCAAGGGCGACGATGTCGGCCAGCGCAGCTATTTGCTGGGTGACTTCCATGTGTGCCTGGCCGAGTGCCTGGGCAACCAGTTGCTGGCCGACACGCTGCGCGACTTCACCGCGCGCACCACGCTGATCGCCATGCTCTACCAGTCCACGCACGACGCGGTGCAGTCGTGCCAGGACCACGTGGCCATCGTCGATGCACTGGTGCGCGGCGACACCGCCCTGGCCGAGCACCTGATGGAAGAACACATCGGCCAGGTGCAGGCGGCCCTGCGCCTGGCCCCGGCGGACGACCCGCTGGCCGACCTGCGCCAGGCGCTCGCCCCGGTGCGCGCCGCCCCCGCACCCTTGCCGACCGGCAAAGACACCCCTCAACCCCCCGCTGAAACCTACCTAGGAGCCCTGCTGTGATCACCAACAAACGCGCCTTCATCGCTTCCGCCATCGCGCTCGCCTCGCTGGCCACCACCGGCCTGGCCACCGCCCAGACCGCACTGGACGATGTGATGAAGTCCAAGACCATCAAGATCGCCATCCCCACCGACTTCCCGCCTTACGGTTTTGTCGGCACCGACCTGCAGCCACAGGGCCTGGACGTGGACATGGCCAAACTGATCGCCACCAAGCTCGGCGCCAAGGTCGAGCTGGTGCCCGTGACCAGCGCCAACCGCATCCCCTACCTGCAGACGCGCAAGGCCGATCTGGTGATCTCCACGCTGGGCAAGAACCCTGAGCGCCTGGCGGTGATCGACTTCACCGTCGCCTACTCGCCCTTCTTCCAGGCGGTGTTCGCCGCCAAGTCGATGCCGCTGGCTTCGTTCGCTGATCTGGCCGGCAAATCGGTGGGCGTGACACGCGGCGCCATCGAAGACCAGGAACTCACCAAGCTCGCCCCGCCCACGGCCGACATCAAGCGGTTCGAAGACAACAACGGCACCGTTTCGGCCTTCGTCTCCGGCCAGGTGCAGGTGATCGCCACGGGCGCGTCGGTCGCGGGCAACCTGATGGCGCGCAACCCGCAGCTCAACACCGAATACAAGCTGCTGCTGAAAGACAGCCCCAACTTCATCGGCGTGGCCAAGGGCGAGGACGCGCTGCGTTTGAAGGTCAACGAGATCCTGGCCGCCGGCAAGAAAGCCGGGGACCTCGACACCATGGCCAAGAAGTGGCTCGGCCGTCCTGCTGGCAATCTCCCTGAATAAGCCAACACTGCCACGCAGGGCCATCCCATGGGCATCGAACTCGACTTCCCCGCCGTGCTCGTGCAGTGGCCGCTGCTGGCCAGGGGCGTGCTCTGGACACTGGGCCTGACCGCCATCTCGGCCGTGATCGGCCTGCTCGTGGGCACGGCCTGTGCCTGGGCGCGCAGCAGCGGGCCCCTGGCACTGCGCTGGCTCGCGGGCACCTATGTGGAGCTGATCCGCAACACGCCCTTCATCGTGCAGCTGTTCTTCGTGTTCTTCGGCCTGCCGGCCGCGGGCGTGAAGCTCACGCCCGAGATCGCCTCGGTGATCGCGATGGTGATCAACCTCGGCGCCTACGCGGCCGAAATCGTGCGAGCCGGCATCGAGGCCACACCCAAAGGCCAGTTCGAAGCGGCGGCCAGCCTGGCGCTCAGCAAGGCCCAGACCTTCGTGCACGTGGTGCTGCCGCCCGCGCTGCGCAAGGTGTGGCCCGCGCTCACCAGCCAGATCATCATCGTGATGCTGGGCTCAGCGGTGTGCGGCCAGATCGCGACCGAGGAGCTGAGCTACGCGGCCAACCTGATCCAGAGCCGCAACTTCCGCGCGTTCGAGGCCTTCATCATCGCCACCGGCATCTACCTGCTGCTGTCGATGGGCGTGCGCGCCCTGCTCAACTGGGCCGGCCCGCGCTTCATCTTTGGACGGGGAGGTGCCCGTGGTTGATTTCTCCCTCTGGGACATCCTTCGCAACCTGCTGCTGGCCGCACGCTGGACGGTGGCGCTCTCGCTGGTCGCCTTCATCGGCGGCGGGCTCGTGGGCATGGCGCTGCTGGTGGCGCGCACGGCGCGCTGGCCCGGCGCCGAGCGCTTCGTGGCCGGCTACGTGCAGCTCTTCCAGGGCACGCCGCTGCTGATGCAGCTGTTCCTCGCCTACTTCGGGCTGGCGCTGTTCGGCGTGGAGACCTCGGCCTGGGTCTCGGCCGCGCTGGCGCTCACGCTCTACACCAGCGCGTTCCTGTGCGAGATCTGGCGGGGCTGCGTGGCGGCCGTGCCCAAGGGCCAGTGGGAAGCGGCGCAGAGTCTGGCTCTGAGCTTCGCCGAGCAATTGCGTCATGTGGTGCTGCCGCAGGCCACGCGCATCGCCATCGCCCCCACCGTGGGCTTCCTGGTACAGGTGATCAAGGGCACGGCGCTGGCCTCGGTGATCGGCTTCGTCGAGCTCACCAAGGCCGGCACCATGATCACCAACGCCACCTTCCAGCCCTTCCTGGTGTACAGCTGCGTGGCCCTGATGTATTTCGCGCTGTGCTTCCCTGTGAGCCTCACCGCCCGTTCCCTCGAAAGGAAGATGAATGTCAACCGCTGACGCCCTGGCCACCCCTGCGATGGCCACCCCCAACCCCCACGGTCCCATCGTCGACATCCAGCAGCTGCGCAAATCCTTCGGCAGCAACGAGGTGCTCAAAGGCATCGACCTGCAGGTGAAACGCGGCGAGGTGATCGCCATCATCGGCAAGAGCGGCTCGGGCAAGAGCACGCTGCTGCGCTGCATCAACGGGCTGGAGGTGTTCCAGTCGGGCGCGCTCAGCGTCGACGGCCAGCCCCTGCTGCACGGCAACGCCACCGCCATGCGCGAGCTGCGCCAGCACGTGGGCATGATCTTCCAGGGCTTCAACCTGTTCCCGCACCTGAGCGTGGGCAGAAACGTGATGCTCGCCCCCAGCCTCGTGAAGAAGACCGACAAGGCCAGCGGCGAACAACGCGCGCGCCAGCTGCTGGCCCGCGTGGGCCTGGCCGAGAAGTTCGACGCCTGGCCCGACCAGCTCTCGGGCGGTCAGCAACAGCGCGTGGCGATTGCCCGCGCCCTGGCCATGGACCCGGCCGTGCTGCTCTGCGACGAAATCACCTCGGCGCTCGACCCCGAACTGGTGGGCGAGGTGCTGCGTGTGGTGGAGTCGCTGGCCGACGAGGGCATGACGCTGCTGATGGTCACGCACGAGATGAGCTTCGCCCGCAAGGTGAGCGACCGCGTGATCTTCATGCACCAGGGCCGCGTGCACGAGATGGGCCCGCCCGATCAGCTCTTCGGCAACCCGCAGACACCAGAGCTGCAGCAGTTCCTGTCGTCGATCCACTGAAAACCCGCCACCCCCGCGCCGCCTTCGGCGTGCCTTGCAGGCTGCGCCACCGTCGGAGCCGGTGTCACTTCGGGCTGTCCAAGTCTGCGCAAGCAGACTTGGAGCCGCGGCCCTCAGCCCCCTCCAGGGGGCGGCACTGGCGGCCCGGCAAAGCCGGTTCCGCTGTGCCCCTGGGCCCGCGCTGCTTCATTCGTTGCAGCTCGTGCGTCGGCGTTCTGGGCCTCAACTCGTCCAGCGCATGAAGCCCCACACCACCAGCAGCGACACCACGGTCACCGGCAGGCCGGTGACCAGATGCCGTTTCCAGTCCAGCACGATGCCTTCCTTGGCCGCGAGATCGGCCACGATGAGGTTGGCGATCGATCCGACCAGCAGCAGGTTGCCGGCGAAGGTGCTCACCAGCGCCAGCAACACACCGGCCTGCTGCGGGTCGGCGCCCAGGTGCGGCAGCATCAGCATCACGGCCGGCACGTTGGACACCAGGTTGGACAGCAGCACGCCCACCACCACCAGGGCTCCGGGGTCGCTCAGGTGCACGCCCTGGGTGGCCAGCCAGGCCACGGCGTGCGCGGACAGGCCGGTCTGCTCGAACGCGTGGTTCACCACGAACAGGCCGATGAAGAGCAGCAACAGGGGCCAGTCCACGGAGCCGATCACGTCGGCGGAGTGAAAGCGGCGGCTGAGCAGCAGCACGCCCGCGCCCACCAGCGCCGCCACGTCGCGCGGCCAGTCGGTGAACAGGAACACGGCCATCAGCGCCGTGGCCACCACCAGGCCCTTGGCGGTCTGCCAGCGGTCGAACGGCTCACCGTCCGTGCGCGCCGGCGTGGTCACCGACGGCGTGGATTCGGGCGCCCCGGCCCGCGCTCCCGGGCCGTAGGCCAGCCACAGCCAGAGCAGCGCGAGGCTGACGCCCACCGGCGCGAGCGCCTGGCGCGCGTGGTCGGCGAAGTGCAGTTGCAGCACCGAGCCGATCAGCATGTTCTGCGGGTTGCCGATCAGCGTCGCGGCCGAGCCGATGTTGGCCGCGCAGGCCAGCCCGATCAGGAACGGAATCGGGTTCAGGCCACGCTGCAGGCACAGCTGGGCGACCACCGGCGTCATGGCCAGACAGACGATGTCGTTGGAGAAGACGGCCGACAGGGCGCCCGCCACCGCGATCAACGCCGCCAGCAGACCGGCACGCGAGAGCGGCAGCGCGCCCACGCGGCGCGTGACCTCGGTGTAGAAGCCACCCAGCCGCATCTGCGCCGACACCACCATGAAGGCGAACAGCAGCACGATGGTGGGCAGGTCCACCGAGCGCGCGGCGTCTTCCAGCGGCAGGCCGGTGAGTGCGATCACGGCGATGGCCCCGAGCAGCGCCACCCCCGAGCGGTCCAGCTTCAGGCGCGGCAGTCCGCCGAGGAACATGCCCAGGTACACCGTGGCAAACACGGCGATCACGCCCCAGTCGGCGGGGGTCGGAACAGCGAAGGAGGCAGGATCGGTCATGAAAACTACAGATGGATACACGATTGTCGGGGCAAGCAGGCAAACCACCCTCGGTGAATCGGATTACCATCGTTGTTCAACGATCCGGGAGCCGACATGACATCCACCCACAAGAACCTCACCTTCTCGAAATTCCTGCTGGCCAGCTTCGTGGCGCTCGCGCTCACGGGCTGCCTGCCCATCCCGATCTTTGAGGTCACGCCAAGCACCGCGCGCGCGGGCACCTCGCTGAGCTTTGACGCCTCCGGGTCAGTGGTCTCCAATACGCCCGAAGACAACGTGGCCGTCGGCTGGTCGTGGAAGTTTGGCGACGGCGAAACCGCCAAAGGCGAGGTGGTGACCCACACCTACGAAAAAGCCGGCACCTACACGGTGGAACTCACCGTGACCGACAGCGCCGGGCGCGAGGCCACGGTGACCGAGCCGCTGACGGTGAAGGAAGCGCTGGTCACGAGCACGACCGACACCGACACCGACACCGGCACGGAAACAGAAACAGAAACAGAAACAGAAACACCCCCCACAGGGATCTTGATCACGGACACAGCAAAGTGACAAACACCGCCACCCCATAGGCCGGCGGCGCCAAGCTTGCTCCAGTTGCACAACAAAAAACCCGCCTCGGCGGGTTTTTTGTTGTGTGCGCTGAACGCGAAGCCGGCGCTCAGCCCTGCAGCGACTTCCACATCTCCATGTCGCGCTCGGCCGTCCAGATGCGCGGGTTCTTGATGCCCTTGGCCTCGTCGTAGGCGCGGCTCACGTCGAACGGCAGGCAGTGTTCGTAGATGAACACGTGACCGAACACCGGGTCCATGCTCTTGCGGGTGTGGGCCATGGCGGCCTTGAGGTCCATGCCGGCGGCGGCGGCTTCCTTGCCGGCCTGGAACAGGGTGGTGACCCAGCGTTTCGTGTAGTCCAGCGCCTTGTTCACGTCGGCGTTGCCCTTCATGGCTTCGCCGCGGCCGGGCACGATGTACTCGGCCTTGAGCGCGCGCAGCGCTTCGAGCGTGGCGGGCCACTCTTCGAGCTGGGCGTCGCCGGTGTAGACGCCGGCTTCGTATTCCACCAGGTCGCCGCTGAACAGCACCTTTTCTTCTTCCACCCAGGCGATGGTGTCGCCACGCGTGTGGCCATGGCCCGGGCTCCAGATCTGCACCACGACACCGCCGAGGTTGATCGACAGCTTGCCCGGCTTCTCGCCTTTGACAGCATCGCCGCCGCCGATCACCATGCTCGGCCAGGTCAGGCCCGGCACCGACTCGGCACCACGGAACAGGCGCGGGAAGCGCTCCATCTCGCTCTGCATGTCCTGCGCACCGCGCTCACGGATCAGCTCCAGCGTGCCCTGGCTGGCGATGATCTCGGTCGCGCCTTCGGCGAAATAGGCGCTGGCACCCAGCACGCGCACCGCGTGGTAGTGGGTCAGCAGCACGTACTTGATCGGCTTGTCCGACACCTTGCGGATTTGCTGGATCAGGTCGCGCGCCATGGCCGGGGTGGCGGTGGCGTCGCTGACCATGATGAAGTCGTCACCGATGATGACGCCCGAGTTCGGATCGCCTTCGGCGGTGTAGGCCCAGCAGTGCGGGCTGAGCTGCTCGAAGGTGATTTTCTTGTCGGCCAGATCGGCCTGGGAGGCGAAGGCTTTGCTCATGGGGTCTCCTGTGTGTGGGGTCGGCTGCGCAGATCGGCAAACGCGCAAATTTTAACTAAACGAAATCGATTACGGATCAGTAAACAAATAACCTTGTCCAGCGCTGGGGCTCAGGCCGCCAGTCCCTTTTCGAGCACGGCCGCCACCTCGTCGGCAAACGCCGCGTAGCTCATGGGCCCGCCGGGGCGCAGCCAGGTGAAGGTCCAGTTGATCATGCCGAACAGCATCATGGTCAGCGCGGTCTGGTTCGCGGGCGTGACGCGCTCGGGGTAGGCGCGCTTGAGAAAGCGGGTGAACGCGGCGACCACGTCACGCTGGCGGTTGAGGATGAGCTCGCGCTGGGTCTCGCCCAGGAACTTGGTGTCGGACACCAGCGCCACGTGGCGCGTGGCCGAGCTTTCGTACTCGGCCAGAAAAGCGTGCACCAGTTCGTTGAGCGCCTCGCGCTCGCTCAGGTTCTTGCGCTGGGCCCGCGCTTCGGCCTCGCCGATCAGCGCCAGCAGGCGCTGGGTGTATCGGTCGAGCAGGTCGAACAGGATCGCTTCCTTGCTCTCGTAGTAGTGGTAGAGCCGCGCCTTGCTGGTGCCGCAGGCGGTGGCGATGTGGTTCATGCTCGCCGCCGGGAAACTCTGCAGGGCAAAACACTGGGCGGCGACGTCGAGGATTTGATCGCGCTTGAGGTCGTGGGAAGCGGATTTGGGTCTGGCCATAAGTGGACATTGTCCACTTGATGTGACCCACCCCCGTCGCTTGCTCGCTGCGCGTAGCCGCTCCGCCCCTCAAGGGGCGGCACTGGCGGCCCGGCAAAGCCGGTTCCGCGGTGCCCTGGGGTGAAGTCATTTCGCGCCGACGGCTTGTTGCGCTGCGTACTGCTCACTACGATGGCGCATGGCCACCCGACCCATCACCGATCCGTTTGTCCTCCACGCCTGCGAGCTGCTGTCCTGCCTGGGGCCGTGCAAGGCGGCGCGCATGTTCGGGGGCTGGGGCATTTCGGTGGACGGCATGAACGTGGCCATCATTGCCTGGGACACCCTGTTCCTCAAGACCAACGCCGACACCGAACCCCGCTGGCTGGCCGCCGGGGCGCAGCCGTTCCGGTACGAGGCGCGTGGCAAGACCATGTCCTTGCACTACCACACGCCGCCCGACGACGCGCTGGAATCGCCCGCGCTCATGGCGCCGTGGGCGCGGCTGGCGCTGGACGCGGCGGTCGCGGCGCGCAAACCGGCGCCACGCGCCCGGAAGCCCAGGAAAAAGGTGGAATAACGCGACGAAGGGCATGGCCCCGGAGCGGGGTGCCCCACCCCAGGATGCGGTGGATCCGGCTCCGCCGGGCCACTCGCATTGCCCCCTTGAGGGGGTCGCGCGCAGCGCGGCAGGGGTGGGCCAGATCAAGAACGCAGTGATTCCAGCGGGGACAGCACGCGGCCTCGTCCGGCCACCAGGAACTCGCCGTAGCCCAGCAGCCCGAACACCATGCGCGTCAGCGCCACAGCGGCATGACCGAGCGAGGAGCGCAGCTCCCGCGCCGGGGCGGCCACTTCGCGGTCAAAACGGCTGGGTGCCACCGCCGCACTGGCGTCGCTCCAGTCGAAATGCACCGGGCCACGGTCACCGGGCACCACGACCGGCTCCATGACCAGGCTCGCGCCGGCCGGCACGATCAGCACCTCGCCCGGGCCCAGAAAACGGTCCCCGCCGTCGTCGGGGGCGCCCACCTCGGCGCCTTGCCCGAGGGTGGCCCACACACGCCCGCAATACACGCGCAGCACGGCGGGCTGCTTCGGCCGCAGGCTCATGGCGTGGCCGGGGTGCAGGCGCCAGGCACCCACGGGCAGGTGACGGACAGCAGGGGCAGTGAAGTGGGACATGGCGTTCTCCAGAAACAGCAGATTGGAGGACATCTTCTCGCGCGCAGGCCCGCCCGTCCAATGAAATGGGGGTAAGCTATTGATTCGATAAGCGCATCAATCCCGCCGCCCCCGACCGCCCGTTGACCATGCAGCTCACCTCCAGCCACCCCCGCACCCGCCCCATCTCGGCCGGCCACCTGCGCGCTTTCGAGGCGGTGGCGAGACACCTCAACTTCCGCGCCGCCGCCGAGGAACTGTCGCTCACGCAGAGCGCGGTCAGCCGGCAGATCCAGGCCCTGGAAGACGAGGTGGGCACCGCCCTCTTTCTGCGCCACACGCGCGCCGTGGAGATGACGAGCGCGGGCAACCAGCTGCTGCGCGCGGCGGGCTCGGCGCTGGAGCGGATTGATGCGGCGGTGCGCCAGATCCGCCAGAGCGCCGGGCGCAAGAGCGTGGCCATCACCACCTGGGCCTCGTTCGCCTCGATGTGGCTGATCCCGCGGCTTGAAGCCTTCCAGCGCGAGCACCCGGACATCGACATCCGCATCGACGCGTCCGACGTCGCGGTCGACCTGAGCACGGCCGACGTGGACCTGGCCCTGCGTTACGCGGTGCCGCAGGCCATGCCGGCCGGCGCGATCCGGCTGTTCGGCGAGCAGCTCACGCCGGTGGCCAGCCCCTGGCTGCTCAAAACCCACCGCATCAGCAAGCTCGACGACCTGTCCAAGGTGACCCTGATCGAGGCCGGCGACGCGCACCGCACGCGCCACCTGGAGTGGCTGACCTGGCAGCGCTGGCTTGAAAATTTCTCGACCGCGGGCGCTGCGCGCAGCGGCGCGAAAGCCAAGCTCTCGCCCCAGCGCTGGCTCTATTTCAACTACGCCCACCAGATCGTCCAGGCCGCGCTCACCGGCCAGGGTGTGGCGCTGGCGCGGCTGCCGCTGGTGGCCGAGAGCCTGGCCAGCGGCGACCTGGTGGAGCCGCTGCCACAGATGCGGCTGGACTCGCCGCTGGTCTACTGGCTGGTGGTGGCCCCGCGCAGCCTGCAGCGCCCGGAGGTGAAGGCCTTCAGCGACTGGCTGCAGCAACAGGCGGCCGCGACGCGCGAAGCGGTGGGCGATGTGCCCGATCCGGACACCGTCGATCACATGGATTGAAGGGATGGCTCCCCCCCTGCGCCGCTGCGCGGCTTCCCCCCAGGGGGACAACGCGAGTGGCCCGGCGGAGCCGGTTCCACCGCGTTCTGGGTTGAGGCACGCGCTCCGGTGAAAGGTGTGTGTCGGGCAGCGGTTCCTTCTGCGGGACCTTGGGTGGTGCCCTGCTGTCCCCCTCTTTCAGGCAGACTGCGCGGCTCTTCTTCTGATCCCATGACCTCACAAGCCCAACACGCCGCCGGCAACCTGCGCAGCATCGTCAACATGATGCTGGCGGTGATGTTCTTCTCGCTCATGGACGCGGTGCTCAAGACGCTGTCGGCGCACTACCCGCCGCTGCAGATGGCCTGCCTGCGCGGGCTGACGGCGTTACCACTGGTGCTGGCCTGGATCCAGTGGCGCCGCGGCTGGGGGCGCCTGAAGAACCTGCGCTGGCCGCTGCACATCCTGCGCGGCCTGCTGGGCATCACCATGCTCTCGCTGTTCACGCGCGGCGTGAGCGAGCTGCCGCTGTCGGCCACCTACACCATCTTCTTCATCGCGCCGCTGCTGATCACGGCGCTGTCGGTGCCGGTGCTCAAGGAGCGCGTGCCCCAGGCGCACTGGTGGGCCATCGGCGTCGGCTTCATCGGCGTGCTGGTGGCGATCCGGCCCAGTGGCGGTGACCTGCAGGCCGGTTTCGCCACCACCGGCGGCATCGCGGTGATCATCGCCGCCTTCTGCTACGCGGTGGCCGCCGTCGCGGGCCGGCTGCTCAGCCGCACCGACAGCACCGAATCGCTGATCCTGACCATGATGCTGTTCATGAGCGTGGGCGGCGGGCTGCTGGCGTGGAGCGACTGGAAACCGGTGTCGCTGGACCACACGGCGCTGCTGCTGGCGCTGGCGGTCACGGGTTTTCTCGGCCAGCTCACCATCAACGAGGCCTTTCGCAGCGGGCAGGCCAGCGCGGTGGCGCCCTTTGAATACACCGCCCTGGCCTGGGGCGTGGGGCTGGACTGGCTGATCTGGCAGACCCTGCCCGGAGCGCACACCTGGCTGGGCGCGGCCATCATCGTGGGCAGCGGCCTCTACCTCGTGCGCCGCGAACAGCGCATCAGCGAGGTGCACGCCAACGCAGAGCACCCCTGAAACGCGCCTGCACCGCAGGCCGACCTCATGCAAAATGAGGCCCGATCCCACCCCCAGTGCTGGCCCGGCACAGCGGCCGAACCTCCCCGAGAGCCCCCTGCCGTGAACACCCCCCCGTCGAACCCCGATCCGTCCAAGCCCGCCACGGCCGCGGTCGGCCCGCCACGCGACGCCGACCCGTCGGCCCGCGGCACGGACACCCAGGTGCTGCCGGGGGTGCAGCGCTTCGTCTTCTCCGGCGCGGCCCTGGGCCTGGGCATCCTCGCCCTCCACCACGGCAAGGCGCTGCTCATGCCGCTGGCGTTCGCCGCGCTGCTCGCGTTCGTGATCGACCCGGTGGTGACCTGGCTGCGCCGCTGCTCGGTGCCGCGCGGCCTGGCGGTGGGCGTGGTGCTCACGCTGGCGCTGTCCTTGCTGGTGGGCGCCGGCGCGCTGATGGCCAACCAGGTCAGCGACCTCGGCAACGAGCTGCCCACCTACCGGAAGAACATCCAGAAAAAGCTGCACGACCTGCGGCCGACGGTGGTGCCGTCGGGCACGGTGCGGGAGTTCGGCCGGATTTTCGGCGTGGTCATGGGCGAGTTCGACGCCGCCACCAAGACCCTGGACATGGGCAAGAAGGAGTCGCCGGGCGCCACCCGCGTCACGGTGGACACCAGCGACCGCAGCCCGCTGGAGGTCGCGGTGAACGTGCTGACCACGGTGGGCGTGCAGCTGGCGACCGCCGGCCTGGTCATCATCCTGGTGGTGTTCATGCTGCTGCAGCGCATCGAGCTGCGCGACCGCCTGTTGAGGTTGATGGGCGGCGACCAGCACCAGATGGCCGACGCCCTGTCCGAGTCGGCCGAGAAGGTCAGTCGCTACCTGCTGGCCCAGGTGCTGGTCAACGTGGGTTACGGCATCCCGATGGCGCTGGGCCTGTGGTGGATCGGCGTGCCCGGCGCCTGGCTCTGGGGCGGGCTCGCGGCGCTGCTGCGTTTCATCCCGTTCCTCGGGCCGGCCATCGGCGCCATCTTCCCGCTCGTGCTCGCGTTCGCGGTGGACCCGGGCTGGTCGGTCGTGCTGTGGACGCTGGCCCTGATCCTGGTTCTCGAAGTGATCAGCAACAACGTCGTCGAGCCGCTGGCCTACGGCGGCAGCACGGGCGTGTCGCCGCTGGCGGTGCTGATCTCGGCCGCCTTCTGGGCCACGCTGTGGGGGCCGCTGGGCCTGGTGCTGGCGACGCCGTTGACGGTGTGCCTGGTGGTGGTCGGCCGCCACCTGGCCCCGCTGCGTTTCCTGGAGGTGCTGCTGGGCAGCGAGCCGGTGTTCGACAGCGCCACCCAGCTCTACCACCGGCTCATTTCCGGCGACCTCGACGAGGCGGAGGACATGGCCTACCAGGAGGTGCGGCAGACTTCGCTGGCGCATTTCTACGGCGACACGGCCTTGCCGATGCTGGGGCTGGCCGCGCGCCTGAGCGACGAAGGTGTGACCGCCGCGCACCGCCACCGCCTGCTCGACGGCACGGCGCGTTTCGTGAACGAGCTGCAAGCCGACGACACCGCTGCACAGGCGTCGAACGCCCTGGCGCCGACGCTGCTGTGCGTGGGCCTGCGCACCGAGCTCGACACCCTGTCGGCCGACATGCTGGCGCACGCGCTGGCCCACGCCGGCCTGCGCGCCCGCGCCCTGCCGGTGGCCGCCCTCCAGCAGGGCCGGGCGGATCTGCGCGACGCGGCGTCGGTGGAGGTGGTCTACCTGTGCTCCTTGTCCAAGGCCCCCGACACGCAGGTGCGACTGGTGTGCCGGCGGCTGCGCCGCCACTGGCCGGACGTGGTGGTCCGGCTGGTGGCCTGGCGGGGCGTCGAGGCGCTGGCCGAGCCCGAGCGGCAACAGGCCATCGGGGTGTCGGCCGTGCTGTTCCGGCTGCCGGAGGTGCTGGCGCTGGCCGATCAAGAGCACACCGAAGCGCCGCCCGCGCACGGCGGTGACGGTGACGGTCCGGGTCAGCCTGGCGCCGCCACCGCCCCGACCCCGGTGGAAGCCCGGGAAGAAGCGATCCACCGCAGCGTGCAACGCGCCGCGGCGGTGTTCCGTGTGCCGGTGGTGAGCCTCATGGTGCGCACCGGGGCCACCGAGCTGCGCTGCCTGCTGGCGGGGGACGTGCCCCAGCCCGGCTGGTCCACCGAATCCATGCCGCCCGAGGCCTCGCCACCGGGCCGGCTGCTGGCGGGCGAGAACGACCCGGTGGAGCTGCACCTCGATCCGGCGCAGGCCGGCGCCCAGCACCCGGCGCTGGCGCGGCACCCCTTCTTCGCCGGGAAGCCGGTGCGGGACACCCACGGCGCGGTGCTGGGCCTGCTCGCGGTGCACGCGCCCGCCGGGCACGCACTGGCCCAGGGCGAAGCCGATCTGCTGTCCCAGATGGCCAGGGATCTGGCCCCCGAGGTGCAGGCGCTGATCACGGCACGGTCCGCCGGTGCCCCCCGAGAACCGGAGCAGCCCCAGGCGGACACGGCCATCGGTCTCAGCCTGAGCGCCCGGCTGCACGGCAACGTGGTCTGATACGCCCCCACGCTCCGCCGCTGCGCGGGTCGCTGCCCCCCGAGGGGGCTGATCCGCCTTGGGGCGGCCCGGCGGCGGATCGCTGAGCCCCCACGCTCAGGGTCGCCCTGTCGGCCCAGTCCTACGCCAACCCGTGGGATTGACCGACACCGCCGAGGCCAGCGCGTTCCTAGACTTCATTCATCGCAGCGACAGGCGTTGCGAAGTCCACCACCCCACCGGGGTGATTCAGGAGTTGTCCATGTTGCACTACGCCGTTGTCTTTCTGGTTGTCGCGCTGATCGCCGCGGTGTTGGGCTTTGGTGGCATCGCCGCCAGCGCCGCAGGCATCGCCAAGATCCTGTTCGTGGTCTTCCTGGTGATGGCCGTCGTCAGTTTCCTGTTCGGCTGGCTCAAGCGCTGAACACGGCATCGACGCCGGCCCGCCCACCTCCCACCCTCACCCTCACCCATCCCTCACTCAAGGAGCCCAAGATGAACGCCACCGCCCAACACATCACCGCCGCCGCCCAGGACGTGGCGGACACCGGTGCCCGCGTGGCCGAGGTCGCCGTGTCCCGCGCCGTCGGCAAGGCCGACGAGCTGATGAACGACGCCCAGCGCACCACCGCCGAGACCGAAAAGGCCGTCCAGGCCGGCATCCACCAGCTGCGAGACACCATCCCGTCGACGATCTCCCGCGCCGCCACCTCTGCCGAAGAGCTGGCCCGCGCCGGGATCGAGAAAGCCCGGGCCGCGCGCGCCGCGGTGGCCGACAAGGCGCACCAGTTGAACGAACAGACCACCAGCTACGTGCGCCGGGAACCCACCAAGGCGCTGCTGATCGCCATGGCCGCCGGCGCCGGCGCCACGCTGGCGATCACCTGGGCCACCCGCAACCGCGCCAGCCGCCACTGAACCCGGCCCCCTGCGGGACCACCCGCTTCGGCGGGTGGTCCCGCATCGGTGTGTTGACCTCCCTGCCTGCAGAAAGCGCGCCCGCCGTGATCCACCCCCTTTTCATCAGCCTGGCCCAGCAACCCACGCTGTTCACCGAGCACGCCGACGCCTACGCCGACCTCGCGCTGGCCGAGTGGCAGGGCGTGACGGGCCAGCTGAAGTCGCGCGCGCTGATCTGGGTGGCCACCGCCGTGCTGGGCCTGGTCGGCCTCCTGCTGTTGGGCACCTCGCTGCTGCTGTGGGCGGTGGTGCCGATGGCGTCCATGCCCATGCCCTGGCTCCTGTGGGTCGTGCCCGCGGTGCCGCTGCTGGGCGCGGGCGTGTTCGCGGGGGTCGCGGCCACGCGCCGCGACCCCCCGGCGTTCGAGGCCCTGCGCACGCAGTGGGCGCAGGACATGGCCACGCTGAAAATTCTGGGCGAAGAATGAACACGCCCCCGCCACCGTCACCGTCACCGTCACAGCGCAAGGCCGCGGCGCTCGCGCGGATCGAGGCGTCCCGCGCGCAGCTGATCCTGGCCTTGTCGCCCGAGCCCTCCGGGCGCGAGAGCGCCGCCACGGCGGGTGCCGGTGCCCCCGGCACGAGCGGGTTCCCGGCCGCGCCGTTCGCGGCGCGCCTGCGGCGGCAGGGTGTGGGGCTCGGGCTCTTCAGCGCCGCCCGGACGCTGGCGCGGCGGTGGTGGCGACGGCAGCCCTGGCACGCGCCGGCGGAGCTGGTGGCGTCCGCCGTGGCACAACAGGTCAACCCCATCGTGCGCCGCCACCCCTGGGCCGCGCTGGCGGCCGGTGCGGCGGTCGGCGCCGCCCTGGTGAGCCTGACGCCCTGGGTGTTCGGTGCGGCCAGGAACCGCTGGGCGCCATGGCGCGCCCACCTCGGGGGCATGCTCTGGTCGCAACTGGGGCACGCCTCCGTGCAGATGGCCATGGCCGGGGCGCTCGCGACCTGGATCAGCGACCTGGGCCAACAGGCGCAGCGCTCGCAGGATCGCGAGGCGGGCGCGCCGCCCCCGGACGACCTCCCCACGTAGCGCCGACGCACCCTTGGCCGGGGCCGCGGCCTACTGGATCAGGCCATGGGTCATGGCGTAGTAGGTGAGCTCGCTGTTGCTGCCGAGCTTGAGTTTTTCCAGCACCCGCGTGCGGTAGGTGCTGACCGTCTTGACGCTGAGGAACATGGCCTCGGCCATGCCGCCGATGGTCTCGCCCTTGGCCAGGCGCAGAAACACCTGCAACTCCCGCTCCGAGAGCAGCTCGTGGGCCGGCCGCTCCAGCCCGCCGGCCACCCCTTCGGCCAGCAGCGTGGCCACGGCCTGGCTGATGTACTTGCGCCCCATCGACACCGTGCGGATCGCCTGCACGATCTCTTCGGGGTCGCACTCCTTGTTGAGGTAACCGCTGGCGCCCTGGCGCAGCAGGGTGATGGCGTAGTGCGTCTCGGGGAACCCGCTGAGGATGAGCACGGGCAGCTCGGGCGCCCGCGCCTTGATGGCCTTGAGCGCATCGACACCGCCCTGTTCGGGCATGGAGAGGTCCAGCAGCATCACGTCCAGCTCACCCTGCCGGGCCATTTCGAGCGCCTCGACCCCGTTGCCGGCTTCGCCCGTCACGCGCAGGTCCACGTGCTCGGACAGGAACTGCTTGAGCCCTGCGCGCACGACCTTGTGGTCATCCACGATCCCCACTCGAATCATCCCGTGCCCCCGTGTCTGGTGCGCCTGCGGCGCGCAAAACGCACTGTAGCGCGGGAACGAAATCCCTGCGCGGTCGAACCCGCACCGACACGCCCACGGCACGCCGTCCTACAGGCCAACGCAGCGCCCGCCGACACCGGCCATGCGTCCAAAAACCTACAGTTCCAACACAGCCCGGCGACACCGTTCGCCGCTGTTTTCCGGGGGCTCCCACGGGGCCCGCAACACCACTGACGAAGGAGCACCACCATGAACTGGGACCGCATCGAAGGCAACGGGAAACAACTCAAGGGCCAGGCCATCGAACCATGGGGCCAGCTGACCGACGACTGGTTCAGCAAGCCCTGACCGCCCACCCCATGAACACGCCGGCGGACATTCCAGGGGCTCGCGCGAGCCAGGCCGTGTCAGCCATGTCCTACAACCCCAAGGCAGCGCCACCGATACACTGGGTTCGAACGCCCCACGCGGTCGCGATGCCGTTCCATGAGTCCTCACACCATGTCCACACACACCCCCTTTTCCCTGCCACGCACCGCGCTCGCGGCCCTGGCCGTCGCGGCATTGACCGGCCTCGGCGCCTGCGCGCAGACGGCGCCCGCCCCATCGCCCACCGTCGGCCAGCGGGTCGACAGCGCGATTGAAAAGTCGAAAGAGGTCGCGACCGAGGTCAAGGACAACGCGGTCAATGCCGTCAACACGGTGTCGGCCAAGTCCTCCGACGTGGCCATCACGACCCGCGTCAAGGCCGCGCTGGCGGCCGACTCCGAGCTGAGCGCGCTGGCCATCAACGTCGACACGACCGACGCGGTGGTGTCGCTCTACGGCCCCGCGCCCAGCGCCGAGGCCATCAACCGGGCCACCACCCTGGCCAAGGCGGTGACGGGCGTGGTGGATGTGAAGAACAACCTCACGCTGGTCAAGAAGCCGTAACGCACACGCCACCCACACGCCCCATCCGCTTCCGACGACCACCGACCATGTGCCCCGTTCGCGCCTTCATCGTGGAGGACAACCCCGTCATCCTGAAAGACCTGGTCACCACCCTGGAGGAGCTGACACCGGTGCGTGTGGTCGGCACCGCGCGCACCGAGTCCGACGCGGTGCGGGAACTGGAGCAGCGCAAGGAAGACCTGGACCTGGTCATCGTGGACATCTTCCTCGCATCGGGGAGCGGCCTGGGGGTGCTGGCGCGCGCCCAGGCGCTGAACCTGCCGATGCGCCGGGTGGTGCTGACCAACTACCCTTCTCCCGACATGCGGCAGCGCTGCGCGGCCCTCGGCGCCGACCGGCTCTTCGACAAATCCCGCGAGCTGGACGAGCTGATCACCTACTGCGAAGGCATGCCCGGCGCCTGATCGCACCCCCCGCCCCGGTGAGCTACCCTTGCACCCCCTTCACCCTGGCCGGCCGGCCCCGATCATGAGCCTGGAAGACACCGCCCCCGGAAAGCTGCGCTCCACCATCGAATGGGTGGCGCGCGGCCGTTACCTGATGCCCATCGTGGTGGTGGTGGGCGTGGTGGCCATGGGCATCAACGAGTCCACCTACCAGCACTCCCACCGCACCCTGTCCATCGGCATCGCGCTCACCGACGCGCGCATCCGGTCGGCCGAAGCGCTGCAGGCCCTGACGGACACGGACCTGCACGCCCGGTCGTACCTCATGTCGAAGGCCCCGCAGGAGCTCGCCAAGTACCGGGAGACCCTGCAGCGCCTCGACCACCTGAAAAACAGCGCCGTGGCGCTGGTGCGCCAGATGGACCCCGACAGCACCATCTCGCTCGAACGGGTGGAGCGGCTGCTGGCCGACCACGTGCGTGGCACCGATGCCTGGGTGGAGGCGTTTGAGCGCGGCGACACCGCGAAGGCCACCGCCGCGTCCATCAGCGCCATCACGCGCAAGCGCCGGGACGAGTTGCGCGAGGAGTTCGACCTGGTGCTGCAGAAATCGGGCGCCATCCAGGAGACCGCCCGCTATTCGCTGTACCAGGCGCTGTCGCTGAACCGCCTGGCCATCCACCTGCTGGCGCTGGGCACCGCGCTGGCGCTGTTCTACTTCCAGCGCCTGCTGCGCGAGGAAGACCGCAAGCTGGCCCGGGAACGGCTGCTGCTGGCCGACCGCGTGAAAGAGCGGACCGCCGAACTCACCGAGATGGCCACGCACCTGGTCAACGCCCGGGAAGACGAACGGGCCCACGTCGCGCGCGAGCTGCACGACGAGATGGGCGGTCTGCTGACGGCGATGAAACTGGAATTCGCCCGGTTGCGCCGCCTGCCCGACATGCCGGAGAAAGCCACCGAACGCCTGGTGTCGCTGGAAACGCGCCTCAACGAAGGCATCGCGATCAAGCGCCGCATCATCGAAAACCTGCGCCCCTCGTCGCTGGACCAGCTGGGCCTCGTGGCGGCGCTGGACATGCTGTGCCGCGACATGGCCGGCGTGCTGGGCAAACCGGTGGTGACCGAGCTGCAGCCCGTCGCCGTGGACCGCGGTGCCGAGCTGACCCTGTTCAGGGTCGCACAGGAATCGCTGACCAACATCGGCAAATACGCGCAGTGCGCCCGTGTGCAGGTGCGCCTGAAACAGGTCGGCCAGGCGGTGCAGCTCTCGGTGCAGGACGATGGCCAGGGCTTTTCACCCGCCCGCGTGCCCCACGGGCGCCACGGTCTGAGCGGCATGCGGGTGCGCATGGAATCGCACGGCGGGCGCCTGACGGTCCTCAGCATGCCGGGACATGGCACCACCATCACCGCCGAACTGCCCGCGACACAGGCCGCGCCGGCGCCCGTCTGACGGCGTTCTCACCCCCGGCCGTCAACCCGGCTGGCGCGCGACCCAGTCGCTCACCAGCTGCACCGACACCTGCAAGGGCACCGGCTGGCCCTGGAAGTAGTGGTTGGCGCCGGGGATCACGTGCATCTCCTTGTCGGCGCTGCCGGCCGCGGCAAACATGAGGCCGATGTCGGGTTGCGGCACGGCGTCGTCGGCCCCGTGCTCGATCGCCAGCAGAGGCACGCTGATCTGGCGCGCGCAGGCTTCGCCGTCGGCGCGCGAGTCGTCGATGGACCACTGCGAGAGCCAGGAGCGCAGCGTCGAAAAGCGCGCCATGCCCACCGGCCCGCTGTTCACGGTTTCCGGCACGCCCAGGTAACAGCGGCCCACGGGGCGGCCATTGGGGTCGATGGAACCGTCAAGGAAGCGCGGGTCGGCCAGGGTGCGGTGCGTGACGAAACCGCGCTCCAGCTCGGCACCGCCCCGGCGCCGCAGGTCTTCGAGCGTGTCCTTCACGCGCGCCGTGATGCGCTGCACGCGCGCCAGCTGGGCCGCGCGGTAGGCCGCCAGCCAGTCGGCCGGGTACGGCGCGTTGAAGGGCAGCGACGGCGCATACAGATCGAAGGAGGGATTGCGCTGGTCCGGGTCGGCCTCGTCGATCACGGAAGGGTCGATCCAGTCGCGCAGGCACTGGGCGCGCGAGCGGTGTGCGGCCTCCAGCACCACGCCGTCGGCCGGGATCAGGCCCGCCCCCACGATGTCCACCGGGTCGCCCGCCGGCGTCTGGTTGATCGTCGGGTGCTCGGCCTGCGACTGGTAGAAAAGCGCCAGCGAACCGCCGCCCGACCAGCCCATGAGGATCACGCGCTGGAAGCCCAGCACCTCCTTGGCGTGGCGCACGCAGGCGCCCATGTCGAGCACCACCTTCTCCATGATCAGCGCGGTGTCGTTCTTGGCGTAGCGGCTGGCCATGCACAGCACCGGGTAACCGGCCGCCGCCAGCGCGGGCGGCAGGGGCAGCAGCTGCAGCGTGGAGCTCGGGTGCATCATCAGGAACACCACGTCGCGCGAGGCGCCGGGCGCGCTGATCAGCAGGCCTTCCAGGTTGACCGCGCCCTGGCTGCCGGAAAAACCGTAGGTTTCGGTGAAGGCGTTGGTTTCGCGGTAGGCGATGTGCACCCACTGGTGCGTCAGGCCGCTCACCGCGTCACCCGCTCACGGGCCACATCACACCGGTGTCGGCCAGGATCGCGTCCAGCGGCACGTCGTGCGACTCGGGTGCCAGGTCGGGCAGGTAGGAGAAGTCGTAACCCAGGCCCACGGTGAAGGGCTTGGGCTGAAGCGAGGCCAGTGTGCGGTCGTAGAAACCACCGCCGTAGCCCAGCCGGTAACCGCCGGGGCCGTAACCCACGCAGGGCACGAAGATCAGCGTGGGTTCGATGATCTCGGTGTCTTTCGGTTTCGGGATGCCGTAGGCGTCTTCTTCCATGGGGCAGCCGGGGAACCAGCTGTAGAACGTGAGGGTCTTATCGACCTTGTTGACCACCGGCAGCCCGATGCGGCGGTGCTTCTGGGCGCCTTGGGCGTCTTCTTCGAGCCCCGCCTCCTGCCAGCGGAACAGCGCCGGCAACGGGTCGAATTCACCCTTGATGGGCCAGTAGGCACCGATCACCGCGTCGGGCCGGTGGATCAGCCAGACGCGCATCACGCGCTGCAACAGGTCGTTGCGCCAGGCCCGGTCGGCCAGGTTCTGGCGCTTCTCGATCAGTTGTTTGCGCCAGGCGGGTTTGGGTCCATCCAAAGGCCGAATGGTTGCAGGTTGAACGTCTTTGTTGTCCATAATCGCCGCATGAAACTGGTGATCCTGAAACAGGGTCTTGTGCCCATTATGGCCGCGCTGCTGATGCAGGGCGCCGCATGGGCACAAGGCGGTGCCGATGCGGCCCTGCTCGACATGCACGACGCCTTCCGGCGCAACCACACGCAGGCGCTCAGCGCCCTGCTGCCCCGGGTGCGCGGCCATGTGCTTGAACCCATGGCCATCTACTGGGACGCCAAGGCCCGGCTGGAGACCGCCAGCCCCGACGAGGTGCGTGCGGCGATGGCCAGCATGGCAGGCACCTACTGGGAAGACCGTCTGCGCAACGACTGGCTGCTGCGCCTGGGCAAGCAGCGCGACTGGCTGAACTTCGAAGCCGAGCTGCCGCGCTACCGCATGAACGACGACCGGCAGGTGCGGTGTTATGCGCTGATGCTCGACGCCGTGGCGCGACGCAAGCCGGCCGACGACGCGGCCCGGCAGGTCGCGCCGCTCTGGCACGCCCAGCGCGAGGCCGACGACGGCTGCGCCACCGCGGCCAAGGCTTTTGTCGACAGCGGCCACCTCAAGCCCGAGGTGGTCTGGCAGCGCGCCCGCCTGGCGATGGAGAGCAACCGCCCCGCGGTCGTGACCCAGGCCGTGGCCCTGTTGAACCCGGACTGGATCGGCATGGTCAGCGCCATCGCCGTGGACCCCGCGCGTTACCTCGACGAGAAGTTCACCGCCATCCGTCCCCGCACCAAGGAGCTGGTCACACTGGCCATCATCCGCCTGGCCAGCCTCGACACCGCGGCCGCGGCGCGCGAGATGGAGCACATGCGCTGGAAAACGCAACTCACGAACGAAGAGCGCAGCTGGCTCTGGGGCGTGATCGGCAAGCGCCTGGCCCAGACCCCGCAGGGACCGGCGCTGGCCGCCTTCGTCAACGGTGAGGACCGGTTCATGCACGCCGACCACCTGGCCTGGAAAGCGCGCGCGGGTCTGCGCGCCGGCGCCTGGGGCCACGTGCGCGACGCGATCGCGGCCATGGACGAGCCCCAGCGCAGCGAGCCCACCTGGGTCTACTGGCGCGCGCGCGCACTGCAGGCGCTCAAGGAGCCCGACGCGCTGACCGCCCAGACCCAGGCCCGCGCGCTCTACGAATCCATCGCCTCGACCCGGGGCTACCACGAGCAGCTGGCCATGGAAGAGCTGGGGCGGCCCATTGCCACGCCACCCGCGCCCGCCCCGCTGACCCCCCAGGAACTGGCCTGGCTGCAGGCCCACCCCGGCCTGCAGCGGGCGCTGGCCGCGATCCGCCTGGGCCTGCGCAGCGAAGGCGTGCGCGAGTGGAACTACAGCACCAACCTGCACACGGCCGGCGGCATGAGCGACCGCGAGCTGCTGGCCGCCGCTGCGCTGGCCTGCCAGAACGAGCTGTGGGACCGCTGCATCAACACCAGCGAGCGCACCCGCGACTTGCAGGACAACACCCAGCGCTTCCCGATGCCGCACCGCGCGCTGGTGCTCCGGCGCGCGGCCGAGATCGGGCTCGACCCGGCCTACGTCTATGGCCTGATCCGGCAGGAGAGCCGCTTCGTCACCGATGCGCGTTCGGGCGTGGGTGCCTCGGGCCTGATGCAGGTGATGCCCGCCACCGCCCGCTGGACCGCGCGCAAGATCGGCCTGACCGACTTCCAGTCGCACCAGATCACCGACCGCGACACCAACATCCTGATCGGCACCGCTTACCTGAAGTTCGCGCTCGACGACCTCGAAGGCTCGCTCCCGCTGGCCGCCGCCGCCTACAACGCCGGCCCTGGCCGCGCGCGGGCCTGGCGCGAGGGCGCCGCGCTCCCGGGCGAAATCTGGGCCGAGAACATCCCGTTCGAAGAGACCCGCGACTACGTCAAGAAGGTGCTCGCCAACACCACCAGCTACGCGGCCCTGATCACCGGCCAGCCGCAGTCGCTGCGCGCGCGCATGGGCGTGGTCGGCCCGGCGATCGACCCGAACGCCATCAACAAAGAGCTGCCTTGAACAACATCCTGGTCCTCGGCGGCACCGGCTTCGTCGGTCGCCATGTGTGCGAAAAAATCCAGCGCGAAGGCTGGTGCAGCACGGTGCCGACGCGGCGCGCCCTCAACGCGGCGGCGGTGCAACACCTGCCGTGCCTGACCGTGATCGAGGCCGACGTGCACGACGAAGCCAGCCTGCGGCGACTGCTGCCGGGGCACGACGCGGTGGTCAACCTCGTGGCCATCCTGCACGGCAACGAGGCCTCGTTCGAGCGCGCCCATGTGACCCTGCCCACCACCCTGGCGCGCGCCTGCCACGCCACGGGCGTGCGGCGGCTGGTGCATTTGAGCGCACTGGGTGTGGCGCTCGACAGCCCGTCCATGTACCAGCGCAGCAAGGCGCGGGGCGAAGAGGCCCTGCGCAGCGCCGGGCTGGAGCTCAGCATCCTGCGGCCCAGCGTCATCCTTGGCGCCGGTGACCGTTTTCTGAACCTGTTTGCGCAATTGCAGGCGGTGTTCCCGGTGGTGCCGCTGGCCGCATCGGGCGCGCGTTTCCAGCCGGTGTGGGTGGAGGACGTGGCCAGCGCGGTGATCGCCTGCCTGCGCGACAGCGGCCTGCCGATGAGCAGCGTGGGCCAGACCTTCGACTGCGCCGGGCCCGAGGTGCTGACCCTGGCCGAGCTGGTGCGCATCGCCGGCGAATTCGGCAGCCGCGCCCGGCCGGTGCTGCCCCTGCCGACGGCGCTGGGCCAGCTGCAGGCGCGCCTGATGGAGCTGATGCCCGGCGAGCCGCTCATGAGCCGCGACAACCTCGCGGCCATGCAGGTGGACAACGTCGCCAACGGGCAGTGGCCGGGGCTGTCGTCCCTGGGCATCACGCCCGCCTCGGTGCGGGCCGTGGCGCCGACCTACCTCGGTCAGCGCGGTGGCCGCAGCCACCTGGACGGGTTCCGTCGCGGCCTGCGCCGTTGAGACTGCGTCGAAAAGAATGGCGCCGGAGCGCCACCTGTGAGCATGAGACGGTGCCGCCCAGGGCACAGCCGGGCTGGCTTTGCCAGACGGCCAGTGCCGCCCCCTCAGGGGGTAGCGCGAAGCGCTGCGGGGGATTTAGAACCTCGTGGCCCACTGCACGCCCAGGGCCGTCTGGCGCATGCTGACGGACTCGGTGCCACCCAGCATCGACGGGCCGGTGACCTTCACGCGCGGCGCGTACATGAACGACCAGCTGAGTTCCGTGTCCTTGGCCAGCGCATGGGTCGCACCCAGCGTGAAGTGCGACTTCATGACGCCCGGCGCCAGGATGTTGGGTGTGATGTTGGCCGAGGTGACCGGGTTGTCGCTGCGCGTGTAACCCGCGCGCAGCGTCAGCTGCGGGCCCGCCTGCCATTGCGCGCCGAGCTTGAACACGTCAATGTTCTTCCAGCCGAAGCCGCCGCCCGGCGAACCGCCCAGTGGGCCGGCCGTGGCGGCGTTGCCGATCGCGGGCACGTCGCCATAGCCGATGCGCTGGTAGTCGGCCGCCAGCGTCAGGTTCGACGTGGCTTTCACCGCCACGCCCACGCTCAGGTTCTCCGGGATGTCGAAGTCGCCACCGTTGGCGAACAGGCCGGCGTATTCCTTGAAGCGGCCCATGTTGACCTTGGGCGAGTACGAAGCGCCCACGCTCACGCTGTCGGACAGCTGGCCCATGTAGCCCAGGCGCAGACCGATGCCCGAGCTGTAGGCGTAACCACTGCCCGTCAGCTTGCCTGCGTCCACCGACATGGGAGAGAAACCTTCCAGGCCATACGCCTTGAACGCCTGGTACACCAGCAGGGGCGACACGCCGATGCTGTGTTTCGGGTGGAGCTTGTACGCCACCGTGGGCGCCACCACCAGCTGGATCAGGTCAACCCCCAGGTCCCCCGAACCGCACAGGGCGTTGGCCGGGCCTTGTCCGCAGTTGAGCTGGCCGCCGGGGTAGGTGGTGTTCATGCCGCCGTTGCCGTAGACCGTGACGCCCGCGGCCATGTCGCTGGACAGCACCTGGTTGTAGCCAAATTCCGGGTTCAGGAACTCGCGCTTGCCGCTGCGCACCGAGGTGTCGAGCATGCCGCCGGTCCCCGTGCGCGACATCTCGCGGTCGGGCATGAACAGGTCCGCGCCCAGGTCCATGCGGCCGCCCACGAAGGCCGCAGACGCCGGGTTGTTGGCGCCCGCGAAAGCGTCCTGGGCCATGGCGGTGGCGGCGCCGCCCATGCCCTTGGCCTTGATGCCGTAGCCGTGAGAGAAGTAGCCGTCGGTGGCATGGGCGGGCGCCAGGGCGCCACCGATGGCGAGCAAGGCGGCGGCGCGCACGGCGCGGTGGGAACAGTGCATGGGGGTGTCTCCGTTGTTGTGTGGGGGGGGAATCTGTCTGGGCGCTGGTGTTCAGGTCAGAACTCGCCCTTGGAGGCGCGCTGCATCATGGTCCAGATGGTGTCGCGCACGGCCTGCGCTTCTTCCTTCAGCGGCGAGGGCAGCTTGCGGCCCATCTTGACCATCATGTCCATGTTGAGGGTGTAGAGCCACAGGCTGCCGTCGTCGTGCTCCACCACGCTGATGCGGCACGGCAGGTAGGCCGCCATGTGCGGGCTGAAGTCCACCATCTTTCGGGCGGTGGCCGGGCTGCAGTAGGAGTACACCGTCAGCAGCTTTTCCTTCTTGCCCGAGCGGGCCTCCAGCTCCCTGGACAGGGGCAGCACGCCCACGTCGCGCATGTTGCGTTCCACGGCCACGAGCTTCAGGATCTCTTCCACGTCTTTGGCGCTCACGCCGGGCTGGACCTTGGCTTCCCAGGTGGTGGCCACCGCGATGTCGCCGTTGCCGTCGATCCAGCGGTCCCACATGCGGGACGCCTCGGCACCCGCACCATCTTCCAGCTTGCCCATGGTGGACATCGTCCCGCAACCGGTGGTGGCGAACAGGGTGGCGGCCAGGGCCAGGCCCAGAGAGAAGCGTTTCCAGATCTGCATGAAATGTTCCTTGAGGTAGGGGGGTGTTCGGCTGAGGCAGACCGAGGCGTCGGGCCTTGACTTTTCTCAACCGCTAACACCCTCCACCGTATCCATGCATTCGAATATCGTCATTGGTGACTACCCTAGGGGGTAGGGTATACATGACGGATGTGAATCGCTGGCCAACCGGCAAGTTGCCCGGGGTTTCGAATTTTTGGCACACTCCACCCGACTCACCACACGGGACACTCCATGGCCACCACCCCCGCCAAATCCAAGCCAGCCGCCACCGCCACCCCCCCGCTGTCGGCCGCGGCCACCTTCCGCTCCGAACACCAGCGCGATGTGGTCAACCGGCTCAAGCGCATCGAAGGACAGGTGCGCGGCCTGATCGACATGGTGGAGGGTGGCCGCCCCTGCGAAGACGTGGCGCAGCAGATGTCGGCCGCGCGCAAGGCCATGGACAAGGCCTTCTACCGGATGATGGCCTGCTCGGTGATGGAGGCGGTGTCGGTGTCGGCGTCCGAAGACGAGACGCTGCGCGAGGTCGAGCGCTCGACGCGGATTCTTGAAAAGTACGCATAACACGGACTCCCCCCGCAGCGCTTCGCGCTACCCCCCAGGGGGCGATGCGAGTGGCCCGGCAAAGCCGGTTCCACCGCATCCTGGGTCAGTGCATGTCTCGCCGGAGGCTGCTGGGCCTCACCGCCCTGCGCTCGAATCAATACCGCGGTTTTTTGGCATCAATGCCTCGCCGGCCGTGGCTTAGCATGGGCTCCTTCACACGGAGATTTCCCCCATGGCACTGCAGCTCTTCATCGGCAACAAAAACTATTCGTCCTGGTCCATGCGCCCCTGGGTGCTGATGACGCAGGCTGGCATTCCTTTTGAGGAGGTGATGGTGCGCTTCGACTCGTTCGAAGCGGACTCCAGCTTCAAGAAGCACCTGCGCGGCGTGAACCCGGTGGGCAAGGTGCCGGTGCTGGTCGATGACGGTTTCGCGGTCTGGGACACGCTGGCGATCGCCGAGTACCTGGCCGAGCGCTTTCCCGAGAAGACCTTGTGGCCGACCGACCCGAAGCAGCGCGCCCGTGCGCGCAGCGTCTGCGCAGAAATGCACAGCGGCTTTGGCGCGCTGCGCAGCCACTGCCCGATGAACATCGAGGCCTCGCTGCCCGACACCGGCCGCCTGATCTGGCGCGACCAGGCGGGCGTGCGCGCCGACCTGGCGCGGCTCAGCGGCCTCTGGGGCGAGCTGCTCGCGGCCCAGCCCGCGACCCTGCCCGACGGCAGCGGCCCGCTGCTGTTCGGCGCGTTCAGCATCGCCGACGCCTACTTCGCGCCGGTGTGCATGCGGCTGAAGACCTACGGTCTGCCGCTGGCCGCCGACCTGCAGGCCTACGTGGACCGCGTGGCCGCGCTGCCGGGGGTGAAGGCCTGGATCGACGGCGCGCTGGCCGAACACGACTTCCTCGATTTCGAAGAGCCCTACCGCCTGGGGCGCTGAGCGACCGCCGCGTCAGGCAGCATGGCCATGGGCATCACCGTTCAAACCGTCAACGCCTTCGTCGACAACCAGGCGGCGCCAGACACCGGGGGCAACCCCGCGGGGGTCGTGCTGGCGGCCGACGGGCTCGACGCGCACCAGCGCCAGGCATTGGCCGCGCACCTGGGGTTGTCCGAAACCGTCTTCGTCGGTGCATCGGCGACCGCCACGCGCCGGCTGGAGTTCTTCACGCCGACCCAGCAGATCGCCCACTGCGGCCACGCCACCATCGCCGCTTTCTGGCTGATGCAGCACCTGGGGCAGGTGCGCGACGGGGTGCACAGCAAGGAAACCATCGACGGCCACCGCGCCATCCTCATCGAAGGCACGCGCGTGGCCATGGAACAACGCGCGCCCACGTACACCGAGCTGACCACGGACACCCAGCGACAGCAGGTGCTGGACGCCCTGCAACTGCAGGCCGACGACCTGATCGCGGGGCCGCCGCCCGCGGTGGTGCACACGGGCAATGCCTTCCTGGTGGTGGGCATGCGCAGCCGCGAGCGCCTGGCCGCCATCCAGCCCCAACTGGAGCGGATTCACCACCTCAGCGACACCCATGACCTGATCGGGTTTTACGTGTTCTGCCTGCAGCCCGACCTGCCGGGCCGTCACGCCGCCGCGCGCATGTTCGCGCCGCGTTATGGCATCGACGAGGAAGCGGCCACCGGCATGGCCGCCGGGCCATTGGCCTGCTGGCTGCACGACCGGCTGGGCATGGCACAACGCCGCTTCTTGCTGGAACAGGGCCGCCTCATGCCCCATCCGTCCCCCAGCCTGATCGAGGTGTCGCTGGACATCGGTGCTGCGGGCATGGAGCGCCTGTGGGCCGGTGGCACCGCGCGCCTGACCGGGACGCAGCAGCTCGCCCTGGGTGCCTGAAGGGCCTCATCCCCCCGGGCCCCGAAGACCCGGCCGGCGCCCCTACACTTGGCGCGATGGAGATCTACCTTGTTGGCGGGGCGGTGCGCGATGCCCTCATGAGCCCCCGAAGTGACGCGTCCGAGCCGTCCCACGTGGACCGCGACTGGGTCGTGGTCGGGGCCACGCCCGAGGCCATGGTGCAGCAGGGCTTTCTGCCCGTGGGCCACGACTTCCCGGTGTTCCTGCACCCCGACACCCGCGAGGAATACGCGCTCGCGCGCACCGAGCGCAAGACCGCCCCGGGCTACCAGGGCTTCGCCTTCCACGCCGACCCCAGCGTCACGCTGGAAGACGATCTGGCGCGGCGCGACCTCACCATCAATGCCATGGCGGTGACCCTGCGCGATGCCGACGACCCGGCCCGGGCGACCCTGATCGACCCCCATGGTGGCCTGCGCGACCTGCGCTCGCGCGTGCTGCGCCACGTGACCCACGCCTTCGCCGAAGACCCGGTGCGCATCCTGCGCGTGGCGCGTTTTGCCGCCCGCTTCCCGGACTTTTCGGTCGCGCCCGGCACCCTGGCCCTGATGCGCCAGATGGTCGATGACGGCGAGGTGGACCACCTGGTCCCCGAACGGGTCTGGCAGGAACTCTCGCGCGGGCTGATGGAGCAGCGGCCGAGCCGCATGTTCGAGGTGCTCAGGGAATGCGGCGCGCTGGTGCGGCTGCTGCCCGAGGTGGACCGGCTCTGGGGCGTGCCGCAACGCGCGGACCACCACCCCGAGATCGACACCGGCGTGCACCTGATGATGGTGCTCGACATGAGCGCACGCCTGGGCGCGGGCCTGCCGGTGCGTTTCGCCTGCCTGTGCCACGACCTGGGCAAGGGCACGACGCCCGCCGACATCCTGCCGCGCCACCTCGGCCATGAAGAGCGCAGTGCCAACCTGCTGCGCGGCGTGTGCGACCGCTGGCGCGTGCCGCGCGAGAGCCGCGAGCTGGCCGACGTGGTGGCGCGCGAGCACGGCCACATCCACCGCAGCGGCGACCTGGGCGCGGCGGCGCTGGTGCGGCTGCTGGAGCGCTGCGACGCGCTGCGGCGCCCGGCGCGGTTTGTCGAGGTGCTGCTGGCCTGCGAATGCGATGCGCGCGGGCGCCTCGGCCACAGCGAGAGCGCCTACCCCCAGAGCGCCCGGCTGGGTGGCGTGCTGGCGGCGGCGCAATCCGTCGACACCGCGGGGATTGCCCGCGCCGCCCTGCAGCCCGTTGCCCATCCGGACCACAATGCACAGGTCAGCGCGCAGGCGGCGGGCGAACGCATCGCCCATGCCATCCACCAGGCGCGTTGCCGCGCCGTGGCCCAGTCGCTGAATCTGGAGCACCCCTAGGAGCCCGACATGGCCAGCAACCCGTTCAACCCCGCCCTGCCCGAAGGCATCCGCCGTTTCGGTTTTCGCAAGTGGTACGAACGCGAGCTGCTCTCCAGCCACGCCCACATGGCGCTGGCCCTGGTGTCGGCGGTGGCGCTGATCGCCAGCTTCGAGGCCTTCAAAGGCGGCAGCTGGGGCGAAAAGCTGATCGACACGGCCTTCGTGCTGATCTGTGCCAGCGTCTCGCTCTGGGCGCTGCGCCGTTACCTCTACCTGTTGATGCACGCCGAAGAAATGGCCAACCAGGCCAACTGCGGGCAATGCAAGGCCTATGGCCTGTTGCTGCTGGACAAGGCGGCCCCGGCCGAACGCGCGGCCCGTCTGGTGCCGGTGTGCTGCAAACGCTGCGGGTTTCGCTGGAACATGGAAGACGCGTGAGGTAAAGCCCCCCGCGCCGCTTCGCGTCACCCCCCTCTCTCGCCTTCGGCGGGAGGGGGACGGCACTGGCCGTCCGGCAGAGCCGGCCCGGCGGTGCCCTTGAGTTGCACTGTTTCATGCGGCACAGGTGGCGCTCCGGCCCCATGCAAAGCTGGTTGAGCGAGTGGACCTGCGTCAAAAGCCCGGATAATTTGGCCGCATGGCCCACCTGCTGATTGTTGAAGACGACGAACTGCTGCGCGACGGACTGAGCGCCCAGCTCATGCAGGCGGGTCACCGCATCGACACCGCCGCCGACGGCGAGCAGGCGCTGGAGCGCCTCCAGAACGACGCGTTCGAAGGCGTGGTGCTCGACCTGGGCCTGCCCAAGCTGGACGGCCTCACGGTGTTGCGGCGCCTGCGCCTGCGCCTGCCCGCCCTGCCGGTGCTCATCCTCACCGCGCGCGACGGCATCGAGGACCGGGTCGAAGGCCTCAACGCCGGGGCCGACGACTACCTCACCAAACCCTTCAACCGCGACGAGCTGCTGGCCCGCCTGCAGTCGATGCTGCGGCGCGCCAGCCTGCCCGCCTTCGGCCCTGCCGCCCCCCCGCCCCCACCGGCCACCGGCAGCCTGCGCGTGGACCCGGTGCTGCCGCGCGCCTGGCTCGGCAACGAGGCCATCGAACTGACCCAGCGCGAGTGGTCGCTGCTCGACCTGCTGGTGCGCCACAGCGGGCAGGTGGTCAGCCGCGAAGACGTGCTGGCGGTGTGGCAGTCCGAGCCGGGTGAAGCCGGCGGCGTGGCGTCCAACGCGCTGGAGGTGTACGTGCACCGCCTGCGCCGCAAGCTCGCGGGCTCCACGCTCAACATCCGCAACATCCGCGGCCTGGGCTACCTGCTCGAATCGGCCAGCGCGCCATGACGGCCGGCGTGCCGGGCCTGTCGCTGCGCCGTCAGCTGCTGATCTGGCTGCTGCTGCCGCAGCTGGTGCTCTGGGCCGGCGGCGGCCTGCTGGCCTACCGCATCGCGCTGTCGTACGCCGAGAAGGGCATCGACCAGTCGCTCACCCAGTCGGTGCGGGCGCTGGCGCGCCAGGTCAAACCCATCGGCTCCGGCCTGCTGATCGACTTTCCGCGCGCCGCGCAGGACGTGCTGGAGCAGGACCCGGACGACCGCATCAGCTACATGGTGTCGTCGCCCCCGGGCCAGTTCCTGCTGGGCAACCAGCGGCTGCCGCAACCCGAAGGCCTGGTCGCGGTGCCTGGCGAGCCCCTGCTCTACAGCGCCACGTTTGAAAAACGGCCGATGCGGTTTGTGGCCATGGACCTGAACTACGGCGAAGACAACGCGCCACAGACCATGCGCGTGCAGGTGGGCAAGAGCCTGGCGGTGCAGCAGCGCATCGCGCGCGAGCTGATCGCCGACATGCTGGCGCCGCTGCTGGCGGCCGGCGTGCTGCTGAGCCTGGCGGTCTACGGAGGCATCCAGCGCGGCCTGGCGCCGCTGACGCGCCTGACCGCGCAGCTGGAGAACCGCTCGGTCAACGCGCTCTCGCCCATCGGCATGACGCAAGCGCCCAACGAGGTGCACGCCCTGGTGCAGGCCATCAACGGCCTGCTCGACGAGGTGGCGCGCAACGTGAACCAGGAAAAACGCTTCATCAGCGACGCCGCCCACCAGTTGCGCACGCCGCTGGCCGGCCTGATCAGCCAGGTGGAACTGGCGCAGCGCGAAAACAGCGACCCGGTGGTGGGGGCGCGCCTGAACAAGGTGCGCACCGGCGCCGAGCGCAGCGCCCACCTGGTGCACCAGCTGCTCACCCTGGCGCGCACCGAAACCACGGCCCGGCGCGAGACGCTGGACCTCGCCGCGCTCGCCCGCGAGGTGGCCCGCGAATGGACCCCCAAGGCCGTCGCGGCGGGGGTGGACCTGGGCTTCGAAGGCAACGACCACCGCGAGCTGCAGGGTGACGCCCTGCAACTGCGCGAAGCCATGGCCAACCTGATCGACAACGCCCTGCGCTACACGCCGCGCGGCAGCGCGGTCACGCTCAAGGTCGAGGCCCATGGCGACCGGACCTGCCTGATCGTCGAAGACAACGGCCCGGGGCTCAGCGACGGCGACATGGCGCATGTGTTCCAGCGCTTCTGGCGCGCCAGCGAACAACCCGGCGGCTGCGGCCTGGGGCTGGCCATCGTGCGGGAGATCGCGCGGCGCCACGGCGGTGACGCACTTGTGGAGCGCGTCGAGCCCCATGGGCTGAGGGTCGTGCTGACCCTCAGCTGAAGGACTTCACGGCGCGTGGTGCGCGTCCATCTCCTTGAGGCGCACGCCCGTCTGGTGGTCGAACCAGTTGTTGTGGCGACCGCTGACCGTCATGCCGGCGCTGTCGCCGACCTGGATCTTGGTGTTGGCCGGGGCGCGCACCGTCATCAGACCCACGGCCGTCTTCACCACCACGTAGGTGTCGGCACCGGTGGGCTCCACCAGCACCACCTCGCCGCGCCAGGGCGCGTCGTCGCTCAGGTGGATGTGTTCGGGCCGCTGGCCCAGCGTCACCTGCGGCACGTCCGGGCAGGGCAGGTCCAGCGAACCGCCCACGAACACGAACTTGCCGCTGTCACCCGCGCGCTCCACCTTGCCGGGGATGAAGTTCATGGTGGGTGAGCCGATGAAGCCCGCCACGTAGGTGTTGGCCGGGCGGCGGTAGATCTCGTCGGGCGTGTCGATCTGCTGCAGGATGCCGTCTTTCATCACCGCGATGCGGCTGCCCAGCGTCATGGCCTCGATCTGGTCGTGCGTCACGTACACGGTGGTGATGCCGCTCAGGTGGTGAAGGCGCTTGATCTCGGCGCGCATCTCCACGCGCAGCTTGGCGTCGAGGTTGGACAGCGGCTCGTCGAACAGGAACAGCTGCGGGTCGCGTGCCAGGGCGCGGCCCATGGCCACGCGCTGGCGCTGGCCGCCCGAGAGCTGGGCCGGGCGGCGGTCCAGCAAGTGGCTGATCTGCAGCAGCGCGGCGACCTCTTCGATGCGCTTCCTGCGCACCTCGACCGGCACCTTGCGCATCTCCAGCGCGAAGCCGATGTTGTCGGCCACGGTCATGGTCGGGTAGAGCGCGTAGCTCTGGAACACCATGGCGATGTCGCGCTGGGCCGGCGCCATGCCGATCACGTTGTTGCCGGCGATGTGCAGTTCACCCTCGGTGGGCTCCTCCAGACCGGCAATGATGTTGAGCAGGGTGGACTTGCCGCAGCCCGAGGGGCCGACCAGGATCAGGAACTCGCCCGGCGCGACGTCGATGTCGATGCGCTTGAGCACCTCCACCGTCTTGTCGCCCTTGCCGAACGCCTTGCGGATGCCTTTGATGTGCAGAGAAGAAGCCATGTGTTATCCCTTCACGGCGCCAGCCGTGAGACCTTTGACGAAATATTGACCGGCGAGCACGTACACCAGCATGGTGGGCAGGCCGGCGATGATGGCCGCGGCCATGTCCACGTTGTAGGCCTTGACGCTGCTGGTGGTGTTGGCCATGTTGTTGAGGCCCACGGTGACCGGCTTGCTGTCGGCGCCGCTGAAGGCCACACCGAACAGGAAGTCGTTCCAGATGTTGGTGAACTGCCAGATCAGCGTGACCATCATGATGGGCGTGGACATGGGCACCACGATGCGCCAGAAGATGCGCCAGAACCCGGCGCCGTCGATGCGCGCGGCGTTCACCAGCTCGCGCGGCACGGCGGTGTAGTAGTTGCGGAAGAACAGCGTGGTCCCGGCCATGCCCGCCAGGCAGTGCACCAGCACCAGTCCCGCGATGGAGCTGGAGATGCCGAGCCAGCCCAGCACCTGGCTCATGGGCAGCAGCACCACCTGGAAGGGCATGAACACGCCGAACAGCAGGAAGCCAAACAGCACCTCGGAACCCCGGAACTTCCACATGCTCAGCACGTAGCCGTTGATGGCGCCCCAGGCGGTGGAGATCAGCACCGCCGGCACGGCCATGATCACCGAGTTCCAGAAGTAGGGCTGCAGGCCGCGGCAGTCCACCCCGGTGCAGGCGGTGGACCAGGCCAGACGCCACGATTCGAAGTTCAGGCTGTGGGGCAGGCTCAGCAGGTTGCCCGAGCGGATCTGCTCGGCGTCCTTGAGCGAGGTCGCGACCATCACGTACAGCGGCGCCAGGAAAAACAGCGCGGCGACCAGCAGCAGGCCGTAGACGAACAGGCGACCGAGTGAAAACGATTTGGCAGTCATGACAAGCACCCGGCGAGAAGGGTTTGACCAAGGGCACCCGTGGAACCGGCTTCGCCGGGCCACCAGGTGCGTCCCCCCTTCAGGGGGGAAGACGCGAAGCGGCGCAGGGGGGTGTGCTTACCTGTCATGGGGTTTGCTCCGCAGTTCGCTGTACAGATAGGGAACCACAATCGCCGCCACGGTCGCCAGCATCATGGTGGCGCTGGCCGCGCCCAGACCGATCTGGCCGCGCGTGAAGCTCATGGTGTACATGAAGGTGGCGGGCACGTCGGTCGCGAAACCGGGGCCGCCGGCGGTGAGCGCCATCACCAGGTCGAAGCTCTTGATCGACAGGTGCGAGAGCACCAGCACGGTGGAGAAAACCACCGGCCGCAGGATCGGCAAAATGATGCGCCAGTAGATCAGCGGCAGCGAGGCGCCGTCGATCTGAGCGGCCTTGATGATGCTGTCGTCGATGCCGCGCAGGCCCGCGAGGAACAGCGCCATCGCAAAGCCGGCCGACTGCCAGATGCCCGCGATCACCACGCAGTAGATCGCGTAGTCCGACTGCACCAGCCAGTCGAAACTGAAGGTCGTCCAGCCCAGGTCCTGCATGAGCTTCTGCAGGCCGTCGCTGGGGTTGAGGATCCACTTCCAGGCGGTGCCGGTGACGATGAACGACAGCGCCATGGGGTAGAGGTAGATGGTGCGCAGCAGGCCTTCGGCGCGGATCTTCTGGTCGAGAAAGATCGCCAGCACCATGCCCACGGCCATCGAGCCGCCCACATAGAGCACGCTGAAGATGCCGAGGTTTTTCAGGGCCACGTACCAGCGGTCCATTTCCCAGAGCGCGGCGTACTGGTCCAGGCCCACGAAGTTCTCGTAGTTGGGCAGCATGCGCGAGCCGGTCAGCGAGAGCACGCCGTTCCAGATCATGAGCCCGTAGATGAAGGCGAAGCCCAGCACGAAGGCCGGGGTGATCACCAACTTGGGCAAGAGGGTTTCAAAGGATTTCATCAGTGGGATTTCTGCGATGGGGCCGACAGGGCCGTCAGCTGGCTTTGCACCTCGCTCACCGTGAGCTTGTCGTTGTTCCAGAAGTCCGACACCAGCTTGCGCATGGACGCTTGCTGGGCCGGGGTGAGTGCCATGCCGTGGGCCACCGAAGGCACCAGGGCGCCGCTGCGCGAGGTGGCGGCGAAGTCGCGGGCCGACACCTTGGCGCAGTCGTCGAAACGGTCCAGCGGCATGTTCAGGCGCACCGGGATCGAGCCCTTGCGCAGGTTGAAGCGTTCCTGGAAGTCCTTGCCCATCAGCAGGTAGGCGAGGTAGCCCTGCGCCTTCTGCGCTTCCCAGCCCTTGAGCTGGAACATGGCGAAGGAATCCACGTTGTAGGTGTAGGCCTCGGCCGTGCCCGGCGCGGGCACACAGAGGAAGTCCTTGCCGGGGGTCTGGCCGGCGGCGATGAACTCGCCTTTGGCCCAGTCGCCCATGAACTGGAAGCCGGCCTTGCCGCCGATCACCAGTTCGGTGCTCAGGTTCCAGTCGCGCCCGGGGGACGCGGCGTCGGTGTAGGGCTTGATGCGGCGCATCAGTTCGAGCGAGCGCCGCATGGCGTCGCCCGACAGCGCGGCGGGTTCGAGGTTGACCAGCGCGCGGGTGTAGAGCGCCGGGCCGCCCACGCCGAGCACGATGGACTCGAACAGCGTGAAGTCCTGCCAGTCCTGGCCGCCATGGGCGACCGGGATGAAGCCCGCCGCGCGGATGCGGTCGGCGGCGGCGAAGAATTCGTCGAAGCTGCGGGGTGCGGACGCCACGCCCGCCTTGCGCAGCACGGCGGCATTGGCCCACAGCCAGTTCACGCGGTGCACATTGACCGGCACCGCCACGTAGCGGCCCTTGTGCTTCATCTGGTCGGCGACCACCTTGGGCAACACGTCGTCCCAGCGGTCGAACGAGGCCATGGCGTCGAGGCTGGTCAGGGCGTTGAGCGCGGCCCATTCCTGGATCGCCGGGCCTTTGATGTTGGCGGCCGCGGGCGGCTGGCCCTGGAGCACGCGCTCGCGCAACACGGCCATGGCGTTCTGGCCGCCACCACCGGGCACGGTGAAATCTTTCCAGGTGTGCCCGCGCTGGGCCATCGAGGCCTTGAGCTCGGCCACCGACTTGGCTTCGCCACCGGACGTCCAGTAGTGAAGCACCTCCACCTCACCCGCGATGGCGGGCGCACCCACCAGCAGGGTGATCGCCGCCAGCGCGCGTTGCAGAACGGCAGCCAGGGTCATGGACATGATGGAAAAAAAGGGGGCAAAAAAGACCTGTCCGGGCCGACACGGCGCCGGACAGGTGTTTCGGAGGGCACCACGCGGTGCCCGGGCACACGCTTACTTGGTCGCTGCGGCTTTGGCGATGTTCTTCACACCGTCGGCCACCGAGATCTTGTCGTCGTTCCAGAACTGGCTCACGGCGTCCTTGATGGCGCCTTCGGCGGCGGGCGCAATGGCCATGCCGTGGGCGATCGAGGGCACCAGGCCACCACTCTTGGCGGTGTCCACGAAGTCCTTGCTGGAGAGCTTGGCGCAGTCGTCGAACTTGTCCATCTTCATGTTCAGGCGGACCGGGATGGAACCCTTGTTCAGGTTGAACACTTCCTGGAACTCGGTGCCCATGATGGCCGCGGCCAGGTCGCCCTGGGCCTTCTGTGCGGTCGCGTCCTTCAGCTTGAACATGGCGAAGGAGTCCACGTTGAAGGTGTAGGCGTTGGCCGTGCCGGGCGCGGCGGCGCAGATGTAGTCCTTGCCGGGCACCTTGCCGGCGGCCGAGAACTCGCCCTTGGCCCAGTCACCCATGAACTGGAAGGCGGCCTTTTCCTGGATCAACATGGCCGTGGCCAGGTTCCAGTCGCGGCCGGGGGCGGCCGGGTCGGTGTAGGACTTGATCTTGCGGAAGGTTTCCAGCGACTTGGTCATGGTCGGGCTGGTCAGGGCCTTCTGGTCGAGCTTGACCATCGCATCCTGGTAGAACTTGGCGCCACCAACACCCAGCACCACCGATTCAAAGGTGGTGAAGTCCTGCCAGTTCTGGCCACCGTGCGCGACGGGAATCAGGCCGGCTTTCTTGACCTTCTCGGCGGCGGCAAAGAACTCGTCCCAGCTCTTGGGCGCGCCCGTCACACCGGCCTTTTTCAGCACGGCGGCGTTGGCCCACATCCAGTTGACGCGGTGCACGTTGACCGGCGCGGCCACGTAGTTGCCCTTGGACTTCATCACGTCGGCCACCACCTTGGGCAGCAGGCTGTCCCACTGCTCGGCCTTGGCGACGGCGTCCAGGTTGGCCAGCACGCCTTCGGCGGCCCACTCCTGGATGGCCGGGCCCTTGATCTGGGCGGCGGCGGGTGGGTTGCCCGACACGACACGGCTCTTGAGCACCGTGGCGGCGTTGTCACCACCACCACCGGCGACCGCGAAGTCTTTCCACACATGGCCCTTGGCCTGCATGATTTTTTTCAGCTCGGCAACCGACTTGGCTTCGCCGCCCGAGGTCCAGTAGTGCAGGACCTCCACTTCACCGGCCAGCGCCGCAGAGCCGGCCACGGTGAGGGCCACGGCCATCGCGAGTTTCGAGAGTTTCAGCATCATGTCTCCAGATAAGAAGGGGTTGCTGCTTGGGCCAGGGGCCGCAGCGGTGTTCCATCCAGAGAGACACCATGCCACCCCGGAGGCATTAATTTTTCATTAATTAATCTTCCGGGGCATCGGGAAAAACCCGAGGTCACGTCACAAAGTTTCAGCCTGCCGAACCGAGGGCGCGCGCGGCGCCCATGAGGGCCGGCGACTGGGTCGAGGTGATCACCCACACGGGGATGCCCGACAGCAGGCCGGTGAAGCGGCCCTTGTTTTCAAACCGCTCGCGAAACGGAGAGCCATCGAACCAGGCGCCCAGGCGCGGCACGATGCCCCCGCCCACGAAGACCCCGCCCCGCGCGCCCAGGGTGAGCGCCAGGTTGCCCGCCACCGAGCCCAGCATGGCGCAGAAGAGGTGCATGGTTTCCAGCGCCTGCGGGTGCCCTGCCTTGAAGGCCGCGTCGCTGACGGCCGCGGCGCTCTCCAGCCCCTGGGCGGTGACGCCGTCGGCCTCGCACAGGATGGCGCAGGTGTCCACCAGGCCCTGGCCGCAGCACACGCGCTCGGTGGAGGCGTGGCCGTAGCGCCGGATCAGGCCGTCCATCACCAGGCGCTCGCGCGCCGTGGTGGCCGGCAGCGTGACGTGGCCGCCCTCGCCTTCCAGCGGAATCCAGCCCCCGAACCCGTCGGGCACCAGCCCCGACACACCGAGCCCGGTGCCGGCGCCGACCAGCCCCATGGCCACGCCCGGCGCCGCCGCACCGCCGCCGACCTGGCGCAGCTCGTCGGCCGGCAGGTCGGGCAAGGCGAGCGCGAGCGCCGTGAAATCGTTGAGCAGCCGGAAGGTCTTCAGGCCGAACTCGGCCACCACGGCCGACTGGGCAAACGACCAGTGGTGGTTGGTCATGCGCACCTGGTCCCCGGTGATGGGGTTGGCGATCGCCATGCCCACGGCCGCCGGCGCCCCACGGCCCAGGCCGTCGATGTAGGTGCGCATGGCGTCCTGCAGCCGGGGGTAGTCCGCGCAGGGCAGGATGCGGATGTCCGAGATCGGGGCGCCGGGGGCCGCTTGCCAGGCAAAACGGGCGTTGGTGCCGCCGACGTCGGCCAGCAGGCGGGCGGTGTCAGGTTGGTTGGGGGACATGGGTGAGGGCTCCACAGGTGCTGACCCGGCACGGTACCCGATACCGGCCAAGGGCGACAGGGGATTATGCCGAACCCGTAACCAAGTTACACCCCGGAAGCCGCGCTGGGGGCGGCGGCCCCGGCGTTCAGGCGCGCTGCGAGCGCGCCCAGCGCACGATGTCGGCCGCGCCCATGGCGCCAGGCTGGCGCGCGACCTCGCGGCCGTTCACGAACAGCGCCAGCGTCGGGATGCTGCGGATGTTGAGCCGGGTGGCCAGGGCCTGCGCTTCTTCGGTGTTGACCTTGGCCAGCCGCATCTGCGGCTCCAGCTGCTGCGCGGCCTGCTCGAAGGCCGGGGCCATCGCGCGGCAGGGGCCGCACCAGGGCGCCCAGAAATCGACCAGCACCGGGACCTGCGAGCGCGCGATGTGTTTCTCGAACGCCGCCTCGTCCAGCGCCGCCGGGTGGCCGGTGAACAGGGGCTGGTGGCATTTGCCACAATCCGGGTCGCCGCCCAGATCGGCATGGGCGACGCGGTTGGTGGTGTGGCAGTGAGGGCAGACGATGTGCAGGGAATCGGTGGTCATGCAGAGGGCTCCGGACGGGTTTCCATGCAGTTGGGCGCCGCAGCACCGATTTCAAGACACCCCTTGGGGTATCAACCCCTCAGAGGATCCGTCCGATCAGGCTGGCCACGAAGCTCAGCAGGATGGTGGTCGTCAACGGAATGAACCACTCGCGACCGAAAGCGCGGAAGCGCAAATCGCCCGGCAGCTTGCCAAAGCCCAGCTTGTGCAGCAGCGGCGTGAACCAGCTGATCAGCAGCAGGGCCAGGAAGATGACGATCATCCAGCGGATCATTCGCGGACCCTACAGCCGGTGGGTTCTGTCACCGGCGGTGAACCCGATCGGGTCCCAACCGGTTTCGCTGCCAGCGGGCGCCAGCGCGATCACCTTGAACAGCTCGCCCATCTCGTGTTCGTTCACCAGCTTGCCGAGCATCGCGTTCTCGCGCGGGCCAGCGTCTTTCGCCACGTCCAGCAAGCCACAGTTGATCAGGAAGCGCCCTTGCGAGGTGTAGCCCAGCACGCTCATGCCGGCGTCCTGCGCCGCAAGCGCGACGCCGGTGAAGTTCACATGCGCGGTGATGTCCTTCTCGCCCACATCGGCCAGCGGGTGATCGTCGCTCCGGTGGGCGCGGTGGCAGATCAGCGTGCCCATGTGGCGCTGCGGGTGGTAGTACTCGGCCTCGGGGAAACCGTAGTCGACGAAAAACGCCGCGCCGCGCCGCAGGCGATCGGCCAGCGTGCGGATGAAGGCCTCGCCTTGCGGGTGGATCTCGGTCAGGTAGTTCTGCGGGCCTTCGATGTCCAACGGCGGGCGCAGGTCGGTGGGCCACTCGGCCCAGCCCAGCGCGCCGTCTTCGTTCAGCACCACACCGCGCTCGTGCCATTGGCCGTCGGCCTGCCCGCCGATGCGCACCAGCAACTGCACCGGCATCGCGTCCAACACCTCGTTGCCGAGCACCACCCCCTCGAACGTTTCGGGCAAGGCCTCGACCCAGTGCACCCGGTCGGCGTGCGCGGCCAGCGTGGCGCGCTGGCGCTCGCGCAGGCTGCCCGAGAGATCGATGATGGTGTAGCGGCGCGGCGCCTGGCCCAGTTCGCTCAGCGCGTCCAGCACCTGCAGGGCCAGCGCGCCGGTGCCGGCGCCGAACTCCCACACCTCGTCGGTGCCGGTGGCGGCGAGCGCCTGCGCCACCTGGCGCGCCAGCGTGTGGCCAAACAGCGGCGAGAGCTCGGGCGCGGTCACGAAGTCGCTGCCCTGCCCCGCCACGCCCTCGGGCATTTGCCCGAATTTGGGGTTCTGGTTGGCGTAATAGCCCAGCCCCGGCTCGTACAGCGCCATGGCCATGAAGCGGTCGAACGGCAGCCAGCCACCCGACGCACGGATGGCCTCGCGCAGGCGCGCCAGCAGGGCGCTCGTTAAACTTGTCGGTTCGCTCACAGATTCGGTGTTCACCCTGACATTGTCCGCCATGCCCCGCGCCGCTTCCGCCCCCTCCCACGCCCACCGCACCGTGCTGGTCACCGGCGCGGGCAAGCGCCTGGGACGCGAGATCGCGCTCACGCTGGCGCGCACCGGCTGGAACGTGGCGGTGCACCACCGGCAATCGGCCACCGAGGCGCAACAGACCGCCGCCGACTGCGACGCCCTCACCGGCCGCCCCGGGAGCGCCGCGCCGTTCTTTGCCGACCTGGGCGGCGAGGCCAGCGTGCGCGCCCTGCTGCCCGCCGTGGTCGCGCACTTTGGCCAGGTGGACGCGGTGGTCAACAGCGCCTCGCTGTTTGAACACGACAGCGCGCAGAGCTTTGGCTTTGCCACGATGGACCAGCACCTGCGCACCAACACCGGCGCCGCCATCCTGCTCGCGCAGGCGCTGCACGCGCACCTGCAGGACAGCGGGCGCGACGGCGCGGTGGTCAACCTGCTGGACCAGAAGCTCTGGAACCAGAACCCCGATTTTTTCAGCTACACGCTGTCCAAGGCCGCGCTCGAAGCCGCCACCACCATGCTCGCCATGGCGCTGGCGCCGCGCGTGCGCGTGGTCGGCGTGGCTCCGGGCCTCACGCTCACCAGCCACCTGCTGAGCGACGACAAATTCGCCGAACTGCACCGGCAGTCGCCGTTGGGCCGCTCGTCCACGCCCGACGACGTGGCCGCGACCGTGGCCTTCGCCCTGACCAACCGCTCCATCACCGGCACCACGCTGCTGGTGGACGGCGGTCAGCACCTGATGCGCTTCGAGCGCGATTTTTCGCTGATGTGATCGGCGCACCCCATGACCACACCCCAAGCGCCGCAGGCCGGCACCCAGATCCTGGCCCTCACCGGCCTGCGCTTTGACGCCAACCTCGGCATCCTGGAGCGGGAAAAGACCACCCCACAGCCGATCCAGGTGGACGCCGAGCTCAACCAGGGCACCCAGCCGCTGCTGCCGCACGACGACGACATCTCCCACGTGCTCGACTACCGCAAGGTGCGCCAGATCATCATCGACGAGTGCACCGCCGAACACGTGAACCTGCTGGAGAGCCTGATCGGCAAACTCACGCGCCGCCTGATGCAGCTGCCCGGCGTGATCGGCGTGCGCGTGAAGATCGCGAAACTTGAGATTTTTGAGGATTGCGAAGTCGCGATCCGCATGGAAAGCGGGGAGTGGTAAGGCGCCCCCCGCAGCGCTTCGCGCTCCCCCCCAGGGGGCAACGCTGGCGGCCCGGCGGAGCCGGTTCCGCGGCGTTCCCGGTGGCCTTCCCCTCGTTCGCAAGAACTGTTTTCAATTGAGCTGTTGACATGAACCCCGAAAAAGTTGCCCACGAGAACCACAAGCTGGAAAAGCGCCTGTGCCGCGAGGTCGGCCGCGCCATCGTGGACTTCAACATGATCGAAGAGGGCGACCGGGTCATGGTCTGCGTCTCGGGCGGCAAGGACAGCTACGGTCTGCTCGACATCCTGCTGAAGCTGCAGGCGCGCGCGCCCATCAGCTTCGAAATCATCGCGGTCAACCTGGACCAGAAGCAGCCGGGCTTCCCCGACCACATCCTGCCCGAGTACCTGGCGAAACTCGGTGTGAAGCACCACATCGAGACGCAGGACACCTACTCCATCGTCAAGAAGGTGATCCCCGAGGGCAAGACCATGTGCAGCCTGTGCAGCCGGCTGCGCCGCGGCATCCTGTACCGGGTGGCCAAGGAGCTGGGCGCGACCAAGATCGCGCTCGGCCACCACCGCGACGACATGCTGCAGACGCTGTTCCTCAACATGTTCTTCGGCGGCAAGCTCAAGGGCATGCCGGCCAAGCTGGTGAGCGACAACGGCGAGTTCATGGTGATCCGCCCGCTGGCCTACGTGCCCGAGAAAGACCTGATCCGCTGGGCCGAGGTCAAACAGTTCCCCATCATTCCCTGCACGCTCTGCGGCAGCCAGGAAAACCTGCAGCGCAAGCAGGTGGGCAACATGCTGCGCGACTGGGACAAGAAATTCCCCGGCCGGCTGGAGAACATGCTCACCGCGCTGCAGAACGTGGTGCCCAGCCACCTGATGGACCGCAAGATCTTCCCGTTCGCGGCCCTCGAAGTCACGGGCGAGGCCGACGAAGACGGCGACAAGGCGTTCGACGACGAGGAACTGCCACCGCTGGTGCCGCCCGTCGACGCGGACGCCGACGGGCCGCTCGACGCCGCGCCCGCGGCCCACCCACCCGTTGGGAACGAAAGCCGCACGCGACCGGTCATACCGATCGGCGTGGCCTGAGGCCCGTCGCCCATTCCGCCCAGGGGCGGGCCATCCCGCTGGAGAATCCGCGATGCACACCGACACCCCTTCTTTGATGCCACGCCGCTGGACCGCCGCCGCCACGCTCGTGGCCCTGCTGCTCGGCGGCTGCGCGAGCACCTACCGGGTGGACAGCCAGGTCGAGAGTTTTGCGCGCTGGACCGACACGGGCAGCGCTTCGGGCACCGCGGCCACCGCGCCAGCGGCCCTGCCCCAGGCGCCCCAGACCTACCGTTTCGAGCGACTGCCCTCGCAGCGCGAAGGCGACGGCGCGGCGGCCGCCCGGCAAAGCACCCTCGAATCGCTCGCTCGCGATGCGCTAGCCCCCCTGGGCTGGACGGCGGTGGATGGCAACGCCCCATCGCCCTGGACGGTGCAGGTCAGCGCCAGCGGCCAACGCCAGGTCCGTTCCCCCTGGGACGATCCGTGGCCCCAGTTCTGGCCGATGTTTGGTTTCGGCCTGGGCGGGCAAGGCACGCGCGTCGGCGGCCAGCTGGTCTGGGGCCCCATGTTTCCGTACCACGAACCGCCTTACTACGAGCGCAAGGTGTCGCTCGTGGTGCGCGAGACCGGCAGCGGGCGGGTGGTCTACGAAACCCGCGCCGCGCACGACAGCCGCTGGAACGACTCACCCGCCCTCTGGCGCGCCATGATCAGCGCCGCGTTGCGCGACTTCCCCCTGCCACCGGCGGGCGTGCGCGAAGTGATCGTGGACCTGCCCCGCTGAAGCAGGCGCAGCGGCGGCGCGTGAGGGCACCTCGTTTCGCTGCAGGGCCGCCCCAAAGCGAAACAGCCCCCTCGGGGGGCAGGACCCGCGCAGCGGCGGAACGTTGGGGCCCTCGTTTCGCCGCCGGGCCGCCCCAGGGCGAAACAGCCCCCTCGGGGGGCAGCGACCCGCGCAGCGGCGGAGCGTGGGGGCACTTCACTCCGGGTCGAGCAACTGACGAACCGACTCGGCCAGCGCGTCCATGCTGTCCTGCTTGCCCAGCACATCGCTCACGCCCACCACATGTGCCTCGTTCACCAGCGACTCGTTCACGTGGCCCGACACGATGGCCATGCGCTGCGAAGGCCGCAGTTCGCGCACCGCGCGCACCAGATCGACACCACTCATGCCCGGCATGTTCTGGTCGGTCACCAGCAGGTCGACGGGTTCCTGCGCGCGGCGAAACCAGTCCAGCGCCTCTTCGCCCGACACGAAGGTGGTCACGCGGTAGCCGTGCTTGCGCAGCAGGCGCCCCGCCAGAAACACCAGCGCCTCGTAGTCGTCCACATACACGATGTGGCGCCCCGCGGCCGCCGGGGCCGGCACCGGGCCGGACACCGGCACGGACGGTGCTTCGGCCGTGGCCGCGGTCGAGGCCAGCGGCAGGTACACGTCGAAGCGCGCGCCCTCACCCGGCACGCTGTGCACCGCGATCGCTCCCCGGTGGGCCTTGACGATGCCGTGCACCACCGACAGGCCGAGCCCGGTGCCGCTGCCCGGCGCCTTGGTGGTGAAAAAGGGCTCGAAGATGCGGCGCTGCGTGTCGGCGCTCATGCCCGGGCCGTTGTCGGCCACGCTGAGGCAGACGTAAGTCCCCGGGTCGATGCTGCCCAGCCTCAGGGCCAGCGCCGCGTCCACCGGGGTTTCGCGCAAGGCCACGGTGATGTCGCCCGGCTTCGCGCCCATGGCTTGCCAGGCGTTGGTGCACAGGTTCATGAGCACCTGCTGGATCTGCGTGGCGTCGGCCAGCACCGGCATCGCGGCGGCGCCCAGGCGCGTGTTCAGGTGCACGCCCGCCGGCAGCAGTGAACGCAGCAGGCGCAGGGCGTCTTCCACCAGCGGCAGCAGCGGCTGGCGTTGCAGCTCCTGCGTCTGCCGTCGGCTGAAGGCGAGGATCTGCTGCACCAGCTGGCGCGCACGGATCGCGGCGCGGCTGATTTCGGTCAGGCTTTCCTGCGCCAGGTGGTCGGGCCCCACGTCCTCACGCGCGAGCGCCAGGTTGCCCAGGATCGCAGCCAGCAGGTTGTTGAAGTCGTGCGCCACGCCACCGGCCAGCGTGCCGATGGCTTCCATCTTCTGCGATTCGCGCAGCTGCGTCTCCAGCGCCCGCTGATGGGCTTCGGCGGCCTTGAGATCGGAGATGTCGGTGTGCGTGCCCACCATGCGCAGCGGCCGACCCTGGCCGTCACGGGCGATCACCATGCCGCGCGAGAGCACCCACTTCCAGCTGCCGTCCTTGCAACGGATGCGGTGCTCGTTGCGGTAGACCGGCATGTGCCCGTCGAAGTGGGCGGCACGGTCGGCCAGCATCTGCGGCACGTCGTCCGGGTGGGTACGGCCATCCAGCTCGTGGGCCCCGCGGAGCAGCTCGTCGTCCGCGTACCCGTACATGGCCTTGATGCGCGGCGACACGTACTCCTCCCCGGTGCCGATGTTCCAGTCCCACACGCCATCGCCCGCGCTGTCCAGCGCCAGCTTCCACAGCGCCTCGCTTTCGTGCAGGGCGATCTCGGCCCGCTTGCGGTCGGTGATGTCGAGCAGCAGCCCCACCCGCACCTGCCCGCCCGCCTCGCGCGCCACCGTGTCCGAGCGCCGGTACAGCCAGCGCTCGGTGCCGTCGGGCAGGACGATGCGGTACTCGAACCCGATGTCCGGCAGACCGTCATGGATGCGGCGGATGTGGTCGGCAAACCGGGGCGCGTCGTCGGGATGGCGGTAGCGCGAGAGCACGTTCGGGTCGCGCAGCACGTCCTCCGGCGTGAGCCCGTAAATCTGCCGCACCCCGGCGCTGACGAAGCGGTACGCGGGATCGCCCTCGTCGGGCACGTGCACCACGAAGACCATGCCGGGAATCTGGGTGGTCAGCAGGCGAAGGCGCTCTTCGCTGCGTGCAAGCGCCTCCTGCGCCTGCACCCGTTCGGTGATGTCCTCCACGGTGCCTTCGTAGTAGAGAACCGCACCCGCCGCGTCACGCACGGCGTGGGCATTTTCATTGATCCACAGGTGCCTACCGTCGGCGTGGCGCACCACTTCCGAGACCAGGCCGCGCACGTACCCGTCGCGCGCCAGCAGCGCTTGAAAATGCGCACGCTGCTCCGGCGCCACATACCAGTCGCTGTGGGCCCGGTTCACATCGATCAGCATGGTGCGTTCGTCTTCATAGCCGTTGATGCGCACCAGTGCCGGGTTGGCCAGCAGCATCTCACCCGCAGCCGAGCTGCGGTAGGCACCGATGGGAAGGAACTGGAACAGCGAGGAAAAGTCCGGTGCCGGTGCCGGTGCGGATGAGGACATGCCCGTATTCTGGGCGAAACACCCCGCCAGTGCTCGCGCTGCCGGGTGTTCAGACCCCGGGTGAACAGCTAAAGTGCAGGCCAATCCCGCCTTTTTTTGACAGGTTCCCCTTGCAAGTCACCCGCATCCTCGCCGTGCGCCACGGCGAAACCGAATGGAACCGCGACACCCGCATCCAGGGCCACACCGACATCGGGCTCAACGCGCGCGGTCGCCGCCAGGCCGAGCTGCTCGCGCGGGCCCTGCGCGACGAACCCATCGCGGCCTTCTACGCCAGCGACCTGAGCCGCGCCCTGGAGACCGCACAGGCGGTGGCCCGAACGCGCGGGCAGACCGTGGCCACGCACACCGGCCTGCGCGAGCGCGCCTTCGGCCGCTTCGAAGGCCAGACCTGGGCCGACCTGGAGGCGCGCTGGCCCGAGGACGCGCTGTCCTGGCGCAAACGCGTGCCCGACTTCGTGCCCGCGGGCGGCGAGTCGCTGCTGCAGTTGCGCGAGCGCGTGGTCGCCACGGTCGAAGAACTGGCCGCGCAGCACCCCGGCGAGCAGGTGATGATGGTCGCGCACGGTGGTGTGCTGGACATCCTCTACCGCGCCGCGACCCGGCTGGAGCTGCAGGCGCCGCGCAGCTGGGACCTCTCCAACACCGCCATCAACCGCCTGCTCTGGTCGCCCGAGGGCCTGAGCCTGGTGGGCTGGGCCGACACCTCGCACCTGCAGGACGGATCGCTCGATGAAAGCACCACCTGAGCGCTGGCCCCACGCGCAGGCGTGGGTCGGCCAGGGCGTGGCCGCCATCGACACGCCCTCGCTGGTCATCGACCTTGACGCCATGGAGCGCAACCTCGCGCGCATGGCCGCGTTCGCGCGCGAGCGCGGGCTGCGCCTGCGGCCCCACGCCAAGCTGCACAAAAGCGCCGAGCTGTCCCGGCTGCAGATGGCGCAGGGCGCGGTCGGCGTATGCGTGCAGAAGACCGAAGAGGCCCTGCGGCTCGCGGCGGCGGGCGTGGGCGACATCTTCATCAGCAACGAGGTGATCGCGCCGGCCAAGCTGGCGCGGCTGGCTTCTGCGGTGCGCGAACGGACCACCCGGTTCGCCATCGCGGTGGACTGCGCGGAGGGCATTGACCGGCTGGCGGCGGCGCTGCACGGCGCGGGCGTGACCGAGGCGGCGGCCATCGACGTGTTCGTCGAAATCGACGTCGGCCAGGGCCGCTGCGGCGTGGCGCCGGGCGAGGCGGCGCTCGCGCTGGTGCGGCGCATCCACCAGCACCCGGCGCTGCGCTGGGCCGGCCTGCAGGCTTACCACGGCGGCGCGCAACACCGGCGCGGCGCGGCCGAACGCGCGGAGACCATCGCCGCCTCGGCCCAGGCCGTGCGCCACACGCTCGATGCGCTGCGCCAGCAGGGTTTCGAGGCCCCGCTGGTCACGGGCGCGGGCACCGGCAGCCTGGTGCACGAGGCCGCCAGCGGCCTTTGGGGCGAGCTGCAGGCAGGCTCTTACCTGTTCATGGACGCCGACTACGCGGCCAACGAACGAGACGCGGCATCGCCGGTGTTCGAACACGCGCTGTTCGTCAAATCACAGGTCATGAGTTGCAGCGCCGACCGCGCCATCTGCGACGCCGGCCACAAGAGCCACGCCATCGACAGCGGCCTGCCGCAGGTCGCGCACCCCGCCGGCCTGGTGTTCGCCAACGGCGGTGACGAACACGGCGTGCTGCGCACCGCCGCCGCCGGCGCGCCGCTGCCCGCGCTGGGCGACACGGTCTGGCTGATCCCCGGCCACTGCGACCCCACGGTCAACCTGCACGACTTTTTTGTCGGTGTGCGCGGCGGCCTGAGCGACGGCCGCGTCGAGCGCCTGATCACCATCGACACGCGCGGCGCGCTGACATGAGCGCCGCCCGGCCGCTCCGAAGGCGCTCAGCACCGCAGTGCGAAGCACGGAGGGTAGCCCAGTGAGCCCGAGCCAGGTCATCGTTCTGGCCACACCGGTTTTTCTCCTGCTCATCGCCATCGAGTTCGCCGTCGGCCTGCGCCGGGGCCACAACACCTACCGCCTGTCCGACGCGGTCTCCAGCATCGGCCTGGGCATGCTGAGCCAGGTCGCGGCCGTGTTTGCCTTGCTGCTGCGCCTGGGCATCTACACCGCCGTGTACACCCACGCCGCCCTGTGGCCCGACACGGGCTTCTGGACCACGCCGGTGGGCTGGCTGCTGGCGCTGCTGGTCTACGACTTCCTCTATTACTGGAACCACCGCCTGGGCCACCGGGTCGGTGTGCTCTGGGCCGCGCACGTGGTGCACCACCAGAGCCAGCACTACAACCTCTCCACCGCGCTGCGCCAGCCGGTGAGCTACCCGCTGCTGGGCTGGGTGTTCTACCTGCCGATGGCGCTGGCTGGCGTGCCGCCGCTGGTGTTCGTCGTGGTCGGGCTGATCGACCTGCTGTATCAGTTCTGGATCCACACCGAGCAGATCGGTTCGATGGGCCGCTTCGACCGCTGGTTCGCCTCGCCGTCCAACCACCGCGTGCACCACGGCGTGAACGATCGATACGTGGACAAGAACTACGGCGGCATCCTGATGCTGTGGGACCACCTGTTTGGCACCTTCGAGCCCGAAGACCCGCGCGAGCCCTGCGTCTACGGCACGCGCAAGCCGCTGCAGAGCTGGGACCCGGTCTGGGCCAACCTGGAGGTGTACGCCGCGCTCGCTCGCGACAGCGGGCGCGCCACGCGCTGGGGCGACAAGCTGCGCCCCTGGCTCAAGCCCCCGGGCTGGCGTGCGGCGGACGTGGCGGCGAAGCACCCGGTTGCGGCCTTTGACATCGCGGCCGTGCAGCGCTTCGACCCGCCGGTCGGGCGCGCCGTGCAGGTGTTTGCTGCGCTGCAGTTCGCGGCGCTGCTGGGCGGCGTGGCGCTGTTCCTCTGGCATGCCGACAGCCGACCCCTGCTGCACAACGCCAGCGGGGCCGGCGTGCTGCTCGCGGGCCAGTGGGCGCTGGGCGCGCTGCTGCAGGGGCGCATCACGGCGGGCGAGCTGCTGCTGATCGAATGCGCGGCCCTCTCTGCGGCCACCGCAGCCACGGGCTGGACCACGCTGCACTGGGTGTTCAAGCCGCTGACCATGGGCATCGCGCTGGCCCTGGTGATGACGCACCGGCACTCGCGGCCGGATGCCCCGGGCAACGCCTGGCTGCTGGCCGCGCTGCTGGCGTCGCTCGCGGGCGACGTGGCCCTGATGCTCGACGGCTTGTTCATTCCCGGCCTGGTGGCCTTCCTGCTGGCGCACATCGCCTACACCCAACGCTTCCGGCAGGACACGCCCTGGCTGCCCCGGCGCCGCGTCTGGGCCGGCGTGAGCGCGCTTGGGGCGCTGGTGTACGCGCTGCTGTGGGCCGGCGGGCTGCCGCCCGGGTTGCGGTTGCCGGTGGCGGTCTATGTGTTGGCGATCACGCTGATGGCTTCGCAGGCGCTGGGGCGCGCCAGCGTGTGGCGCGATGGGCCGTCATGCCTGGTTGCTGCCGGCGCCCTGTGCTTCATGGTGAGCGACACGCTGCTGGCCATCAACCGCTTCATCACGCCCCTGCCCGCATCGGCGCTCTGGGTACTCGGCAGCTACGGCGCCGCGCAGTGCCTGATGGTGATGGGCCTGCTGCGCGCACGGGGCGCCACGCCCGCCTGATCAGTTCGGCTTCAGTTCGGCTTTTTCGCGCTGCGGTCTTTCAGCCGCTGGTCCACGGCCGTGAGCAGCGTCGACAGTTCGGCCATCCGCGGCCGCGCCTGTGCCGGGTCCACGGTGCCACGCGCCATGCCCACTTCCAGCTCCATCATTTCCAGCAAGTACACGTTGCGGTGCCTCAGGTCGTCCAGCAAAGGCAACGGCGGCGTGGCCTGCACGCGGTCCATGGTCTGCACCACGCCACGTACCGCCGGGATGTGGCGCTGCTCCAGCGCGTCAAGAAACCGGTCGTGCGGCAGACGCCCTTCCTTCCTGGCCTGGGCGTCCTGCTGCAGCGCCTTCTCGGCCGCCTGCAGCGGCGGCAACACCTCGCGCAGCATGGCCTGGTTGCCGAACAGCTCGCGGTGGTCCACCCCGGGCTGGGCGGACCACACGAGACCACCCACACCCAAGGCGGTCACGGCCACCGCCAGCACCTGGTGGCCGAAGCGTTGCGTGACGCTGGCGCGCTCGTCCACCAACTCGATCAGCAGCCAGGCGATGACGACGCCGGCCACCAGACCGCCGACGTGGGCCGCGTTGTCGACGCCCGACCGGGTGAAGCCCTGCGCCAGCATGAAGACCACAAAGAGCCCCTGGCTGGTCAGCAAGCGCGTGGCCATCGCTTTGGGCACCCGCTCGCGGTGCTGGTACACCCCCGCCGTCAGCGCGCCCAGCACGCCGAACACCGCGCCCGAGGCGCCCACCGACACCGCCTGCTGCGCCGAAAAATGCAGGCTGAGCGCGCTGCCCGCGAGCGCAGAGCCGAGGTAGATCAGCAGGAACTGCCCATTGCCGAACCAGCGGCAGACCTGGCGCCCGGCGTCCCACAGCGCGACCATGTTCAGCGCCAGGTGCATCACCCCGGCGTGCAGCACGGTGGCGGTGAGCAGGCGCCACCACTCGCCGTCGCGCACCACCGCCGTGGCCGAGTTGGCGCCCCAGGCGAACAGCTCGGCCGAGCTCGGCTGCATCGCGTTCACGCCTTGCAGCAGGTTCAGCAGCCACACAGCGACGTTGACCACCATCACCGCATACAGCGCCCAGGTGGACGGGGTGCGCGCGTGCAGGCGCTGGTGGAAATCAGCGTTTCTCACAGCGGCTTCCCCACCCGTCCGCTGCGCCGGGACGCGCGGAACACCTTCATCCTCCTGGGGTTGTGTGTGCCCGTTGAACCGCAGGTCACGGTGCGTAGACCCGGGCCTCCAGGCCCAGCGCCCGAACGGTCTTGGCGGCTGCTTCGGCCTGTTCGGATTGATCGAACGGCCCCACCCGAATGCGGGTGAGCGGCCCTCGCGCCGACTCGACGGGATCGTCCAGCACGGGCAAGCCCGCCTCGGCCAAGCGCGCCTTCACCCGTTCGGCGTTGCCCGCCACGGCAAACATGCCGACGTTGACCCCAAAACCGCGGGGCCGGGGGCGGATGCCCGGGGCCTCGGGAGCGGCAGGCCCCGGCGCAGCGGCCGGCGAGGCCACCGGGTGCTCGACCACGGGTTCGAGGTCAGGTTCAGGCTTGGGCAGCGCCGGCTGGGTGGCGGCGGGCGGCGGCACGGCGGCCGCGCTGGCGGCGGGTGGCTGTGCCGGCCGAGGCGCCGCGCTGGCGGGCTCGCCCGCTGCCACGGGCGCCCGCCACAGTTGCCAGACCACCCCGGCCAGCAGCGCCACCGCCAGGGTCACCGCCGCGGCGACCCCCAAGCCCCGAAGGCGCCACGCATTCTCTGAGCGCTCCAGCCGCTCCAGGGCCTCTTTGAAGGTCTCGGCCTCCTCGACAGCAAGCTTCGCGCGCTGGCGCAGGCCACCGTGCAGCCAGGCCACACCCCACAGCCCGGGCAACGCGCACCACAGCCCACAGAACGTCGCCGTCAGACCGACCCGCACGCCCACGGGCACACCGTCTGCGCGCGCCCAGAGCCAGCCCAGCGCGCCCGCCCCGGCGACCGCCAGGCTGGCCTGAGCGAGCACAGCGTCCCACAAGCGCCAGTAGACCAGCCACGCCAGGTTGCCCACCGCCGCGCGCGGGCTCCAGACCGCCCCCGAGCGACCACATGCCTCAAAAACGGTGAAGAAAGGCAGGTAGGCTCGGGCACCAGCCGGCCCGAGCGCCGCCCGGTACAGCGCCTCGGTGCCAGGCGGCATGCCGGTGGTGTGGTCCCAACCCCTTGGCACGTCAGCTCGCGTCCGGGAACAGGTGATCGCCCGACTGCGGGGGCATCACACCAAGGTGTCGGTAGGCAGCCAGCGTGGCGATGCGCCCGCGTGGCGTGCGCTGCAGGAACCCCTGCTGGATCAGGTAGGGTTCGATCACGTCTTCGATCGTGTCACGCTCTTCGCCGATGCTGGCGGCGATGTTGTCCAGCCCCACCGGCCCACCGTCGAAGCGGTGGATCACGGCCTCCAGCAGCTTGCGGTCCATCAGGTCAAAACCTTCGGGGTCCACGTCGAGCATGGCCAGCGCGCGGTTGGCGATGTCGGTGGTGATGCGGCCAGTGCCTTTCACGTCCGCGTAGTCGCGCACGCGGCGCAGCAGGCGGTTGGCGATGCGGGGCGTGCCACGCGAGCGGCGCGCGATCTCGAAGCCGCCGGCCTCGTCCATCGGCGCGTGGAGCAGGCCGGCGCTGCGCCGGACGATCAGCGCCAGCTCGTCGGCGGTGTAGAACTCCAGCCGCGCCACGATGCCGAAGCGGTCGCGCAGCGGGTTGGTCAGCATGCCGGCGCGCGTGGTCGCGCCCACCAGGGTGAAGGGCTGCAGGTCCAGCTTGATGCTGCGCGCCGCCGGCCCCTCGCCGATCATGATGTCGATCTGGTAGTCCTCCAGCGCGGGGTAGAGGATTTCCTCGACGACCGGGCTGAGCCGGTGGATCTCGTCGATGAACAGCACGTCGTTGGGTTCGAGGTTGGTCAGCAGCGCCGCCAGGTCCTTGGGTTTTTCCAGCACCGGCCCGCTGGTCTGGCGCAGGTTCACGCCCAGCTCCTGCGCAATGATGTGGCTGAGCGTGGTCTTGCCCAGGCCGGGCGGGCCGAACAGCAGCACGTGGTCCAGCGCCTCGCTGCGCTTCTTGGCCGCGCCGATGAAGATCTCCAGTTGCTCGCGCACCTTCTGCTGGCCCACGTATTCGTCCAGCAGCTTGGGCCGCAGCGCGCGCTCGATCGCCTCTTCCTTGGGCGACACGGCGGCGGCGGACACCACACGGGGCGAGGGAGCGAAATCGTCGGTCTGGATGCTCACGGCAGGGGCGTCGGTTGGGAACAGCGGGGCGGTCACTGACTATACAGGCCACCCCCCGCAGACGGCCGCTCAAGTCGGTGATCGCCGCTGCCGATACACCGGCAACACCGTCTCACGCACGAACCCTGCCCCCGCCATGAAAACGCCCTCCGCACTCCGCCTGTCCGCCCCGCTGTCCTTGCTCGCGGTGGCGGCGCTGTGCGGCCTGGCCGGCCCCGCCGCCGCCAGCGACGCCGCGGCGCCCCCTGCGGCGGCCGCGCACGCCGAGCCCCGCCCCGCCGCCACCGCCAAGCCCCAGGCCGCCCACCCGGCGGCCGGTGGCGACCGCTCGACCGAGACGCTGGCGGCGGCCAGCCGCATCAAGGCCGCCCTCGACGCCAGCGGCAGCCCCAAAAGCGGGGTCTCGCTGGTGATCGGCGAACCCGCACGCGCGCCGGCAGGCGGCCCCGCGGTCGCCTCGGCACCGGCTGCCGAACCGCAGGCGCCGGTCACCGCCAGGCCACGCGTCAGGCTCCACGCCGCGGCCGCCACCGCCCCAGACCACAACCGGGCCGTCGCCGCCATCCGCAGCGGACACGCGGCCCCCGAAGCCCGGGGCGCCAAAGGCCACGACCCCCACTGGTCCTACGAGGGCGAACACGGCCCCGAGCACTGGGCCGGCGTGAAACCCGAGTTCGACACCTGTGCCGTCGGCAAGCGCCAGTCGCCCGTGCACATCCAGGACACCGGCACCCTCCAGGGCCCGGCCGAGCCGTTGCAGTTCGACTACCGCCCCACCGGCGGCAGCGTGGTGAACAACGGCCACACCATCCAGGTCGATCTGGAGCCCGGCAACACCCTGAGCGTGCGCGGCTCGACCTACCAGCTGCTGCAGTTCCATTTCCACCACCCGGCGGAAGAGAAGGTCAATCACAAGGGTTTCTCGATGGTCGCGCACCTGGTGCACAAAAACCCCGAAGGCCAGCTCGCCGTGGTCGCCGTGCTGATCGACCCGGGCGCGGCCAACGAACTGGTGCACAAGGTCTGGACCCACATGCCGCTGGACACGGGCGACCGCGTGCGCCTGCCCGCCGGTCTGCTCGACATGAACGCCCTGCTGCCGCCAGACCAGCGTTACTACCAGTTCATGGGCTCACTCACCACACCGCCCTGCACCGAAGGCGTGCTGTGGAACGTGATCAAGGCACCGGTGACGGTCAGCAAGGACCAGTTGAGGCTGTTTGCCCAGCTGTTCCCCAACAATGCCCGCCCTGTGCAGGCGCTCAACGGGCGGGTGGTGCGGGACGCGCAGTAAAGGAGGACTCCCCCCGCGCCGCCTGCGGCGCCACCCCCCAGGGGGCAACGCGTTGCGGCCCGGCAAAGCCGGTTCCGCCGCGTTCCCGGCTGGACTTCCCCTTACTTCGCCAGCGCCTTCAACGCCAGCTTGATGCCCTCGCTCACCCCCACGCCCGCGGGCAGGGCCTTGAGCGCGGCGACCGCGTCCTTTTCGTTGTAGCCCAGCGCCATCAGCGCCTGCTGGATGTCGCTGGCCGCGTCGCCCACGGCGGTGGCGCCACCGGACAGCGGCAGGTCGGCGCCGAGCTTGCCCTTGAGTTCGAGCAGCAGGCGCTCGGCGGTCTTCTTGCCGATGCCGGGCACCTTGACGATGCGCGCCCCGTCCTGCGCGGTCACGGCCTGCGCCAGGTCACCCACGCTCATGCCCGAGAGCACCGAGAGCGCGGTGCGCGGACCGATGCCGCTGATCTTGACGAGCTGGCGGAAGGCCTCGCGCTCGGCGGCGCTGCCAAAGCCGTAGAGCAGCTGCGCGTCTTCGCGCACCACGAAGTGCGTCAGCAGCGAGATTTTTTCGCCCAGCGCGGGCAGGTTGTAGAAGGTGCTCATGGGCACGTCCACCTCGTAACCCACGCCGTGGCAGTCGATCAGGATCTGGGGCGGATTTTTCTCCAGCAGCGTGCCGGTCAACTTGCCTATCATTGAAGACCTTTCATTGGACTGTCCTGGATTATCCGTTTTGATCCTCCGCCACACCTTCTCCCCGCCCGACAACGCCCGCATGGCCCACCTGTGCGGCCCGATGGACAGCCACATCCGCAGCATCGAGGCGGCGCTGCAGCTCAAGGTGGCGCACCGTTTCGAGCAGTTCCGCATCGAAGGCCCCAAGGCCAGGGCGCAGCAGGCGCTGGAGGTGATCCAGGCGCTGTACGAGATGGCGAAGAAGCCGATTCCCGCCGAACAGGTGCAGCTCATGCTCAGCGGCGACACGGCGCTGGCCGAGCCGGGCGACGGCGCGCTGGCGATGCAGACGCGGCGCGGCGAGGTGCGCGGGCGCACGCCCAACCAGGCGCGTTACCTGGAGAACATGGCCACGCACGACATCACCTTCGGCATCGGCCCGGCCGGCACCGGCAAGACCTACCTGGCCGTGGCCTGCGCGGTCGATGCGCTGGAGCGCAGCGCGGTGCAGAAGATCGTGCTCACGCGCCCGGCCGTCGAGGCGGGTGAAAAGCTCGGCTTCCTGCCCGGCGACCTGGGCCAGAAGGTGGACCCCTACCTGCGCCCGCTGTACGACGCGCTCTACGACCTGATGGGCGCCGACAAGGTGCAGAAGGCCTTCGAGCGCCAGCAGATCGAGATCGCGCCGCTGGCCTTCATGCGCGGGCGCACGCTGAACCACGCCTTCGTGATCCTCGACGAGGCGCAGAACACGACCGTGGAGCAGATGAAGATGTTCCTCACCCGCATCGGCTTCGGCAGCAAGGCCGTCATCACCGGCGACGTGAGCCAGATCGACCTGCCCATCACCCAGCTCTCGGGCCTGATCGACGCCGAGCGCGTGCTCAAGCGCGTGACCGGCATCGCCTTCAACCGCCTGACCAGCGCCGACGTGGTGCGCCACCCGCTGGTGGCGCGCATCGTGGATGCCTACGACGCGCGCAGCCCGGGCGCGGCGGACGCGCCGCCGGTGAAACGCGCCCGCCGCAAAACCGCCTGACACCATGGCCCTGCCCTCGCTCTCCCTGTCCCTGCAATTCGGCGCGCTGGACGACGCCGCCCTCCACCGCGCCGCGCTGCCGCGCCACCGGGTGATCCGCTGCATCCGCCACGCGCTGGACGCCGACGCCGAGATCACCGTGCGCATCGTGGACGCCGAAGAAGGCCAGGCGCTGAACCACAGCTACCGCCAGAAGGACTACGCCACCAACGTGCTCACCTTCGACTACGCGACCGAGCCCCTGGTGATGGCCGACCTGGTGCTGTGCGCGCCGGTCGTGGCGCGCGAGGCGAAGGAACAGAAGAAGACCCTGGCCGCGCACTACGCCCACCTGCTGGTGCACGGCACCCTGCACGCCCAGGGCTGGGACCACGAGACCAGCGAGGCCGACGCGGAAGACATGGAAGCGCGCGAGATTGAAATCCTCGCCGGGCTGGGCATCGCAAGCCCGTACTGACCCGGCTGGCGTTCCGAAGCACGTGCATTCACCAGACCCACCGTGGAACCGGCTTCGCCGGGCCACTGGTGGGGTCCCCCCTTCAAGGGGGGAAGCCGCGAAGCGGCGCAGGGGGTTACCGAATTCCCTGTGCCTCGATCTCGACCAGCAAGTCGGCGCGACACACGTCGGCCAGCACACACACCACGGGCGCACCGCCCACGCGCGGGTCGATGACCTCGCGCACCACCGCCAGATCGGCGGCGTCGCGCACGTACACGCGGTAGGCAAGATCGGGCAGCCCGAACCCGCCGCTGCGCGAATGTGGCCGCGCCGCGGCCAGCACCGCCGCGATGTTGTCCAGGCTCTCGGCCGTCTGCGCCCGCACATCCCCCAGGTGCACGGTCTGGTGGCCGACGATGCTGGCGGTGCCCGACACGAACAGGATCTCCTGACCAGGCGTCTGCGCCAGCGCCGCGCGCGAAAAGGTCGGGGGGCGCGGCCCGTAGTCGCTCGGGTACAGGAAGGCGCTGACCTGGCGCGGGTTTTCGATCGGGATCACCGGCGTGGCGCTGGCCAGGAAGGCAATGCTCAGCGGCCCGCCGGCGAGCCCCAGCGCACACGCGGCCGGCACGCGGCCCACCACGCTGCGCGCCGCGTGCTCGAAGGCTTCGGCGCGCCCCAGGTTGAACTGCCGGTAGCGCTCCAGCCCGTCAGACTCGCGGTTGATGTCGGCCATGTAGTTCCACAGCCGCCACAGGTGGGGCAGGCCCTGGGCATCAAGCAGGCGGAAGATGCGCGCGTAGGCCATCTCGCTCGCGATGTGCAGCGCCGAGCGCGGCGGTGCGGCGGTCACCTGCGCCTCGTCCAGCTCGATCACGCCGAACAGCAGGTCGTCGCAGCGGCGCCAGGCAATGCCTTCGGTGTGGCCGGCGAGCATCGGCGCGTCGCCCGGCACCACCCAGGCCTCTTCGAACCCGCGGCGGTCGGCGCCCAGCAACGGGGTGACGAGGCGCTGCAACGGCCAGGCCGGCGCTGCATCGGAAGGCGCATCGCCCAACCGGAAACCGCCCAGGAGGCGGTCGGCGTCGGGGCGCGGAGAGGCGGAAAAGGAATCGAACAGTTGAAGGGTCATGACATCGAAGAAAACAGGATCGGGACGCGCCGCGCTCAACCCATGCGCAGGGGGATCGTCACCGGCCCGTCGTTGATCAGGTGGACCTGCATGTCGGCGCCGAAGCGGCCGGTCTGCACCACGGGATGCTGCCGGCGTGCGGTCTCGACGAAGCGGTGGTAGAGCGCCTCGCCCAGCGCGGGCGGCGCGGCCTGGGTGAAGCCCGGTCGGTTGCCGCTGCGGGTGTCGGCCGCAAGGGTGAACTGGCTGACGATGAGCAGGCCTCCGGCCACGTCCTGCACGCTGCGGTTCATCTTGCCCTGGTCGTCGGAGAAGATGCGCAGCTTCAGGATCTTGGCCAGCAGCTTCTCGCCGACGGCCTCGGTGTCGCCCGGTTCGGCGCAGACCAGCACCAGCAGGCCGTGACCGATCTCGCCCACGGTCTCGCCCGCGATCACGACGCGGGCCTCGCTCACGCGCTGCAGCAGGGACATCACTTGAGATCGGCCTCGTCAAAGAAATGGGCTTCCACGTCGCTGGGCAGCAACTGGATCGACGCCCGCAGCCCCGGCACCGCGCTCATCAGCGCCTGCTCCACGCTGACGCGCACGGCGGCCGCGCGCCCGAGCGTCCAGCTCGCGGGCATGTGCATGTGCAGATCGACAAACCGCCGCTGCCCGGCCTTGCGGGTGCTCACGTGGTCAAAGCGGATGATGGCCACCTCGCCTCGCTGGCTCGCAAAACCGTCCAGCGTCTGCTGGATCGTGGCCATCACCTCCGGCTCCAGGGCCTCGTCCATCAACCCTTGCGACGAGCGCCAGATGAGGTGGAACCCTTCTTTCAGGATGTTGAGCGCCACGCCAATGGCCACCACCGGGTCCAGCCAGAGCCAGCCGGTGTAATGCACCAGGGCGATGCCGATCACCACGCCGGCCGAGGTCCAGACGTCGGTGGTCAGGTGTTTGGCGTCGGCCTCCAGCGCGATCGAACGGTGTTCCTTCGCAGCGCGGAACATCACCCAGGCCAGCAGGCCGTTGAGCGCCGAGCTCGCCACCGACAGCGCCAGGCCCCAGCCCACCTGCTCGATGGGCTGGGGGTCGAGCAGGCGATGGACCGCCGTCCAGACGATGCCCAGCGCCGCGACGATGATCAGGATGCCCTCGAAACCGGACGAAAAGTACTCGGCCTTGTGGTGCCCGTAAGGGTGGTCGTCGTCCGCCGGGCGGGCCGCGATCGTCACCATCACCAGCCCGAAGATGGCGCTGGCCAGGTTGACGAGCGACTCCATCGCGTCCGAGAGCAGGCCCACCGAATCGGTGACGTACCAGGCCAGGGTCTTGAGCGTGATGGTGATCAGGGCCACCACCACCGAGGCCATGAGCAGGCGCTGCGGGGTGAGAAAACGGGTTGCGGACGTGGGCATGGACCGATTGTCTCCCAGTGCCCGCACGCCCTGATCGCCCCGGTTTGTAACCGCTTGGTACCAGTTCAGTGACAGAATGTCCCAGAGACCCACCACCATGATCCCCAGCACCACCGACACCCCCTCGCCCCCCGGTTTCTGGATCGGTGACACCGATGCCTGGCTGCTCGCCGAGGGCAAGCACCTGCGGCCCTGGCAAAAGCTCGGCGCCCACCCCACGGTCATGGGCGGCGTCGCGGGCACGGCGTTTGCCGTGTGGGCGCCCGCCGCCCGCCACGTCGGGCTGACCGGCGACTTCAACGGCTGGCGGGTGCAATCGATGCGGCTGCGCCCGGAGTGCGGCGTCTGGGAGCTGTTCGTGCCCGGGGCCGGCGTGGGCGCCTGGTACAAGTTCGAGGTGCACGGTGCCGACGGCAGCACCGTGATGAAGACCGACCCCTACGCGCGCGAAACCGAGCTGCCCCCGGGCAACGCATCGCGCGTCTGTGAACCCCTGCGCGCCTCGCCCATGGCCACGGCGGCGCACACGCGGCCGCCCGCGCCCATGGCGGTCTACGAAGTGCACGTGGGTTCGTGGAAACGCCCGGGTGGCGGCCACACCCTGCCCACCTGGGACGACCTGGTGGAGCACCTCGTGCCCTACGCCACCGGCATGGGCTTCACCCACCTGGAGTTGCTGCCGGTCAGCGAGCACCCGTTCTACGCCTCCTGGGGCTACCAGCCCACCGGCCTGTATTCGCCCACCGCGCGCTACGGCACACCCGAGGGCTTCCGCCGCTTCGTCGACGCCGCGCACGCCGCCGGCCTGAAGATCATTCTGGACTGGGTGCCCGCCCACTTCCCGACCGACGAACACGCGCTGGCGCGCTTCGACGGCACGGCGTTGTACGAACACGCCGACCCGCGCGAAGGTTTCCACCGCGACTGGAACACGCTGATCTACAACTTCGGCCGCCTGGAGGTGCGCAACTTCCTGGTCGGCAACGCGCTGTTCTGGATCGAGCAGTACGGCATCGACGGCCTGCGCGTGGACGCCGTGGCCTCCATGCTCTACCGCGACTACAGCCGCCCCGAAGGCGAGTGGGTGCCCAACCGCGACGGCGGGCGCGAGAACTACGAGGCCATCGCCTTCGTGCGCGAGGTGCACGAGGTGCTGCAGCGCGAGGCACCGCAGGCCACCACCATCGCCGAAGAGTCCACCGCCTTCCCCCGCGTGACCGGCCCGGTGGTTGAGGGCGGCCTGGGCTTCGACCACAAATGGAACATGGGCTGGATGCACGACACCCTGGCCTACATGGCGGAAGACCCGGTCAACCGGCGCTGGCACCACCACAAGATGACCTTCGCCATGGCCTACGCCTACAGCGAAGACTATGTGCTGCCGCTCTCGCACGACGAGGTGGTGCACGGCAAGGGCTCGCTGCTGGGCAAGATGACCGGCGACCGCTGGCAGCAGCTCGCCAACCTGCGCGCGCTCTACGCCTGGATGTACGCGCACCCGGGCAAGAAGCTGCTCTTCATGGGCGCCGAGCTGGCCCAGCCCACCGAGTGGAACCACGACAGCGAGCTGCCCTGGCACCTGCTGGGCGACCCGACGCACGCGGGGGTGCAGCAACTGGTGCGCGACCTCAACCACACCTACCGCCGCGAGCCCGCGCTGCACGCGCGAGACACCGACCCGCACGCCTTCCAGTGGCTGGTGGTGGACGACGCCGACCAGTGCGTGCTGGCCTTTGTGCGCTACGGGCAGCGGCTGGAAGACACCGTGGTCGTGGTCGCCAACTTCACGCCGGTGGTGCGCCACGCTTACCGCGTCGGCCTGCCGCACGACGGCGCCTGGCGCGAAAGCCTCAACACCGATTCCGGCCACTACGGCGGCAGCAACGTGGGCAACCATGGCCGCGTGCTGGCCGAGGCACAGCCGCTGCACGGCCAGGGCTGGTCGGCGGCGCTCACCTTGCCCCCGCTGGCCGTTGTCTGGCTGCAGCCCGAACCCGCGAGCGCATGAGCACAGCGCACACCGCCCCCGGGTTGGGTGCCCACCTGCAGGCGCAGAACGGGCAGCGTGGCGTGCGGTTTGCCGTCTGGGCGCCCGAGGCCAGTGCGGTCGAGGTGGAGCTGTTCGACGCGGCGCAACGGTCCACTGGTCGGGTGGCGCTGGTGGCCGCGGGGAATGGCCTCTGGTCGCGCTTCGTGCCGGGCCTGACCTCCGGCCAGCTCTACGGCCTGCGCGCCCATGGGCCCTGGAACCCCGACGCCGGCCAGCGCTTCAACCCCGCCCGCCTGCTGCTCGACCCCTGGGCGCTGGCCCTGGTCGGCCACACCGGGCGCCTGGCGCTGCAGACCGGCCACACCGCGGCGGACCCGCTGCAGCCCACCCTAGCCTGGGGGCAGCACCAGCCCGACCCGCAAGACAACGCCGCCGCCATGCCCAAGTGCGTGGTGCTGGACACCGAGGCCGAACTGGCCGCCGGCCAGGCCATCGCACCACGCCCATGGGTCGCGGGTGAGCGCGTGTTCCTCTACGAAGCCCATGTGAAGGCGCTGACCCGCCTGCACCCCGAGGTGCCCGAGGCGCAGCGCGGCAGTTACGCCGCCCTGGCCCACCCGGCCGTGCTCGCCCACCTGCAGCGCCTGGGCGTCACCACCGTCTGCCTGCTGCCGGTGCACCAGCACATCAGCGAGCGCCACCTGCTGGCGCGCGGCCTCTCCAACCACTGGGGCTACAACACGCTCAGCGCCTTTGCGCCCGAGCCCGCCTACGCGGCCGCCACCGGGGGCCGCGACCCCTCGGATGCCGAGCAGGCCGCCGCCGTGCGCGCCGAGTTCCGCCTGATGGTGGACGCGCTGCACCGCGCGGGCATCGAGGTGGTGCTCGACGTGGTGTTCAACCACACGGCCGAGAGCGACCTCGACGGCCCCACGCTCAGCTGGCGCGGCCTGGGCCAGAACAGCTGGTACGCCATGGGCGAGCGTGGCGTGCCGCACAACTTCAGCGGTTGCGGCAACAGCCTCAACGTGAGCGAGCCGCGCGTGGTGCAGTGGGTGATGGACAGCCTGCGCTGGTGGGTGATGGCCTATGGCGTGGACGGTTTCCGCTTTGACCTCGCGGTGTCGCTGGGCCGCGTCGCCGCGCTCGGCCATGCCTTCCACCCCCAAGCCCCCCTGCTCACCGCCATGGCGCAAGACCCGGTGCTGCGCCACGTGCGGCTGATCGCCGAGCCCTGGGACATCGGCCCCAACGGTTACCACCTGGGCGGCTTCGCCCCGGGCTGGCTGGAGTGGAACGACAGCTTCCGCGACGGCGTGCGCGCCTTCTGGCTCGGCCACCCGGCCACGCGCGGCGAACTCGCCAACCGCGTCTGCGCCAGCAGCGACCGCTTCCGCCGCCACGACCGGCTGCCCACCGCCAGCGTCAACCTGCTCACCGCCCACGACGGCTTCAACCTCGCCGATCTCACCGCCTTTGCCCGCAAGCACAACCGCGCCAACGGCGAAGACAACCGCGACGGCCACGGCCACAACCTGAGCGCGAACGCCGGCACGGAAGGCCCGAGCGACGACCCCGGCGTGCGGCACCGGCGCGGCCTGTGGCGCCGCGCCCTGCTCGCCACGCTGTTCTGCGCGCAGGGCACGCCGCAGCTGCTGGCCGGCGACGAGATCGGCCACAGCCAGCAGGGCAACAACAACAGCTACTGCCAGGACAACGCCATCACCTGGCTCGACTGGGCGCGGGCCGACACCACCCTGGCCGGTTTCGTGGGTGGCCTGGCCGCGCTGCGCCGCCAGCACCCGGGCCTGCGCCAGACCCGCTGGTTCAGCGGCCTGCCCCCCGCCCAGGGCGGGCCGGCCGACATCGCCTGGATCGACGTGAACGGCCTGGCGCCGTCGTTCCAGGCCTGGCAAAGCACGGACCACCGCACGCTGGGTGCGCTCATCACGGCGGGCGAACCCGGTCAGCCCCCCACCGAGCGCCTGCTGCTGGTGTGGCACGCCGGCCACGGCCCCACCACCATGGCGCTGCCGGCGGGCGCCTGGTCGCTGCGGCTGGACAGCGCCCGCGCGCTGACCCGCACCGACGCGTCCGGCGGCGCCCACACCGGGGAGCTGCTGCTGAACGAACCGGGCGTGCACCTGCTGGTCCAGAGCTTGCAAGGCTGAAGCCACACCTTCGCACCACGCCATGAACCCGCACCCCCACGACATCCTTTCGCGCCGCACCAGCGGCGTGCTGCTGCACATCACCAGCCTGCCCGGCCCCCACGGCTCGGGCGACCTCGGCTCCGCCGCGCGCCACTTTGTCGACTGGCTGGCCTCCGCCGGCCAGTCGCTCTGGCAGATCCTGCCGCTCTCGCCCGCCGGCCCGGGCAATTCGCCCTACCAGAGCGTCTCGGCCTTCGCCGGCAGCCCGCTGATGGTGGACCTGGACGACCTGGTGCAACAGGGCTGGCTGCCATGGATGGCGCGCAAGGGTTTCGACCACCACCGCTGCGACTTCGAGCGCGTGGCGCCGTACCGCATGGCCTGCCTGCGCAAGGCCTGGGACGGGTTCAACCAGCGCGCCACCGACGTCTGCCGCGAGGCCCTGGCCACGTTCTGCGAAGAACACGCCCACTGGCTCGACGACCACGCCCTCTTCATGGTGATCGACGAACGCCACGGCGGCCCCTGGTCGCTCTGGCCCGAGCCGCTGGCCCGCCGCGACCAGGCCGCGCTGGACGCGGTGCGCGAACAGTCGGCCCACGCGCTGGGCTTCTGGCGTTTCGTGCAGTGGCGTTTCTGGGTGCAGTGGCAGGCGTTGCGCGGCTATGCGCGCGAGCGCGGCGTGCAGATGGTGGGCGACGCGCCGATCTTCGTGGCGCACCACAGCGCCGATGTGTGGGCCCACGCCGACCAGTTCCTGCTCGACGAACAGATGGACCCCCATGTGGTGGCCGGTGTGCCCCCGGACTACTTCAGCCCCACCGGCCAGCGCTGGGGCAACCCGCTCTACAACTGGGAAGCCATGGCCCACCGCGGCCACCGCTGGTGGAAAGACCGGCTGGCGCACCTGTTCCAGCAGGTCGACGTGGTGCGGCTCGACCACTTCCGCGGCTTCGAGGCGCACTGGGAAATCCCCGCCAGCGAGCCCACCGCCGTGGCCGGCCAGTGGCAGCCCGGGCCCGGGCTCGCGTTCTTCCAGGCGATCGAGGACGAGCTGGGCCAGCTGCCCATCATCGCGGAAGACCTGGGCATGATCACGCCCGAGGTGAGCGCGCTGCGCCAGGCCTGCGGGTACCCGGGCATGCGCATCCTGCAGTTCGCCTTCGGCAGCGGACCGGCCAACCCCTACCTGCCGCACAACCTGGAGCGCGGCTGCGTGGCCTACACCGGCACGCACGACAACGAGACCACGGTGGGCTGGTGGAACAGCGCGCCCGCCGGCGAAAAGACCTCGGCGCGAGCCTACCTGGGCCTCGGTGTGGACACCGAGCCGCACTGGACCCTGATCAACGCGCTGTCGATGTCGGTCGCCAACACGCTGGTGGTGCCGTTCCAGGACGTGCTGGGCCTGGACACCAAACACCGCATGAACACCCCCGGTCTGGCCACCGGCTGCTGGGAATGGCGCTTCGACTGGAGCCAGGTGGACCACCGCCCCGCCGAGCGCCTGGCGGCCATGACCCGCGCCCACGGGCGATGGAGGCCGGAATGACCCCCCTGCGCCGCTGCGCGCCCTCCCCCCAGGGGGACGCACCCTTTGGCCCGGCAAAGCCGGTTCTTTGGGTGCCCTGGGTGGGTCACGCGCTCCGGCTTTCCCTTCCCACCGCCTTTCAACACAACAGGAGACAAACATGGAACACAAGAACACGCCCCAATACCTGGCCCGCCGCACCATCGGCCTGGTGCTCGCCGGTGGGCGCGGCTCGCGCCTGAAGGCGCTGACCGACCGCCGCACCAAACCCGCGGTGTACTTCGGCGGCAAGTTCCGCATCGTCGACTTCGCGCTCTCGAACTGCCTGAACTCGGGCGTGCGCCGCATCGGCGTGCTCACCCAGTACAAGTCGCACAGCCTGCTGCGCCACCTGCAGCGCGGCTGGAGTTTCCTGCGCAACGAGTTCAACGAGTTCATCGACCTGCTGCCGGCGCAGCAGCGCATGGACGACGAGAGCTGGTACCTGGGCACGGCCGACGCGGTGTACCAGAACCTGGACATCCTGCGCGCGCACAAGCCGGAATACATCCTCATCCTCGCCGGCGACCACATCTACAAGATGGACTACGCCGAGCTGATCGCCGACCACGTGGCGCAGGGCAAGAAGTGCACGGTGGCCTGCATCGAGGTGCCGATCGAAGAGGCCAGCGCCTTCGGCGTGATGGCCATCGACGGTCACCGCCAAATCACCCACTTCCTGGAAAAACCCGAGCACCCGCCCGCCATGCCGGGCAAACCGGGCGTGTCGCTGGCCAGCATGGGCATCTATGTGTTCGATGCGCAGCACCTGTTTGATGCGCTGGAAAAAGACGCCGCCACACCCGGCTCCAGCCGCGACTTCGGCAAGGACGTGATCCCCGCGATGGTGGCCGAGGGCCAGGCCGTGGCCCACCCCTTCGGCATGTCCTGCGTGAAGAGCTCGCCCGAGGCCCCGGCCTACTGGCGCGACGTGGGCACGGTGGACGCCTACTGGGCCGCCAACCTCGACCTCACCGGCACCATTCCCGAGCTCGACATGTACGACCGCGACTGGCCGATCTGGACCTACCAGGAGCAGCTGCCGCCGGCCAAGTTCGTGTTCGACGACGACGGTCGCCGTGGCATGGCGGTGGACGCGCTGGTCTCGGGCGGCTGCATCATCTCGGGCGGCTCGGTGCGCCGCTCGGTGCTGTTCTCCAAGGTCCACATCCACTCCTTCGCCACGGTCGAAGAGGCCGTGCTGCTGCCCGAGGTGGACGTGGGCCGGAACTGCAAGCTGCGCAAGGTGGTGATCGACAACGGCTGCGTGATCCCCGAGGGCATGCAGATCGGTTTTGATGCCGCCGAGGACGCGCGCCGCTTCTACCGCACCGACAGCGGGGTGGTGCTGGTGACGCGCGAGATGCTGTTGGCTTTGGAATGACCCCCCGAGAACTTGATCACCCCCCGCGCCGCCTTCGGCGTCACCCCCCTGTACGGGAGGCCACACTGGCGGCCCGGCGAAGCCGGTTCCGCGGTGTGCTGGCTTGACTCCCCTTCGTTCGGACATGGATCTCTGCATGAACTCCCCCAAAGTCCTTTACGTCTGCTCCGAGGTCTTTCCGCTGCTGAAAACCGGGGGCTTGGCCGACGTGAGTGCGGGTTTGCCGCCGGCCCTGTCGGCGCTGGGCGCTGATGTGCGCCTGCTGCTGCCGGCCTTTCCGTCCATCGTGGCCGGCGTCACGCCCGAAGGGCCGAGCCTGCTGGTGCCGGCGGGCGGCGCCATGGGCCTGCCGGGCGGGCTGGGGCCGCTGGCCAGTTCGGCGCCCGGTCCCACACCCTGGCTGCAACGGGGCCGCATCAGCGCCAACGGGCAGGCCGTGATGCTGCTGCACGCGCCCGGCCTGTTCGACCGGCCCGGCAACCCGTACCACGACGCCAGCGGCAAGCCCTGGGCCGACGCAGCCGACCAGTTCGCCTGGCTGGGCTGGGCGGCGGCGTTGCTGGGCACCGGTCTGGACCCGGCCTGGCACCCCGATGTGGTGCACGGCCACGACTGGCACACCGGTCTGGCCTTCGCCTACCTGGCCCGCCTGGTCGCGGCGGGCCACCGCCGCCCCGCCACGGTGTTCACCATCCACAACCTCGCCTACCAAGGCCTGTTCCCCATCAGCGTGTGCCACCGCCTGGGGCTGCCCGACGCGCTGTTCCACGTGCAAGGGCTGGAGTTCCACGGCCAGGTGTCGTTCATGAAGGCCGGGCTGCAATACAGCGACGCCATCACCACGGTGAGCCCGAGTTACGCGCGCGAGATCACCGGCGAAGAACAGGGTTGCGGCCTCGACGGCCTGTTGCGCCACCGGCAAGCCGTGCTGCACGGCATCCTCAACGGCGTCGACGACGCGGTGTGGGACCCGGCGGCCGATGCGCTGGTGCAGCCCGGCTTTGACGCCGACCACCTGCAGGGCAAGGCCGAGGCCAAGGCGCGGCTGCAGCAGCGCATGGGCCTGCAGGCCCGCCCCGATGCGCTGCTGTTCGTCGTGGTCAGCCGCCTCACCGAACAGAAAGGCCTGCACCTGCTGCCCGGCGTGATCGACGGGCTGGTGCAGCGCGGCGGCCAGCTCGCCGTGCTCGGCGCGGGCGACCCCGCCATCGAGGACGCCCTGCGCGACAGCGTGGCGCGACACCCCGCGCAGGTGGCCCTGCACATCGGCTACGACGAGTCGCTCGCCCACGGCGTGATCGCCGGCGGCGACGTGATCCTGGTGCCCTCGCGCTTCGAGCCCTGCGGCCTGACCCAGCTCTACGGCCTGCGCTATGGCACGCTCCCCCTGGTGCGCGCGGTGGGGGGGCTGGCCGACACGGTCATCGACTGCAGCCTTGAAAACCTCGACGACGGCAGTGCCAGCGGCTTCGTCTTCCAGGGGCTCGACACACACAGCCTGTGGTCCGCCCTGCGCCGCGCCTTTGCGCTGCGCCGCCGCCCGGCCGACTGGCAGGCGGTGCAACGCCACGCCATGGCGCTGCGCTTCGGCTGGGAACGCGCCGCCACCGACACCCTGCGGGTCTACCAGCAGGCCCGCGCCGACGCCACTGGCACAGCTTCTGCTTGACGCCGTCCACCCGCCCACCGCTCTTTCGAACCGAGACCATGCCCAACACCCCCCTGATCCCCACCGTCGGCACCGCCACCGCCCCGTTCGAATACGACCACCTGGACAACACGGTCGATGCGCTGCGCAAGTCCATCGCCAACCGGCTGGTCTACGCCGTGGGCAAAGACCTGCGCTCGGCCACCCGGCGCGACTGGCTGTTTGCCCTGTTCCACGCGGTGCGCGACCGCACCATGCACCGCTGGCGCGAGACCCTGGCCGTGTCGCAGGACAACGATGCCAAGCGCGTGTACTACCTCTCGCTGGAATTCCTCACCGGGCGCGCACTCACCAACGCCCTGCTCGCGGTCGGCATCTACGACGACGCGAAAACCGCCTGCACCCAGCTCGGCGCCGACTTTGACGCGCTGATCGACCTCGAGACCGACGCCGGCCTGGGCAACGGGGGCCTGGGTCGCCTGGCCGCCTGTTTCCTCGACTCCATGGCCACGGTCGGTCTGCCCGGCATGGGCTACGGCATCCGCTACGACTTCGGCATGTTCGCGCAGCGCATCGTCGACGGCCGCCAGGTCGAAGAGCCCGACTACTGGCTGGTCAACGGCAACCCCTGGGAGTTCATGCGCCCCGAGTTCAGCTACCCGGTGCAGTTCGGCGGCCGGCTGGTGCAGGAAGGCGAGCACGTGCGCTGGGTCGACACCGAGGACGTGATCGCCACCGCCTACGACAGCGGCGTGCCCGGCCACGAGCTCAGCAGCGTCACCACGCTGCGCCTGTGGACCGCGCGCGCCACCAGCGGCATCAACCTCGACGCCTTCAACAAGGGCGACTACATGCGCGCCGTGGAGGCCAAGAACGAGTCGGAGAACGTCTCGCGCGTGCTCTACCCCGACGACAGCACCGAACACGGCAAGGAGCTGCGCCTGCGCCAGGAGTACTTCTTCGTCAGCGCCTCGCTCCAGGACATCGTGCGCCGCTACCTCAAGACGCACGGCAGCTTCGACCAGCTGGCCGACAAGGTCGCCATCCACCTCAACGACACCCACCCGGCGCTCGCCGTGCCCGAGCTGATGCGCATCCTGGTGGACGAACACCACGTGGAGTGGGACACCGCCTGGGACCTGTGCCAGCGCATCTTCAGCTACACCAACCACACCCTGATGAGCGAGGCGCTGGAGACCTGGCCGGTGGAGCTGATGGGCCGCCTGCTGCCGCGCCACCTGCGCATCATCTACGACATGAACGCGCGTTTCCTGGCCGAGGTGCACGACCGCTTCCCGGGCGAAAACGAGCTGCTGCGCCGCATCTCGCTGATCGACGAACACGGCCAGCGCCGCGTGCGCATGGCCTACCTCTCGGTGCTGGCCAGCCACAAGATCAACGGTGTGTCGGCCCTGCACAGCCAGCTGATGGTGGAAACCATCTTTGCCGACTTCGCGCGCCTGTGGCCCGAGCGCTTCAACAACAAGACCAATGGCATCACGCCACGGCGCTGGCTCTCGCAGGCCAACCGGCCGCTCTCGGCGCTGATCGACGCGCGCATCGGCACCACCTGGCGCCGCCACCTGGACGAACTGACGCAGCTGCGCGCGCTGGCCGACGACACCGAGTTCCAGAGCGCGTTCCGCCTCGCCAAAGCCCAGAACAAGCAGCGCCTGACCGAACGCATCGCGAAAGAGACCGGCATCGTGGTCGACCCCGAGAGCCTGTTCGACGTGCAGATCAAGCGCATGCACGAATACAAGCGCCAGCTGCTCAACGTGTTGCACGTGGTGACGCGCTACCACCAGATCCTGGCCCGCCCCAACGCCAACTGGGTGCCGCGCACCGTGATCTTCGGCGGCAAGGCGGCCTCGGCCTACTACATGGCCAAGCTGGTGATCAAGCTGATCAACGACGTGGCGCGCACCGTCAACCACGACAAGCGCATCGGCGACAAGCTCAAGGTGGTGTTCCTGCCGAACTACCGCGTCTCGCTGGCCGAGGTCATCATCCCCGCGGCCGACCTCTCCGAGCAGATCTCCACCGCGGGCACCGAAGCCTCGGGCACTGGCAACATGAAGTTCGCGCTCAACGGGGCGCTGACCATCGGCACCTGGGACGGCGCCAACATCGAGATCGCTGAAAACGTGGGGCTGGAGCACATCTTCATCTTCGGCAACCGCACCGAGCAGGTCGCGGCGCTGCGCGCGAGCGGCTACAACCCGCGCCGCTACTACGACCACAACTACGACCTCAAGACCGCGATCGACCGCATCGCCGAAGGCGCCTTCAGCCCCGATGAGCCCAACCGCTTCCACGACATCACGCGCACGCTGCTCGAATCGGACTACTACCTGCTGCTGGCCGACTACGCCGACTACGTGGCGACCCAGCTGAAGGTGGACGAGCTGTACCGCCGCCCCACCGACTGGGCCCACCACGCGATCATGAACGTGGCCGGCATGGGCATGTTCTCCTCCGACCGCACCATCCGCGAGTACGCCGACGACATCTGGAAGGTCAAGCCGCTGTTCGATTGAGCCCCCACACGCTGCCCCCCGAGGGGGCTGGACCAGGTTGGATCGGCCCGGCGGCTGGCCCGGCCGATCTCCCACGCGCCCCTGGTCCGGCGTGCATGCCAGAATCCGCCGCATGCGCAACACGGGCTCGGGCACGCGGTGGTGGTGGATGGTCGGGGCGGCGGTCTCGCTGGCCGGTGCCGTGCTGCTCGCGCGGCAGGCCATCGCCGAACAGCGCGCCCTGTTCGAGACCGACGCCCGCATCGTGCACCGGCTGTTGAGCCAGCAGGTGGTGCAGCACGACGCCATCCTCGACACCCTGGCCCTGCTGCAACCCGGGCCTGAAACGCCGGGCGCCACGCCCCCCGAACAGCGCCTGCCCGCGCTCTACCCGCACATCCTCGCGGTGCAGCGCCGCGACCGCGACGCCAGCTGGCCGGACGCGGCCCTGGGCGCTGCCGAAGCCGCCTCGCGGGCCCAGCGGCGGGCCGCGCTCGCGGCGGTGGACCTGGCCAGCGGGCGCTACCGGCTGGTGCTCGCCGCCGCCCCCACGGCCTATGCCCTCACCATCGACCTGCGCGGCATGGTGCCCTGGGCCGAGTGGCCGATGCAGCCCGCCAGCAGCCCGGTGCGCGTCGCGCTGGAACACGAAGGCCGGGCCTTCGAGCTGCAGGCGGGCGACGCCACCGCGCTGAGCGACGCGACCGGCTGGCGCTTCGACTTCCACAAACACCTGGCCGCCGGGAGCCAGCCTTTCGACGTGGTCGCCACGCGGCAGATGGGCTGGGGCGAACTGCCCTGGGGCCGCATGCTGGCGTGGGCCCTGGCGGTGGCGCTGGTGCTCGCGGCCCTGGCCCAGTGGCAGCGCCAGCGGATCGCACGGCGCCGCGCCGAAGAGCTGTTGCGGCTGGGCCAGGTGGCGCGCCTGAACACCCTGGGCGAGCTGGCCGCCGGCATGGCGCACGAACTCAACCAGCCGCTCACCGCGGTGCTGGCCAACACCCAGGCCGCGCAGCGCCTGCTGGCCGACGAGCCGCCCGAGCTGGACACCGCGCGCACCGCCATGGCGCAGGCCGCCGCGCAGGCCCGGCGTGCCGCCGAGGTGGTGGGCCGCCTGCGCCGCGCGGTCGAGCGGCCGGACAGCCACGGCAGCGTGCTCGCGGTGGATCTGGCCGAGACCGTGCGCCGGGCGCTGTACCTGCTGGAACCCGAATGCCAACGCCGCGGCGTCGCGCCGCAGTTGCAGGCCATGGCGCCGGTGCGCGTGGCGGCCGACCCGGTGGCGCTCGACCAGATCGTGCACAACCTGCTGATGAACGCGCTGCAGGCGATGGAAGCGGCGGAGCCCGGGGCACGCCGCCTCACGCTCACGGTGTCGCAGGCCGACGGCCAAGGCGAGCTGCGGGTGGCCGACAGCGGCCCGGGCATCCCGACCGAGGTGCTGCCGCGCCTGTTCGAACCTTTTTTCTCCACCCGAGAGGGCGGCCTCGGCCTGGGCCTCTCGCTCTGCGACACCCTGGCCAGCGGCATGGGCGGCTCGCTGAGCGCCGCCAACCGGCCCGAGGGCGGCGCGGTGTTCAGCCTGCGCCTGCCACTGGCGGAGGCGCCCCAATGAGCGCCGCGCCGGGCCGCCCCAAGCAAGCTCGCCCCGCAGCTCGAAGAGCGGAGGTGGCCTTGTGAGCCCCACCCTGTCGCCTACCATCCACCTGATCGACGACGACGCGGCAGTGCGCGAAAGCCTCGCGCTGCTGATCGGCACCGTGGGCCTGCGCGTCACGACCTGGGCCGATCCGCAAGCGTTTCTCGACGGCTTCGACCGCGAGGCCATCGGCGCCATCGTGCTCGACGTGCGCATGCCCGGCATCAGCGGCCTGACGGTGCTCGACACCCTGGTCGCACAGGGCGTGGACCAGCCGGTGATCATGCTCACCGGGCACGGCACGGTGGAGATGTGCCGTCGTGCCTTCAAGGCCGGTGCCGCCGAGTTCCTGGAGAAACCGGTCAACGACGAGCTGCTGATCGAAGCGCTGCAGAACGCGGTGCGCCAGCACGTGCGCTCGCGCGAGCGGCACCAGGCCGACCGCGCCGCGCGCGAACGCTACGCGCAGCTCTCCGAGCGCGAGCGCGAGGTGCTGGGCCTGATCGTCGCCGGCCTGACCAACAAGGAGATCGGCCGTGCGCTCGATCTCTCGCCGCGCACGGTGGAAAGCCACCGCGCCAACCTGTTCGCCAAGCTGCAGGCCGAGTCGCTGGCGAAGCTGATCCGTCACTACGCCGCGCTGGTGGACGCCGACAGCGGTGGCAACACTCCGTAGTTCTACGGAGTGCCGCGCGTAGCCGCCCGAATGGCGGTGAAGGCGGCGAATTTTTACAGTTCTCCCACGGTTGATCGAACCGCACACACCCGAAGGAGAACCCCATGAAAGCCACCGTTTTTGCATCCGGCCTCGCCCTGTCCCTGATCACCGCTGCCGCCAGCGCGCAGGCCGTGCGCACCGAGAAGAACATGTCGCTGGACCTCGCCAACCAGATCGCCGCCGCCACCGTCGCTTCCTGCAGCGCCGCGGGCTACAACGTCACCGCCGCCGTGGTCGACCGCGCCGGCACCCTGCGCGCCCTGCAGCGCGCCGACAACGCTGGCCCACACACCCTCGGTGCCGCACAAGGCAAGGCCTACACCTCGGCCTCGGCCAAGGCGCCGACCACCGCGATGCTGGAGAACGTGCAGAAGAACCCCGGCGCCGCGACCCTGGTCGACATCCCCGGCTTCCTGATCCTGGGCGGTGGCGTGCCTGTCAAGGTCGGCAACGAGGTGATTGGCGCGGTCGGTGTGGGCGGCGCGCCCGGTGGTCACCTGGACGAGCAGTGCGCGAACGCGGGCATTGCCAAGGTCGCGGAACTGCTGAAATGAAAACGCTGTTGCTGGCCCTGTCGCTGGGCTTCGGCGGTGTGGCGGCGCAAGCCCAGGTCGCACCCAGCGCGGTCGAGGCGGCGGTCTACACCGGTCTGCACATGGCGACGCACAAGGGCGATGTGGCCAAGGTCCAGCGCCTGCTCGCATCGGGTGCGGCACCGAACGCCATCGATGGGTACGGACGCACGCCACTGCACGTGGCCACGTTCGCCCGCCAGCGCGAGGTGATCCGTGTGCTGGTGAGAGCCGGCGCCGACCTGAACCAGCTGGAAAGCGACCGCTACGACGCCGTCACCATCGCATCGGTGGCGGACGACGAAGAGACGCTGAAGGTGTTGTTGCAGCTGGGCGCTAGCGCGAAGCAGACCACCAGCCGCTACGACGGCACGGCCCTGATCGCGGCGGCACATCTGGGGCACGACGGTGTGGTGCGGCAACTGATCGCGGCGGGCGCGCCGCTGGACCATGTGAACAACCTGCACTGGACCGCCGTGATCGAATCCATCGTGCTGGGCGATAGCGGTGTGCGGCACCAGGCGACGTTGAAGGCATTGATTGACGCGGGGGCGAACCTTCAATTGGCGGACCGCAGTGGTCAGACACCCTTGGCGCTGGCGAAGGCCCGTGGGTACTCGGCCATGGTGTCGATATTGGAGAAGGCTGGGGCTCGTTGAGAGCCTTGGTTTGCTCCTGCGCTTCCTCCATGGTTGGAAGGGCTGGGGTGGCCGACTCCGCTCATGTCCCCCGGTGCCGCTGCGCGACCCCTCCTCCTTTACTTCGCTGCGTCAGCCACCCCAGTCCTTCCAACCGCGCACAAATGGGCGCGCCCACCGTGGAATGCCCATATCACCTCGGATCGGGGCGACAGCGCGTTCTGTGCAGTGAGGTAAAAGGAGGAGGACCGGCGCAGCCGGTCCGGGGACACGAACGGAACAGAGCGCGCTGGCGCCCCGATCCCGCGAGGTGCAGGTTTATGAAAGCGTGACGCGAGCAAACTTCCGCTTGCCCACCTGCACCACGTACGCACCAGCGCCCAGCTTCAGGCCCTTGTCGCTGACCACCGACGAGTCGATGCGCACACCACCACCGTCGATCAGCCGGTTCCCTTCGCCGTTGGACGCCACCAGGCCCGCCGCGTTGAGCAAGGCCGCCACGCCCATCGGTGCACCCGACAGCGAGACCTCGGGAATCTCGTCCGGCACACCGCCCTTGCTGCGGTTGATGAAATCCTGCTCGGCCGCGTCCGCCGCCGCCGCACTGTGGAATCGCGTGGTGATCTCCTTGGCCAGCATCACCTTCGCATCCTTGGGGTTGCGCCCGCCGTCGACTTCCTTCTTCAGCGCCTCGATATCCGCCAGCGACTTGAACGACAACAGCGTGAACCAGCGCCACATCAGCGTGTCGCTGATCGACAGCACCTTGGCGAACATGCTGTTCGCCTCTTCGGTGATGCCGATGTAGTTGTTCTTGGACTTCGACATCTTGTCGATGCCGTCCAGGCCTTCCAGCAGCGGCATGGTCAGGATGCACTGCGGCTCCTGGCCGTACTCCTGCTGCAGGTGACGCCCCATCAGCAGGTTGAACTTCTGGTCCGTGCCGCCCAGCTCCAGATCGGCCTTGAGTGCCACCGAGTCGTAGCCCTGCATCAGCGGGTACAGGAACTCGTGCACGCTGATCGGCGTGCCGGCCTTGAAGCGGTCGTGGAAGTCGTTGCGCTCCATCATGCGCGCCACCGTGTACTTGGCGGCCAGCTGGATCATGCCCATCGACCCCAGCGGCAGGCTCCATTCGCTGTTGTAGCGGATCTCGGTCTTGGCCGGGTCCAGCACCAGGCTGGCCTGCTTGTAGTAGGTCTCGGCGTTGGCCTTGATCTGCTCGGTGGTCAGCGGCGGGCGGGTGTTGTTGCGGCCCGAGGGGTCGCCGATCAGGCTGGTGAAGTCGCCGATCAGGAAGATCACCTGGTGCCCCAGGTCCTGCAACTGGCGCATCTTGTTGAGCACCACCGTGTGGCCGATGTGGATGTCGGGCGCGGTCGGGTCCAGCCCGAGCTTGATGCGCAGCGGCATGCCGCTGGTTTCCGACCGGACGAGCTTTTTCACCCAGTCGCCCTGAGGGATCAGCTCCTCACACCCCCGCAACGTCACCGCCAACGCTTCGCGCACACCGTCTGTCAGTTCAGCGCCGCCGACAGCCTGGTTTTGAACACCTTTGGTATCGATTTCGCTGTGATTCATAAGGGTTTTTTCAGATGCGGCATGGGGTGATGTGACTATACTTTTAGGTTTCGCGAGCCCGATTTTAGAGGGCGAGCCGTGGCCCACGTCGATGGCCCGGCTGATGCGACCCGAACACCCCTTATCGACGGGTGGCGCAGCCCGCCATTTCTGCCGGACATCGATTTTGATTTCTTCTTCCCCCAGAGACAAACTGCCCCAACTGGCACGGTCCACCCCGCAAGCGCTCCTCGACAGCCTGGCCCGCCATCCACGCCGCATCATGGCCGGTGTCGGCGTGCTGCTGCTCGGCACCGGCGTGACCGCCTTCGGCATCGCGCCGCTCGCGCCCGATGCGTCCCTGTTGCCCGTGCACGAGGTCGTGGAAGCGCTGCCCATGCGTCCGCTGGCAGACCTGGGTGTGGGGACCGTTCCATTGACGCTGTTCCGCAGCGACACCGTGCGCCGCGACGACACCGCCCAGAGCCTTCTGCAGCGTCTGGATGTGCGCGATCCCGCCGCCGTGGCCCTGCTGCAAAACGATCCGCAGGCCCGCCAGCTGTTCGAAGGCCGGACCGGCAAGCTGGTCACCGTCGAAACGAATGACCAGCAAGCGCTGCAACGCCTGAGTGCACGCTGGCTGCCGGACGATGGCCGCGTGTTTCAGCGCCTGGTGGTTGAAAACGGCCCAGAGGGGTTCAAGGTCCGCCAGGAGAGTGGCGAGCTGACCGCACAGATTCGCCTGGCCAGTGGCGTGATCCACAGTTCGCTGTTCGCCGCCACCGACGCCGCCAACCTGCCCGACAGCGTGGCCGTGCAACTGGCGGAAGTGTTCGCCAGCGACATCGATTTCCGCCGCGACCTGCGCCAGGGTGACCGCTTCAGCGTGGTCTACGAAACCCTCGACGCCGATGGCGAAACCATGCGCGCGGGCCGTGTGCTGAGTGCCGAGTTCGTCAACAACGGGCGCGCGCACGAGGCGGTGTGGTTCGAGGAACCGGGGCAGAAGGGTGCCTTCTACGGCTTCAACGGCGAGAGTTCACGCAAGTCATTCCTGGGCTCGCCCCTGGAGTTTTCGCGCGTGAGCAGCGGCTACGGCATGCGCTTTCACCCGATCTCCGGCAAACAGAAGGCCCATCTGGGCATTGACTACGCCGCCCCCACCGGCACCCCGGTGCGCACCATCGGCGATGGCGTGGTGACGTTCGCGGGCGTTCAGCGCGGTTATGGCAACGTGGTCGAGATCACCCACCGGGACAACCAGTCCACCCTCTTTGCCCACCTGAGCCGCATCGACGTGCGCACGGGCCAGAAGGTGTCGCAAGGCGACTTCGTGGGTGCCGTCGGCTCCACCGGCGCCTCCACCGGACCGCACCTGCATTTCGAGTTCCGCATCAAGGGCGTGCACCAGGACCCACTGGAGATCGCACGCCAGAGCGAGAACATCCCGATCAATCAGGCCTTCCGCGCCCGTTTCGAGGCCGTCGCCCAACAGCAGCGGCTGAGCCTCAACGCTGCGGCCACCTTGCAGCAAGCCAGCGCCGAATGAGCGTGCGCCGTCGAGCGGCGTAAAAAAAGGAGCGCATCGCGCTCCTTTTTCATTGGCGGTCCAGCGATCTCAGACACTGAAGCTGGATCCGCAACCGCAGGTGGTGGAGGCGTTGGGGTTCTTGATCACGAACTGAGCGCCTTCCAAGTCTTCCTTGTAGTCAATCTCAGCGCCCACCAGGTACTGGTAGCTCATCGCGTCGATCAGCAGCGACACGCCGTTCTTGGTCATCGTCGTGTCGTCTTCGTTGACCACTTCGTCAAACGTGAAGCCGTACTGGAACCCCGAGCACCCGCCGCCCTGCACGAACACGCGCAGTTTCAGGTCGGGATTGCCTTCTTCGGCCACCAGCTCGGCCACTTTCGCAGCGGCACTGTCGGTGAAGACCAGCGGTGCTGGCATGTCGGTCTGGATGTTTTCGGCGACGGCGCTCATGCGTGTCCTTGAATGGTGGGATTCGGGCTTTGACCCAAGTCCGAAAGGGGTGTCGTGAATGCCCTTCACTCACGACGAAATGCAATGCTATAGCAAAACGCTCGGGATTGTGCTCAACCGTTGTTTGCCGCCAGCTTCAGTGTGGGTTTGTCTTCGAGGCCGCCGGTCATGGGCCTGAGCTGGCCGGAGATCGTGGCGCCCTGGTGCATTTCCAGCGCCTTGTAGGACACATCCCCTTCGATGCGCGCCTTGGGCTGCAGCTCCAGCAGGTCAAAGGCAAACACGGGGCCCTTGACGGTGCCATTGATGATGACGTGATCGGCATGAATCTGCCCGCTCACGCTCGCCGACTCGCTGATCACCAGAATGCTGGACTGCTCGTCGCTCGCGCGGATGTCGCCGACCACTTCACCGTCCACGCGAAGCCCGTCGTGAAACACCACGTTGCCTTCAATGCGGGTTCCCTGGGCGATCAGGCTTTTGATGGGGGGTTGTTTTTTCTTGCCAAACATGGGGGATTCTCGGGAACGACGTTGGTCAGAGTTTGATGGTGTGCAGAACCTTCACGGCCCCGCCCTGCAGGATTTTTGCGGTCACGGTTTTTACCACGGCCTGCGGCGGAACGTCCACGAGGCCTTCCTGACGCAAATAGCCTTTGATCAGCACCGGTGAAGGCGCTGGCGCCTGCAATGCGGTCCACGGCCGGCCATCCAGCGTGCCGGTGAAACTCACTTCCAGTTGCCCCTTGAACTCGGGGGCATTTTTTTCCGCCTGAATCATCAGGACCTGCCATTTGAGCTGCGCTTCAGCCACCCGCTCGATCTGCAAGCCACGGATGCTCAGGGCATCGCTTCCGGTGCCGGGAATCAGGCGTTCGAAAAACCCCAGGTCACTGCGCAGCGTCTGGTTGTCGGCCTGCAACTGGCCGATCTGCAGCATCAACTGCCCCTGCGCGGCCTTCTCGGCCGTCAGCAGGCTTTCGGACGTGTTGACGATCGACTGCGCCTTGCCCAGATCGGCGCGCAGCGCCTGCACCTCTTGGCGCAATTGCTCCAGTTCCTGTTTGGCGTTGCGCTCCAGCCCGGCAATCTCTTTGCCGAACTCAAAGGCCCACAACGCCAGTGCGCCCGAGAACCCCAGCACCACAGCCGCGAGCAACCAGCGAAGCGGCCAGGGCGTCGCACTGCGGATCGCCATGCGCGGCGCACTCACCGTCATTCTTCTGCGCAACAGGCGCAACCTCATGAGCCGACCCCTTCAACAGGAAAACAGGCCACAGAAAACAAAAACCGCCCCAAGCCAGGCTTGAAGGCGGTTTCTGCGGCAGAGACCAGGCGCTGGTTAGCGCTTGCTGAACTGCTTGGCGCGGCGTGCGGAACGCAGACCGACCTTCTTACGTTCGACTTCGCGGGCATCGCGGGTCACGAAGCCGGCTTGCGACAGACCGGACTTGAGCGTGGCGTCGTAGTCGATCAGGGCGCGGGTGATGCCGTGACGCACCGCACCGGCCTGGCCGGATTCGCCACCGCCGTGCACGTTGACCATCACGTCGAAAGTCTCGGCGTGGTTGGTCAGCAGCAGGGGCTGCTTGCAGATCATGATGGAGGTCTCGCGGCCGAAGTAGGCCTGGATGTCCTTGCCATTGACCACGATCTGGCCGGAGCCTTTTTTCAGAAACACGCGGGCGACGCTGGATTTGCGACGGCCGGTGCCATTGTTCCATTCACCAATCATCTCAAGGCTCCTTTAGAGTTCCAGCACTTGCGGCTGTTGGGCGGTGTGCGGGTGCTCTGCACCGCCGTACACCTTGAGCTTCTTGATCATGGCGTAGCCGAGCGGGCCCTTGGGCAGCATGCCCTTGACGGCCTTCTCGAGCGCGCGGCCGGGGTGCTTGGCCTGCATGTCGCGGAAGTTGGTGGCATAGATACCGCCGGGATAGCCCGAGTGGCGGTAATAGATCTTGTCGGTGGACTTGGTGCCCGTGACACGGATCTTGGATGCGTTGATGATGACGATGAAGTCACCGGTATCGACGTGAGGCGTGTAAATGGCCTTGTGTTTGCCGCGCAAACGGAGAGCAACTTCGCTGGCTACTCGTCCGAGGACCTTGTCGGTCGCGTCAATCACAAACCACTCGTGCTTCACGTCAGCTGGTTTGGCGCTGAACGTAGTAGTCATGAGTTTTCTCTGCAAAGAGGTGGTTTGGCGGGCTCTTTTCCACGGTCGGTTCTTCTCTGATGGAAGACTCTTAGGTGGGATTTGATGCTTCGTCGCGGAGCCACTGAATCGCTGCGAAGCCTTTGATTGTACGATTTTTGGGCATGGCGTGGCAAGTAGTGCCCGGCCAACCCGGGCCGGCGCTACCATTCAGGCATGTTCAGTTACCGACACGCCTTCCACGCAGGCAACCACGCCGATGTGCTCAAGCACATCACTTTGATCGCCACCCTGCGCCACCTGATGCAGAAAGAGGCGGGCATCACGTTGATCGACACCCACGCCGGGGCCGGGCTCTACCGGCTGGACGGCGACTACACGGAAACCGGCGGCGAGGCCAAGGACGGTGTGGTCAAGCTGATGGCCGCGCTGCGCCCGGCGGGGGCGGCGCCGGTGCCCGCCGCGCCGGCCATCGACGACTACCTGGACCTGATCACCAGCTTCAACCCCTCGGGCCTGCTGCGTGTCTACCCCGGATCGCCGTTTGTGCTGCATTCGCTGCTGCGCACCGAGTCGCGCGACAAGCTCAAGCTGTTCGAACTGCACCCCACCGACAGCCGCACGCTGACGGCCAACATCGGCCAACTCGAAGCGGGCCGCCAGATCGCGGTGGCGCTGCAGGACGGTTTTGAAGGCGTCAAACCTTTGCTGCCGCCGCCGCCATCGGCCACCGGCTCCAAGCGCGCGGCCGTCCTGATCGACCCCAGCTACGAGATCAAAAGCGATTATGGAAAAGTGAGCGCCTGCATACAGGAAATCATGCGCCGCTTTCCGACCGGCACCTACCTGGTCTGGTACCCCATCATTCCGAGGCCCGAGGCGCATGATCTTCCCCGGCGCCTCAAGACGCTGGCCAACCAGGCCCAGCGGCCATGGCTGAACGCCACCCTGGCCATCGGCCAGGACCCCACCGACGGCCCGGACGACCGGCCCGGCCTGACCGCCAGCGGCATGTTTGTCATCAACCCGCCGCACACGCTCAAGGCGGCACTGCAGGCCGCACTGCCCCAGCTGCTGACCCACCTCGGGCGCGGCCGGGGCAAGGCGCAGTCGCTCGACACGGGCGGCTGACCGCCACGCAGGCTCGGGGCCGCGTCAGAACCAAGGCCCAATAAGGGACATGGGGATGGGCCGGCTGCAGCACGCAGCCGACGCCCACCTCGTCGAAGTCGCGGCTCATCAGGTCGCTGCAGTGGCCAGGGCTGGACAGCCAGCCCGCGACCACCCCCTCCACCGTGGGCTCGCCCACCGTCAGGTTTTCACCCACCAAGGTCCAGGCATAGCCCTCAGCGGGCACCCGCTGGGCCAGCACCCGCACATCCGTGGCTGGGCGCGGGCGGCGTTGATCCGCGCCTCCAGCGCCGCGCGCAAGCCGGGCAGAGCACAACGGGTCTGGCGATCCACAGCCTCACCCAGCGCCAGGGCCGCGAACAACAAGGCCCCCGCAGCCACCGCCGACCGGCCCGCGGCCCTCCACGAAAACGGAATCCAGGTCGTGCAGGCCTTGTTCATGAACATGGCGCCACTGTAAAGACAGCGAAGACAGGCGCCCCCGGAAAAACCCTGATCGCCCTCACCCCAATTAACCAACCGATCGGTCGGTTAATTGCATATACTGCCGTCTCACCCCATCAGGCACCCGGTTCCGGGGGCAGGAGACCCGCATGTACACCCAATCCTTTTCGGTCGCCGACAGCGAAACCAAGCCCGGGCTGAAGGCCGTCGCGGCACCCGCCAGCGCCGAAGACGCCGCGCTGCAGGCGTATTTCGACACCGTGATCGACGCCGACGGCAAGGTCGAGCCGCGCGACTGGATGCCCGAGGCCTACCGCAAGACCCTGGTGCGCCAGATCAGCCAGCACGCGCACAGCGAAATCGTGGGCATGCTGCCCGAGGGCAACTGGATCAGCCGCGCACCCAGCCTCAAGCGCAAGGCCATCCTGATCGCCAAGGTGCAGGACGAGGGTGGGCACGGCCTCTACCTGTATTCCGCAGCCGAAACCCTGGGCACCAGCCGCGACCAGATGCTGGACGCCCTGCACAGCGGCAAGGCCAAGTACAGCTCCATCTTCAACTACCCGACGCTCAACTGGGCCGACGTCGGCGTGATCGGCTGGCTGGTGGACGGCGCGGCGATCATGAACCAGATCCCGCTGTGCCGCTGCTCGTATGGGCCGTATGCCCGCGCCATGATCCGCGTCTGCAAGGAAGAGAGCTTCCACCAGCGCCAGGGCTACGAGGCCCTGCTGGTGATGATGCAGGGCACGGCCGAGCAGAAGGCCATGGTGCAGGACGCGGTGAACCGCTGGTGGTGGAAGTGCCTGGCCATGTTCGGCCCGCCCGACGCCGACAGCCCCAACAGCGTGCAGGGCATGCGCTGGGGCATCAAGCGCATTTCCAACGACGACCTGCGCCAGAAGTTCGTGGACGCGACCGTTCCGCAGGCCGAGGTGCTGGGCGTGACGCTGCCCGACCCCGACCTGAAGTGGAACGAAGCTCGCGGCCACTGGGACTACGGCCCCATCGACTGGGACGAGTTCTGGGCCGTGGTCAACGGCCACGGCCCCTGCAACAAGGAACGCCTGGCCACCCGCGTGAAAGCCCACGAGCAAGGCCAGTGGGTGCGCGACGCCGCCATGGCCCACGCCGCCAGACAGCAAGCCCGCAACCTGAAGGAGGCCGCATGACCGCGCCCGCATCGACTCCCGCACTGAAAGAATGGCCGCTCTGGGAAGTGTTCGTCCGCAGCAAGCAGGGCCTGGAGCACAAACACTGCGGCAGCCTGCACGCCAGCGACGCGCAGCACGCACTGCAGATGGCGCGCGACGTGTACACCCGCCGCCAAGAAGGCGTGAGCATCTGGGTGCTGCCGTCCAACGCCATCACCGCCAGCGAACCTGACAGCAAGGACAGCTTCTTTGACCCCGCGGCGGACAAGATCTACCGCCATCCCACGTTCTACGAGATCCCGGAAAAAGTGGGGCACATGTGATGGCTGCGCCAGTTGACTACCTGCTGCACCTCGCCGACAACGCCCTGGTGCTGGGCCAGCGCAACGCGGAGTGGTGCGGCCACGGCCCCATCCTCGAAGAAGACCTGGCCCTGGCCAACAACAGCCTGGACCTG
>NZ_JADMKB010000182.1 GCF_018780075.1 Hydrogenophaga sp.
CGCCGATGTTTTTCGGGTAGTCGTCGCTGATGTACTTGAAGACGCTGGCCTTGCCAAAGGCCCAGGAGATGCCCAGGATGAACATCAGGCCGGTGAACATGTAGACATTGAGGCCGATGTGGAAGGTCTTGGGCCCGTCCACGGTCGTGACGGTGAAGTCGGTCTGCGGGTAGCTGAGCAGGAACAGGCAGATCCAGCTCACCCACATCACCCACCAGGTGACCTTGTGGGCACCGAACTTGTCCGACAGGATGCCGCCGATGGCGCGCAGCACGCCGCCGGGCAGCGAGAAGCAGGCCGCGAGCAGGGCGGCGACACGGATGTCGAGACCGAACTCGCCGACGTAGTACTGCACCATCCAGAGCGAGAGCGCGACGTAGCCGCCGAACACGATGCTGTAGTACTGGCAGTACTTGATGACCTTGGGGTCCTTGAGCGCCTTGAGCTGGTCGGTGAACTTGACGTTGCTCGGCACCAGGTGCGCCGGGTCGCTGTGGCTGAAGAGCCAGAACAGGATCACCGTGCCCAGCATGATGGCCGCGTACACCTGCGGCACCATGGTCCAGCCGAAGGCCACCAGCAGCACCGGCGCGACGAACTTGTTGACCGCCGCGCCCGAGTTGCCCGCGCCGTACACGCCCATGGCCATGCCCTGGCGGTGCTTGGGGAACCAGCGCGCCACATAGGGCGTGCCGACCGAGAAGGAACCGCCCGCCAGACCGACGAACAGGCCGATGGTGAGGAAGTGCCAGTACGCGGTGGCGTAGCTCATGAGCCAGATCGCCGGCACGGTGATGGCCATGAGGATGGCCATCACGATGCGGCCGCCGAAGCGGTCGGTCCAGATGCCCAGCGGCACGCGCACCAGCGAGCCGGTGAGCACCGGCGTGGCCATCAGCAGGCCGAACTGGGTGGAATTGAGGTCGAGCGCTTTCTTGATCGGTATGCCGATGACGCCAAACATCATCCACACCATGAAGCAGACTGTGAAAGCCAGCGTGCTGACGATCAGCACCGACCAGGCTTTTCTTTCGTTGCGAAGTTCAGAGGCCATGTTCTTTCTCCAGAGACATGGCATGACTGTCCGGTTTTTCGCCCGCGCCGAACATCCGCCGGAGGGCGCCCGGCACGCAGCAGAAGGACGATGCCCGCCACAGCGGCCATCGTCCGGATGAACTACCCCGGGGCCCGAATCACCCCGACTTGATGTGGATCAAACGGGGTTCCACCGATTCACCCGGCCGGCGCGCGATCCGCCGCGAATGAAGTGACCAAAGGCCCAGGCCAGCGCGGAACCGGCTTTGCCGGGCCGCTGCTGGCGCCCCCTTGAGGGGGTGACGCCGAAGGCGGCGCGGGGGTGGACGGTTTAAACCAGACCGCGTGTCGTGGCGTAGACCGCGGCCTGCACCCGCGAACTCAGGCCGAGCTTGCGCAGGATGTGCTGCACATGGATCTTCACCGTGGTCTCGGCGATGTCGAGCGCGCGCGCGATCAGCTTGTTGCTGTCGCCGCGCGCGATCAGCAGCAGGATCTCGCGCTCGCGCGGCGAGAGCAGATCGGGCGAAGGGCCGCCGGGCCGGGCCGGCTCCAGCGGGGCCGGTGCGCTGTCGGCCGGACGGGAGCGGAACACCGAGACCAGCTTGGTCAGCATCTCGGGGCTGATCACCGATTCGCCGTCCAGCACCTTGACGATGGTCTCGGCCAGCTGGTCGGACTCCACCGTCTTGAGCAGGTAGCCGTCGGCCCCGGCGCGCAAGGCGGCGGCGAGGTCGTCTTCGTTTTCGCTCACGGTGAGCATCAGGATGCGCGTGCCCGGCGCGGCGTCTTTCAACGCGGGGATGGCGTCCACCCCGTGCACACCGGGCAGGTGGTTGTCGAGCAGGATCACGTCGGGCTGCGGCGCCTGCGCCAGGCAGCGCAGGGCCTCACCGATGTCGCCCGCCTCGCCGGTCACCTCGAAGCGCTCGTCCTGCGACAGCAGGGCCCGCAGGCCGCGGCGAAACAGGTTGTGGTCGTCCACCAGCAGCAGCTGGATGCGGGGAGCGGGGGCTTGGGTCATGGGGCGGGCAGGATCTCGGACAGTTCTTGCAGGTTCAGGCCCAGCGTTCCGACGCCACGGCCGCTCACCGGGTAAGGGGGCAGGGTCAGGGTCACCGTGGTTCCCTGACCGGGGTTGGACACCAGCTCGACGCTGGCACCGATGCGCTCGGCGCGCTCGCGCATGATCTTCATGCCGACGTGGTTCTCGCTGCGGTGCTGGCGGGTGTCGAAGCCCGCGCCATTGTCGCGCACGACAAAACGCCAGCGTGCGGCCTTGTGCACGTCGAGGCTGACGTGGCTGGCCCCGGCGTGCTTGCGCACGTTGGACAAGGCTTCCTGCACCACGTGCAGCACCTGCACCTGCACGTCGGGCGGCAGCGGCAGGCCCTCGCCATCGAGCTGCAGGCGCGTGGGCAGGCCGGTCTGGTGCTGGAACTTCTGCAGCGTCTCCTGCAGCGCCGCCTCGATGTCGTCGGTGTTGGTGCGGGTGCGGAAGTGCACCAGCAGCTCGCGCACGTCGTTGATGCTCTCCTTCAGCCCGGCGTCGAGCTCGTCGAGTGTGGAGCTCACCTTGTCGGGCTGCTGCTTCTGCACCGCGTTGCGCAGCAGGCCGGCCTGGATCTTCAGGAACGCGAGCGACTGGGCGATCGAGTCGTGCAGCTCGCGCGCGATCAGGGCGCGTTCTTCGCCCACCGCGGCCTCGCGCTCCAGCGCGGCGGCGCGCAGGCCTTCGAGCGCGCTGGCCAGGTGGCTGGCGAGCGCGTCGAGCAGCTCGGTTTCGTCGGCGTTGAGGTGCACCTCGCTGCGGAAAAAGAGATCGATCTCGCCGATCAGCCGCTGCTGCAGGCGCACCGGCACGCTCACCAGGCTTTCGTAGCCCGCGCGCGCGCAGTGGCGCATGGGGGCGTCGGCGTGGTTGTGGATGGGGATCACCCGCGTGCGGGCGTCGGGCTTGAGGTTGCCGCAGGCGCAGGCGCCGGCCAGCAGGCTGCGCTCTTCTTCCTGCATGTCCTGCGGGAAACAGTCGGACGCCAGCATCAGGTAGCGCTGGTTGGCTTCGTCCGACCAGCGCACCGCCACCGCGTCGGCCTTCATGACCTGGCGCACCCGCTGCGAGAAGCCGCGGGTGAGTTCCTCGATGGTGCTGGCCTGCGCGAGAAAGGCGCTCACTTCGTACAGCGCTTCCAGCCGCGCGCGCTGCGCCTCGACGCGCTGCGTCTTCGCCTGCACCTTGGCCTCCAGCCCCTCGTAGAGCGACTGCAGGGTGCTGGCCATGCGGTTGAAGCCGGCGGCCACCTGGCCGAATTCGTCCTGCGTGTCGACGTCGATGCGGGTGCCGAACTCGCCCCCCTCCACGCGCGCCAGCACCTTGCGCAGGTGCGCCAGCGGGTTGATCACGTAGAGGTAGCCGGTGTAGAGCATGATCACCGCACTGCCGATGGCCAGCGCCATCATCACGAACTGGAACAGGTTGAGGATGGCGGTGTAGCCCGAGAGTTGCTTCTCGATCACCAGCACGAACTGGTCGATGGCATCGACGAACTCGCCCGCGGCCTGCAGCGAGCGCGCGGCATCGGGCGGTACCTCACCCCGCCACAGCGGGCGCTGGTTCTGCCAGAGCGCCTCGACGGTGACGAACTGCTGGCTCACCTCGTCGTTCCAGGGCACGAACAGCGGGCGGCTCGGATCGCCGCGGCGCAGCAGGCCCAGGCTCTGATCGAACTCGGACACCAGCGCCTGGACCTCGACGGCCGGGCGCTGGGCCGCCACCGAGCTGTTGAGGCGCCAGATCTGCATGCGCATGCGCCCGGCCTCGTTCACCGCGGCCGCGCCGCCTTCGAGCTGCCAGGTCACCCAGAGCGTGAGGCCGATCGAGGCCAGTGCGATGACCAGCAGGCTGGCGCCGATGCGGATCAGCTTGATCGAGAGGGAAACGGTGGATGCCATGGCCATAGGTTAGCGGCTTTGCCCCGGCCCCGATACCGCCGGGAACCACCACCGCCCCTGAGACCCCGGCGCCAGCAAGGGCATGCAACCATGCATGGTCCTGCATGAATGTGCATCTAAAATTCATGTTTCACGCCGCGCCCACGACGACATGCCCACACCCCCCGAACCGGCGACCCAGCCGGTGTTCTTTCCCCTGCTCGACCAGCAGCAGAAGATCTACCCGCGCTCGGTGAGCGGCCGCTTCGCGCGCTGGCGCTGGGTGATGGTCTGGCTGACCCAGCTCGTGTTCTATGGCCTGCCCTGGCTGCGCTGGAACGGCAGGCAGGCCGTGCTGTTCAACCTCGATGAGCGGCACTTCTACGTGTTCGGCCTGGTGCTGCAGCCGCAGGACTTCATCTACCTCGCTGCGCTGCTGGTGCTGTCGGCGCTGGCGCTGTTCTTCTTCACCGCCATCGCCGGTCGCGTGTGGTGCGGCTACGCCTGCCCGCAGACCGTCTACACCGAGATCTTTCTCTGGGTCGAGCGCCGCATCGAGGGCGACCGCAGCGCCCGCATGCGCCTGGACGCGCGGCCCTGGGGGCTGGAAAAACTGGCCCGCAAGGTCGGCAAGCAGGCGGCCTGGATCGCCATCGCGCTGTTCACCGGTTTCAGCTTCGTTGGCTACTTCATCCCCATCCACAGCCTGGCCGAGCAGAGCCTGGCGCTGACGCTCACGCCCTGGGCCACCTTCTGGGTGTTCTTCTACGGCTTCGCCACCTACGGCAACGCCGGCTTCATGCGCGAGCAGGTGTGCAAGTACATGTGTCCCTACGCGCGCTTCCAGAGCGCGCTGATCGACATGGATTCGATGGTCATCGCCTACGACGCGAAACGCGGCGAGCACCGCGGCGCCCGCTCCCGCAAGGCCGACCCCAAGGCGCTGGGCCTGGGCGACTGCATCGACTGCACGCTGTGCGTGCAGGTCTGTCCGACCGGCATCGACATCCGCAACGGCCTGCAGAACGAATGCATCGCGTGCGCGGCCTGCATCGACGTCTGCGACGAGGTGATGGACAAGATGGGTTACGCCCCCGGTCTGATCCGCTACTCCTCGGGCAACGGCATCGAGCAGGGCTGGTCGCCCGCGCGCATGCTGCGGCGGGTGTGGCGGCCCCGGGTGCTGATCTACGCCGCGCTGCTGCTGGTGCTGGGCAGCGCCTTCGTCTGGAGCCTGGGGCACCGCAGCGACTACGGCGTGGCCGTCAGCCGCGACCGCGGTGCGCTGGCGCGCCAGACCGGCAACGGCGACGTCGAGAACACCTACCGGCTGCAGATCACCAACAGCCTGGAGCAAGCCAGTGGCTACACCGTGCGCGTCTCGGGCATCGAGGGGCTGCGGCTGGACACGGCCGCGGGGCTGCAGGTGGGCGCGACCAGCACCCACAGCATGGCGGTGCGGCTGGTGCTGCCACTGGCCTGGGCGCAGCACCACAGCGGGGAGACGCTGCCGGTGGTGTTCCAGATCGAAACCGACACGGCCGGCGCACACGAGCCGGTTCAGGTGAACAGCACCTTCATCGTGCCGCGCTATTGAGGCGGCGGACTGGTTCCGATACTCGCGAGTTGCCGTGCTACTCCCTCGCCTGCCAGACCGCCGCGCTCCAGGTGGGCGCAGCCGATTGGATGAGCTTGAGAATCTCGGGCGGAAGGTCACCCGGCCCGGTCAGCTGGCGAATCTCCAGCACGTCGTCGGAGCCCCACCCTGAGGGGGCGCGCAGCGCCCACCCGATGGCTTCTTCGAGCGACTTCACCTCGATGATGTAGAAGCCGCCGACGAGTTCCTTCGACTCGGCGAAAGGACCGTCGACGAGGTGTCGCTTTCCCTGTGAAACCGCGACACGCGCGCCCCTCGCCGAAGGGTTCAAACCCTCGGACGCCACCAGGATGCCGGCCTTGTGCATGTCTTCGTTGAACCGCATGTAGGCCGTGAAGAGCTTTTCGTCGAAACCCGCTGGCGGGTCTGTTTTCGTGTCGTCCGTGCCTGCCTGTGCTGTGATGATGAATCGCATCGTGATGTCTCCGTTGGTGGGTGCCGCCACTGCCACGACGAACGGTAACGCCTCAGATCGACAGTGGCACGCACTTTTTTCGCAAGGCTTCGAATCAAAGGGTTCGCTCCGCCACCCCTCCCTTGCCCTCTACGGCGTCTTCGCGAACTTTTCGATGTGGGGCGTCTTGCCGTGAAGGTGCCACCGTGTGTCGGAAGCACGCCTACGCATCCGGCAGCCCCGGTATGTGCTTCACCACGCGCACCACCTTGCGCGCGCCAGCCCCCGGGGGCGACATGGGTTCCAGCAGATCCGCCAGGGTCACGCCGTCGAGCACCGCGAGGTAGCTGTCCATCGCCTGCCGCAGCGTGCCTTTGAGACGGCAATGGCCGTCGAGGCGGCAGGTGTTGTGTTCGCTGTCAAAACACTCGACCAGGGTGAAGTCGGTTTCGGTCAGTCGGATCACCTCGCCCAGCACGATCTGACGCGCCGGCTTGAGCAGGCGCAGGCCGCCGCCGCGACCGCGTGTGGTCTCCAGCAGCCCCATGCCCGAGAGCGTCATCACGATCTTGGTCAGGTGGCTGCGCGAGATGCCGTGGGCCTCGGCGATTTCGCTGATGGTGGCGGGCTTGTCGCGCTGCGCGCAGGCCGCGCAGTACATGAGCACGCGCAGGCTGTAGTCGCTCCAGTGGGTCAGTCGCATGCCGTGATCTCCTGGGGCATCGTTCTTCCGGATACCCCGTGTCGTTCTGTGGAAATATTCACCTGTTGTGAATTTTATCTTTTAATACATGCATTCAATGTGAATGTTTAAAAGGACGCCCCGTGAACCACGCCCCCACCGTCGCCATCCCCACCGCCGACCGCGCGCAGCAGGCCATCGGCCAGATCGCTGTGGATCTGCCGGGGTCCACGGCCGTTTTCCGCCGGCTCAAGCTCGATTTCTGTTGCGGCGGCCAGGTGCCCCTGCAGCAGGCCTGCAACAGCAAGGGGCTGCCGCTCGACGCGGTGCTGGCCGAGCTGGCCTCGCTGGAGCGCTCCAGCGAGACGCCGGTCACCGAGTCGCCCGAGGTGATGATCGATCACATCCTGGCCCGCTACCACGCGGTGCACCGTGAGCAGTTGCCGGAGCTGATCCGCATGGCCCGCCGGGTGGAGGCGGTCCACCGCGACAGCCCCGACGTGCCCCACGGTCTGGCGGAACACCTCGAGATCATGGAGGCCGAGCTGCTGGACCACATGGACAAGGAAGAGCAGGTCCTGTTCCCGATGCTGCAGGCTGGCGGCCACCCACAGGCCGCGGACCCCATCCATGTCCTGCGCGAGGAACACACCGGCCACGGTCAGATGCTGGAGCGCCTGATGGCACTGACCGGTGACGCCACGCCCCCACAGGGCGCCTGCAACACCTGGCGCGCCCTGTACGCCGGCATCGCGCAGCTGTCGGACGACCTGATCAACCACATCCACCTCGAAAACAACCTGCTGTTCCCGCGGTTCGAGCCGTCGGCCGAGACGCAAGCCGTGGCGGCCTGAGCCCCGACTCCCCCAGCATCGGCCGGGCCGTTCAGGCGCTGCCCGGCCGGCCGGTCACCGGGATCGGGTCGTGCCGCTGGTGGCGGCCGCGGCAGGCGCTGGCGCGTGTTGCGTCGACAGCAATGACAGCAGCTGGCTGACTGGGCGGCTGGGGGGCCTGCCTCGCGCCGTCAGGCAGCCGAACACGCCCAGCTGCTGGCGCACCGTGTACCGGATGCACGCCAGCAGGCGGTGCGATTCGTAGCGCGCCGCCACCTCGGCGGGGATGACCGCGATCATGTCCGAGCGCACGAGCAGGTTCATCGTCGTCAGGATCGACGAGGTCTCGATCAGGCCGCGTGGCAGCGGCGCCTTGTGGCGGCGGAACTCCTGCTCCAGCACCTCGCGCATGGGGCTGCCGCGCGGCTGCAGGATCCAGGGGTGGTTCAGCAGGTCGGCGAAGGCCACCTTGGGGCGGCCCGCCAGCGGATGGTCGGGGTGGGCGACCACGCTCAGGGCCTCGTCGGCCACAGGCCGGAAATCCATGTCGTCGAGCGCGCCCTCGGGCACGCGGCCGATCACCAGGTCCAGGTCGCCGCGGCGCAGGCTTTCGGTCAGGCGGTCGCTGGTGTCCACCGTGATCTCGATGGCCAGGTTCGGGTGCAGCTGCTTCAGCGCCAGCAATGCGCTGGAGAGCAGCTCGGGCGAGGCGGCCATGATGCTGCCGATGTGCAGCTTGCCGGTCCCGCCCTGTTCGATCCCGTCCAGTTCGCGCGTGAGCGCGTCCAGGCTGCCTTGCAGGCCCTGGAAGTAGCCCATCACGCAGTGCCCGGACTCGGTCAGCCGGAGCCCCCGACCCGCGCGCTCGAACAGCGCGTGGCCCAGGGCGTGTTCAAGCTCCTGGAGCATCTTGGTGGCCGCCGGCTGGGTCATGCCGAGCTCCGCCGCCGCGGCCCGCAAGGTGCCATGGCGCCCGATGGCCAGCAGCAGCGCCACCTGGCGCATGCGCATGCGGTTCAAGAGCTGCGAGGTCTGGATGAGCGCCATTGAATTGATAACCCACGGTTATCTATAGTTCACTTAATTTCAGTATACGGGAATCAATCGGGTGCCTACCATCCGCTCACAAATTGCCCGATTCATCCACACGACAGGAGACCAACATGAAACCGTTCCCACTGGGTCTGACCCTCATTGCCCTGAGCTTCGCCTCGACCTGGGCACAGGCGCAGGAATGGCCGCGCCAGCCGGTGAAACTGCTGGTCGGCTCGTCGCCCGGCGGCGGTACCGATGCCATGGCGCGCGCCGTGGCCGACAAGCTGGGCCCCTTGCTCAAACAATCGGTGGTGGTCGAAAACCGGGCCGGCGCCTCCAACACCCTGGCGGTGGACCTGACCGCGAAATCCACCGACGGACACACCATGGTCATGGGTGTCTCCACGGCCCACGCCATTGCCCCGCACCTGCTCAAGCTGTCCTACAACAACGACAAGGACCTGGTGCCGGTCGCCTTCGTGGGGTCGGTCCCCAACGTGCTGGTGGCCAACATGGCGCTGCCCGTGACCAGCGTGGGCGATCTGGTCAAGCTGGCCAAGGGCCGGCCCGGTCAGCTCAACTACGCCACCAGCGGCTCGGGCAGCACGCAGCACATCGCGGCCGAGCTGTTCAAGGACGTGGCCGGCGTGTTCATCACCCACATTCCCTACCGCGGCAGCGCGCCCGCGCTGGTCGATCTCATGGGCGGGCAGGTGCAGGTGAGTTTCGACACCATGCCCTCGGTGATCGGCCACATCCGCAACGGCAAGATCCGCCCGCTGGCGGTGGCCGC
>NZ_JADMKB010000027.1 GCF_018780075.1 Hydrogenophaga sp.
CCAGCGGGTGCGAGGTGCTGACGACGTTGCGCGCGAACAGCGGCAGGCGGGTGCTTGGGTAGGACGAGGCGTGGTTGAGGTTCATGCCCGCATTCTGCAGCGCCGGTCGCTGTTTTCAACCCCCGCTGCGCAACAGCATCGCCGGGTTGAGTCGCATCTGCGCCAGCAGGTAGCGCGCGCCCAGCCCCAGGCTCAGCGTGCTGACACCAGCCGCGGTCAGCAGCCTGCTCCAGTACAGCCCAGCCGGGCTCATGTCCAGCCGCCACTGCAGCAGCGCGGTGGCCAGCGCGCTTCCGGCCAGCAGGGCAAAGCCGGCGGTCACGGCGGCCAGCAGCACGTATTCCCACAGCAGCACGCGCCTCAGCAGCGAATGCCGCGCGCCCAGCGCGTGCATCACCGTGGCGTCGTAGAACTGGCGTGAACGCACCGAACGCCGGCAGGATGGCCCGGTTCGCTCACGAAGCAGGGCAGGCGCATCGCGGCGCGCGTGGTGCCGCCGGGTCATGCGTAGTCGTAGGTGCCGCCTTTTTCCAGCGCCAGCTTGTAAGCCGGGCGAGCATGGATCTTCTTGAGCCAGGCCATGGTGGCGGGCCGCGAAGCGCCCAGGCCGCCGCGCGACACGGCCGCTTCGAGCGGGAAGCTCATCATGATGTCGGCGGCGGTCATCTGCTGGCCGGCGAACCAGGGGCGCGAGGCGAGTTCCTGCTCGATGTAGTCGAGGTGCACGTCGAGCATGGGCTGCACCTTCTTGATCGCGAGCTGGCCCAGCAGGGGGATCTTGGACATGGCCAGGATGAGCAGCAGCATGGGCATGACCGAGCCCTCGGCGTAGTGCAGAAACTGGCGGTAGCGGCGTTGGCCCACGCCGCTGTCGGCCGGGCCGAGCTGGCCGGTTTTCTCGACCAGGTACTCGCAGATGGCGCCGGTCTCGACCAGCTTGATGGCCCCGTCTTCCAGCACCGGCGACTTGCCCAGCGGGTGCACCTTCTTGAGCTCGGGCGGCGCGAGCATGGTGCTTTTGTCGCGCTCGTAGAAGCGGATCTCGTAGGGCAGTTCCAGCTCTTCGAGCAGCCACAGCAGGCGCTGCGAGCGGGAGTTGTTCAGGTGGTGGACGGTGAGGGTCATGACAACGCCTTGGGGTTGGGGAGGCCTGCATTGTGGTGCGTGGGCGGGATGCTTGCAGGCTGTCGTGGCATGCGGCGGCTTGCTGCTCACCCGCCGCCGGGCAGCAGTGCCGCCAGTGTCTGCAGCGAGTCGGCCTCTTCCACCGGCTTGTCTTCGCGCCAGCGCAACATGCGCGGGAAGCGCACCGCGATGCCGCTCTTGTGGCGCGGGCTGCGGCCGATGCCCTCGAAGCCGAGTTCGAACACCAGCGTGGGCCGCACGCTGCGCACCGGGCCGAAGCTCTCGATGGTGGTCGCGCGGATGATGGTGTCCACCCGCGCCATCTCGGCATCGGAGAGGCCCGAGTAGGCCTTGGCGAAGGGCACGAGCGCGCGGCCCTCGGTGCCTGGCGGCGCGTTCCACACCGCGAAGGTGTAGTCGCTGTAGACGCTGGCGCGGCGACCATGGCCGCGCTGGGCGTAGATCAGCACCGCGTCCACGCTCATCGGGTCGGTCTTCCACTTCCACCAGGTGCCCGCGGCCTTGGTGCGGCCCACGCCGTAGCTGCTGGCGCGCTGCTTGAGCATGAAGCCTTCGGTGCCGCGTTCGCGGGCTTCTTCGCGCAGGGCGGCGAGTTGCGCCCAGGTGTCGCCCGTCAGCACCGGGCTGGCGATCAGCAGCGGGTGGTTGAGGTCCTGCACCAGCGCGTCCAACGCCACGCGGCGCGCGTGCAGCGGCTGTTCGCGCAGGTCCTGCCCGGCCTGTTCGAGCAGGTCGTAGGCCAGCAGCGCCACCGGCAGCTCGCGCAGGATCTTGGGGCCCAGCGTCTTGCGGCCGATGCGCTTCTGCAGCTCGGCGAAGGGCTGCGGCTTGTCCTCGCGCCAGACCACGATCTCGCCGTCGAGCACCGTGCCTTCCGGCAGCGCCTCGCCCAGCGCCACCAGCTCAGGAAAGCGCTCGGTCACCAGTTCTTCGCCGCGCGACCACAGCCACACCTGGCCCGCGCGCTGCACGAGCTGCGCGCGGATGCCGTCCCATTTCCACTCCACCTGCCAGTCGGCGGGCGGCCCGAGCAGTTGATCGAATCGCTCCAGCGCTTCGTTGAACGGGTGCGCCAGAAAGAAGGGGTAGGGCTGGCCGCTGGTTTGCTGGTTCTGCTCGGTGGGGCTTTCCGGCGCCACCAGCGCCGCGTAGTCGGCCGCCGAGGGCAAGGCGCCGATGTGGGTGTAGCCCATGAGCCGCTGCGCCACGCGTTTCGCGTCCACGCCGGCCACGGCAGCGAGTGCCTGCGTGACCTGCAGCTTGGACACGCCGACGCGGAAGCCGCCGGTGATGAGCTTGAAGTAGACGAAGCGCTGATCGTCGGGCAGTGCGTCCCACTGGGCTTGCAGTTTTGACGCCAACACTTCAGGCGGCAGGCCGCGCAGCGGCAGCAGGTGCTGCACGAGCCAGTCGGCGAGCCCGCGGTCCACCGGCGCGCTGGCCGGCGGCAGCAGCAGCGACACGGTCTCGGCCAGGTCGCCCACGGTCTGGTAACTCTCTTCAAACAGCCACTCGGGCAGGCCCGCCGCCGCCTGCGCCAGCTCGCGCAGCGCGCGCGTGGGCACGGTCTGGCGTGGCTTGCCGCCGGCCAGGAAATACACCGCCCAGGCCGCATCGGCGGCGGGCGCTTCGCTGAAGTAGCGCTGCAGCGCTGCCTGCTTTTCGCGCGTGGCGGTGCTCGCGTCCAGCTCGCGGTAGAGGGCGGCGAAGCGCTTCATGGGGCGGGCTCCCCGGGAGCGACTTCAACAGCCTTGTCCGCCGAGTCCTCGTCGCCGTACTCGGTCTCAAACGCCTGCGCGTCCAGCCCCTGCTCGGTGAGCCAGCGCACCAGCACCGGCACGCTGCCGTGCGTCACGCGGATGTGTTCGGCGCCGGTGCCTTTGATGGCCGCCATCAGCCCCGGCCAGTCCGCGTGGTCCGACATCACGAAGCCCCGGTCCACGCCACGCCGCCGCCGCGTGCCGCGCACCTGCATCCAGCCGCTGGCGAACGCGTCCACCGCGTCGGCGCCGAAGCGCTTCATCCAGGGCGTGCCCTGGGCCGAGGGCGGGGCGAGCACCAGCGCGTGCTGCAGCGCGGTCTTGTCCAGCTCGGTCACGTGGTGCGTGGGCGGCAGGTGCACGCCCGCCTCGCGGTACACCGCGTTCAATGGTTCCACCGCGCCGTGCACGACGATGGGACCGATGCTGGCGTCCACCCCATGCAGCAGCCGCTGCGCCTTGCCGAAGGCGTAACACAGCAGCACCGAGGCGCGGCCCTCGTCGGCGTTGCGCCGCCACCAGGCGTTGATGTCGTCGAACAGCACCGCCTGCGTGGGCCAGCGGTAGACCGGCAGGCCGAAGGTGCTCTCGGTGATGAAGGTGTCGCAGCGCACCGGCTCGAACGGCGCGCAGGTGCCGTCGGCCTCGGTCTTGTAGTCGCCCGAGGCCACCCACACCCGGCCGCCGTGTTCCAGCCGCACCTGCGCCGAGCCCAGCACATGCCCGGCCGGGTGCAGCGACAGGCGCACGCCGTGGTGTTCAATGGCTTCGCCATAGTCCAGCGTCTGCAGGGCAATGTCCGCCCCGAGTCGCTGGCGCAGCGTGCCCGCGCTGTGCGTGTGCGCCAGGTAGTGCGCGTGGCCCCAGCGCGCATGGTCCGAATGGCCATGCGTGATCACGGCCCGTTGCACCGGTCGCCAGGGGTCGATGAAGAAGTCGCCCGCAGGGCAGTACAGTCCTTCCGGGCGGGCGACGATGAGGCCAGGGTCGTTGAGGGACGCCATGTTTCCAGCAAGAATAACGAACTTTACGATATTGACGAATTAAACGGATTGACCGAAAATAGCCGTCAAAACAAATCAACAGGGACCGATCATGAACACACTTGCCATTCCTCTGGGCTCCACGGAGAAAGCGCCGCGCCGGAGCGCCGCCCGCGCGTCCGCGGACCCTTACGCCAGCGAAGCGCAAACCACCGCGCTGTTGCGCTCAGGCGCGGCCTACCGGCGCGAGCGCATCCAGGCCGCCGACATGGTCACCACCGACGAAGCCGCCGAACTGGCGGGCGCCACGCGCGTGACCATCAACGCCTGGATCAAGGCCGGCCGCTGCATCGGCGTGGCGCACCTGCGGCGCGGCTACAAGCTGCCGCGCTGGCAGTTCGAGCCCTTCGTGTTCCCGCACCTCCAGCCCCTGTCGCAGGCGCTGGGCGCCACCGATGGCTGGCAGCTGCTGGCCTTTCTGGAGAGCCCGCACCCGGCGCTGGACGGGCAGACGCCCCGTGTGGCGCTGGAGCAGGGCGTGGATGCGAGCCGTGTGCTGGGGTTGGCAACAGCAGAGGGTCATTGACGACCCCTGCCCATGGATCTCAAAGAACTCAACCCGCCGCTGACTGAGCTGCCCGCTGGGCAGAACTTCTTTCGCGTGCAGCTGCTGCGCGCGCGACCCGGCAGCGTCAAGGCCAACGGCCTGCTGCTGCCACCGGCCGGTGTGCTCTCCGGTCGCTTCTGCCTGGCCGACCGGGTGACGGCCTACCTGGCCGACAGCGCAGCGACCGCCTTGTTTGAGTCGCTGTTCCGCCGCGACGCGGTCAGTCGCAGCCTGGCCGACCTGCGCAAGCGCGCGCTGCTGCAGTTCAGCACCATGCAGCCGCTGCGACTGGTGGACCTGCGTCCTCTGGCTGAGCCCTACCCGGTGTTGCAGAGCCTGCGGATCGCACAGACCCAGGCGCTGGCGCGGGACTGCGTCAAGGCAGGTCACCAAGGGCTGATCTATGCCTCGGCCCAACACCCGCAACACGCCTGCGTTTGCCTGTTCCCGGATGGCATCGCAGCGCTCAAGCGAACGCAGCAATGGCCGCTGGTCAAACCCGGCACGCGGCAGTTGCTGCACGCCGTGGTCGACGCCGCGCGCCGGTCGGGTGTGTCGTTGCTGGGGGAGGATGTGGCTGCCACATGAGCCCAACGACCCTTGGCGAATCGTCGAAGGCCGCAGCCCTCGTCTGGGTCAACCTGTACCTGGCGCTGCTCGCCCTGCTGGTGTGGGGCATGGTCTACGGCCTGCGCATCCGCTGCGAGGGCTTTGGCTGCATGGGCGTGGGCATGTACTGGTTCGTGTGGGCCGGCGTCTGCACCGTGACCGGGCTGCTGGGGCTGTGGGCGCGTTCCCGCAGCTCGCTCGCGGGCGTGGCGGTGGGCCTGGTTCGGGTGGCCCTGGTTCGGGTGGCCCTGTGGGTGCAGCTGCTCATGGGGCTGGGGCTGCTGTGCTGGTGGTGGTTGGGGTGACGGCTGGTTGACCGTCCGGGCACCGGGGCGCACAGTGTCCACCCCGTCACACACCGGAGACCACCGTGTCCACCTCCCCCCACGCCATCAACTGGTTTGAAATCCCCGTGACCGACTTCGCCCGCGCCGTGGCCTTCTATGAAACGGTGCTCGGTCGGCCCATCGAGACCATGGCCTTGGGGCCGTCCACCATGGGTTTCCTTTCCATGGGCCCGGACTCGGTGGGCGGCGCCATCGTGCACGAAGAGGGCGCCACGCCCTCGCGCAGCGGCACGCTGGTTTACCTCAACGGCGGCGACGACCTGGCGCCGACGCTCGCACGGGTCGAGGGCGCCGGCGGCTCGGTGACCGTGCCCAAGAGCGACATCGGCAGCGGCTTCGGCTTCTTCGCCCACTTCATCGACACCGAGGGCAACCGCGTGGGTTTGCACTCGATGGCCTGAGGGCCAGCGAGCCGGTGCCGGTATGCTTTCCGGCATGACCTCAGCCCGCCACGTCCTCTTCCTCGTCGCCTCCACCCGCGAACCCGGCCACGTCGGCAACACCGAGTGGCTGGCCCGCCAGGCCGCGGCCAGCCTGCCGCCCGACACCACCCAGACCTGGGTGCACCTGGCCCGCGCCGGCATCCCCGAGTTCATCGACCAGCGCCACACCGTCGGCAGTTACCCCATGCCCGAAAGCGGCAGCGTGATGCGCAACCTGCTGGACCAGACCCTGGCCTGCACCGACCTCGTCTTCGTTGCACCGGTCTACTGGTTCAGCTTCCCCGCCACGCTCAAGGCCTACCTCGACCACTGGAGCGCCTGGCTGCGCGTGCCGGGGCTGGAGTTCAAGGCGCAGATGAGCCAGAAGCGCCTGTGGCTGATCACCACCAACGGGGATCGCGCCAAAGCACAACCCATGATCGACTCGACGGCGATGTGCGCGAAGTTCCTCGAAATGCCTTTGGCAGGTGTGTTGTGGGGCAAAGGAGGAGCGGCGGAGGCTGTAAAGGCTGACGAAGGTGCAGCAGAAAATGCCCTCACATTCTTCGGTCATCCGCAGCAAGGTATTTCCGGCAACCAAGTTACTAGGTCCAGTATCGTCTACGCGTACAACGGCTACCTTCCGGTTTTTGCCAGTTGGAACTCTGGGGAGCCCTACACAGGCAAGGCCAGTGGTACTAAAGACATCGCGGATTGGAGCGGGGGCTTTCTCGACGGATTTCCACATGGGCCATTTGTTCTGGTGTTGGGTGACCGTCAAACCAACTACCTAAAGTTCGATAGAGGTTTAGTTGCGGAGAATTGAGAGCCTGCCATTGGTGATGACTCAAAATTATTCGTTCAACATAAGGTTGTTCTGCAACCAAGAGGGAAGGGGGCGACGGTCACCCGTCGCCCCCTTCCCTTTTCTGAACCTGTCAGCGCGAATCAGCTGAAAAAGCTCTTCGCCTTCTCAAACCAGCCCTTGTCATTCGGGCTGTGTTTGTGGCCGCCTTTCTTGAACGACTCGTCGAGTTCCTTGAGCAGCTTGCGCTGGTGTTCGGTCAGCTTCACCGGCGTCTCGACCGCCACGTGGCAGTACAGGTCGCCGGGGTAGCTGCTGCGCACGCCCTTGACTCCCTTGCCGCGCAGGCGGAAGGTCTTGCCGCTTTGTGTGCCTTCGGGCAGGTCGATGGTGGCCTTGCCCGCGAGCGTGGGCACGTCGATCTCGCCGCCCAGGGCGGCCACCGTCATGCTCACCGGCACCTGGCAGTGCAGGTCGTCGCCTTCGCGTTCGAAGATGTCGTGCTTGCGCAGCCGCACTTCAATGTAGAGGTCGCCTGAGGGGCCGCCGTTCTGACCGGGCTCACCGTTGCCGGTGCTGCGGATGCGCTGACCGTCGTCGATGCCGGCGGGGATCTTGATCTCCAGCGTTTTCTGCTTCTTGATCTTGCCCTGGCCGTGGCAGGTGGGGCAGGGCTCGGGAATGATCTTGCCGGTACCGCTGCACTGCGGACAGGTCTGCTGTACGCTGAAGAAACCCTGGCGCATCTGCACCGAGCCTTGGCCGTGGCAGGTGCTGCAGGTCTTCACGCTGGTGCCGGGCTTGGCGCCGGTGCCGGTGCAGGTTTCGCAGTCGTCCCAGCTCGGAATGCGGATCTGCGTTTCCTTGCCGCCGGCAGCCTCTTCGAGCGAGATTTCCATGGCGTACGACAGATCGGCGCCGCGGTAGACCTGGCGGCCGCTGCGCTGGCCGCGCGCACCACCGAAGATGTCGCCAAAGATGTCGCCGAACGACTCCGAGAAGCCACCGAAGCCCTCGGCGCCGGCCGCGCCACCGCGCAGGTTGGGGTCCACGCCGGCGTGGCCATACTGGTCGTAAGCCGCTTTTTTCTGCGGGTCCGACAGCATCTCGTAGGCTTCTTTGGCCTCCTTGAACCGCTCTTCCGCCGCCTTGGATGCATCGCCCTGGTTGCGGTCGGGGTGGTGCTTCATCGCAAGCTTGCGATACGCCTTTTTGATTTCTTCGTCTGCGGCGTTCTTGGGCACGCCCAGCACTTCGTAAAAATCGCGTTTAGCCATGGTCTTTAGGGAACAGCCCCTGGGGGTTCGGTTGGAACACAAACGCCGCGACAGGCTTCCCTGACGCGGCGGATGATCGAAGCTTCAGCGAATCAGGACTTCTTCACTTCCTTGACTTCGGCGTCGACGACATCGTCGTCGTTCGCCTTGCTGTTGCCTTGCGGCGCGCTCTCGGCGGTGGCCGCCTGCTCGGCTTGCGAGGCGGCGTACACCTTCTCGCCGAGCTTCTGGCTGGCGGTCATCAGCGCTTCGGTCTTGGCCTCGATGGCTTCCTTGTCCTCGCCTTTGGCCGCTTCTTCCGCGTCCTTCAGGGCCGTCTCGATGGCTTCCTTCTCGGCGGCGTCGAGCTTGTCCCCGTGTTCGCCCAGGCTCTTCTTCACGCTGTGCACCATGGCCTCGGCCTGGTTGCGCGCCTGCACGAGTTCGACCTTCTTCTTGTCGTCGGCGGCGTTGAGCTCGGCGTCCTTCACCATCTGCTGGATCTCGGCTTCGGAGAGGCCGGTGTTCGCCTTGATGGTGATCTTGTTTTCCTTGCCGGTGCCCTTGTCCTTGGCGCCCACGTGCAGGATGCCGTTGGCGTCGATGTCGAACGACACCTCGATCTGAGGCATGCCGCGCGGCGAAGCAGGGATGCCTTCGAGGTTGAACTCGCCCAGCAGCTTGTTGCCGGAGGCGATCTCACGCTCGCCCTGGAACACCTTGATGGTCACGGCCGGCTGGTTGTCTTCGGCGGTCGAGAAGGTCTGAGCGAACTTCGTCGGGATCGTGGTGTTCTTCTGGATCATCTTGGTCATGACGCCGCCCATGGTCTCGATGCCCAGGGACAGCGGGGTCACGTCGAGCAGCAGCACGTCCTTGCGGTCACCCGAGAGCACCTGGCCCTGGATGGCGGCGCCCACGGCCACGGCTTCGTCGGGGTTCACGTCCTTGCGCGGCTCCTTGCCGAAGAACTCCTTGACCTTCTCCTGCACCTTGGGCATGCGGGTCATGCCGCCGACCAGGATCACGTCGTGGATGTCGGAGACGCTGATGCCGGCGTCCTTGATGGCCATGCGGCAAGGCGCGATGGTGCGTTCGATCAGCTCTTCCACCAGGGCTTCGAGCTTGGCGCGCGTGAGCTTGATGTTCAGGTGCTTGGGGCCCGACGCGTCGGCGGTGATGTAGGGCAGGTTGAGGTCGGTCGCGGCCGAGCTGGACAGCTCGATCTTGGCCTTCTCGGCGGCTTCCTTCAGGCGCTGCAGGGCCAGCACGTCCTTGGTCAGGTCAACGCCCTGTTCTTTCTTGAACTCGGTGACGATGAAGTCGATGATGCGCTGGTCGAAGTCTTCGCCGCCCAGGAAGGTGTCGCCGTTGGTGGACAGCACTTCAAACTGCTTCTCGCCATCGACGTCGGCGATCTCGATGATGGACACGTCGAAGGTGCCGCCACCGAGGTCGTACACCGCGATCTTGCGGTCACCCTTTTCGGTCTTGTCCAGGCCGAAGGCCAGGGCCGCGGCGGTGGGCTCGTTGATGATGCGCTTGACGTCGAGGCCGGCGATGCGGCCGGCGTCCTTGGTGGCCTGGCGCTGGGCGTCGTTGAAGTAGGCCGGCACCGTGATCACGGCCTCGGTCACCGGCTCGCCCAGGTAGTCCTCGGCGGTCTTCTTCATCTTGCGCAGGATGTCGGCGCTGACCTGCTGGGCCGAGATCTGCTTGCCGCGCACTTCCACCCAGGCGTCGCCGTTGTCGGCGGCCACGATGGCGTAGGGCATGAGGTTGATGTCCTTCTGGACTTCTTTCTCGGTGAACTTGCGGCCGATCAGGCGCTTGATCGCGTAGAGCGTGTTCTTGGGGTTGGTCACGGCCTGGCGCTTGGCGGACGCGCCAACCAGCACTTCACCGTCTTCCTGGTAGGCCACGATCGACGGCGTGGTGCGCGCACCTTCCGAGTTCTCGATCACCTTGGTGGTGTTGCCTTCCATGATGGACACGCACGAGTTGGTGGTGCCCAGGTCGATGCCGATGATTTTTCCCATGTGCTCTGCTCCGGTTCTAAAAAATGAATGTTGAAAACGCTGTGGACGCGGTGTGCATCCCTTGTGGAAGAGGTGTGGATAAGTCAGGTGTTTTTCAAGCCCCTGCCGTCACAAATGCCTTTATTTGGGGGCGGCCACCGTGACCAGGGCCGGGCGCAGCACGCGGTCGGCGATCAGGTAGCCCTTTTGCAGCACGGCGACCACGGTGTTGGCGTCCTGCTCGGCGGGCACCATGCTGATGGCCTGGTGCTGGTGCGGGTCGAATTTGGTGCCGGCGGCGGGGGCGATTTCGAGCACCTTGTGGCGCTCCAGCGCGCTTTTGAGCTGCTTGAGCGTGGCTTCGGAGCCTTCGCGCAGCTGTTCGCGCGTGGCTTCCTGGATGCCGAGGCCGGCTTCCAGGCTGTCGGTCACGGGCAGCAGGCTCTCGGCAAAACTCTCCACCGCGAACTTGCGGGCCTTGCTGATCTCGTCTTCGGCGCGGCGGCGGGCGTTTTCGGCCTCGGCCTTGGCGCGCAGGAACTGGTCGGCCAGATCGGCGTTTTTCGCCTTGAGTTCGGTGACTTCGTTGCTCAGGGCGGCCAGCGCGTCGGCTTCGGCCACCGCGGCAGCGGCCAGGACCTCTTCCGTGCTCATGGGAGCGTGGTTCTCGGGGCTGTCAGCGGGGTGTTGTGGTTGGCTCATGGCGGGTAAAAGGTCGTGAAATCAAAGGCAAAGCTGGCCGTGCGCAACATGTAGGGGCGGTCAGGCCGGGTTCAAGGGCTGGCGACAGCCAATTGGCTGGCGGGGGGCGAAAATCGGGGTTTTTCCACAGGCAAAGCCCATGAAACTCTTTCGACACGGCCCACAGGGCGCAGAACAACCCGGTCTGATCGACGCCAGCGGCGCGCTGCGCGACCTCTCGGGCGTGGTGGCGGACATCGGCCCGGCCACCCTGGGGCGTGATTCTATGTCCCGGCTGGCGGCGCTGAATCCGGCGTCGCTGCCCCTGCTGCCCGCCGACACCCGCCTGGGCGCCTGTGTGGGCGGGGTGGGCAACGTGGTCTGCATCGGTCTGAACTACGCCGACCACGCGGCCGAAGCCGGTCTGAAGGCGCCCGGCCAGCCCATCGTGTTCAACAAGCACAACGGCGCCATCAGCGGCCCGACCGACGACGTGTGGCTCGCGCCCGGCTCGGAAAAGCTGGACTGGGAGGTGGAGCTGGGCATCGTGATCGGCGAGCGGGCGTTCCACGTGAGCGAGGCGGACGCCCTGCAACACGTGGCCGGCTTCTGCCTGGTCAACGACGTGTCCGAGCGGGCCTACCAGATCGAATACGAGGGCCAGTGGACCAAGGGCAAGAGCTACCCGACGCATTGCCCCATCGGCCCCTGGCTGGTCACGCCCGACGAGCTGGGCGACCCGCAGAACGTGGACCTGTGGCTGGACGTGAACTGCGTGCGCCGCCAGACCGGCAACACCCGCACCATGATCTTCGGCGTGGCGCAGATCGTGAGTTACCTGAGCCGTTTCATGGCCTTGCAGCCGGGTGACGTGATCCCCACCGGCACGCCACCGGGCGTGGGCATGGGCATGAAGCCGCCGACCTACCTGAAGGTGGGCGACGTGGTGACCCTGGGCGGGCGCGGCCTGGGCGAGCAGCGCCAGGTGGTGGTGGCCAGCCCCGCCCGCTGATCAGGGCGTGTGGGAGGACTGCGCGGCGGCCGCGCTGGCCGTGGCGGCCCGGGCTTGCTGGTGCGCCCACTTGCTGGCGAACTGCTGCACCTCGCCCATGCGGCGCGCGAGGTCGGCGCCCAGGTGGGTGAGGCGGTAGCCGTCGCCTGTGTGGTCCACCAGCCGGGCGGCACGCAGCTCTTTCAGGCGGGTGTTGAGGGTGTTGGGGGTGACGCCACCCACGCTGTCCTGCAGCAGGCGGAAGGTCTGTGGGTGCCCATCGCTCAAGGCCCAGATCACGCGCATCGCGTAGCGCGATTCCAGCAAGTCGAAGAGCTGAATCACCGCGGCCTTGTCTTTGGATGCCATGCTGTGTCTCCTGTCAGCCAACCTCTGTCGGGCTGGCTGAGGTCCACTATAGGGACATCCGGCCCTTGCTAGCAGTTTGCTAGCTGCGTGCGGTGCAGCAATGTGGCGCAAAGACCCACGATCAGGATTTACCCCGATTGCGCCCCCCGGGGCGGGGAGGGGGCCTTACGGCCGATAAACCCGGCGCAGCAAGGCTTTGAGGGTGTCCAGCTCTTTCGCCGAGAGCCGGCTGGCCACGTCGATCTCCAGCTGGGTGGCGGTGGCCTGGGCGCTCTTTTGCAGCTTCTTGCCGGCGGGCGAGAGGTGCAGGCCCTGGGCGCGGCGGTCGGTGGGGTGGGGCCGGCGCTCGATCAGCCCGCGCTTGTCCAGGCTTTTGATCATGCCGACCAGGTTGGGCGGCAGGATGTCCAGCGCGACGCAGAGCTGGCGCGAGGTGATGCCGGGGTTGTGGGCGATGAGCGTGAGCACCGAGAAGTCCACCGGGCGCAGGCCGAAGGGCGCCATGCGCTGCAGGAATACGCCGATCACGGCCAGCGCCGCGCGCCGGGCGTTGTAGCCCAGCAGGGATTCGAGGTAACTGGTGTCGATGCCAGCGTCGCTGTCGGTGGTGGCGGACGACTTCGGTGCCGTGCCGGTGGCGGTCTTGCGGGCAGCGCGCGGGCGGCGCAGGGTGTTGGCAACGGTCGTTTCGGGCATGGTTGCCAAGGATAACGGTATCGTGATCGGCTTCTCAGGGGGTTGTCACCCGGCCAGCGTGTGTTCCATCATCGCCAGCCGCATCTGGAACTCGGGCCAGACCCAGCGCCAGAAGCCGGTCTGCGCGGTCTGCCAGCGGGTGGTGTCCGAACCCGGCGTGGCGCCGATGCGCGCCCAGGCCCAGGCCATCAGCAGCATCGCCACGGCGCGCAGGAAATCATCGGCCAGCCAGTGCGGCAGGTCGGCCGGCGCGTCTTTCGAGGTGGTGCGCGGCAGCAGGCGCTCGCGCAGGAAGGTGGCAAAGCCGTCGAGTTGCGCTTTCACGCGCCGGGCCTGTTCGTCGTCACCGAGCTCCGCGCCGATGTCGGCCAGCAGCTGCAGCAGCGCCGCAGCGCCGTCGGGCAGGGTCTTGCGCAGCAGCAGGTCGATCGCCTGGATCTCGTTCGTGCCCTCGTAGATCATGGCCACGCGCGCGTCGCGCACGATCTGCTCGATGCCCCATTCGCGCACGAAGCCGTGGCCGCCGAACACCTGCAGGCAGGCGCTGGCGCCGTGGAAGGCCTGGTCGGTCCAGGCCGCCTTGAGCACCGGGGTGACCAGGGTGCACCAGCGGCTGGCGAGCCCGCGACGCGCAGCGTCGCCGTGGTGCTTGAGGATGTCCAGTTCCAGCGCGGTGCGGTAGGCGACGACGCGGCCGGCGTCCACCCAGGCGCGCTGCGCGTCGAGGATACGGCGCATGGCGGGGTGTTGTTCGATCAGATCCGCTTCACCCGCTTTGGCGCTGCCACCCGGCGCGCGCATCTGGCGGCGTTCTTTCGAGTAGGCGTCGGCCTTCTGCCAGGCCGCATCGAGCAGGCCGATGCCCTGCAGGCCCACGTGCAGGCGGGCGGCGTTCATCATCACGAACATCGCGTTCAGGCCCTTGCCGGGCTCGCCCACGATCCAGCCCGGGGCTTCGTCGAAACGCATCACGCAGGTGGGGCTGCCGTGCAGGCCCATTTTTTCTTCGATGCGTTCGCAGACCACCGCGCTTCTGGATCCGTCCTCGTAGAACTTGGGCACCAGGAACAGCGACAGGCCCTTGGGGCCGGGCGGGCTGTCGGGCAGGCGCGCCAGCACCAGGTGCACGATGTTGTCGGTCAGGTCGTGCTCGCCGCCGGAAATGAAGATCTTGGTGCCGGAGAGGGCAAAGCGGCCGTCGGCCATCGGCACGGCCTTGGTGCGGCACAGGCCCAGGTCCGAGCCCGCGTGCGGCTCGGTCAGGCACATGGTGGCCAGCCATTCGCCGGTGGCGAGCTTCTCCAGGTAACGCGCCTTCAGTTCGGGCGAGGCGTGGTGCTTGATGCATTCGTAGGCGCCGTGCAGCAGGCCGGGCGCCATGGTCCAGCCGTGGTTGGCGGCGCTCAGGTTTTCGTACAGCATGGCCTCCAGCACGGCCGGCAGGCCCTGGCCGCCGTCTTCGGTGGCGCAGGCCAGCGACGGCCAGCCGGCCTGCCAGAAGGCCTGGTAGGCGTCGCGGAAACCGGGCGGCATGGTGACGGCGCCAGCCTTCCACTGCGCGCCCACCTCGTCGCCCTCGCGGCTGAGCGGGGCGATCACCTCGCCCACGAACTTGCCGGCTTCGTCCGTCACCTGCACCAGCAGGTCCTCATCGACATCGGCGTAGGCGGGCAGGGCGGCGAGCTGCTGCGGCGCCTGCAGCACGTGCTGCAGGATGAAACGTTGTTCGGCGGGCTGGGGCTGGTAGGCGTTCATGAGGTCGTGTGTGGGATGGATCAGCGGTCGCGGGTGGCTTCCTGGGTCTTGTCGGGCGAGCCTTCGAGCCCGGCCAGCAGCGCCTTGTTGCTGCCGGGAATGACCATCTGGAACTTGTTGTCCACGGTGGTGTATTCGTAGTAGCCCATGCGCGCGATCGGCTGCATCTTGAGCACATCGACCATGCCGTTGCCGTCGATGTACTGGTCGTCGATGTGGATGCCCACCACGCGGCCGAACACCACGTCCACCGTGCCCATGGGCGGGCGGCCCGGGAAGCGCACGGTGTTGAGGTATTCACATTCGAACTGGATCGGCGAGCCCTTGACACGTTTGGGTTTGACGAGCCGGCTCTCCAGCTTCTCCAGCCCGGCGCGTTCAAATTCATCGACACCGTGCGGCAACTCCTCGGCGCTGATGTTGACCGCCTCGCGCAGCGCGAAGGTCGCCATGTTCCAGACGAACTGGCCCATCTGCTCGGCGTTGCGCACCGAGTCCTTGCGCTCACCCTGCGTGCTCTGGTTGGCGCTGAACATGACGATCGGCGGGTCGAAGGTCACGTTCTGGAACTGGCTGTAGGGCGCGAGGTTGTCGCGGCCCAGCGCGTCCACCGTGGAGATCCAGCCGATGGGGCGCGGGACCACGCAGGACTTGAACGGGTTGTGCGGCAGGCCATGGGGCGTCTGGCCCGGTTCGTAGTACATGGCGGTGCTCCGTTCGGTGGACGTTCGGGGATCAGCGGCAGACGAAGCTGGACGCGTCTTCCGTTGGCCCCGATCCCTTGTAGGTCGCGACCGTGGGGTAGGCGCACAGCGGGCGGCTGCGGTTGGGCGCCCAGCTGGCCGGCACCTCGGTGTTTTCGCCGCCGGGGTTGCCCGCGCCGCGCGCCGTGGCTACCACGGCCTGCGGCGCCTGGCCCTGCTCGACCCACTTGACCAGGGGCGAGAGCAGGTCGAACTGGTCGGTGGACAGGCCGCCGCTGCAGTGCGCCATGCCGGGCACCGGGAAGAAGCGTGCGAAACCGTCGGCCTTTCCACCCAGTGCCTGGTCCAGGCGCAGCATCCACTGGCGGGTGTCTTCGGCGGAGAAGATCGCGTCGGCCACGCCGTGGTAGATCACCATCTTCGCGCCGCGGTCCTTCAGCTTGGCGAGGTTCACCGGATTCTCGTGACCGGGTGGGGTCATGAGCGACAGGCCCGATTCGCGGTACACGTCGCTGGTGGCGCTGAACATGGGCAGGCGGGCGGTGATGTCGACCTTGAGCGGGTCGAACATGCCCGGCGGCACGCTGAACACGGTGCCGACCGACAGCGGGTCGAGCGCGACCGAGTTGGCGAACTTCCAGGTGCCCCAGTTGTCACCGGCCAGACCCGGATCGAAGGGGAAGGCGGCGTAGATCGACTGACCGCCGTTGGTGCGGCCGCCGGCGAACACGCTGGCGATCACCGTCTTCTGTGCCGCGCTCAGGCACTGCCCGTTGCGCTCGCCGGAGCAGGTGGGCACGCCGGTGTCCAGCTTGAAGCTGGCCTGGCAGGCCTGCATGGCCTGGACCATGCCGTCCTTCGCGCCGTCCAGCGCGTCGCATTTGCCCAGGATGGCGCTGGCCACCAGCTGGCGCTCGGCCTTGGTGAAGGCGCCGCCGAGGTCGGGGATCTTCGCGGTCGGGTTGAGCGGGTGTTGGGTGGTCGCACCGGCCACGGCCAGCGGCGCCCACTGCTGCGCACCCCAGAGCTGGGCCAGCGCGGCGTTGGGCAGGCGGTAGCCGGGTGCGCCGACGAGGTAGCCGTCGTAGGCCTGGCCGCGCGCGGCCTCGACCAGCGCGTGGCGGCCGCCGTTGGAGCAGCCGCCCAGGTAGGAGCGGTCCGGTCCCTTGCCGTAGGCCGTGGCGATCAGGGCCTTGGCCATGGGCGTGAGCTTGGCCACCGCCTGGTAGCCGTAGTCCAGCCGCGACTGGGCTTCCAGACCGAAGTAGGGCGTCTGCGGGCCCGAATGACCGGCGTCGGAGCTGATCACGGCAAAGCCTTGCATCAGCGCACCGGTCAGCGGGCCGCCGCCCAGCGCGCCGTCGGCCGTCTTCACCGAGCCGTCCAGGCCCCCGTTGCCCTGGTAGTAGAAGCGGCCGTTCCAGGCCTTGGGCAGGCGCATCTCGAAGCCGATCGCGTAGTCGCGGTTGTCCGATCCCTTGCGCTTGTGCATGGCGCCTTTGACCAGGCAGTGTTCCGCCACGGGCTGGTTGCCCTGCTTCAGCTCGCCAACCGGCACGGTGCTCACGGCGTCCACGGTGGTCTGGTCGAAGCGGAAGGACTGGGCCAGTTCGGCGCAGGTTTTCAGGGGCGCGCCGACAGCGGCGCTCAGGCGCGCGGTGCCGGCGGGGGCGGTGGGCGACGAGGAACAGGCGGCGAGGGTGATGCCGGTCAGGGTGGCGCCGGCGATGCGCAGGGAGCGGTGCAGGGACTTCATGGACGGCCTTTGAATGGGGGAAGATTCACCCCGCCGGAGCGGGGCCGAAGACACGGCAAAAAAAGGGGGCGGCGGCGGGCCGCCCCGCGCTCATCAGGACTCGGCGGTGAAGCCGATCTTCTTGACCAGCGGGCCCCAGAGGTCGAAGTAGTACTTCATGCTCTTGGCCATCTCTTCCGGCGAGCCGCCGACCGGCACCATGGCGGAGATGGCCAGGCTGTCGATGACCGTCTTTTCCTTGAGCGCGGCGTTGATGGCCTGGTTGGCGCTGGTCACCACGGCCGCGGGGGTCTTGGCCGGCGCGTAGAAACCGAACCACTCCTCGACCACCAGGTCGGGGAAGCCCTGCTCGGCGAAGGTGGGCACCTCTGGCACGAAGGTCGAGCGCTGCTTGCCCGAGGTGGCGATGATGCGCAGCTTGCCGGCCTTGTGGTTGGGCAGGAAGTCGCCGTGGGGCGTGAACATGCTGGCGAGCTGGCCGCCGATCACGTCGGTGATGCCGGGGATGGAGCCACGGTAGGGCACGTGCTTGAGGTCCACGTTCGCTTCCAGGCCCAGCAGCGCGCCGAGGAAGTGCGGCGTGGAACCGGCGGCGGGCGAGCCGTAGTTGGCCAGCGTGGGGTTGGCCTTGCACCAAGCCAGGTAGTCCTTCACCGTCTTCACCGAGGCTGGCACCATCGGGCCGACGGCCAGGCCGTGCGCGAGCATCGAGGCCATGGCGACGGGCACCAGGTCCTTGAAGGGGTCGTAGCTCAGCTGCTTGTAGATGTGCGGGTAGATCGACATCATCGAATACGGCGTGAGCAGCAGCGTGGCGCCATCGGGCGCGGCGTTCTTCACGGTTTCGACGGCGATGCGACCCGCGGCGCCGGTCTTGTTCTCCACCACGGCGGCGTTCTTGGTGTACGCCGAGCCGCCCAGCTTTTCGCCGATGCGGCGGCTGGTCACGTCGGCGCTGCCGCCGGCGGGAAAGCCGTTGACGATCTTCACCTGTTCGAGCCCCTGGGCAAAGGCGTGTTGCAGGCCGAGGCTGCCCAGCAGGGTGGAGCCGGCGGTGGCCTGGATGATCTGGCGGCGGTTGAGGGTCATGGTGTTGTCTCCGGTGGTGGTGGTGAAAAAGGTGGCGGGAAAGGCATCAGCTGCACAGGGCCCTGATGTCGGCGGGGATGGGGATGGCCTTGATGCGGTCGGGGTGGGCCGGGTCGCGCATGCAGAAGGCCCGGGTCTCTTCGCCCTCACAGATCAGCGTGTCGCCGCGCTTGACGATGTGCTTGTGGATCAGCACCTTCTCGCGCCACTCGGTGACGCTGGTGTGGACCTGCAGGCGCTCGCCGTAGGTGGCGGGGGTGAAGAATTTCGTGTGGATCTCCAGCAGCGGCGTGCCGATGATCCCCGTCGTTTTCTGCAGCTCGCGCCACGGCGGCACGTCGCAGCGCACGAAGAAGTTGAGCGACGAGGCGTCCATCCACTTGCTGAAGTTCGGGAAGAAGACGATCCCGGCGGGATCGCAGTCGCCGAACATCACCTCGACCTCGTAAACGACGACCTTGCTCATCAGCGTGGTGCCATTCTGAGTGCACCATCGAGGCGGATCACCTCGCCGTTCAGGTGGCCGTTGCTCACGATGTGGGCGGCCAGTTCGGCGAACTCTTCCGGCTTGCCCAGGCGGTTCGGGAACGGGATGCTCTTGGCCAGCGACTCCTGCACGGCCTCGGGCAGCTCCTTCATCAGCGGCGTGGCGAACAGGCCGGGGGCGATGGTGCAGACGCGGATGCCGTGCTGCGCCAGGTCGCGCGCCATCGGCAATGTCATGCCGGCCACGCCGGCCTTGGACGCGCTGTAGGCCTGCTGGCCGACCTGGCCGTCGAAGGCCGCCACGCTGGCGGTGAACACCATCACGCCGCGCTCACCGTCGTCCATCGGGTCGAGCTTGGCGCAGGCGGCGGCGAACAGGCGGGCCGCGTTGTAGGTGCCGATCAGGTTGACGTTGATCACGCGGGCGAAGTCGGCCAGCGGGGCGGCGTTGCCGTCCCGGCCGACCACGCGTTTGGCGCTGCCGATGCCGGCGATCTGCATCAGGATGCGCGCCGGACCGTGGGCCGCCGCAGCGGCCTCGACCGCGGCCTCCATGCTGTCCGGGTCCGACACATTGCACTGCACGGCGACGCCGCCGATGTCGGCCGCCACGCGCTGCGCGTTCTCGAGGTTGAGGTCGAGCACCGCGACCTTGGCGCCCAGACGGGCCAGTTCGCGCGCGGTGGCCTCGCCGAGGCCGGAGCCACCACCGGTGACGAGGGCGGCGTGTCCTTTGATTTGCATCGTGTTCTCCTAAAAAATGTTCGAAGCGCGTGCCTGGTTCGAGAACACCGCGGAACCGGCTTTGCCGGGCCGCTGGTGTTGCCCCCTTGGGGGGTGACGCCGCAGGCGGCGCGGGGGGTTACCGTGGTTTCAGGATGTAGCGCAGCTCATCCGTGTGCAGCTTGGCCACGGTGTCCGCGCGGTGCGACAACACCGCGCGCTGGTTGATCGATCCCTTGTCGGTGACCTCGCCGCGGTCGATGGTGGGCGGGTCGGCCAGCAGGCACAGACGGGCGATGCGGTTGGCGCTGCCGGTGGCGTTGCGCGCCAGTTCGTCCACGATGGTCTGGAACTGCGCCAGCACCGCAGGGTGGTCCAGCACGTCGTGCATCGACGCGTCGGCCGGCAGGCCGGCGAGGGTGCGCACCGCCGGCGTCGGGAACACCATGGCGCCCACCTCCTTGAGGTTGATGCCGGTGAGCACCACGTCCTGGATGAAGGGCGCGCCGGCCGCGATGATCTTGCCGCGCAGCGGGCCCACGCTCACGAAGGTGCCGGTGGCGAGCTTGAAGTCTTCGGCGATGCGGCCGTCGAACTTCAGGCCCAGGTGGATGTCGGTCTCGTCGATCCACTTCACCGCGTCGCCGGTCTTGAAGAAGCCTTCTTCGTCGAATGCCTCGGCGGTCTCGGCCGGCATGCGCCAGTAGCCAGGCGTGATGTTGGGGCCCTTGTAGCGCACCTCGGTCTTGCCGCCGGCATCCACCAGCTTGAGTTCCAGGCCCGGTGTGGGCAGGCCAAGGTCGCCGGCCTTCACGTTGGGGCTGGTCACGAAGATGCCGAAGGGGCCGGACTCGGTCATGCCCAGACCCGTGCCCATGACGATGCGCTCGCCGATCTCGCTTTCCTGCGCGGCGTGCAGTGCGTCCCACACCGGTTGCGCCAGCGAGGCGCCGGCGTAGAAGAACATCCGCACGCGCGAGAGCAGCATCTTGCGCAATGCGTCGTCGGTCTTCATGGCGTTGGCGATCGCCTCGAAGCCGGTGGGCACGTTGAAGTACACCGTGGGCGCGATTTCGCGCAGGTTGCGCAGCGTCTCGCCCATCAGCGCGGGCGTGGGCTTGCCGTCGTCGATGTAGAGCGTGCCGCCGTGGTACATCACCATGCCGAAGTTGTGGTTGCCGCCGAAGGTGTGGTTCCAGGGCAGCCAGTCGATCAGCACCAGCGGTTTCTCGGCGAGCACCGGCATGGACGTGGCCATCTGCTGCTGGTTGGCGCACCACAGGCGCTGCGTGTTGATCACGGCCTTGGGCATCTTGGTGGAGCCCGAGGTGAACAGGAACTTGGCGATCGTGTCGGGCCCGGTGGCGGCCATGGCGGCGTCCACGGCGGGCGTGGGTTCGGTGGCCATGAGCGCGGCGAACGAGGTGGTGTCGCGACCCGGCACCGTGCCTTTGGTGGTGACGAGCTCCACGTCGTCGCCCAGGGTGGCGAGCATCGCGCGGCTGTAGCGCAGCGCGTCGCTGGCGAACACCAGGCCCGGGGTCAGGGTCTTCACCACGTGCTTGAGCTTGTCGAAGTCCTGGCTGACCAGCGAGTAGGCCGGCGAGGTGGGGCAGTAGGCTATGCCCGCGTAGATGCAGCCCAACGCCAGCAGCGCGTGCTCCAGGTCGTTTTCGCTCAGGATGAGCACCGGCTTTTCGGCCGAGAGGCCGCGGTCGAGCAGGCCCTGGCCGATGCGCCGCGCGGCGTCGAGCGCCTGCGCGAACGTGATGTGCTGCCAGTCGCCGCTGCTGCCGTCGGCGTTCTTCATCCGTCGGGCGAACAGGGTCTGGTCGGGCCGCGCCTGGGCCCAGTGCACCAGCCGGTCGGTCAGGCGCTCGGGGTAGGGGCCGAGTTCCTGGTCGGCACGCAGGTAGTGCACCCCGGCCTCGCCGTCGCGCACGGTGGCGCGGGTGACGCCGAATTTCAGAGGGCGGTATTTTGCTTCGGTCATGTTGTCTCCGTGTTCTTGACTGTGATGAGCGGACCGGCTTCCGGCGCGCGTGTCTGATACCAGAGATGCCGAGGAACCGGCTTCGCCGGGCCTCTGGCATCGCCCCCTGGGGGGTGACGCCGCAGGCGGCGCGGGGGGGGGGGGGTCAGTCCTTCTTGACTTTGGCGGCCTTGCCCTGCAGGAACGCTTGCACGCGTTCCTTGGCTTCGGGGGCGCTCTGCGCGATCGAGGCCATCAGCGCCTCGGTGAACAGACCGTGGTCGGCCGGCTGTTCCGCGATGCGGGGCAGGGCGTGCATGAGCGCGAAGTTGGTCATGCGGGCGTTGGAGGCGATGCGCGTGGCCAGCTCGACGGCTTTCTCCAGCGCGGTGCCGGTCGGCACCAGGTACTGCGCCAGGCCGATCCGCTCGCCGTCGGCGGCGTTGTAGACGCGGCCGGTCAGCATCATGTCGGTCATGCGCGCGGCGCCGATCAGCTTGGGCACGCGCACCGCGCCACCGCCGCCCACGAAGATGCCGCGCGTGCCTTCAGGCAGCGCGTAGAAGGTGGTCTCATCGGCCACGCGGATGTGGCAGGCGCTGGCCAGCTCCAGGCCGCCGCCGACCACCGCGCCGTGCAGCGCCGCGACCACGGGCACGTTGCCCTTTTCCACACACTCCAGCGCCGCGTGCCACATGCGCGAGTGGAAGACGCCGTCTGACGCATCACGCTCGCTCAGTTCCGACAGGTCCAGGCCGGCACAGAAGTGCTCGCCGGTGCCGTCCACCACCGCCGCGCGCACGCTCTGCGGCAGGTTCTGGAACGCGTCGCGGATGGCGAGGATCAAACCGTCGTTCAGCGCGTTGCGCTTGGCCGGGCGGTTGAGCGTGATCACGGCGACTTCGGCTTGTTCGCCGCGCAGGCTGACGGTCAGATCGGGGTGTGGGGTGTTCATGGTGCTAGGGGGTTTTGGAGCTTGTTGAGTGATGCGATTATTGTTATAAACAATAACCAAATCAAGAAAAACCCTGTCCTTCAACCCCCGTGTTTACCCCTAGTCCCACCCCTCATCAGGAGCCACCATGGACCACCAGAACCTGATTGCCATCGACATCCACACCCACGCGGAAGTGAGCTGCCGCAACCCCTTCGACAACTATGGCGAGGAGTACGACCGCGCCGCCGACAAGTACTTTGGCAGCAACCGCCGGCCCACCATCGCCGAGACGATTGCCTACTACCGCGAGAAGAAGATCGGCCTCGTGATGTTCACGGTGGACAGCGAGTCGCAACTGGGCCGCCGCCGCATCCCGAACGAAGAGATCGCGCAGGCCGCGCGCGAGAACAGCGACATGATGGTGGCCTTCGCCAGCATCGACCCGCACAAGGGCAAGATGGGCGCGCGCGAAGCCGAACGCCTGATCAAGGAAGAGGGCATCAAGGGCTTCAAGTTCCACCCCACGGTGCAGGGCTACCACCCCTACGACAAGATGGCCTGGCCGATCTACGAGGTGATCAACGCCCACAAACTCCCGGCCATCTTCCACACCGGCCACAGCGGCATCGGCTCGGGCATGCGCTGCGGCGGTGGCCTGCGGCTGGAGTACAGCAACCCCATGCACCTGGACGACGTGGCGATCGATTTCCCCGACATGCAGATCGTCATGGCGCACCCGAGCTTTCCGTGGCAGGACGAGGCGCTGAGTGTGGCAACGCACAAGCCCAATGTGTGGATCGACCTCAGCGGCTGGAGCCCGAAGTACTTTCCGAAGCAACTCGTGCAGTACGCGAACACGCTGCTCAAGGACCGCATCCTGTTCGGCAGCGACTACCCGCTGATCACGCCCGAGCGCTGGATGAAAGATTTCGAAGTCGCCGGTTTCAAACCCGAGGTGATGCCCGGCATCCTCAAGGGCAACGCTGTGAGGCTGCTGGGGCTGGACGCGGTGGCCTGATCCGGGCGGCCTGCCGCTGCTCGCTGACTGCCCCGCTCAGGGGGCTGGCCGGCCCGCCAGGCCCAGGCCCTTGCACATCAGCTGACGCAGGGTGCTGAGTTCGGCCGGTGTCAGGTGCGGCATGGCCTCTGCGTCGGCGGCGCAAGCGTCCGGCTCGGCCGCCGCCAGCAGTTCCTCGCCCTCGGGCTGCAACCGCAGGCCCCAGGCGCGGCGGTCTTGCGGATGGTCCTGCCGGCCGACCAGGCCGCGGCTTTCCAGTTCGCGGATGAGTCCCACCACATTGGACGATTGCAGGTCCAGCAAGCTGCAGAGCTGGCTCGACGTGATGCCCGGCTGGCCGCGGATCAGCAACAGCACGGTGAAGGTCAGCGGACGCAGACCGTGGCGCTGCATGCGGGCCTGGAACCGCTCGGTGATGGCCATCGAACTGCGACGCACCACGTAGCCGAGAAAGTCCTCTGGAACACGGGTGGGGGTGGCCTCGACCGCTGAGGCGGGGCGGGGTTCGGATGGGGCCATGGATCAGGATTCTGCCGTGAAGCCGATCTTGCGGATCAGGGGCCGCCAGGCCTCCACCTCGGACCGCTGCCAGCGCACCATCTCCTCGATGGACGAACCATGGGGGATCAACCCCACGGACAGGATGCCGTCCTGCACCGCCTTGTCTTTCAGCGCTCCCGTGATGGCGGCGTTGGCCGCCGCCACCACGACGGCCGGCGTGCGTGCCGGCGCATAGAAACCGAACCACTCCTCGGTGGTCAGTTCGGGAAAGCCCTGCTCGGCAAAGGTCGGCACCTCGGGCACGAAGGGCGAGCGGCTCGGCCCCGAGGTGCCCAGGATGCGCAGCTTGCCCGCCCGGTGGTGTGGCAGGAAGTCGCCGTGGGTGGTCACCATCGCCGCGATCTGGCCGCCGACCACGTCCACCACGCCGGGCACCGAGCCCCGGTAGGGCACATGCCGCAGTTCGGTCCCGCTGTTGAGGCCCAGCAGGGCGCCGAGAAAGTGGGGCGTGGAGCCCGCACCCGGCGAACCGTAGTGGGCCTGCGCGGCGTTGCCCTTGCACCAGGCCAGAAAGTCCCGGACGGTTTTCACCGAGGCCGGCACCAGCGGGCCCACGGCCAGGCCATGGTGGGCGATCGCCGCGATCGACACGGGGGCAAAGTCCTTCGGGTCGTACGCGAGCTTGGGGTAGATGAAGGGGTAGTTGGCCATGGCCGAGACCGGCGCCATGGCCAGCACCGAGCCATCGGCGGGCGCGGCCTTGAGGGTTTCCAGCGCGATGCGCCCGCTGGCGCCGGGCTTGTTCTCCACCACGGCAGCGTTGCGCGTGTAGGCGCTGCCGGCCAGCTTTTCACCCACGCGGCGCGCCACGCTGTCGCCCGAGCTGCCCGCAGGGAAGCCATACAAGATCCTGACCTGATCGATCCCCTGGGCCAGCACCCCCAGGGGCGCCAGCGACAGCGAGGTGGCGGAGGTGCCGATCAACTGGACAAAGCGACGACGGGTGGGCATGCGGTTCTCCGGTGGTGGGTGGGTGGCGGGGGCTCAGGGGTTGTTCAGCCGGGCGACCAGGTTGAGCCGGCCTTCGTGCAGGGCAGCCACCACGTCGGCCCGGTGTTTGAGCACGGCGCGCTGGTTGATGGAGCCCTTTTCAGTCAGTTCGCCGTTGTCCAGCGAGAGCGGCGCGGTGAGCAGGTGGGCCAGCGCCAGCCGGTTGGCGCTGCCGGTGGATTGCGCGGCCAGGTCCTGCACCAGGGACTGCATCCAGCGCTGTACCCGGGGGTCCGCGGCCACGGTGTCGAGCGGAACCGACTCGGGTGCGCCGGTCAGGCGGCGAAGCGCCGGCGCCGGGATGAGCAGCGCCCCCACCTCGTTGCGGTTCAGCCCCGTGATCACGGCGTCCTGCAGGTAGGGGGCGGCGGCGCCCACGATGCGGGCCCGCAGCGGTCCGACGCTGACAAACGTGCCCGTGGCCAGCTTGAAGTCTTCGGCCGTCCGCCCATCGAAGCGCAGCCCCAGGTGCGGGTTGGTCGGGTCGATCCAGGCCACGGCGTCGCCCGTGCGGAAAAAGCCTTGCTCGTCAAAGGCCGCCTCGGTCGCTTCCGCGTTCCGCCAGTAGCCGGGGGTGATGTTGGGGCCGCGGTAGCGGATCTCGGTCTTCTCGCCGACCGGTGCCAGCTTCACCTCCAGCCCGGCCGCGGGCAGGCCGACCTCACCCGCCCGGGTGTGGGGGTTGGTGACGAACAGGGCGAAGGGCGAAGACTCGGTCATGCCCAGCCCGGCCGTCATCACCACGCGTTCTCCCAGCGCGGCTTCGGCATGGCGGTGCAGCGCGTCCTGGATGGCCTGCGACAGCGCGGCGCCCGAATACAGCTGGCAGCTCAGCCGGGCGTAGAAGTTGCGGCGGAGCTGCGGGTCGGTGTCCATGGCGCGGGCGATGGCCTCGTAGCCAATGGGCACATTGAAGTACCAGGTGGGCGCCACTTCGCGCAGGTTGCGCAGCGTTTCGCCCAGCAGCGCGGGGGTGGGCTTGCCTTCGTCGATGTAGAGCGTGCCGCCGTTGTACAGCGCCATGAAGAAGTTGTGGTTGCCGCCGGCGGTGTGGTTCCAGGGCATCCAGTCCACCAGCACGGGCGGCGCCTGGCCCAGGATCGGCATCGACTGCAGGATCTGCTGCTGGTTGGCGCACAGCATGCGCTGCGTGGTGATGACGGCCTTGGGCAGGTTGGTTGATCCGCTGGTGAACAGGAACTTGACGATGGTGTCGGGCCCGGTGGCGCGCATGGCCGCGTCCAGCGCCGGGGTTGGGGCCGTGGCCAGCAGTTCGCCGAGCGGCGTGCACCGGTGTGAGGTCAGCGCGCCAGGCCCGCCCTCGCTGAGCACCACCTCGGTGTCGGCCGGCACCGCCGCTTCGATGGCGGCGCGGTAGCGTGCGTCGGCGGCGTACACCAGCCCCGGCGTCAGGGTGTTCATCACGTGCCGCAGCTTCCCGTGGTCTTTGCTGACGAGGGAGTAGGCCGGCGAGACGGCGCTGAAGGGCACGCCGGCGTACATGGCGCCCAGGGCCAGGGCGGCGTGGTCCAGGCTGTTTTCGCTCAGGATCACCAGCGGGCGTTCGGCGCTCAGCCCCCGGTCCAGCAGGGCCTGGCCGATCTGGCGCGCGGCGGCCAGCGCGCCGCCATAGCTCAGGTGCTGCCAGCGGCTGCGATCCGCCGGGTCGCGCTGCGCGTACAGCGGGGTGTCGGGCTGGCGCTCGGCCCAGGCGTGCAGCCTGTCCGTCATGCGAGGGGGATGCGGTTGCAGGTCCTGGTCGCAGCGGAGGTGGGTGTGGCCGCCCTCGTGGCGCACCACGGCCTGTGTGACCCCGAACGGGAAGTGGCGGTAACGCGCGGTGTTGGAAGCGGTCATGCGGTGGCTCCCGTCAGACGGCTTTGACCTTGGGCCCGCTGCCGTCCAGAAAGGCCCGCACGCGCGCCTTCGCCTCGGGCGCCGACTGGGCAATGGCGGCCAGCAAAGACTCGGTCAGGAAGCCGTGGTCGGCGGGCTGCTCGGCAATGCGGGGCAGGCCGTGCATCAGGGCGAAATTCGTCATGGGGGCGTTGCCGGCCACCGCCTGTGCGAGGGCCAGCGCCTTCTCCAGCGCCTGACCCACGGGCACGTGGTACTGCGCAAAGCCCCGCTGCACCGCCTCGGCCGCCGGGTAGACGCGCCCGGTCAGCATCATGTCCAGCATGCGGTGGGTGCCGATCAGCTTGGGCAGACGGACCGAGCCGCCCCCGCCCACAAAGATGCCCCGGCTGCCTTCGGGCAGCGCGAAAAAGGCCGAGTCGTCGGCCACCCGAATGTGGCACGCGCTGGCCAGCTCCAGGCCGCCGCCGACCACCGCGCCGTGCAGCGCCGCGATCACCGGCACCCGCCCGAACTCGATCCCGTTCAGGATGGGGTGCCAGGAGCGCGAGTGGTGCAGGCCCTGCACCGCGTCCCGCTCGCGCAGTTCGCTCAGGTCCAGGCCGGCACAGAAATGCGCGCCTTCGCCGTGCAGCACCACCGCGTGGGTGCTGTCGGGAAGCTCACGAAAACGCTGCCACAGCGCGGCCATCAGGCCGTCGCTCAGCGCATTGCGTTTGGCCGGGCGGCACAGGCGGATCAGGGCAACGGCGCCCTGGTGCTCGACCTGGACCTCGTCGAGTGCGGCGGCGGGGACTGACGGTGGGTTCATGGCATTCGGAGATAAACCTATATGACATAGGAATATCGGGCAGGCCCCGCGGCGCTGCCATGCGTACAAACCCGATGCGGCTGCACCGCGCCGCCCGGCGCGGGTTCACGCCCGCGCCGGGCAATGGTCGGGTCAGCTTCCCCAGACTTCCCTGGCGGTTTCGACAACCAGTGCCAGCTTGCGGCGCTGGTCTTCCACCGCGATGTTGTTGCCGTGCACCGTGCTGGAGAAGCCGCACTGCGGGCTCAGCGCCAACTGCTCCAGCGGCGCGTATTTCGCGGCCTCGGCGATCCGGCGCTTGAGGTCGTCCTTGCTTTCGAGCTGACCGAACTTGGTGGTCACCAGGCCCAGCACCACGGTCTTGCCCGGCTTGAGGAAACGCAGCGGCCGGAAGTCGCCCGAGCGGTCGTCGTCGTACTCCATGAAATACGCGTCCAGGTGCATCTCTGATAGCAGGGCCTCGGCCACCGGTTCGTAGTTGCCGGCGGCGGCGTGGGTGCTCTTGAAGTTGCCGCGGCACAGGTGCATGGCCAGCGTCATGCCGGCCGGCTTGTGCGCCACCACCTTGTTGATGAAGCTGGCGTAGCGGTGCGGCAGCTCGTTGGGGTCGTCGCCGCGCTGGCGGGCGGCCTCGCGCATCTTCTCGTCGCACAGGTAGGCCATGTTGGTGTCGTCCATCTGCACATAGGTACAGCCGGCGTCGGCCAGGCTTTGCAACTCCTCGCCGTAGGCCTTGGCCACGTCGTCGTAGAACACCGGGTCGAGCTCGGGGTAGGCCTCGCGGCTGATGCCGGCGCGCCCGCCCCGGAAGTGCAGCATGGTGGGCGAGGGGATGGTGACCTTGGGCACCACGGCGGGCAGGCCCAGTGCCTCGACCTGCGCCTTGAGGTACTGGAAGTCGGCGAGCTGGATGTTCTTGGCGTGGCGCACCTTGTCGATCACGCGGATCACGGGCGGCGCCAGCTCCTCGCTGCCGTCGGGCCGGATGATGGTGACCGGGATGTCGGTCTTCACGCCGCCCAGCTGCTCCAGGAAGTCGATGTGAAAGTAGGTGCGGCGGAACTCGCCGTCGGTGATGGACTGCAGGCCCACGTCGGCCTGGAACTTCACGATCTCGGTGATCGCCCTGTCTTCGACGGCGCGCAGTTCGGCGGCGCTGAGGGTCTTCTGGTTGAAGAACTTGTCCCGGGCTTCCAGCAGGTAGGCGGGGCGCAGGAAGCTGCCGACGTGGTCGGCGCGAAAGGGGGGTGTGGTGCGCAGGGTCATGGTGTCTCCGTGGGGGTGAATCGGTCCGACACGCATCGTAGTCAACACATCACCGCTTGGGTTGGATACAGAGCCTCATGGATTTCCCTGATACAGGGGTAATCCTGAGGGATTTTGGGGTGTTTCTGTATACATTGCGTATCCATGAACACCGTGCAAGACCGACCCGTTGACGCGTCCGCTGTCCAGGGAACGGCCTCCGTCGAGAGCGCCCAGGTGCGCGCCTTGCTGTGCTTGCGCGAGCTCATTCTCTCGGGCGAGCTGGCCGGCGGCACGCGCATCGCCGAGCTGGCCATCGTCGAGCGGCTGGGCATGTCGCGCACCCCGATCCGCGCCGCGCTGGTGCGGCTGGAGCAGGAGGGTTTGCTCGAAGCCCTGCCCAACGGCGGCTTCGTGGTGCAGAGTTTTTCCGAGCGCGATGTGGCCGACGCCATCGAGCTGCGCGGCACGCTCGAAGGCCTGCTCGCGCGGCTGGCGGCCGAGCGCGGCGCGCCCTCGGTGGTGCTGGCCGAAGCCCGCCAGTGCCTGGACCGCATCGACGCCCTGTTGACCGCGCCCCGCCTGGACGACGACGCGTTCTCGGGCTACGTGGCGCTCAACAGCCACTTCCATTCGCTGCTCTACGAACTCGCCGACAGCCCGACCATCACCCGGCAGCTGGAGCGCGCGGCCAGCCTGCCGTTCGCCTCGCCCTCGGGCTTCGTGTTGCTGCAGGCGCAGTCCACCCGGGCGCGCGACATGCTGGCGGTGGCGCAGGACCAGCACCGCCAGGTGCTCGACGCCATCGAGCAGCGCGAGGGTGCGCGCGCCGAATCCATCATGCGCGAACACTCGCGCCTGGCGCGTCGCAACCTGGTCGAGGTGCTCGCCGCCCACCCGACCGAACCCCTGGCCGGCAACATGCCGGCGATCCGCATGATCCGGCGCCGGCGCTGAAGGCATCCATTCCGTTTTTCAACCCTAGGAGACACCATGAAGTTCATTCCCCGTCGCACCGCCCTGGCCGCCATGGGTGCGGTCGCGGCCCTGGCCATGACCGGCACCGCGATGGCCCAGACGGTCACGCTGCGCCTGCACCAGATGCTGCCCGCGCAGGCCACCATTCCCGCCAAGGCGCTCGTGCCCTGGGCCCAGAAGGTCGAGGCCGAGTCGGGCGGCAAGATCAAGGTCCAGCTGTTCAACGCCATGCAGCTCGGCGGCACGCCGCCCCAGCTGTTTGACCAGGCACGCGACGGTGTGGTGGACCTGACCTGGACGGTGCTGGGCTACACGCCCGGCCGCTTCAACAAGACCGAGGTGTTCGAGCTGCCCTTCATGAGCGGCTCGGCCGAGTCGTCTTCCAAAGCCATCCAGGAATACGTCGAGAAGTTCGCGGCCGACGAGTTCAAGGACGTCAAACTGATCGCCGTGCACACCCACGGCCCGGGCCTGTTCCACACCAAGACGCCTGTGACCGGGCTGGAGAGCCTGCGCGGCATGAAGGTGCGCGGTGGCTCGCGCATCATCAGCAACATGCTGGTCAAACTGGGCGCCACCCCTGTGGGCATGCCGGTGCCGGCGGTGACCGACGCGCTGTCCAAGGGCACCATCGACGGCACCACCATTCCATGGGAAGTGACGCCGTCGCTGAAGGTGACCGAGCTGGTGAAGAACCACACCACGTTCGCCGGCAAGCAGGGACTCTACACCCAGACCTTCGCGTTCTCGATGAACAAGGCTTCCTACGACAAGCTGCCGCCCGACCTGAAAAAGGTGATCGACAACAACTCCGGCATCGCCACCGCCGCCATGTTCGGCAAGGCCATGGACGACGGCGACAAGGCGGGCCGCGCCATCGCCGAGAAGGCGGGCAACAACATCGTGGCGCTGGAACTGGCCGAGGTGCAGCGCTGGCGCCGCACCGCCAGCACGGTGGAGACCGACTGGATCAACGAGATGAAGGGCAAGGGCATCGACGGCGCCAAGCTGGTGTCTGAAGCCCGCTCGCTGATCGACAAGCACACGAAGTGAGGGAGTGAGGGCTCGGCGCCCCCCGCATTGAAACCACCGCCCTCCGATGAGGGCGGTTTTTCTTGGAGCGTCGGCGATGGAGGTGCCGCGAACTTGGAGCGTCATCGCAGTTCGGCATTGAACCAATTGGTTCATGCCGGGTTGCGATAACTGAAAGTCGCCGCATCCGCTGGTCAATGGCTCGAAATCGCTGCACAGTCGGGGCCCAGCACAGCCTGTGGGGGCCGGCAACCAAGGGATTTCGATAGGGTAAATGCATTTACCTATATAAAATTCTGCACTATAGTTCGCCTCCCGGAACGGCTGACGCCGTCCGTGGGAGGAAAATCGAAGCGGCTGGCGGCCCATGTGGCGGCAGTTTCCGCTTCTGTCTGTGGTTCTTTCCGGCGCGTGGGGTCTGGTGGGTGTTCGTCGCCACCGCACCGTCGCGCCTTCGCTCATCGAGGTGATCCATTGAAACTCTTGTCCACCCTGGCGAAAGCCTGTGCCCTGCTGGCGGGCGTCCTGCTCACGCTCATCACGCTGGTGACCTGCGGCAGCCTGATCGGTCGCAACACCGTGGGCGTGTCGCTCGTGGGTGATTACGAACTCACCGCCGTCACCGCGGGCGCGGCCGTCGCGCTGTTCCTTCCGTGGGCCCAGCTGCGCCGCGGCAACATCATCGTGGACTTCTTCACCTCCAAAGTGCCCGAAGCCATCAACGCCCGGCTCGACCGCTTCGGCAGCCTGGTGCTCGGCCTGATCATGTTCCTGCTGGCCTGGCGCACCTCGGTGGGCGCCCTCAGCTCCTACCGGTCCGAAACCACCACCATGATGCTCGGCTTTCCCGAGTGGATCGCGTACGTGGCGATGATCCCGCCGCTGTTCCTGACGGGCCTGATCGCCTTCCATCAGACGTTCATTGGCAATTTCCAGGAGCAAGATCAATGAGTTCCCTGTCCATGGCGGGCGCCATCTTCGGCGTCATGCTGGTCCTGATGGCGCTGCGTGTGCCGATCGCGATCTCGATGTTCGCCGCCGGCGTGTTCGGCTACATCACCCAGGTCGGCTGGCTGCCGTTCTCGAACAACCTCAACGGCCTGGCCTTCGCGCGTTTCGCGAGCTACGACCTCTCGGTGATCCCGCTGTTCATCCTGATGGGCAACTTCGCCACGCAGGGTGGCATCTCCAAGTCGCTGTTCGAGCTGGCCGCCACCATCATGGCGCGCTTCAAGGGTGGCCTGGCCATGGCGGCCGTGATGGCCAGCGCGGCCTTCGGTGCCATCTGCGGCTCGTCCATCGCCACCGCGGCCACCATCACCTCGGTGGCCCTGCCCGAGATGAAGCGCCACGGCTATTCCGGTCGCCTGTCCACCGGCACGCTGGCCGCCGGCGGCACGCTGGGCATCCTGATCCCGCCCTCGGTGCCGCTGGTGATCTACGCCATCCTGACCGAGCAGAACATCGCCAAGCTGTTCGCCGCCGCCATGATCCCCGGCGTGATCGCCATGACGGGTTACATCATCGCCATTGCGATCTACGTGCGCGTGGTGCCCGGCCAGGCGCCCGAGCACGACGAAGAGAACATGCCCCGCCTGACCGCCAAGCTGCTGCTGGGCGTGATGCCGATCGCGGTGGTGTTCCTGATCGTGTTCGGTGGCATCTACGGCGGCCTGTTCACCCCCACCGAAGGGGCTGGCGTGGGCGCGGCCTGCACGTTCGTGGCCGCGCTGCTCAAGCGCGAGCTGACCTGGGCCAAGGTCAAGAAGTGCTTCTACGCGACGGCCGAGGCCAGCGCGATGATCTTCATGATCTTCATCGGCGCCGACCTGATGAACTCGGCGCTGGCGCTGACGCAGGTGCCCGCGATGCTGGCCGAGCTGGTGAACGGCTGGGGCCTGTCGCCGTTGATGGTGGTCACCGCCATCCTGCTGTTCTATGTGGTGCTGGGCGCGGTGATGGACGAGCTGTCCATGATCCTGCTGACGATCCCGATCTTCTTCCCGATGATCATGGCCATGGACTTCGGCATGTCGCAGGAACTGACCGCGATCTGGTTCGGCATCATGGTGCTGATGACGGTGGGCTTCGGCCTGCTGGCGCCGCCGGTGGGGCTCAACGTGTATGTCGTGAACGGCATGGCCAAGGACGTGCCGATCAGCGAGAGCTACAAGGGCGTGATGCCCTTCCTGATCAGCGACGTGTTCCGCACCACGCTGCTGCTGCTGTTCCCGTCGATATCGCTCTGGCTGGTGCAGTTCGTCGGCTAGGTTTTCCATCAAACACACAGGAGACAACACCATGAAGACCCGTTTCTTTGCCCGCCGCCGCAGCGTGGTGCTGTCGGCCCTCTCCGCCGTGGCGGTGTTCGCCGCGCCCTTGGCGATGGCGCAGGCCTTCCCGAGCAAGCCGCTGCGCATCGTGGTGCCGTTCGCGGCCGGCGGCGCGGGCGACCTCACGGCGCGCATCGTGGCGGCCGAGCTGACCCTGTCGCTGGGCCAGCCGGTCGTGATCGAGAACAAGCCCGGTGCCGGCGGCGTGGTGGCGGCCAGCACGGTGGCGCGGGCCGATCCCGATGGCCACACGATGTTCCTGATGTCCAACGGCACGGCGGTCACGGCCAGCCTGTACAACAGCCTGCCTTACGACACGGTCAAGGACCTGGCACCCGTCTCCACGCTGGGCACCTTCGACCTGGCCGTGCTGGTGCAGGCCGATTCGCCGTTCAAGACCCTGGGCGAGCTGGTGGCGTTTGCCAAGGCCAACCCCAACAAGCTCAACATCGGCAGCATCAACATCGGCAGCACGCAGCACCTGGCGGCCGAGCTGTTCAAGTCCAGCGCCGACATCGACGTGCAGATCGTGCCGTTCAAGGCCACGCCGGAGCTGGTCGGTGCATTGCGCGGCAAGCAGGTCGATGTGGGTGTCGAGATCCTCGGCCCCGCGCTGACGCAGATCAAGGCGGGTGCCTTCCGCGCCCTGGCCGTGACCGGCAAGAAGCGTTCGAGCGTGCTGCCCGACGTGCCGACCGCCGTGGAAGCGGGCGTCAAGGGGTTCCAGGCTTCGTCATGGAACGCGCTGGCCGTGCCGGGCAAGACACCGCGCCCCATCATCGACCGCCTGAACAAGGACATCGTGGCCGCACTCGCCAAGCCCGAGGTGAAGAAGAAGCTGGCCGACCTGAACATCGACGCCGACATGAGCACGCCCGACGAAGCGGCGCAACTGCTGGCGTCGGACATCAAGCGCTGGGGCGCGGTGATCGAGAAGGCCGGCATTCCGAAGCAGTGACTTGTTGAACACCCCCGCCGCGCTGCGCGCGACCCCCTCAAGGGGGCAACGCGGTGCGGCCTGGCGGAGCCAGTTCCGCCGCGTCCTGGGTTCGGCATTTCGCTCCGGCTTGGGCAGCTTCCCTGAGGCACTTCGCGCCGGTTGGTATTCAGATACGGGGTTTTTGTATGGACAGCTTGCGCATCGGACTGATCGGTTACGGCGAGGTCGGTCGAACCTTCTCTGCGGGGCTGAAGCCCGGCGCGGTCTGGACCGGCGCCTGGGACCTGAAGTTCGACGATCCGGCGCAGCGTGACGAGCCGCTGGCCCACGCGATGGCACAGGGCATCGAGGCCTGCGACGGCGTGGCCAGCCTGTGCGCGCAGGCCACGCTGCTGATCTCGGCCGTGACCGCCTCGAACACGCTGGCGGTGGCCGAAGCGGTCGCCCCGCACATCCGGCCGGGCAGCGTGTTCCTGGACCTGAACTCCGCCTCGCCCGGCACCAAGCAGCGGGCGGCGGCGCTGATCGACGCGGCCGGCGCCCACTATGTCGAAGCGGGCGTCATGACCTCGGTGCCGCCCTACGGCATCCGCGTGCCCATGCTGCTGGGGGGCGCGCACGCGGCGCGGCTGCAGCCGGTGCTGGCCGCGCTGGGCATGGAGGCGACCGTGGCCAGTGAAAAGCTGGGCATCGCCTCGGCCACCAAGATGTGCCGCAGCGTGATGATCAAGGGCCTCGAAGCGCTGGTGATCGAGAGCTACACCACCGCGCGGCACCACGGCGTGGAAGACGCGATGATCGCCACGCTGCAGGAGACCTTTCCCTCGATCGACTGGCACAAGCAGGGCAGTTATTTCTTCAGCCGCGTGGCGCAGCACGGAAAGCGCCGCGCCGAGGAGATGCGCGAGGTCGCCCACACCGTGCGCGAGGCCGGCTTCGAGCCCTTCATGGCGGCGGCCATTGCGCAGAAACACGACTGGATGGCCGCGCAAACCCGCGCCGGCCTGTTCGCCGACCTGGGTCCGAACCCGCCGTGGCAGGCCTTCGCCGACCGCCTGCTGGCCGCGCGCGGACCCGCCGCCAACGACGAGACCATCGAGTAACCCCCCAGCGTTTTTCCACCTTCGGCGAAAACCCGGGGCTCCACCACTGCGCGGGTCGCTGCCCCCAAGGGGAGCGGGTTCCGCCCGGAGTGGCCCGGCGCTGGACACCTGATCCCCCCATGCTCGACATCCTGGCCATCACCGGCCCGATCTACCTCTGCATCGCCCTCGGTTTCGGGGTGACCCGCTGGGGCCTGTTTGCCAAAGCCGACATGCGCGTGTTCGGCAAGTTCGTCATCAACCTGGCCCTGCCCGCGCTGCTGTTCAATGCGCTGTCGCAGCGCAGCGTGGGCGAGATCTTCAACGGCCGCTATCTGCTGGCCTATGCACTGGGCAGCGGCCTGGTGCTGGCGGTGGCCTTTGTGTGGTCCCGCTTCGTGGCGAAGCGCTCGGCGAGCCTGTCCAGCGTGATGGCGATGGGCATGTCTTGCCCCAACAGCGGTTTTGTGGGTTACCCGATCCTGATGCTCACACTGGGTGCATCGGTGGCCGGCGTGAGCCTGGCGCTGAACATGGTGGTCGAAAACCTGCTGATCATCCCGGTGCTGCTGGCGCTGGCCGACATGGACCGGCACGAGCCCGGCCAATGGCAGCGGGCCGTGCTCCAGACCTTCAAGGGCCTGCTGCGCAACCCGCTGATCATCGCCATCGTGGCCGGCATGCTGGTGTCGGTGCTGGGGCTGCACATCCCTTCACCGTTGTCGCGCACCGTCACGCTGTTTGCGCAGGCCAGCAGTGCGCTCTCGCTGTTCGTGATCGGGGGCAGCCTCGTGGGCCAGCCCTTGAAGGGCCTGCGCCGCACGGTGGCGCAGATCGGGCTGGGCAAGCTGGTGTTGCACCCGCTGTGCATGTTGCTGGTGCTGACTTGGCTGGTGCCCCTGGACGACCCGCAGCTGCGTGTGGCCCTGCTGCTCACCTGCGCCATGCCCACCATGGGCATCTACACCATCCTGTCCCAGCGCCACGGCCACGAAGGCCTGGCGTCGGCCGCGCTGCTGGTGATCACGCTCACGTCGTTTTTTACGCTGAGCGCCTTGCTCTGGCTGCTGCGCCACGGGGTCGGCTGGCTCGCCTGAGCACGCATCCTTGAGGGAGCGCACGGAGCGCGACGGGGGTGGCCTTTCAGAGCCCCAGGCTGGCGCACACCTCGGCAATGATGCCCAGCGCGGCGCGCTGGGTGAGGGTGGCGGGCCGTTGCGAACTGCTCGCCAGGCTGGCGCGGGTGCGCAGCGGCGGGTTGACCGGCCGGGTGCGGTAGGCCGAGGGGCGGATCGAGCTGGCCACGGCGTGGCGCGAGAGCAGGGCGCTGCCCACGCCGTCGGCCACCAGATCGAGGATGGCGGAGACGCCATCGATCTCCAGCGCAATCAGCGGGCGGCAGCCGATGTTGGCCATCTCGGCCTCGACGTGCATGCGGATCGCGTTGGGCCGGCTCGGGATCACCAGCGGCAGCGCGGCCACCTCGGCCAGCGGCACCGGCGGCGGCGGGGGCTCCTCGGCCAGCCCGGGCGGGCGTGGCTGCACCAGCAGCAGCTCTTCTTCCAGCAAAGGGCTGATGTCGATGTCGGGCGTGGGCATGGCGTTGTAGAGCACGGCGATGTCGAGCCGTCCGGTGTTCAGCCACTCCTGCATGGTGGCAGAGAGCCCCTCGCTGATCGACAGTCGGGCTTCGGGCAGTTGCGCGCGGAAGGCCCGGGTCAGCGGGACGGTCAGCACCCGCGCCAGGCTGGGCGGCAGGCCGATGGCCACCCGCCCGGCCAGCGCGCCCCGAACCCGCCCCAGCTCCTCGCGCGCCCGCTCGACCTGGTGCAGGATACCGCGCCCGTGTTCCAGCAGCAGCTTGCCCGCCTCGGTCGGCGTGGCGCCCCGGCCGTTGCGCACCAGCAGGTTCTGCCGCAGCTCGACCTCCAGCAGGCGCACCTGCCGCGAGAGCGCGGGCTGCGCCACGTTCAGCGCGATCGCCGCCCGGGTGAAACTGCCCAGCTCGGCGACGCGCACAAAGTATTCGAGTTGTTTGAGGTCCATGCAGGTCCTGCGGTGAGGACCTGATTATTTCACTTTGCGATAACCGACGGTCAGCTATTCAAAAAGAGCAGCCCGGCGCGAAATGCACCACCCAGGATGCGGTGGAGCCGGCTTCGCCGGGCCACTTGCATCGCCCCTGGGGGGTGACGCCAAAGGCGGCGCGGGGGGAGCCGTCGACTGGGGTCAGTCGACCTTCACGCGCCCCGACGTGATCACCGGCTTCCAGCGCGCGATCTCGGCCGCGATGTACTTGCCAAAGGCCTCGGGCGTGGTCGGGTTGGCCACGGCCCCCTCGGCGCCCAGGCGCTTCTTGAGCTCCGGCGCGTTCAGCGCGGCGTTGATGGCCTGGTTGAGCTTGGCCACGACGGGGTCCGGGGTGCCGGTGGGCGCGACCACGCCGTACCACTGGTCGGCCTCGAAGTCCTTGAGGCCCAGCGCCTCGTTCACCGTGGGCACATCGGGCAGGGCCTCGACGCGGGCCGCGCCCGACACCGCCAGCGCCTTGAGCTGGCCGTTGCGGATCTGGCCGATCACCGCCGGCACGCCGGTGAACAGCACCTGCGTCTGGCCGGCCACGAGGTCGTTGACGGCGGGCGCCGTGCCGCGGTAGGGGATGTGCACCAGCGAGATGTCGGTGCGCATCTTGAGGTATTCGGTGGCCAGGTTGGCGGCACTGCCGTTGCCGCCCGAGCCGTAGTTCAGGCGGCCCGGGTTGGCTTTGGCGTAGGCCACGAACGCCTTCATGTTGCCCGCCTGGGTGGCGGGGTGCAGCACCAGCACGTTGGGCACGTTGGCCACCCAGGCCACGGGCGTGAAGTCCTTCAAGGGGTTGTACGGCAGCTTGGGGTAGAGGCTGGGGTTCACGGCCAGCGTGCCGATGTGGCCCATCAGCAGGGTGTAGCCATCGGGCGCCGCTTTGGCCACCTTCTCCGCCCCGATGGCGCCACCCGCGCCCGGCACGTTTTCGACCACCACCGACTGGCCCCAGGCCTTGCCCAGCTCCAGGCCGATGGCTCGCGCCAGGATGTCGGTGCTGCCGCCCGGCGTGAAGGGCACGATCAGGCGGATCGGCCGCGTCGGGTAGTCCTGGGCGGTGGCGGCCAGCGGCAGGGCGGCCACGGCGCAGGCGCCGAGCGCCCCCAGCAGTTGCAGGCGGCGGACACGAAGAGGGATGGTGGTCATGCTTGTCTCGGTCTTGTTGGTGTGTGGAGGGGAAGGAAAGGCCATGGGCAATCTATCAGTTCGGCGGTGAACCGGCCATGGCCCAGGCGAACAGCTGCTATGCGTCGCCGGCATTTCGTTGGTTTTGAAATGCTTTTTTGCGATAGCTGGTAGTGGGTTATGCCTCTTGAGTGTGGGCGGGGCCAGGACCAGAATGCACCCACTTTCAAAGCCCTGACAGGAGACCTCCCTTGAGCCAGCAAAAGCCCCTCATCATCGACTGCCACGGCCACTACACCACGGCCCCCAAGGCGCTGGAGAACTGGCGCAACGCGCAGATCGCCAGCATCAAGGACCCGGCTTCGATGCCGAAGGTCAGCGACCTCAAGATCAGCGACGACGAGCTGCGCGAATCCATCGAGACCAACCAGCTCAAGCTGATGAAAGAGCGCGGCTCGGACATCACCATCTTCAGCCCGCGCGCGAGCTTCATGGCGCACCACATCGGCGACTTCAACGTGTCGTCCACCTGGGCCGCCATCTGCAACGAGCTCTGCTACCGCGTGAGCCAGCTCTTCCCCGACCACTTCGTGCCCGCCGCCATGCTGCCGCAGAGCCCCGGCGTGGACCCCGCGACCTGCATCCCCGAGCTGGTCAAGTGCGTCGAGCAGTACGGCAACGTGGGCCTGAACCTCAACCCCGACCCTTCGGGCGGCCACTGGACCAGCCCGCCGCTGACCGACAAGGCCTGGTACCCCATCTACGAAAAGATGGTCGAGTACGACATCCCCGCGATGGTCCACGTCAGCACCAGTTGCAATGCCTGCTTCCACACCACGGGCGCGCACTACCTGAACGCCGACACCACGGCCTTCATGCAGCTGATCCAGGGCGACCTGTTCAAGGACTTCCCGACGCTCAAATTCATCGTCCCGCACGGCGGCGGTGCGGTGCCCTACCACTGGGGCCGCTTCCGCGGTCTGGCGCAGGAGATGAAGAAGCCCCTGCTCAAGGACCACCTGCTGAACAACGTGTTCTTCGACACCTGCGTCTACCACCAGCCCGGCATCGACCTGTTGACCAAGGTGATCCCGGTGGAGAACATCCTGTTCGCGTCCGAAATGATCGGCGCCGTGCGCGGCATCGACCCCGAGACCGGCAACTACTACGACGACACCAAGCGCTACATCGAAGCCTCGACCATCGTCGTGGGCGACGACCGCTACAAGGTGTACGAAGGCAATGCGCGGCGCGTGTTCCCGCGCCTGGACGCCCGCCTCAAGGCCCAAGGCAAGTAATCGGAAAACACCCCCGCCGCGCTCCGCGCGACCCCCTCAAGGGGGCGACACCAGCGGCCCGGCAAAGCCGGTTCCGCGGTGTCTCTGGAATCAAACCCTTCGCACAACCATCTGTGCTTTTGAATGAGGAGATAAAGATGTACGAACTGGGCGTTGTCTACCGCAACATCAACCGCGCCGACCGCGCAGCCGCCGACGGCCTGGCCGCGCTCGGCTCGGCCACCGTGCACGAAGCCATGGGCCGTGTCGGCCTTTTGAAGCCCTACATGCGGCCGATCCAGACCGGCGTGCAGGTCTCGGGCACGGCCGTGACCGTGCTGCTGCAGCCCGGTGACAACTGGATGATGCACGTGGCGGCCGAGCAGATCCAGCCGGGCGACATCGTGATCGCCACCGTCACCGCCGATTGCAGCGACGGCTACTTTGGCGACCTGCTGGCCACCAGCTTCCAGGCCCGCGGCGCCCGCGCGCTGGTGATCGAAGCTGGTGTGCGCGACGTGAAGACGCTCAAGGAAATGAACTTCCCGGTCTGGTCCAAGGCGATCAGCAGCAAGGGCACGATCAAGGCCACGCTGGGCTCGGTGAACATCCCCATCGTCTGCGCCGGTGCCTACGTGACGCCGGGCGACGTGATCGTGGCGGACGACGACGGCGTGGTCTGCGTGCCCGCCGCCAAGGCCGCTGCGACCCTGGCCGCCGCGCAAAAGCGCGAGAGCTTCGAAGGCGAGAAGCGCGACAAGCTGGCCTCGGGCGTGCTGGGGCTGGACATGTACAAGATGCGCGAGCCGCTGGCGGCTGCGGGTCTCAAATACATCGACTGAGGAGGGCACCATGAGCAAACCCACTTCCGGTGACTTCACCAAAACCGCGGGCTGGATGGACTGGTACACCGGTCCCGCCAAGCCCCGTTTCCAACTGCCGGCTGGCGCGGTGGATGCGCACTGCCACGTGTTCGGCCCGGGGGCCGAATTCCCCTACGCGCCCGAGCGCAAGTACACGCCCTGCGACGCGAGCAAGACGGAGCTGTACGCGCTGCGCGACCACCTGGGCTTTGCCCGCAACGTGGTGGTGCAGGCCACCTGCCACGGCGCCGACAACCGCGCCATGGTCGATGCCTGCCTGTCCAGCGGCGGCAAGGCGCGTGGCGTGGCCACGGTCAAGCGTTCGGTGACCGACGAAGAACTGCAGGCCCTGCACGCCGCCGGCGTGCGCGGTGTGCGCTTCAACTTTGTCAAGCGCCTGGTCGACTTCACGCCCAAGGACGAGCTGATGGAGATCGCCGGCCGCATCGCCAAGCTGGGCTGGCACGTGGTCATCTACTTCGAAGCCGTGGACCTGCCCGAGCTGTGGGACTTCTTCACCGCGCTGCCCACCACGGTGGTGGTGGACCACATGGGCCGGCCCGATGTGAGCCTGCCGGTCGACGGCCCGCAGTTCGCGCTGTTCGAAAAATTCATGCGCGAGCACACCAATGTGTGGAGCAAGGTCAGCTGCCCCGAGCGCCTGTCGGTCACTGGCCCCAAGGCGCTGAACGGCGAGCAGAACGCCTACACCGACGTGATCCCGTTTGCCAAGCGCATCGTCGAGCAGTTCCCCGACCGCGTGCTCTGGGGCACCGACTGGCCGCACCCCAACCTGAAAGACCACATGCCCGACGACGGCCTGCTGGTGGACTTCATCCCGCACATCGCGCCGACCGCCGAGCTGCAGCAGAAGCTGCTGGTGGACAACCCGATGCGTCTCTACTGGCCTGAGGAAGTCAAATAACCCGTTCAGCCTGAGCTTGTCGAAGGCTTCGACAGGCTCAGCCCGAACGGATCACAGGAGCACCCTATGTCCCTCAACAAACCCTACCTGGACGTGCCCGGCACGATCATCTTTGACGCCGAGCAATCGCGCAAAGGCTACTGGCTCAACCAGTTCTGCATGAGCCTGATGAAGGCCGAGAACCGCGAGCGTTTCAAGGCCGATCAGCGCACCTACCTCGACGAATGGCCGATGTCCGAAGAACAGAAGCAGGCGGTGCTGGCACGCGATCTGAACTGGTGCATGCGCCTGGGCGGCAACATCTACTTCCTGGCCAAGATCGGATCGACCGACGGCAAGAGCTTCCAGCAGATGGCGGGCTCCATGACCGGCATGACCGAAGAGGAGTACCGCAACATGATGATCAGCGGCGGCCGCAGCGCCGAAGGCAACCGCGTGGTGGGCGAAGACGGCGACGCGCAGGCGCACCGCCAACCCCAGGGCGCCGCAGGAAAGAAGGCTTGACCATGGCAAAAATCACCGCATCCGTTTTCACCTCCCACGTGCCCGCCATCGGCGCGGCCATGGACCTGGGCAAGACCAAAGAGGACTACTGGAAGCCGCTGTTCGCGGGGTACGACTACTCCAAGCAGTGGATGAAGGACAACAAGCCCGACGTCATCTTCCTCGTCTACAACGACCACGCCACGGCCTTCAGCCTGGAGATGATTCCGACCTTCGCCATCGGCACCGCGGCCGAGTTCACGCCGGCCGACGAAGGCTGGGGCCCGCGCCCGGTGCCCCAGGTGATCGGTCATCCCGATCTGGCCTCACACATCGCGCAGAGCGTGATCCAGCAGGACTTCGATCTCACCATCGTCAACAAGATGGACGTGGACCACGGCCTGACCGTGCCGCTGTCGCTGATGTGCGGCGAACTCGACCCGAAGAAGGACGCCTGGCCCTGCCCGGTGATCCCGTTCGCGGTCAACGTGGTGCAGTACCCGGTGCCCTCGGGCAAGCGCTGCTTCATGCTCGGCCAGGCCATCCGCAAGGCGGTGGAAAGTTACGACGACAACCTGAACGTGCACATCTGGGGCACGGGCGGCATGAGCCACCAGCTGCAGGGCGCGCGCGCCGGCCTGATCAACCGCGAGTGGGACAACGCCTGGCTCGACAAGATGATCGCCGACCCGGTGGCCTGCGCCGACACGCCGCACATCGACTACGTGCGCGAAGCGGGCAGCGAAGGCATCGAACTCGTGATGTGGCTGATCGCCCGCGGCGCCATGTCCGACATCGTCGACGGCAAGGTGCAGGGACCTGCCCCGACCGTGAAGCACCGCTTCTACCATGTGCCCGCGTCCAACACGGCGGTGGGCCACCTCATCCTGGAGAACAACTGACATGACCATCAAAGTCGCACTCGCCGGCGCCGGCGCCTTCGGCATCAAGCACCTGGACGGCATCAAGAACATCGATGGCGTTGAAGTCGTGTCGCTGATCAGCCGCGACCTGGAAAAGACCAAAGAGGTTGCCGACAAGTACGGCATCCAGCATGTGACGACCGACCTCGCCGACAGCCTGGCGATGAAGGAAGTGGACGCCGTCATCCTCTGCACGCCGACGCAGATGCACGCCGAGCAGACCCTGGCCTGCCTGAAGGCCGGCAAGCACGTTCAGGTGGAGATTCCCCTGGCCGACAGCCTCAAGGGCGCCGAAGAAGTCGTGGCCCTGCAGAAGCAGACCGGGCTGGTGGCGATGTGCGGCCACACCCGCCGCTTCAACCCCAGCCACCAGTACGTGAACCAGGAAATCACGGCGGGCCGCTTCAACATCCAGCAGATGGATGTGCAGACCTACTTCTTCCGCCGCACCAACACCAACGCGCTGGGCCAGGCGCGCAGCTGGACCGACCACCTGCTGTGGCACCACGCCGCCCACACCGTGGACCTGTTCGCCTACCAGTGCAACAGCCCCATCGTGCAGGCCAACGCCATTCAGGGCCCGATCCACCCGACCCTGGGCATCGCCATGGACATGAGCATCCAGCTCAAGGCCGCCAACGGCGCGATCTGCACGCTCAGCCTGTCGTTCAACAACGACGGCCCGCTCGGCACCTTCTTCCGCTACATCGGCGACACCGCGACCTACCTCGCGCGCTACGACGACCTGTTCACCGGCAAGGAAGAAAAGATCGACGTGTCGAAAGTGGCGGTGTCCATGAACGGCATCGAACTGCAGGACCGCGAGTTCTTCGCCGCGATCAAGGAAGGCCGCGAGCCGAACTCCAGCGTGGGCAAGGTCTTCAACTGCTACCAGGTGCTGCACAACCTGGAACAGCAACTCAAGGGCTAAGCCCACCCCTGCGGCACTGACGACGCCAGTGGCCCGGCAAAGCCGGTTCCGCGGCGTCCCTTGACCAAGCCCTTCGCTCAGCCTTTAGCATCGACGGCTCCATCCTCACGGCTGGGGCCGTTGCCCATTTCAGGAGATCACACCATGCAACAACGCCAACTCGGCCCCTTCCAGGTCTCGGCCATCGGCCTGGGCTGCATGAACATCTGCCACGCCTACGGCGCGCCGGTTTCCGAACAGCAGGCCGAGCGTGTGCTGCTCGCCGCGCTGGACGCGGGCGTGACGCACTTCGACACCGCGGCGCTCTACGGCTTCGGGGCCAGCGAGACCCTGGTGGGCAAATACCTCTCGAAGCACCGATCGAAGTTCACCCTGGCCAGCAAGTGCGGCATGCAGGGCGTGCCGAACGAGCAAGGCGTGAAGGTGCGCGTGATCGACGGCCGGCCCGAGACGATCAAGGCCACCTGCGAGGACGCCTTGAAGCGCCTGCAGACCGAGGTGATTGACCTCTACTACCTGCACCGCTGGGACAAGCAGGTGCCCATTGAAGACAGCGTGGGCGCGCTGGCCGACCTGGTGCGCGCGGGCAAGATCCGCAGCATTGGCCTCTCCGAAGTCTCGGCCACCACCTTGCGCAAGGCGCACGCGGTGCACCCCATCGCGGCGGTGCAGACCGAGTACTCGCTCTGGACCCGCAACCCCGAGATCGCGGTGCTGCAGGCCTGCCGCGAACTGGGTGTGAGCTTCGTCGCCTTCAGTCCGGTGGCGCGCGGCTTCCTCTGCGGCCCCATGGACGTGAGCGCCTTCGAAGCCAAGGACATCCGCCGCAGCATGCCGCGTTTTGCGCCGGACAATTACGCCAGGAACCTGGCGCTGCTGCCGGCCTACAACGCCATCGCGGCCGAGGTGGGCTGCACGCCCGCGCAGCTGACGATCGCGTGGTTGCTGCACCAGGGCGATCACATCCTGCCCATCCCCGGCACGACGAGCGTGGAGCACCTGATGGACGACATCGGCGCGGCCAGCGTGGGGCTGTCGGCCGATGTGATCGCGCGCCTGAACGCGCTGATCAACCAGCACACCGTGCACGGAGACCGCTACACCGCCCAGGCCAACACCGAGGTGGACACCGAGGTGTTCTGAGACAAAAAAGACAACCGGCCAAGGCCGGTTGTCTTTGGCCAGGGCAGCGCTCAGCGCGCCTTCAGGAAGTCACCCACCTCCAGCAGCATCAGCTCGTTGTCGTCGGCCTGGTTGGGCTCGCGGCTGCTGGAGAACGGCAGGTTGTTGTCGTTACCCACCACGATGTGCGTCGCGTCCACCACGTCCACGTTTTCGATGGTGAAGAACGGGAAGGTCAGCACGCCGTTGGTCAGGGGCTTGCGCGAGAGCTTGTTCGGGTCGGCGATGGCCATGAGGTCGATGTGGCCGATCTTGCGCAGTGGGCCGCCCACGTTGGCCTCGCTCAGCTCGACCTTGACGATGCGTTTGAATTTCGCGAGGTCGTGGAAGCAGTCCGTGCGCTTCTGGCCTTCGGGGCAGGCCTTGTCGGCCGTGCCTTCGCCGTTGTCGCGCTCGATGATCAGGCCGGTGGTGGCGTCGATCATGTTGAAGTCGCCGATGGCGTGGTGGTTGGCGTCGAGCACGTACTTCCAGTGCCGGCCTGTCCACTGCTCGGTCCTCACGTCGAACTCCAGCACGCGCAGGAACTGCTTGCCGTCCAGGGTCTCTGGCGCCTTGGTGGCTTCGTCCCACAGCGCGCCTTCGAGCAGGGCGTAGAGCTTGCTGCCGTCGGGCGACGAGGCCAGGCCTTCGTAGCCCTTGGAGCGGCGCGACTGGAACTTCAGCTCGCCGTTGGGCGCGCCCGGGGTGGTGACCGAAGGGTGGTCCGGCGAGACGATGGTCTTGCCGTCCACCTTCGTTTCATGGACGGCCCGTACCCGGCCCTTCATGTCGGCCTTGATCAGGTACGGGCCAAACTCGTCGCCGATCCAGAAGTGCCCGCCAGCGATCTGGAAGCCTTCGGTGTCGAAATCGGAGCCGGTCAGGTAACGCTGCTTCGTGCCCTCGTGGACGATGCGGAACGGCACCTTCTTGTCGGGGTCGTGAAGGAACACGGTCTGCAGGCGCTTGAACTGGCCGCTCTTGAAGTCCACCGTGTAGCGGTTGAGGAACAGCGCGAAGTCGGGCGAGTTGGCCTTGGAGCCGGCGCCGTTGTCGGTCAGCAGCCAGAAGCTGCCATCGGCCAGGCGCTTGATGCCCGAGTGGCCCTGGATGGGCTGGCCCTTGAAGGGCAGCGACACACCGGTGGCGCGGCCGGCGGACTTGCCTTCGACGCTGCCGATCTTTTCGACCCGCTGGCCGGTGGTGAACTTACCGCTGACCTGCAGGTCGGCTGGCGCGTCCTTGGGTGCGGCGATGAACGTCTTCGCCGGCAGGATGGCGTGGCCCATGAGCGTGGCGGGGAAGGTGGTCTGGGCCTGGGCGCTGCCCAGAGCCAGGGTGAGCAGGGCGGGCAGAAGCCGGAGGGTGAAGTGCATGGTGTCGTCGGGGTGAGAGTTTGGATCGGCGGTGAAACCGCACAGCTGTGCAGCTTCGCCGTGCGCCATGAAACCCGGACGACAAGTGTGTGACGGGGCCGTGAAGGCCTGCTCAGGCGCCGCCGCGGAACAGCGAGAAGCCCCAGGCCGTGAACTTGAAGGGCAGGTGGAAGTGCTGCGTGGTGTCGGCGATGTGAAAGCGGTAGGGCACCACCTCCAGGAACGCCGGCTCGGGCACGGCCACGCCCTGTGCGCGGTAGAAATTGCCCACCTCGAACCGCACCTCGTAGCCACCGGCCGTGATGGCCTCGCTCATCAGCGCCGGGTGCTGCAGCAGGCCGTTGCCGCCCACGGCGCCCTCGGCGACCAGCGGCCCTTGCGGCAGGCCGTCCGGCCCCAGGCGCTGCACCGCCACGCGCAGGCCCGCCGCGACGCGGCCGCTGGCCACGTCCACACAGTGAATGGAGAGTCCGCCGTTCATGGGGCGCTCAGTTCAGCCGCGCGCCCGAGGCCTTCACCTCCGGCGCCCACTCGGTGACCTGGTCGCTCACGAACTTGGTGAACTCGGCCGGGCTCATCTTCTCGGTGCTCACCCCCAGGTCGGCCAGGCGCTTGGCCACATCGGGCCGCGACACCACGTCGGCCACGGCGGCGTTGACCTTGTCCACCACGTCTTTCGGCGTGCCGGCCGGTGCCGAGATACCGAGGAAGTTTTCCGCCAGCAGCTTGGGGTAGCCGGCCTCGACCACCGTAGGCACGCCGGGCGACATGGGCGAGCGGGTGCGCGAGGTCACCGCGATGCCGATCAGCTTGCCGTCTTTCATGTAGGGCACGTTCTGCGTCAGCGTGTCCACCGCGAACTGCAGCTGGCCGCCGAGCAGGTCGGTGTGCATGGGCGACGAGCCCTTGTAGGGCACGTGCTCCATCTTCAGCTTGTACTGGTTCTTGAACATCTCACCCACGATGTGGCCGATGGAGCCCATGCCGCCGCTGCCGTAGTTCACCGGCTGGCTCTGGGCGCTGATCCACTTCACCAGCTCGGGCATGGTCTTCGCCGGCACCGAGGGGTGCACCACGAACACGTTGGGCACCGAGCCGATGTAGGCGATGTGCGTGAAGCTCTTGACCGGGTCGTAGGGCGCCTTGTCCATCATGAACGGCGAGAGGCTCATGGGCGCGGTGTTCGACAGCAGGAGCGTGTAGCCGTCGGGCGCGGCCTTGGCCACTTCGTTGGCGCCGATGGTGCTGCCCGCGCCCGGCTTGTTCTCGACGATCACGGTCTGGCCCAGCTTCTCCTGCAGGCCGGGCTGCAGCAGGCGCGCCACGATGTCGGACGAGCCGCCCGGCGCGAAGGTGACGACGATCTTGATCGGCTTGGCCGGCCAGGCCTGGGCGTGGGCGGCGGGCAGGGCCAGCGACAGCAGGGCGCTGGCGGCGAGACAGGTGCGGGTGGCGTGTTTCATGGCAAACGTCCTTCGAGGTGGGTAAAGAGAAACGGCGGAAAAGCAGCGGGCTCAGTAGCCGAGTGCCCGGGGCAGGGTGGTGACGACCGCGGGGAAGAACATGCACAGCACCAGCACCGCGTACATCAGCGTGATGAAGGGCCAGGCGTTGCGCACCAGCTCGCGCATGGTCACGCCGGTCACGCCGCAGACCACGAACAGCACCACGCCGACGGGTGGCGTGAGCATGCCGATCACCAGGTTGAGCACGAACAAAAAGCCGAAGTGCAGCGGGTCGATGCCGTACTGCAGCGCGATGGGGTGCAGCAGCGGCACCAGCATGATGTAGGCCGCATTCGACTCCAGGAACATGCCCACCACAAACAGCAGCACCGATACCAGCGCGAGGAACACCAGTGGATCGGACGTCAGCCCGCGCAGCGCCTGCGACAGCGTCTGCGGCAGCAGGTCCACCGTCATCAGGTAGGTGATCACCGAGGCGAAGGCGATCAGCGCACCGACCACCGCCGAGGTGATGGCCGCGCGCACCACCAGGCCCGGCAGGTCGCGCACCGAGAGCTGGCGCGTGATGAAGAAACCGATGATCAGTGCATAGACCACGGCAATCGCCGCGCCCTCGGTGGCGGTGAAGGCGCCGCCCACGATGCCGCCGATCACCAGCACCGGCATGGCCAGCACCACCAGCGAGCGGCGCAGTTCGTGCAGCACATGGGCGATGCGGAAGGGCTCGCCCGTGACGGCCCAGCCACGCCGCGTGGCGATCCAGGAGCACAGCGCCATAAAGCCCACCGTGATGATCAGGCCCGGCACCACGCCGGCCATGAACATGCCGCCGACCGACACCGACGACCCCGCCATGAAGGCGTAGACGATCATGGCGCCGCTGGGCGGGATGATGGGACCCAGGTTGGCTGCGGCCGCCACGATGGCGGTGGCGAAACCCTTGTCGTAGATCCTGGAGAGCGAGGGCACGAGGATGGACGAGAGCGCGCTCGCGTCCGACACCGCCGCGCCCGACACCGTGGCCAGGCCCGCACCCGAGAGCATGGTCACGTGGGCCATGCCACCGCGCACCCGGCCCACCAGCGCGTTGGCCAGCCCGATCAGGCGCTCCACGATGCCGGCCTTGATCATCAGCTCGCCCGCGAGCATGAAGAAGGGGATGGACATCAAAGGGAACGAATTGACCGCGTGCATCATGCGCTGCGGCACCATGGAGAAATCGACCCCCGTGGCCCAGAGGGCGCCGAGCGCGGCGACGCCCATGGCAAAGGCGATCGGCAGGCCGAAGCAGGCCAGCAGCATGAAGCCGATGACGACGGCGGCGCTCATGTCGATGCCTCCATGAAATGTGTGGCGACGTTCATTCCGCACCTCCGGCGACCGCGAGGGGCGGCCCTTCGATGGCGATGCGCACCAGATGCAGGCCCGAGAGCAGGGCGCCGATACCCACCGGCGCAATGAACCAGCCCACGCTCCAGTCCAGCGTGGCCATGAGCTCGTCCCACTGTTCGGCCGCCACGCCCCACGAGGCCCAGGCGATCGCCAGCATCAGGGCCGCGCTGAGCGCCGCCGCGATCCGGCGCAGGCCGGTCTGCACCGGCACGGGCAGCTTAAGCACCACGATGTCGATGCCGATGTGCGCGCCCTGGCGAACGCCCAGCGGGATCGCCAGGAAGATGCTCCACACGAAGGCGAGGCGCGAGATCTCGTCGGCCCAGTCGATCGACAGGTTGAACCCGTAGCGCAGCAGCACCTGCGCCGAGACCACGCCCACCATGGTGCCCACGGCCACCAGCAGCAGCACCATGATCCCGTGGTCGAACGCGTGGAGCACGCGGCCCGGCCAGCGTGCCGTGTCGTAGACGACGGGCAGCACCGGGTGGCGCAAGACGGCTTCGCTCATGCCTCGCTCCTCAGCGCTTGGCCACTTCGGCCAGCACCTGATCGACCAGCTCGGCGCCGGCGCGTTTCTTCACCCCGTCGAGCACCGCCGCCATCGCCACCTTGCGCATCTCTTCCTTCACGGCCGGCGACACCTCGGTGTAGGTCATCTTGCCCTTGAGGCCGGCCAGGGCGCTGGCCTCGGTCGTGATGGCCAGCTTGCGCTGGTGGGCGATGGTGGTGGTCATGGCTTCGCGGATCAGCTTCTGCTGTTCGGGCTTCAGCTGCTCGAAGGCCTTCTTGCTGGCGACCACGGCGATGAAGTCGAAGAAATGGCCCGAGTTGCTCAGGTGCTTCTGCACCTCGCCGTAGCGGCTGGCGCTGATCACGGTGTACGGGTTCTCCTGCGCGTCCACCACGTGTTGTTCGAGCGCCGAGTACACCTCCTTGGCATCCATGGCCACCGGGTTGGCGCCGAGCGCGCGGAAGGTGGCCAGGTGGGTTTCGTTGGGTTGCAGGCGCAGCTTCATGCCCTTGAGGTCGGCGATGTTTTGCACCGGCGCCCGGCTGTTGGTGATGTGGCGCATGCCCAGTTCCATCCAGCCCAGGGCGATGAAGCCCTTGTCCTGCAGCTTCTTGTCGATGGCGTCACCGACCGGGCCGTCGATCACGCGGAAGGCGGCGTCGCGGTTGGCAAAGATGAAGGGCAGGCTCACCGCTTCCAGCTCGGGCGCGATGCGCGAGAGGAAGGCCGCGCCGACCCAGGTGATGGCCAGGGTGCCCGAGCGCACCGCGTCCACGTTTTCCTTGGCGCCACCGAGCTGCATGGCGGGGAACACATCCACCACCAGCTGGTTGTTGCTCAGGCGGGCCACCTCTTTCTTGAACACCTGTTCCACCGCCACGCTGCTGGGGTGCTCGACGGCGAAGTTGCCGGCGATCTGCAGCTTCTGCTGGGCGTGGGCGGGGGTGGCGGCCATCAGGGCGACGGCCAGGGACACGGGGGCGAGCAGGCGGGCAAAAGAGGGTGTTTTCATGGCGGTGCTTTCGAGGTGAGTGAAAAGGCGGGTATGGATCAGGGGGTGCGGCCTGCGGCGAGCAGGAGCGACAGGGCCGGGCTCAGGCCCCGGTTCGGTTTGAGCGGGGGCGCCGCAAAGCTGCCGCCGGTGGGGCGGTGCGGGCGCAGGGCGACCAGGCTTTCGGCATGGCGCACGGCGCTGGAGACGCCGTCCACCATGGGCACCGGCAGGCGCCCGGCCAGGCCGCGGGCCAGGCCCGCGAGCGGCGCGCCGGCCAGCACGATCACGTCGGCACCGTCTTCGTCCACACAGCGTTGCGCGAGCCGCACCAGGCGCTCGCCCTGGTCGGTCTGCACGCTGCCGATGTCGGCCAGCGGTTCGTCGAGCCCTCGGATGCTGGCCAGCCGGCCGGTGAGGCCGCTGGCGTGCACCGTTTCGCGGTACCAGGGACGGATGCGCTGCGAGATCGCCACGATGGAAAAGCGCTGGCCCAGCAGGCAGGCGCTGGCGAGTGCCGCTTCGGTGAGCCCGGTCACGGCGCAGGGCAGGGCTTCGCGCAGACCGCCCAGGCCGGGATCGCCGAAGGCCGCCACCACCACGGCGTCGTACCCCGCGTGGTGCTGCGCCGCCAGTTCGGCCGCGGCGTAGGCGCCGATCAGGGCCTCGAAGCGGGTCTCGATGTAGGCCACGCCGAAGGGCGCGGTCAGCACCGTGACCTCGGTCCCGGGCGACGCGCTGCGCATCGCCTCGGCGCGGATCAGGTCGGAGACGCTGTCCGAGATGTTGGGGTTGATGAACAGCAGCTTCATGGGGCGAGGCTCCGGGGCGCGCGGGGCAGCAGCGTGGGCGCGCCGCAGGCCAGAAAGCGGCCTTGGCCGGCGCGGGGATGGAAGGCCCCGTCCCACACCACCTCGCCGTTTGCAATCGTCGTGCCAGGCCAGGCGCGCAGGCGCTGGCCTTCGTAGGGCGTGTAGTCCACCGCGTGGTGCAGGTCGGCGTTGCGGATGACGCGCTCGCCCTCGTCCCAGATCACCAGGTCGGCGTCGCTGCCGATGGCCACCGTGCCCTTGCGCGGGTGCAGGCCGTAGGCCTTGGCCGGGTTCGTGGCGGTGAGTTCGACGAACTTCTCCAGCGTGATGCGCCCGCCCAGCACGCCCTCGGAATACAGCAAGGCCATCCGAGTCTCGATGCCGGGGATGCCGTTGGGGATGTGGCGGAACGGCACCTCTTCGCCGCCGGGCTTCTTGCCCTCTGGGTCGTCAAAGCGGAACGGGGCGTGGTCCGAAGAAAACACGGTGAACAGGCCATCGGCCAGGCCGTCCCAGATCACGGCCTGGTTGGCCTTGTCGCGCGGTGGTGGGCTGCAGACGCAGCGCGCGCCCTGGTAGCTGTCGTCCAGGCCCAGGTCGTCGGCGGTGAGGAACAGGTACTGCGGGCAGGTCTCGGCAAACACCTTGAGGCCACGCGAACGCGCCCAGCGGATCTGCTCCACCGCCTCGCGCCCGGACACGTGCACGATCAGGATCGGCACGTCCACCAGCTCGGCCAGCGACATCGCGCGGTGCGTGGCCTCGCGCTCCACCAGCATCGGCCGCGACAGGCCGTGAAAGCGCGGCGCGGTGCGCCCGGCGGCCTCCAGCCGTTTCGTCAGCCACTCGATGCAGTCGGCGTTTTCGGCGTGCACCATGGCCATGGCGCCGTGCTCGCGGGCCACCGCCAGCACGTCCAGCATCTGGCCGTCGTCGAGCTTGAGGTCGTCGTAGGTCATGTAGATCTTGAACGAGCTGTAGCCCTCGGCGATCAGCGCGGGCAGTTCCTGTGCCAGCACGGTGGGCGTGGGGTCGCTCACGATCAGGTGGAAGGCGTAGTCCACATGGGCGCGGCCCTCGGCGCGCTGGTGGTAGTCGGCCACGGCGGCGCGCAGGCTGCCGCCCTTGGCCTGGGCGGCGAACGGGATCACGGTGGTGGTGCCGCCACAGGCCGCGGCGCGGGTGCCGGTGTCGAAGTCGTCGGCCATGCGCAGCGGCGGGGCCATGGGCTGGTCGAGGTGGCAGTGGGCGTCCACGCCGCCGGGGGTGACGGTGCGACCGGCGGCGTCGATGTCCGTTGCGCCGCGCGGCAGCTCGCGGCCGAGCTGGGCGACGCGGCCGTCCCGCACGCCGATGTCGGCCAGGAACACGTCGCTGGCGGTGGCCACGCGGGCGTTGCGCACGACCAGGTCGAAGTCAAACGCGCTCATGGGAAAACCTCCACCCTTCGGGCTGCGGTGCGAGCTTGCTCGGGGCGGCCCAGCGCGGCGCTCATGCCGTGGCTCCCGCCTCGGCCAGGGTGCGCTCCAGGCGCCCGCGCATCACCTCGCACACCTGGCCCAGCGCCTCGTCGCGTTCCTGCGCCGGGTCGTTGTGCAGGCGGCGCTCGAAGCTGTCGAAGACCGAGGCCAGCGAGGCGTGCAGCCGCAGCGCCACGAGAAACGGGAAGCCGAAGCGCTCGCGGTAGCGGGCGTTCAGGGCGTGGAGCCGCTCCCAGTCGGCGTGGCTCAGGGCCAGCAGGCCCAGGCGGCCCTGCTCGGCGTTGGACTCCGGGGTCATGGTGCCGGCCACGGCCTCGCGCCCGGCCAGCTCGGGGTGTGCGCGCAGCAGCGCGAGCTGCTCGTCCAGCGGGGCGCTGCGGATGCAGCCCGCCAGCGCCTCGAACACCGCCTCGCGGGAGGCGAACGGGCGGCGCTGCCAGGCGCGCTGCACCACCCAGGGCGACAGCTCGACCACGCCGCCCAGGCGGGCGACAAAACCGGACTCGTCGAGCGCCTGCAGCGCGTCGAAAGGAAGGGGGTGTGGGTCGGTGGTGGACATCTTGGGCGCAGTTTGATGTCGCTTTGCGTTGCCGTCCATCGCATAATTTGATGTCAATCATTCGAATAAACAGCACGATGAGAAGCCTCAACAGTCCCCTGCACCCGAAAGCGTTGCGCTACGTGGCGGCCGTGGCCCAGCTTGGCTCGGTCCAGGCCGCCGCGCGCGAGGTGTCGATCTCTGCCTCGGCCATCGACCGCCAGATCCTGATCCTGGAAGAAGACCTGGGCGTGCCGCTGTTCGAGCGCCTGCCGCGCGGCATGCGGCTCACGGCTGCGGGCGAGCTGCTGCTGGCGCTGTCGCAGCGCTGGAAGGCCGACCTGAACCGCACGCTGTCCGACATCAAGCAGCTGCAGGGCGTGAACCACGGGCAGCTGCGCCTGGCCGCCATGGACAGCCACGCCAACGGCTTCCTGCCCGAGTTCCTGCAGACCGCGGCGCGCGAGCACCCGGGCATCGTGATCGACATCGAGATCGTCAGCCCCGACGACGCCGTGACCCACCTGCTCAGCGGCGACGTGGACATCGCCGTGGCCTTCAACCTCAAGCCCCAGCGCGACCTGAACCTGATCTGGAGCGCCGAGCTGCCGCTGGGTTGTGCGGTGGCGGCCGGGCACCCACTGGCCGCGCTCGCCGAGGTGGGCTTCAAGGACGTGGCGGCCTGGCCGCTGGCCGCGCAGAGCCGCGCGCTGGCGATTCGCCGCTACCTGGAAAAACGCCACGGCTGGCTGCTGCAGGAAGCGCGGCCGCCGCTGGTGACCAACTCGCTGCAGCTGGTCAAGAGCCTGGTGCGCAGCGGCAGCCACGTGGCACTGACCTCGGAGCTGGACGTGGGCCCCGAGGTGCTCGACGGCAGCGTGGTGTTCGTGCCCCTGCGCGACCGCAACGCGCAGGCGCAGAGCGTGTCGGTGGCCACCAGCGCGAGCCGCCCGCTGCCGCGCATCGCGCGCATCGTGGCCGAGTCGCTGGCGGTTCATGTGGACCTGCACCTGCAGCGGGTGCGCCAGGCCGGCGCCGATACAAAACGAAAGAAACCGCTACCGCGCTGACACCCTTGGCACGCTGGCCCCCGGCACCATCACGGTCATGTTCAACAGCTTCCTGAAAGGGACACCGTCATGAAAACCTGGATCAAACGCAGTCTCATCGGCTTTGCAGCCGCCACCGTCGTGCTCGGCGGTCTCACCGCCTGCGGTTCGCGCGGCGACCACGCCCGCGGCTGGAGCGACGAGCGCATCACCGAGGTGCGCGGCAAGGCCATCGAAAAAATCAGCGGCAAGCTCGACCTCAACGCCGAGCAGAAAGCCAAGCTCGGTGTGCTGGCCGACGAAATGATCGCCTCGCGCAAGGCCTTCAAGGGCGGCTCCGCCGACCCGCGCGCCGACATGAAATCGCTGGTGGCGGGCGACAAGTTCGACCGCATCAAGGCCCAGGCCCTGCTCGACCAGAAAACCCAGGTGGTGCAAGGCAACGGCCCCAAGGTGCTGGCCGCGTTTGGCGACTTCTACGACAGCCTGACCCCCGCGCAGCAACAGCAGGTGCGCGAGAAGATGGACCGGCGCGGTCATGGCTGGTGGGGCCGGGGCTGATCGCTCCATTGAAAGCACCGGCCATGTCGCCCGCTTTCCAGCCCATCCACCACCTGGCCCAGCAAAGCCGGGTTCACGCCCCGGCCTTGCTGGCCGGGGCCGACGACCCGCACGCCGAGCTGCTGGCCATGGTCTGGGGCCCGCGCTTCGACCGCCAGCACGCGCTCGACCTCTGGGCCCGGCTCTCGCAGCAGCAACCCGCCGAGGCCTTGCCACTGCTGCCCGCGCTGCTCTCGGCGGCCGACCGTTTCGACACCCTCGGGGTGCCGGTGCAGCACCGGCTGCGCCGCCTGATCGTGCGGCACCATGCGGCGGCGGCTCGGGGAGGCCCCGATTTGCCGCCGGGCCGCCCCAAGGCGAATCAACCCCCTTGGGGGGCAGCGACCCGCGCAGCGGTGGAGCGTGGGGGCCTGTCAGAATGACCCGATGAACCGCATCCTGCTGATCGACGACGACGAGCAACTCGGCCCGCCGCTGGCCATCTATTTCCAGCGTTTCGAGCTGCAGCTGGTGCACGCCACCCGCCCCAGCGAAGGGCTGGAGCGGCTGCGCAGCGGTGGCTTTGACGCCGCCATCCTCGACGTGATGCTGCCCGAGATGGACGGCTTCGAGCTCTGCCGCACCATCCGCAAGGACAGCGACATTCCCATCATCATGCTCACCGCGCGCGGCGAGGTGATGGACCGCATCGTCGGGCTGGAGATCGGTGCCGACGACTACCTGCCCAAGCCCTTCGAGCCGCGCGAGCTGGTGGCGCGCATCCAGACCGTGCTGCGCCGCCTGAAGCCCAACGGCAACGGCCACACGCCCGCGATGAGCGCCGCCCCCACGCTGCGCTTTGACGGGCTGGAGATCGACACCGCGCGCCGCAGCGTGATCCGGGAAGGTCAGGCGATCGAACTCACCGGCACCGAATACGAGCTGCTGCTCCTGCTGGCCCGCGAGCCCGGCAAGGTGTTCAGCCGCGACGACATCCTGAACCAGCTGCGCGGCCACGAGGCCGACCTCTACACCCGCGCGGTGGACATCGTGGTCAGCCGCCTGCGCAAGAAGCTGGAGCCGCTGGACTGCATCAAGACCCTGCGCAACGCCGGCTACTCGCTGGCGCTGCGGCGCCTGAACGTGTGACCCCGACATGACCGACGCCCCATCCCGCACAACTTCGTCGTGGAAGCGCGCCAAGCACCGCATCGCGCACTCCATCAAGCTGCGCATGGTGCTGGTGTTCCTGCTGCTCGCGGCCGGCATGACCTTCGTGTTTTTCACGGGCGCGCAGAAAGCGTTTTCCATGGGCTGGCGCGAGGCCGCGCGCCCGCTGCTCATGGACTACGTCGACCGCATCGCGGCCGAGATCACGAACGGCGGTCAACCCAGCGTGGAGCGCGCCCTGGCCGTCACCGAGCGCCTGCCGCTCACCGTGCGCATTGCCGGGCCGCAGGTGAACTGGGCCTCGCACCCCGGCCAGGCCGAGTCGGACTGGATGCGCGACAAACCCGATGACAGCGGGCCGCGCAACGGTGAGAAGAACGGCGAAAAATGGGGCGGCAGCAAAGACTGGAACGGCATCCTCCAGCGCGAGACCGCCGATGGTCACACCATCCAGTTCGGCATCAATGATGAGGTGTTCGTGCGCCGCCCGCGCTTGATCGGCTACGCGCTCACCTCGTTGCTCGTGCTCACACTGCTGGCCTGGCTCTACGTGCGCCGCCTGCTCAAGCCGCTGGACGCGATCGGCGAAGGCGCCCGCCGCTTTGGCGCGGGCGACTTCAGCCAGCCCATCCCCGAGCGCTGCCTGCACGGCCCCGACGAACTCGGCGAACTCGCCACCACCATCAACACCATGGGCCGCGACATCCACCGGATGCTCGAAGCCAAACGCGCGCTGCTGCTCGCCATCAGCCACGAGCTGCGCAGCCCGCTCACCCGCGCTCGGCTCAACACCGAGCTGCTGCCCGAAACGGCGGACGTGAACCCGCAGCGCGAGGCGCTGATGCGCGACCTGAAGGACATGGCCGGCCTGATCACCGACCTGCTGGAGAGCGAGCGTCTTTCGGCCAAACACGCCGCGCTGCAGCGCGAGCCGGTGGCGCTGGCCGCGCTGGCCCAGGAGGTCGTGGCCGAGGTGCTGGCGCGCCAGCCCATGCGCCCCGACGCCAGGACCGAGATCGCCTTCCACGCCGACCCGACCCTGCCCCCGCTCGCACTCGACCCGGCACGCATCCGCCTGCTGTTGCGCAACCTGCTGGACAACGCGCTGCGCCACAGCGCGGGCGCGCCGCTGCCGCCCGAGCTGCACCTGCGCGCCGAGGGAAAGGGCATCCAGATCGAGGTGCGCGACCACGGGCCCGGGGTGCCGGACGACCTGCTTCCGCACCTGGCCGAACCCTTCTTCCGGCCCGACACCGCACGCACCCGTGCCCAGGGTGGCGTGGGCCTGGGCCTGCACCTGTGCAAGCTGGTGGCGCAGGCGCACGGCGGCACGTTCGCGGTGCGCAACGCGCGCCCGGGCCTGGCGGTCACGGTGAGCTTGCCGGGTTGAGGCCACGCTGAACAAGCCGCCGCAGACCGCCCGCAGCAGGGATGCGCGCGCCACGATGAACGTGTTCAGCGTCGCCAAAACCCCCCTGGCGTTGACGCGGGTCAGACCGGGCGACCGCGCGATGTGCCATGCTGGACGCATGAACACCCGCACGCTGCCCGGCTTCGCCACCGCACCCACCCGCTTCCTGTTTTTCACCGGCAAGGGTGGCGTCGGCAAAACCTCGCTCTCCACCGCCACCGCCATCGCGCTGGCCGACGCGGGCCAGCGTGTGTTGCTGGTCAGCACCGACGCCGCGTCCAACCTCGACGAAATGCTGGGTGTGCCGCTGTCCAACCAGCCCGTGGCCGTGCCCGGTGTGCCGGGGCTGGACATGCTCAACATCGACCCCGACACCGCCGCCGAGGCCTACCGCCAGCGCGTGCTCGCGCAGCTCGAAGCCGGTGCCAGCGACGACGAGCGCCAGACCGTGCGCGAGCAGCTCTCGGGCGCCTGCACCACCGAGATCGCCGCCTTCGACGAATTCGCCGCGCTGCTGGCGGGCGAGGGCGGAGAAAGCGCCTACGACCACGTGGTGTTCGACACCGCGCCCACCGGCCACACCCTGCGCCTGCTGAGCTTGCCCAAGGCCTGGACCGGCTTCCTCGCCGGCAACGACCGCGGTGCCTCCTGCCTCGGCCCGCACTCGGGCCTGAAGATGCAGGAAGCGCGTTTCAATGCCGCGCTGCAGGCCTTGAGCGACCCCGCACTCACCACCGTGGTGCTCGTGACCCGGCCCGACCCGCGCCCCATGCAGGAGGCCGCGCGCACCGCCGAAGAGCTGCGCCAGCTCGGCCTGGGCAACCAGCGCCTGGCCGTCAACGGCGTGTTCCACGCCATCAGCGCCAGCGACCCCATCGCCAACGCCATCGAAGCGCTGGGCCGCCAGGCGCTGAGGGACATGCCCGACGCGCTCGCCCGCCTGCCACGCGACGAGGTGCCGCTGCGGGCTTTCGACACCGTGGGCCTGCCCGCGCTGCGGGCGCTGCTGCAGGGCGGTGACGTGACCGCCCCCGCGCCCCATGCGGCCACCCCCGCGCTGCCCGCCGAACCGTTGTCCCGCATGGCCGACGAACTCGCCGCCGTTGGCCACGGCCTCATCATGGTCATGGGCAAGGGCGGCGTGGGCAAGACGACCATTGCCGCCGCGCTCGCCGTGGGCCTGGTGCAGCGCGGCCACAGCGTGCACCTCACCACCACCGACCCGGCCGCCCACGTGGCCGAGGCACTGAACGGCAGCCTGGAGGGCCTCAAGGTCGGCCGCATCGACCCCAAGGCCGAGACCGCCGCCTACATCGCCAAGATCATGGCCACGCGCGGCAAGGCGCTGGACGAACCGGGCAAGGCCCTGCTGCTCGAAGACCTGCAGTCGCCCTGCACCGAAGAGGTGGCTGTGTTCCACGCCTTCAGCCGCGTGGTCAACGAAGCGCGCAGCGCCTTTGTGGTGCTCGACACCGCGCCCACCGGCCACAGCCTGCTGCTCATGGACGCCACCGGTGCCTACCACCGGCAGATGACGCGGCAGTACGAAGGCCAGGCCGAGAGCAAGGGTCTGCACATCATCACGCCGCTGATGCGCCTGCAAGACGGCAGCATGACGCGCGTGATCATCGTCACCCTGCCCGAAGTCACCCCGGTCAGCCAGGCCGCCGCGCTGCAGGACGACCTGCGCCGAGCCCAGATCGAACCCTGGGCCTGGGTCATCAACAAAAGCATCGCCGCCACCGGCACGACCGACCCGCTGCTGCAGGCGCGGCTGGCGGGCGAAATCCGGCAGACCGAGCGGATCGCGGGCGGGCTGGCGAAGCGGACGTTTGTGTTGCCGTGGTTGCCGGAGTCGCCGGTGGGGGTGCAAGCGCTGGGCGCATTGGTCCAGGCTTCCGGCCCATCTCCCGCGGCCTGATGGTCGGTGCGCTGGCGAACCGGTGATGCACCGGAAAGCCCGGATTCAAAACGGTGCCGCATGAAAACCCTCCCCCTCCGCCTCACCCCCGGCCAGGACCTGCGCGAAGCGCTCGAAGCCGCCGTGCGCGCCCAGGGGTGCCAGGCCGCGTTCGTGCTCTCGGGCGTCGGCAGTCTGGTGGATGCGCGCATCCGCTTCGCGGGGGCCGGCGAGCCGCTGCGCATCTGCGGGGACTCGGAAATCCTGAGCCTGTCGGGCACGGTGGGGGTGGGTACCACCGGCGATGGCGGACGGGGCCATTCGCATTTGCACATGGCCTTGGCGGCCGCCACGGGCGAGGTGTTTGGCGGCCATGTGGCGACGGGTTGCCGGGTGCGCACCACGGCCGAGGTGTTGCTGGCCCTGTTGCCCGAATGGGCGTTCACGCGCGAGCCGGACGCCGCCACGGGCTTTGCGGAGTTGGTGGTCAGGCCCAGCGGGGCCTGAGGCCTGCCAGGCCGGCTTCAGTTCCCGTCCAGGTCCGTCGGCGTGGCTGGCGGGGGGCGGAACAGCAGGCCAAGGCCGAAGGCCAGCGCGTCGGCGCCCATGGACGACAGGCGCATGACCACCGCCACACCCAGCGCGGTCTCGGTGCCGATCGCCGGGCCCATGAGGGTGAGCATCACGGCCTCGCGCACGCCCAGGCCACCGGGCGAACCCGGCACCAGAAAACCCGCGGTCCAGGCCACGGCGAACAGCAGGATCATTTCCAGCCAGTCGATTTCCGGGTGTTGAAACAGCTCGGAGGCCAGCAGCTCAACCACGCTGCCGAGCACGACAAACGAGAGGGCGATCAGCCCGGCCACCATGACGGCCGTGACCAGCCGGGGCTCGGCGAGCAACTGGCCACGTCCCAGCTTGCGGCTGAGGCCGGGAAGCAGGCGGTTGACCACGCGGACCGCCACGAAGGGCGATCCCAGCATGGTCACGGCGAGTGCCGCCAGGTAACCCGGGTGGTTGCTGTCGACCAGGCCTTCGTGCAGGTCGTTCACATAGAACATCAGCGCGGCCACCGCGAAGATGCCGCTGATGCCCAGCACCCAGAAGGTCTCCATGGCCATGGTGGCGATGGTTTTGCCGGCCGGCACGCCAGCCTGGGAGCCCAGCAGCACCCGGCCCGCGAAGTGGCCCACATTGCCCGGCAGGTACTTGCCCATCTGGGACACGGCGATGATCTGCAGCGACCGGCGATAGGGCAGGGCCACGCCCTGGTCGCGCAGCAGCAGCTTCCACATCAGGGCGATCAGCGGCACGCTGGTCAGGTTGCCCAGCACGGCCAGGCCGATGACCCACGCCGCCGCCCAGCCCCACTGCACCGGCGGTAGCTCGTGAAGGTTGTCCCAGAGCTGGAACAGGAAGTAGGCGCAGGAACCCAGCAGCAGGGCCAGGGCCATCAGCTTGAGGGCCCGGTAGCGGGCGGATCGAGGGGGTGTGCCGGCGGATTCTGCGGGCAAGGTCGACGCATCTGCGCGGGTCATGGGGGTGCGTCCAGGGACAAAGTCAAAGCGCGAAATTTTATCGGCTGGCGCTCCCACGATCCGATACCGGTCAACGGGCCTCTGGCGGGGTGCTCAGCTCGATGCGCTCACGCAGCCAGCGGTGCGCGGCGTCGTCCTGGTGGCGGCGGTGCCAGATCAGGTACATGGGCAGCGAAGGGCAGGGCGTGGGCACCTCGGCGCGCGCGAACTCGCTCAGAAAACGGCCGTGCAGCAGGGCGGGCGCGGTCGCCAGCAGCGGGCTGCCGCGCAGGAAGGCGGGCAGGCTGGCGAAGCCCGGCACCATGACCGCAAAGCGCCGGTGCAGACCCCGGGCTTCGAGTGTGCGGTCGAGGTGCAGCGTGCGCCGGGGTTCGTAGACCACCGTGATGTGGTCGGCCGCGAGGTACTCGGCCAGCGAATGCGGGCCTTCGCGCACCGCCGGGTCCCAGTAGACGCAGTAGCGGTCTTCGAAGAGGCGCTTCTGCACGATGTCGCTGCCCTCGGGCGGGCGCGGGCTGACGGCGAGGTCGCAGGCGCCGTCGCGCAGCATCTCCAGGCTGGGCACGTCGGACGGGATGATGCGCAGCGCCAGCCCGGGCGCCTGTTCGCGCAGCTGGCGGGCCAGCGCGGGCAGCAGCACCTCGCGCTGGAAGTCGTTGGCCGCGAGGGTCACGGTGCCCCTCCAGCGCTGGGGATCGAACGCACCGGTCTGGGCAAAGCCCTGCAGCTGACGCAGCAGCGCCCGCGCCTGCACGGCCAGCTCGCCCGCGCGCGCCGTGGCCACGATGCCACGCCCGCTCTTGACGAACAGTGCGTCGCCGGTGATCGCGCGCAGCTTGTCCAACTGGTGGCTCACGGCCGACTGCGTGACGCCCAGCGCCTGCGCCGCGCCGGTGATGCTGCCCGCTTCCACCACCGACACCAGCAGCTGCAGCAGCCGGGCATCGAGGTCCGACCAATCGAAATCATTCATGTGTTTGATGATCATTCATCTGTTTATCTTTGGCAATGGGCTGGGAACACTCGTGCCTTGACACACGTCAAACCACCCCACGCAGGAGACCGCAGTGAGCAAGACCATTCCCGGCACGACGCCGTTCGACGGCGGCGCGGCACAGAAGGGCTACGCCCTGAACAAGATGTGCTTTTCGTTCAATCACAAGGCCAACCGTGAAGCCTTCGTGGCCGACCCCGAGGCCTACATGCGGCAGCACGGCCTGAACCAAGAACAGGCGGAGGCCATTCGCTCCAAGCAGGTGCTGGCCCTGATCGCGGCCGGTGGCAACGCCTACTACCTGGCCAAGTTCGCCGGCATCTTCGGCCTGGACATGCAGGACATCGGCGCCCAGCAGACGGGCATGACCAAAGAACAGTTCAAGGCCAAGCTCGTGGCCGCGAACGACCAGTGCTGAACCAGGAGACACGAACATGGCACAACTCATCGGTGGCCTGGCCACATCGCACATCCCCGCCATCGGCGGCGCCATCCACAAGGGCCTGCAGAACGAGCCTTACTGGAAACCCTTCTTCGACGGCTTCCCGCCGATCCACCAGTGGCTGGGCAAGGTCAAGCCCGACGTGGTGGTGGTGTTCTACAACGACCACGGCCTGAACTTCTTCCTCGACAAGATGCCGACGTTTGCGGTGGGTGCCGCCGCGACCTACAGCAACGCCGACGAGGGTTGGGGCATTCCCACACTGCCGCCGATCCCGGGTTGCCCGGAACTCTCGTGGCACCTGATCAATGAGCTGATCGCCAAGGAATTCGACATCGTGACCTGCCAGGAGATGCTGGTGGACCACGCCTGCACGCTGCCGTTCAAGCTGTTCTGGCCCGAGCACGCCGTGGCGCCGGTGCAGATCGTGCCGATCGACATCAACACGGTGCAGTTCCCGTTGCCCACGGCCAAGCGGGTCTACAAGCTGGGCAAGGCGGTGGGCGAGGCGATTCAGAGCTGGCAGAGCGACAAGCGCGTGGCGGTGATGGCCACGGGCGGTCTGTCGCACCAGCTGGATGGCGAGCGGGCGGGTTTCATCAACAAGAAGTTCGACCTGCAGTTCCTGGACAGCATGGAAACGAACCCCGAGTGGGCGACGCAGTTCAGCGATCTGGAACTGGTGGAGAAGGCGGGCACGCAGGGCGTGGAGTTGTTGATGTGGCTGGCGATGCGGGCGGCGCTGACGGCCGGTGGTTCGGGGGTGCGCAAGGTGCACAGCAATTACCACATCCCGATTTCGAACACCGCTACCGGGGTGTTGGCGCTGGAGGCGGTCTGATCTGTTTTTGGGTTTTTGGTGGATGAAGGAGGGAGCCTTTGGCTCCCTTTTTCGTTCTGGCTTTTGTGCGGGTGCCGGGAGCGTCCGGTATCCGACTCCGCGAATGTCCCCCGGCGGCGGGAGGCCGCCTCCTCCTTTATTTCGCTGCGTCGGACACCGAACGCTCCCGGCACCGGCCGCAACGTTGGTGTGCTCACGCAGGCGTACCTTTCCGCAGGCGTCTCGCAGAGGTGGGGCGCACTGCGCAGCGAAGTAAAGGAGGAGGGTCCGGCCGCAGGCCGGGGCCGGGGGACATGAGCGGAGCAGTGCGCCCCACCTCTGCGAGACACACCACAAAACCCGGCGCACCAAAGAAAAACGGGAGCCGAAGGCTCCCGTGGATCGAAACAAAACGCCGAAACGGCTTACATCGTGTCGATGAAGCTGCGCAGCTTGTCCGAGCGGCTCGGGTGCTTGAGCTTGCGCACCGCCTTGCTCTCGATCTGACGGATGCGCTCGCGCGTCACGTCGAACTGCTTGCCCACTTCTTCCAGCGTGTGGTCGGTGGACATCTCGATGCCGAAGCGCATGCGCAGCACCTTGGCTTCGCGCGGCGTGAGGCTGTCGAGGATTTCCTTGACCACTTCGCGCAGGCCGGCCTGCATCGCGGCCTCGATGGGCGCGGTGTTGGCCTGGTCTTCGATGAAGTCGCCCAGGTGCGAATCGTCGTCGTCGCCGATGGGCGTTTCCATCGAGATCGGCTCTTTCGCGATCTTCATGATCTTGCGGATCTTGTCTTCCGGCATCTCCATCTTCTCGGCCAGGATGGACGCATCGGGTTCAAAACCATGCTCCTGCAAGTGCTGGCGGCTGATGCGGTTCATCTTGTTGATCGTCTCGATCATGTGCACCGGGATGCGGATCGTGCGTGCCTGGTCGGCGATCGAGCGCGTGATCGCCTGGCGGATCCACCAGGTGGCGTAGGTCGAGAACTTGTAGCCGCGGCGGTATTCGAACTTGTCCACCGCCTTCATCAGGCCGATGTTGCCTTCCTGGATCAGGTCCAGGAACTGCAGGCCGCGGTTGGTGTACTTCTTCGCGATCGAGATCACGAGACGCAGGTTGGCCTCGATCATTTCCTTCTTCGCGTCGCGCGACGTGGACTCGCCCGAGTTCATCCGCTTGTGGATGTCCTTCAGGTGCGCCAGCGGAACCACCACGCTGCTCTGGATCGTCATCAGGCCCTGCTGCAGTTCCTGGATGGGCGGGATGTTGCGCTGCATCACCACGCTCCAGGGCTTGCCAGCGGCGGCCTGCTTCTCGACCCACTTCAGGTTCAGCAGGTTGGCCGGGAAGTCGGCGATGAACTTCTCCTGCGGCATGCCGCACTTGTCCACGATGATGCGGCGCAGTTCGCGCTCTTTCTTGCGCACGTCGTCCACCTGGCTGCGCATGGTGCCGCAGAGCTTCTCGATGGCCTTGGCCGTGAAGCGGATCGACATCAGCGTTTCCGTGATGGCGTGCTGGGTCTTCACGTAGGTCGGCGTGCCGTAGCCTTCCTTGTCGTAGGTCTTGTGCAGCTTTTCGAACTGGTTGCGCAGGGTGTCGAAGCGGGTCAGCGCCTCGCGCTTGAGTTCTTCAAGCTTGCGCGTCAGGGCCTTGGAGCCGCCCTTGCCATCGTCGTCGTCGGCTTCGTCGTAGTCGTCGAAGTCTTCTTCGGCCACGTAGTCGTCGGCCGCATCGGCGTCGGCGAAACCGTCGACCACCGTCGAGATCACGACCTTGCCGTTGCGGATCTCTTCGGACATCGCCAGGATGTCGGCGATGGTGGCGGGGCTTTCGCTGATCGCGGCCATCATGTCGTTCAGGCCACCTTCGATGCGCTTGGCGATCTCGATTTCGCCTTCGCGCGTCAGCAGTTCGACGGTGCCCATTTCACGCATGTACATGCGCACCGGGTCGGTCGTGCGGCCGAACTCCGAGTCCACGGTGGACAGGGCGGCTTCGGCTTCTTCTTCGGCTTCTTCTTCGGTCGCGGCGGTCGGGCCGGTGTTGTTCAGCAGCAGGGTTTCGGCGTCGGGCGTCTGCTCGTAGACGGCCACACCCATGTCGTTGAGCAGCGAAACCACCACTTCCAGCGTCTCTGCCTCGACCAGCTTGTCGGGCAGGTGGTCGTTGATTTCGCCGTGCGTCAAATAGCCGCGGGTCTTGCCCAGCTTGATCAGGGTCTTCAGGCGCTCGCGGCGGTTCTTGGCTTCTTCTTCGGACAGGACGGTTTCGTCCAGACCGAATTCCTTCATCAGCGCGCGCTCCTTGGCCTTGCTGATCTTCATGCGCAGCGGCTTGACCTTCTCGGTCGGCTGTGCATCGCCGGTGGCGACTTCTTCGACGACCTCTTCGGCCAGATCTTCTTCAATGTCGCTCAGGTCGGCGTCGTCCAGATCGCTGCCACCTTTGCTGGCATCGGCTTTGGGCTTGCGGCCCCGCTTGGCGGCCGGCTTGTCGGCGGCTGCCTTGGCGGGGCGACCGGCCTTTTTCTTGGTGCCGGTGCCGGCCAGCTCGGATTCGAGCTCTTCCGGGAGGGCCTTGCTCACGTTGGCTTTGGCGGCAGGCGCCTTGGCAGCGGCTTTGGGAGGGGTCTTGGGAGTCGTCACAACAGGGGCTTTCTTCGGAGGCGCTTTGGCTGGCGCTGCTTTCGCACTGGTTTGCGGTGCGGCTTTTGCGTGGGACACGACGGGCGTACTGGACTTCTTCGCAGGCATGAGGACCTCAAAAAAAATGTCAGAAAAAGAACCGGCAGGACTCACAGAAGCCGACAACAAACCGCGCGGGGCAGACCATCCACGGTGGTTTTGTCGGGCACAACGCCCATCACTCGCCGGTGAGGATGGGCCTGCAAGCTGTGTGGGCGAACATTTGGTGTGCAGTCCTTGCGGGGTTCCGTCAGGACCGGGCGGGTCGCTGAGGTGGCCAGGGGGATTCCCGTGTCGCCCCTGTCTGGGGGCAGGCCTGTGCCGGAGGTGCTGCTGTCGCGCTTGCGGTGCAAAACCCTAGATTATACCGGTGGAGCGCTTTTCAAGGCCTTGATGCGTTCATTGACCCGCTTGTAGTCCTCGAAGGCCGAGGCGTCGCCCTGCTGCACCCGCGCCGCCAGCAGGCCGGCCAGGGCTTCCAGGGCGTCGCCGCGCAGGCGGTCCATCACGTCGGCGAGCTCGGCCAGCTCCAGCGCCGAATCCGCGCCCATGGTGGCCTGCTCCACCTCGGCGCAGATGAAGGTTTCGTGGTCGTTGCCGCGCAGGGCCTCGCGCAGGGCAGCCCAGGGTTGGGGGCCGTGTTCGTGCAGTTGGGCTTCGAGCCAGGCGAACACCGGGCCGTGCGGGGCAGGCAGGTGGGCCAGCATGGCGTGGTCGTCGGCGGAAAGCGTGTCCCAGGCCTGGGCGTTGGCCAGCAGCAGGCCCACCGCTCGGTCGGCCCGGCTGCCGCCCGAGCGGCGCGAGCCCAGCATGCGCGGCGGCGGGGGCGGGCCCTTGCGCCATTTGCCATAGCCCTTGTTGCCGTAGCTGCCTTTGCCGTAACCGCTGTTGCCACCGCCGCCATACGACCCGCCGCTGGAGGGGGGGTACGACGGGGTGTAAGCACCCCCCTGAGGGTCGTCGTGGCCCTGGTGATGGCTGCCGCCGTCGTAGCCGGGCTCCTGCGGTGCCGGGGGTTCGCGGTTCGGGCGCGGGGAGCGCGCACCGCCGCCGGTCTGCTGCCAGAGCTGCAGCAGGTCGGCGCTGGCGATGCCGATGGCGTTGGACAGCTCGGTGATCAGCTGGCGTTTCAAGGCGCCATCGGGCAGGGCGTTCCACAGCGGGCGGGCCTGGCTGGCCATGCGGGCACGGCCTTCGGCGCTGCCCAGGTCGCAGTCGGCACTGGCGGCGTCGACCAGAAAACGCGAGAGCGGCACGGCCTCTTTGACGCACTGGGCGAAGGCCTCTTCGCCGTTGGCGCGGATGTAGCTGTCGGGATCGTGTTCGGCCGGCAGAAAGAGGAATTTGACGCTGCGCGTGTCGGTGGCCAGGGGCAGGGCGGCGTCGAGCGCCTTGCGCGCGGCGCGCCGTCCGGCGCCGTCGCCGTCGAAGCTGAAGACCACCGAGTCGGTGAAGCGGAAGAGCTTTTGCACGTGATCGGCCGTGCACGCCGTACCCAACGTGGCCACGGCGTTGGCAAAGCCGAGTTGCGCCAGGGCGACCACATCCATGTAGCCCTCGGTGACGAGGGCGTAGCCGGCCACGCGGATGGCGGTTCGGCCTTCGAACAGGCCGTAGAGTTCGCGGCCCTTGCTGAACACAGGCGTTTCGGGTGAGTTCAGGTACTTGGGTTCGCCCTTGTCGAGCACGCGCCCGCCAAAGCCGATGCACTCGCCCTTGACGTTGCGGATCGGGAACATGATGCGGTCGCGGAAGCGGTCGTAGCGTTTCGCTTCGCCGTCCTGGCCCTTTTCGTCCTCGTGCGCGATCACCATGCCGGACTCGACCAGCAGCGGGTCGGTGTAGTCCGGGAACACGCTCGCCAGGCTGCGCCAGCCCTCGGGCGCGTAGCCCAGGCCGAAGGTTTTGGCGATCTCGCCCGAGAGGCCGCGGCCCTTGAGGTAGCTCACGGCGCGTGGCGAGGCCTTCAGGTGCTTCATGTAGGCGTGCGCAGCCTTTTCCAGCACGTCGTTCAGCGTCACCTGCTTCTGGCGCTGCTGGGCGGCGCGCTCGCGGTCCTGCGGCGAGGCGTCGTCTTCGGGCACCTGCAGACCGGTCTGCTGGGCCAGGTCTTTCACCGCCTCGATGAAGCTCATGCCGGCGTGTTCCATCAGGAAACCGATGGCGTTGCCGTTGGCGCCGCAGCCGAAGCAGTGGTAGAACTGTTTGGTCGGGCTGACGCTGAACGACGGCGACTTTTCGCCGTGGAACGGGCACAGGCCCATCAGGTTGGCACCGCCTTTTTTCAGCTGGACGTAGCGGCCCACCACGTCGACCACGTCGACGCGGTTGAGCAGTTCCTGGATGAAAGTCTGCGGTATGGCCACGGGGCTATTCTCCCCCACGATTTTCAAGAACCCGGAGACCCGCATGACGAGCATCTACGACCAGGACCTGCCCCGCAACGAGGCCAACTTCACCCCGATCTCGCCGCTGTCGTTCATCGAGCGCACCGCCGAGGTCTACCCCGACCGGCTGGCCATCGTGCACGGCGCGCTGCGCCAGACCTGGCGCCAGACCTACGCTCGCGCGCGCCAGCTCGCCAGCGCCCTGCAGCGCGCCGGCATCGGCAAGAACGACACCGTGGCGGTGATGCTGCCCAACACGCCGCCCATGGTCGAAGCGCATTTCGGCGTGCCCATGGCGGGTGCGGTGCTCAACGCGCTGAACACCCGGCTCGACCCAGAAGCCATCGCCTTCATGCTCGACCACGGCGAGGCCAAGGCGGTGATCGTGGACCCGGAGTTCGCCGGCACCCTGGCCAAGGCGCTCAAGCTGCGCCAGGCCAGCACACCGCTGCTGCTGATCGACGTGGAAGACGCGCTCTTCACCGGTGAATCCCAGCCCGTGGGAACCTCGACCTACGAAACCTTCCTCGCGGGTGGCGACCCGGCCTTCGCCTGGCGCCTGCCCGCCGACGAGTGGGACGCCATCGCGCTCAACTACACCAGCGGCACCACCGGCAACCCCAAGGGCGTGGTCTACCACCACCGGGGCGCGGCGACGAACGCGATCAGCAACGTGCTGGAGTGGGACATGCCGAAACACGCGGTGTACCTGTGGACGCTGCCCATGTTCCATTGCAATGGCTGGTGTTTCCCCTGGACGGTGGCGGCGCGCGCGGGCGTGAACGTGTGCCTGCGCCGGGTGGACCCGCAGGCGATCTTCGACGCCATGCGCGAGCACGGCGTGACGCACTACTGCGGCGCGCCCATCGTGCACGGCCTGCTGGTCAACGCGCCGGCGGCCATGAAGGCCGGTGTGCCCGCCGGCATCAAGGCCATGGTGGCGGGCGCGGCGCCGCCGGCGTCGATGATCGAAGGCATGGAGCAGATGGGCTTTGATCTCACGCACGTCTATGGCCTGACCGAGGTGTACGGCCCGGCCACGGTCTGCGCCAAACACGAGGCCTGGGACGCGCTGGACATCGGCGAACGCGCCCGCCTCAACGCGCGCCAGGGCGTGCGTTACCACTTGCAGCGCGACGTGCGCGTGCTGAACCCCGAGACCATGGTGCCGGTGCCGCAGGACGGCGAGACCATGGGCGAGATCATGTTCAAGGGCAACATCGCCATGAAGGGTTACCTGAAGAACCCCAAGGCGACGGCGGAGGCGTTTGCCGGTGGCTGGTTCCACAGCGGCGACCTGGCGGTGCAGTACCCCGACGGCTATTTCAAGATCAAGGACCGCAGCAAGGACATCATCATCTCGGGTGGCGAGAACATCTCGTCGATCGAGGTCGAAGACGTGTTGTACCGCCACCCGGACGTGCTGGCCGCGGCGGTGGTGGCACGGCCCGACGCCAAGTGGGGCGAAACACCCTGTGCGTTTGTGGAGCTGAAGTTCGGCGTGCAAACCACGCCGGAAGACATCGTGGCGCATTGCAAGAAGCACTTGGCCGGGTTCAAGGTGCCGCGGTTCGTGGTGTTCGGTGAACTGCCCAAGACGAGCACCGGGAAGATCCAGAAGTTCGAACTGCGCAAGCGGGCGGGGTCTGCGGCGGCGATTGACGTTTGATTCCAGGTTTTTCGCGCCTGCACCTCGCCGCTACACGAAGCGCCTGCACCCCGCGCAGGCCAATGGTGTCACCCCCGTTCTCCGGCCCACGCTCGCCGTCATATGGCTGTGGGCGCCACGGCTGCTGCGTCAACACCGTACGGGTAGGCAGCCTCTGTGGCAACGGCGAATGGGGCCTGCGCCCGGGGGAGCCACCATCGTCCCCAAAGACGGGTGGGTGCGCCTACGGTTCGCTCCAACGTCACTTCGGGGTAGGTGGTTTGGGTGAGCGGGCGCAGTCCCCATTCGCGGTGGCCACGGAGCGTGCGCGCTGCAACGGTGTTGATGAAGCAACGGAAATGCGTCCGGGCAGCCGCCCGAGAGGTGGGACGGAGAACGAACACCCGGACCACCTGCCCCTGCCAGCACGGCACACGCGCCGAAGGTGGGGCAACGATGAACCAGGCACCTGAACAGCAGCAAACCACAGCCGCCCTGCCAACAAAACCCGAAGCCTCAATCCCCCGCCACAACCCCCTCGCGCCGCGGGTCCGCGCCCCCCAGCCACACCACCTGACCGTCCTTCAGACCACGCTGGATCGCCTGCAGCCCGCTTGGCATCGGCGTTTCGCTCACGGTGTGGCCGCGTTGCTGCAGCGCCTGCACGGTGCTCGCCGGGAAGCGGCCGGCTTCCAGCAGGACCGGTCCGCCCAGCGTGCCAAAGTTGGGCAGGTCGATGGCGGCCTGGGGCGCCAGACCACCGCCGAGCGTGGCCAACAGGGTCTTGGCCGTGAAGTGGATGATCAGTGCGCCGCCCGGGCTGCCGGTGCTCATGAGCAGCTGCCCACTGGCCTTGTCGAACACCAGCGTGGGCGACATCGACGAACGCGGCCGTTTGCCCGGCTCCACGCGGTTGGCCACGGGTCGGCCCTGCGCGTCGGCGGGGGTGAAGCTGAAATCGGTGAGCTGGTTGTTGAGCAGGAAGCCGCCGGGGCGCGAGGGGTTGGTGCTCACCATCAGGCGCGCGCCGAAGCCCGCCTCGATGGTCGTGGTCATGGCCAGCGCGTTGCCGTAACGGTCCACGATGCTGATGTGGCTGGTGCCGTATTCCGGCTGATCGGGCATGGGCGCGTGCGCGCTGACCACCCAGCCGGGCTGGCCGGGCGGGGCCTGTGGCGCCCGCTGCGGACCGATCAGGCGGGCGCGCTCGTCGAGGTAACGCATGTCCAGCAGGCTGTCCCAGCGGCCAGCGGGTGCGGCCACAAAGTCGGGGTCCGCCAGGTACAGCGCGCGGTCGGCAAACGCCAGCCGCGACGCCTCCATGTAGCCGTGCAGCCAGTGCGGGCCCGGCTCACCGCTCAGCGGCGCCGAGCCCTGCGGCGTGCGTGCCAGCAGACCCATGATCTGCCCGATGGCCACCGCGCCCGAGCTGGGCGGCGGGAAGCCGCAGACGCGCAGCAGGCGCTGCAGGGCCTGGTGGTCGAAGCACAGCGCCTCGCGTTCCTTGGGCTGGTAGTCCCGCAGGTCGTCCAGCGAGAGGCGGCCGGGTGTCGTGGGGTGTTGCTGCACCCTGGCCACGATGGCGCGCGCCACCGGCCCCTCGTGCAGCGCGCGCGGGCCTTGCACGGCGATCTCGCGCAGCACCGCCGCCAGCGCCGGGTTCTTCAGCACATGGCCCACCGGGTGGGGCTGCCCATCGGCGCGGTAGAAATAGGCGGCGGCCACCGGGTCAGCCTTGAGCGCGGTCTCGGCCTGCAGCAGGCCGTGCAGCCGGGGGCTGACGGCGAAACCTTGCTCGGCGAGGGTGATGGCCGGCCCAAACAGCTGGGCCCAGGGCAGCTTGCCGTGCTGGCGGTGCGCCAGCGCCAGCATGGCCACCGCGCCGGGGGTGCCCACCGAGCGTCCGCCGACCACGGCCTCCATGAACGGCAGGGGTTGGCCGTCGGTGCCCATGAACAGCTGGCCATCGGCCGCGGCGGGCGCGGTCTCGCGGCCGTCGTAGGCCCGCACGCGCTGGCCATCGTGGTGCAGCAGGAAGGCGCCGCCGCCGATGCCGCTGGACTGCGGCTCCACCAGCGTGAGCACCATCTGCACGGCGATGGCGGCGTCCACCGCGCTGCCGCCCGCGCGCAGCACCTGGGCGCCCGCGTCGGCGGCCAGCGGATTCGCAGCGGCCACCGCCTCGCGCGGGAAAGCCCAGCCGGGTTTGGCGCTCCAGCCCGTGGCCGACTCGGGTTGCTGGGTCAGCGCGGGCGGCTGGTACGCCCAGGGGGACGCCGGTGGGGCGCTGCAGGCGGCGAGAGCGACGGCGATGGCCACCGCCGTCAAGGCGCGGCCCGCGATCCGGTGGGCCTGTGAAAAATGTGGCATGGACACGGCTTTCATGGGGTGGATCGGACAAGGCTTGCCCGGTGTCAAACAAATTGTTACTTTTTCGGGGTATGTTGATCTTGCTGGCACACGGGTGCCCAGCACGTGTTCTACAGGAGATTCGATGACCCTCACCATCACGCCCGGCTCCGACTCGGGGTCTTTCTGCGCCGCACCGCGTGCGCTGGTGCAGACCCTGCCGCAGCTGATCAACGCACAGGACATACAGCGCCGGCGTCCGATCGTGGTTTTGAGCGAAGCCTTGCGTCAACTGCACCTGCTGGACGAGGGCACCCTGCGCGAGCTGGTGGCCGAAGACCCCGACCTGCTGCGCTCGCGCTCGGGCGATCTGGTGCTGCGCCTCCTGCTGACCGAAGACGAACTGCACCGCGCGCTGGCGCGGGTGGCGGGGCTGGTGGAGATCGAGGTGCTGGGGTTTGAGGGGGACCCCAAGGCCTTTGACCTGCTGCCGCTGCGCCAAGCGCAGGCGCTGAACGTGGTGCCACTGGGCATGGCCAACGAGCAGCTGTACATCGCGTCGTGTGCGCCCACGAGCGACGCCTTGCGCCAGCAGCTGCGCAGCCTGACCGGCCACTCGGTGGCGCTGGTCTGGGGCAGCCGCGAGGCCATCGAGCGGCGGCTGGAGGTGCAGGAGCGCGTGGAACGCGCGAACCACGCTCGCCACGCACCGGTCGTTGTCGACGAGCTGTGGCACAAGCTGGCGCCGCCAGGCGCGGGCAGCGCCCAGGAGCGGGTGCTCGTGGACGACCTGGTGATGCAGGCGATGGTGGAGCTGGGCAGCGGCGCCGAGGCCGAGCAGCTCGCCTCGGCCAGCGAGTCGGCCGGCATGGTGCGCCTAGTCAACGAGATGATCGCCGAGGCGCAGCGCCTGCACGCCTCCGACATCCACATCGAGACCAACCCGGGCGAGGCGCTGACCGCGATCCGGTTCCGGCGCGACGGTGATCTGGAGCCCTACCTGTGGCTGCCGGCGAAGCTGCGGGGGCCGCTGGTCTCTCGCGTCAAGATCATGGCGCGGCTGGACATCGCCGAGCGCCGCCGCCCGCAGGACGGCAAGATCGATTTCGCCGAGTTCGGCGGCCAGGCGCTGGAGCTGCGCGTGGCGGTGATGCCGACCCACGACGGCCTGGAAGACGTGGTGCTGCGCCTGCTCGAGTCGGCCAAGCCGCTGCCGCTCTCGCGCCTGGGCCTGCAGCCGCGTGACCTGGAGACCATCGCCGGCTTTTCGCAGCGCAGCTTCGGCATGGTGCTGGCCGTGGGGCCGACCGGCTCGGGCAAAACAACCACGCTGCACTCGATGCTGGCCGAGGTGAACACGGCCGAGCGCAAGATCTGGACCGCCGAAGACCCGATCGAGATCACCCAGCCCGGGCTGCGGCAGGTGCAGATGAACGCCAAGATCGGGCTGACCTTCGCGAGCGCGATGCGCAGCTTCCTGCGCGCCGACCCGGACATCATCATGATCGGCGAGATCCGCGATGCCGAGACCGCGAAGATCGCCATCGAAGCCTCGCTCACCGGTCACCTGGTGCTCTCGACCCTGCACACCAACAACGCCAGCGAAAGCGTGGTGCGCCTGCTCGACCTGGGCATGGACCCGATGAACTTCGCCGATTCGCTGCTGGGGCTGGTGGCGCAGCGGCTGGTGCGCGCCCTGTGCCCGCATTGCGCGAGCACCACCGCACTCGACGACACGTCCTGGACGGCGCTGCTGGAGGAGTACCGCGAGGGCAGCGGCCTCAGTCTGCCGCAGGCCCAGGCCCGGTTGCTGGACGCCGCGGGCGTGGCCACCCCCGGCGAGGTGCGGGTTCGCCACGCGGTGGGCTGCGAGCATTGCAGCGGCAAGGGCTACAAGGGGCGCATGGGCGTCTATGAAATCCTGCAGAACAGCCGGGAGATCAAGCGGCTGATCCAGAACCGCGCACGGCCTGGCGAGATCTTCGACACCGCCGTGAACGAAGGCATGCGCAGCCTGCGCCACGACGCGCTGGAGAAGGTGGTGCAGGGCCGCATCGACCTCAAGCAGGCGCGGCTGGCGTACCGCTGAGCCAGCCGGAAGCCCGGCACGGTCAGGGACGGCCCCTCGGCGCGACGTGCCCCACCCCGGATGCGGTGGAACCGGCTTTGCCGGGCCACTCGCATCGCCCCCTTGAGGGGGTCGCGCGAAGCGCGGCGGGGGAGTTCCCTCTCAGCGCGGTGCCAGGCGGATCGCGCCGTCGAGGCGGATCACCTCGCCGTTGAGCATGTCGTTCTCGATGATGTGTTTGGCCAGTTTCGCGTAGTCGTTTGGCGTGCCCAGGCGGCTGGGGAAGGGCACGCTGGCGGCCAGGGCGTCCTGCACCTCCTGCGGCATGCCGAACAGCATGGGCGTGCCGAAGATGCCGGGGGCAATCGTCATGTTGCGGATGCCGTTGCGCGACAGGTCGCGCGCGATGGGCAGCGTCATGCCGACCACGCCACCCTTGCTGGCCGCGTAGGCCGCCTGGCCGATCTGGCCGTCGTAGGCCGCGACGCTGGCGGTGCTGATCATCACGCCGCGCTCGCCGGTGGCTTCGGGTTCGTTCTTGCACATGGCTTCCGACGCGAGGCGGATCATGTTGAAGCTGCCGACCAGGTTGACCATGATGGTCTTGGTGTACACGGCCAGCGAGTGCGCGCCGTTCTTGCCCACGGTCTTCTCGGCCGGTGCGATGCCGGCGCAGTTGACCAGACCCATGAGCTTGCCCATGGACACGGCCTTGGCGACCACGGCCTGGCCGTCGGCTTCGCTGCTGACGTCGCACTTCACGAAGGCGCCGCCGATTTCCTTGGCGACCGCTTCGCCCTTTTCAGCCTGCATGTCGGCGATCACGACGGTGCCGCCGTTGGCTGCCAGCATGCGCGCCGTGCCTTCGCCCAGGCCCGATGCGCCGCCAGTGACGATGAAAACCTTGCCTTGAATGTCCATGGGTGTGCTCCTCGAATGGTGATTTGACGTTGACGTAAACGTCAATTATCGCCCACGGTGGGCGGGTGTGCCGTTTCCGTCAGGCGGCCGGGAGTTCCACGGTGACCTGGGTGCCCTGGCCCGGCTCGCTGGACACGTGCAGCCTGCCGCGGTGCAGATCGACGATGCGTTTCACGATCGCCAGGCCCAGGCCCTTGCCGCCTTCGCCGGTGGCGGGGGCCACGCTGGACCGGCTCTGGTAAAAGCGGTCGAAGAGGTGGGGAATGTCGTCGGCCGCCATGCCCGACCCGTTGTCGCTGACCCGCACCCTGACCACCTCGCCGTGTTCGCCGGTGTGGTGACCGGCGCTCAGCTGGATAACGCTGCCAGCGCCCGAGAACTTGAGCGCGTTGTCCACCAGATTGGCCACCGCGCGCTCGAACAGTTCGATGTCCACCGCCGCGAGCGCGGGGCGCTGTGCGGCGCCGGGGTCTTCGGCGACCTGCAGGCGGATGCCCTGAAGGCGCGCGCGCTCGGCAAAGCGCATGACCACGTCGTCCAGCAATTCGCCCAGGTCCAGCACCTCGGCGTTGAGCTGGAACGTCGGTTCGTCCAGGCGGGCCAGGTCGCCCAGGCTCTGGACGAGGCGGGCCGCGTTCTGCGTGTTGCGCAGAGCCACCGCGACCAGCCGGCGGTCTTCGTCACGGGTGGCGTCGCCGGCCCAGCGGGCGTCGAGGGTTTCGAGGCAGGCGGTGGTGGCGGTCAGCGGCGAGCGCAGATCGTGCGAGAGGTTGCTCACGCCCTCGCGGCGAAAGTGGTCCAGGCGCCGCAGCGTGCTCCACTGCCGCCGCAAGGTCTGGAGCATCGCGTCGATGCCGCGCGCGAGTTGTCCGAATTCATCGTTGCCCTGGGCATCGGGCAGGTCGAGCGACGGGCCCGGCCCGTCCGGGTCGGTCGAGGCCATGTCGTCGAGCCCGGCCTGCGTGACCCGGCCGACCGATCGTGTGAGGCGCGACAGTGGGCGCGTGAGGGTGGCGGTGGCCCAGGTGGCGAGCAGGGTGGCGAGCGCCACCACCGCCAGCACCATCAGCGCCGCGGGTTGCGACAGCGTGCTGCGCAAGGCCGCCATGCGTCCCTCACCGAACACGCGGGGGCGGCACACCAGGTACAGGTAACCATCGACCGGCCGGTCGGGCCGTATGGAGGCGAACCGAAGGGGGCGCGCCGCGATGACCACGCGCTTGTCCATGTGCTCGGGGTCGTCACCGAGCACATAGGGCATGGGCGTGTCGCCCGCGGCCTCCAGCACCGGGCCGATGCGCACCTTGAAGCCCGGCGGCAGCGGGGTGGTGCCGGTGGTGCTGAGCACGGTGCCCTGGGTGTCCAGCAGGTAGAGCTGGGTGCCGGGTTCGTAGAGCACCAGGTTGGCGAGGAAGTCGGTGAAGTCACCGCCAAAACGCTCCCGCATGCCCAGCAGGTCGTTGTGCTGCGTGACCACGCGCTTCAGAAAGGCGTCGGCCCGGTAGTAGGCCGACTCGTGTTCGAAGCGCTCGTAGGCCAGCACGATGGCGACCACCACGCCCAGCACGGTGAACAGACCCGTGAGGAAGATCGTGAGGGCGATCTTGGCGCGAACCTTCATGGCTCAGTGCCCCGGGCGCTCGCGCATCTTGTAGCCCGCGCCGCGCACCGTGAGGATGAAGTCCGGGCGCAGCGGGTCGGCTTCCAGCTTGGCGCGCAGGCGGTTGATGTGGGTCGTCACCGTGTGTTCGTAGCCGTCGTGCGTGTAGCCCCAGACGGCGTTGAGCAGCTGCCCGCGTGAAAACACGTGGCCGGGGTGCTGGGCGAAATGCAGCAACAGATCGAACTCGAGCGCCGTGAAATCGAGGTTCACGCCGCGCACCAGGGCCAAGCGCTTGACGGGATGGATCTCCAGCTCGCCGATGACCAGCGGGGCGCCGGCATCCGCGGCCTGGCTCTGGGCCGCCTGCGCCGCGCGCAGCAGCTCCGAGCGCCGCAGCAGCGCCTTGACGCGGGCCAGCAGCTCGGCGATGGAGAAGGGTTTGGTGAGGTAGTCGTCGGCGCCCAGCTCCAGGCCCAGCACCCGGTCGAGCTCGGTGGACTTGGCCGTCAGCATCAGGATGGGCGTGTGGTCGCCACGCGAGCGCAAGGTCTTGCACACCTCCAGCCCGTCCAGGCCCGGCATCATCAGATCGAGCACCAGTAGGTCGTGTCCGGCCTCGGTCTGCAGCGCCAGCGCCGACGGCCCGTCGCGGGTTTCGCTCACGCCATAGCCGGCACCGCGCAGGTTCAGGGCCAGCAGGTCCCGGATGTCGGTCTGGTCCTCGGCGATCAGGATCTGCTTCATGGCATTCATGGGAATGGGTCCGCAGCGTGAGCGGTTTCTTACCCGATTGTTATCGAAATGTGATCTTTCGATAGCGGGCTGTGATCTGGGCTCACCACAGTGGAGGCACCCCATCCGAACCGGAGCCGCCATGAACACCGCCCACCTGTCTGCCTTCTCCACACCCCCCACCGGCGCCGTCTGCTGGGCCGAGATGGTGAGTCACCGCAGCTACCTGATCCGGTTCGCCCGGCGCAAGCTCCACGACCCGATGCTGGCCGAAGACCTGGTGCACGACGTGTTCGAGGCGGTGATGTCCGGGTGCGCGGCGTTTTCAGGCCGCAGCGCGCTGCGCAGCTGGCTCACCGGCATCCTCAAGAACAAGCTGGTGGACCTGATCCGGGACCGGGCCCGCTACCACGAGATGGACGCCGACACCGAAGATGAAGACGCGCTGCAGTTCGAATGCCAGGCCGCCCGGCCGGACGAACTGGCCGAGCACCGCGAGCGCCTGGCCCAGACGCTCGCACGCATCGAGCAACTGCCCGAAGGGCTGCGAGACGTGATGCGGTGGCGCGTGCTGCACGACGAAGCCACCGAGGTGGTGTGCGAGCGCCTGGCGATCAGCCAGGACAGCCTCTTCGTGCGCCTGCACCGGGCGCGCAAATTGTTGAATTGACCACCCCCGCCGCGCTGCGCGCGACCCCCTCAAGGGGGCAATGCGAGCGGCCCGGCGAAGCCGGTTTCGCCGCATTCTGGGCGGCAGGCACGCGCTCCTGAGAGGTAAGGGATCGAGAGAGGGGCAGTTGCCCCAGAACGCGGTGGAACCGGCTCCGCCGGGCCACTCGCGTTGTCCCCCCTCCGGGGGGAAGCCGCAAAGCGGCGCAGGGGGGTTACTTATACCCAACGCGGTCCATCATCTGCTGCACCTTGGTCATGTTCTTCGCGACCACGCCCAGCGGGATCTGCTCGGCCTTGAAGTTGTCGCCGCCCATGGCCGTGATGGCCGGGTTGGCGACCTTCAGGCCCTTGACGGCGGGGAACTCGTTGTTGCCGTTGGCGAAGTAGTCCTGGGCGAAGGGGCTGGCCAGGTACTCCATGAAGACGATGGCGTTGTCGCGGTTCTTGGCGTGTTTGGCCATGGCCGCCCCGGCGATGTTGACGTGCGTGCCGCTGGTGCCCTGGTTCGGGAACACCACGCGCACCTTCTCCATCGCCGAGCGCTCGTCCGGCTTGTCCGACTTGATCAGGCGCGCCAGGTAGTAGGTGTTGGTCAGCGCCACGCCACATTCGCCGGAGGCGACGGCCTTGATCTGGTCGGTGTCGCCACCCTTGGGCGCGCGCGCCATGTTGTCCACCACCCCCTTGAGCCAAGCCTCGCCTTTGGCGTCGCCCAGGCGTTCAACCACGGTGGAGAAGAGCGACAGGTTGTAGGGGTGCGAGCCCGAACGCGTGCAGACCAGGCCCTTGAGCTTGGGGTCGGCCAGCTGCTCGTAGGTGGCCACGTCGGCGGCCTTGACGCGCAGCGGGTCGTACACGATCACGCGGGCGCGGGTCGAGAAACCGGTCCAGGTCACGCCGTCCTTGGTGGCGTCGGCGCGCAGGTTGGCGGGAATGGCCGCGTCCAGCTTGGCGGACTTGAACGGCTGGAACAGGCCCTGGCTGTCGGCCGAGGCCATGCGCGCAGCGTCCACCAGCAGGATCACGTCGGCCGGCGAAGCGGCACCCTCGGCGCGCAGGCGCGCCACGATGCCGGCGTCGTCCGCGTCCACCCGGTTGATCTTGATGCCGGTGGTCTTGGTGAAGTTGTCGTACATCGCCTCGTCGGTCTGGTAGTGGCGGGCCGAGTAGAGGTTGAGCACCTTGTCCTGGGCCTGGGCGTTCAGGGCGGCGGCGCTGGCGGCCAGGATCAGCGTGAGGGAAGCAAGCTTTTTCATGGGGGCTTTCAGAGAGACGGACGTGGACAATGTGGGGCTGGATCCCCGGGCACGGTGCCTCGGGAAACCACGGGAATCGATGCTAACAGAAATGCGAATAGTTCTTGATAAGCTTTCTTTGATCTGGGTCAAAACCCGTTTCGGCTGGGCGTTGCCGCTGGCCTTGCTGGTGATGGCTGGCTGCAACACCCCGCCCACCGTGCCACCGCTGACCGTGCCGCCACCCGTGGTGGAGGCGCCCCAGCGCGCGCCGCGCCTGGGTCTGGCGCTGGGGGGCGGCGCCGCGCGCGGCTTCGCGCACGTGGGGGTCATTCAGGTGCTGGAAGCCAACGGCATCCACCCCGACGTGATCACCGGCACCTCGGCGGGCAGCCTGGTGGCCGCGCTCTACGCCAGCGGCAAGGACGCCACGGAGCTGGAACGCGCGGCCCTGAGCATGGACGAAGCCACCCTCACCGACTGGATCCTCCCGCTGGTCAGCCGCGGCCTGCTGCGCGGCGAGGCGCTCGCGCGCTACGTGCGCCAGGCCGTGGGCGGCAAGCTGATCGAGCAGATGAAGCTGCCGCTGGGCATCCTCGCCACCGATCTCGGCACAGGGCAGGGCGTTCTGTTCCGGCGCGGCGACGCGGCGCAGGCCGTGCGCGCGTCCAGCGCCGTGCCCGGCGTGTTCAACCCGGTCGCCATCGCGGGGCGCGAGTACGTGGACGGCGGCCTGGTCGCGCCGGTGCCGGTGCGCCAGGCGCGCGAGATGGGTGCCGAGGTGGTGCTGGCGGTGGACATCTCGGCCGACCCGCAGGACCTGCCGTCCAACGGCCTGCTGAGCCTGCTGCCCAAAACGACGGCCATCATGGGCCAGAGCATCAACCGGCTGGAGCTGGCCGGGGCCAACGTGGTGGTGCGGCCGGCGCTGGCGGGGGTGGGCAGCGCCGACTTCACTTCGCGCCAGCGCAGCATCGATGCCGGTCGGGTCGCGATGCAGGCGGCCTTGCCGCGCCTCAAGCTGGAGTTGTCCCGGCACCGGGCGCTGGCCAGCCACTGAGTGGGTTCAGCGAACCCATAAAAAAAGCCCCGGCCTTGCGGCTGGGGCTTAAGGGGTCCGATGAAACCGAATTTCGAAAAGGACCCGAGGAGACAACCAGAAAAACCGGTCTTGGAAACCAAGCCCGCCTTTCGAGGTCGAGGCCTGATCTTCCGATGTTTGAATCATGCCCGCCTTGATGGAGATCAAAACCGGCATGAAAGGGGCAAAGCCCCGTCAACTCAACGCTTCTTGGCGGCGGCCTTGGTGGCGCTCACGGCTTGCGTGGTCACGGTGTTGAAGTTGGCTTCGGCCATTTCGGTGGCTTGCTTGACAGCCTTCTGCACCGATTCCATGGCGTTGTTGGCGGCGGACACGGCGCTCTTCATCACGGCCACGGCGGTTTCGGAACCGGCGGGAGCGTTCTTGGAGGCGTTGTCCACGACCGACATGAACTTCTTCTGTGCGTCAGCAGCCTGGGCTTCTGCGGCCTTGCTGAATTCGGCGCCGGTGCCCGAAGCGATGTCGTACAGGTGACGGCTGTAAGCCACGGTCTTCTCGGCCAGGGGCTGCATCAGGCTGGCTTGCAGCGTCAGCAGTTCCTGGGCGTCCTTGACGGACAGCAGGGCTTGCGTGCTGTTGGCGGACTCGCTCAGGGCGGCCTTGGTGGCTTGAACGTTCAGTTCAACCAGCTTTTCCACGCCTTCGAAGGCTTTCTGGGTCAGGCCGAAAATGGTTTCGATGTTGGCTTTCTGGGCGGCAACGATTTGTTCAGCGGTCAGCATGGTGATTACTCCAATAGGTATAAAAGGGACAGAGGGCTTAGTTGAGAGCTGCTCTGGAACTCCGCGCTGTCTCGACGCTGTTGTTCTCGTTCGCTTTGCTGCACTGCAACATGACCCGAATTATAGGGACAACCCGCGCGGCTGCAAGTGATTTTTGCTGCGCTGCAACATTCTAGGGTCGCTTTTCTAAACCGCAGCGGCCCCGCCGGGATTCATGGGCACGACACAATGGTCCACCCCGCCAGAGTCCCCCCGTGCACGTCTTTTACGCCGACCACTTCATCCTGCCGTTGCCTGCCGGGCACCGGTTCCCCATGGCCAAGTACGGTCGCCTGCGCGAGCGGCTGGCGGCCGAGTGGCCGGCCGTCCAGCTCGGTCAGGCCTTGCCCGCCAGCGACGGCGAGCTGGCCCTGGTGCACACGCCGGCCTACATCGGCGCCGTCCAGCACGGCACGCTGTCGCCGGCGGCCCAGCGCGAGATCGGCTTCCCCTGGAGCCCGGCCATGGCCGAGCGCGCACGCCGCTCGGTGGGCGCGACCATCCAGGCCTGCCGCGCAGCCCTGTCGGGCGATGGCCTGGCCGCCAACATCGCCGGTGGCACGCACCACGCCTGCGCCGACAAGGGCAGCGGCTTCTGCGTGTTCAACGACGCCGCGGTGGCCGCCCGCCTGATGCAGGCCGAACACGCACGCACCCACCGCGCCCGCGGGCCGCTGCGCGTGGCCATCGTCGATCTGGACGTGCACCAGGGCAACGGCACCGCGCGCATCTTTGCGAACGATCCCTCTGTCTTCACCCTCTCGCTGCACGGCGAAAAGAACTTCCCCTTCCGCAAGGAGCCCAGCGACCTGGATGTGGAGCTGCCCGATGGCACGGGCGATGTGATCTACCTGGAGGCGCTGGAGCGCGCGCTCGACGAACTGGAGCGCCGCTTCGAACCGGATCTGGTGATCTACCTGGCTGGTGCCGACCCCCATGAGGGCGACCGGCTGGGGCGCCTGAAACTCACGTTTGACGGGCTGGAGGCGCGCGACCGCCGGGTCATGGACTGGGCCTGGCAGCGCCGGCTGCCGCTGGCCTTTGCCATGGCCGGCGGCTACGGCACCGACATGGAGGCCACCGTGCAGGCGCAGGTGAACACCTACCGCGTGGCGCTCGGCTACCACGCGCGCTGGGCCTCGCTGGCCGGGCGCACGGCCAGCAGCGGAAACGCTGTGGCGACGCGGGCGACAGCCTCGACCGACACCCGCTGGCAGAATGCCGCGCCATGAGCCACCCCGCCACCCCCGCCGCCCGCCCGCAGGCCAAGGCCCGCGACCACTACCGCGTCTTCCGCCCCATCGGCACCCGCTGGAGCGACAACGACATCTATGGTCATGTCAACAACGTCGTCTACTACAGCTGGTTCGACACGGCGGTCAACGCCTGGCTGATCGGACAGGGCGCGCTGGACATCCATGGCGGCAAGGTCATTGGCCTGGTGATCGAGACCCAGTGCAACTACTTCGCGCCGCTGGCCTTTCCGCAGACGGTGGAGGCGGGCTTGCGGGTGGCGCACCTGGGGCAATCCAGCGTGCGCTACGAGGTGGGCCTGTTCGCCGAAGGCTGCGAGACCGCCGCGGCCTGCGGCCACTTCGTTCACGTCTATGTGGACCGCGACACCCGCCGGCCGGTGCCGCTGCCGGCGGCGCTCAAGGCGGTGCTCGAAACCGCCCTCTGACCGCGGAGGCACGCCTTCCGGATCTTGGACATAATTGACGTTGACGTAAACGTCAATAACCACGGAGACCTTGCATGAGCCTCAACCCCCCGTCTGCCGCCGCCATGGCCGCGATCGATGCCGCCAGTGTGGACGCGGCCATCACCAGCCGCCTGTCGGCCCGGGCCTTCCTGCCGCAGCCGGTGCCCCGCGCGACGCTGGAGCGCCTCCTGGAGGTGGCCTCGCGCGCGCCCTCCGGCACCAACACCCAGCCCTGGAAGGTCTATGTGCTGCAAGGCCAGAGTCGCGACACGCTGGTGAGTCAGTGCTGTGCCGCGCACGACGCGCTGCGTGCCGATCCCTCGCTGGCCGAGCAGTACCGCGAGGCATACGACTACTACCCGGAAAAGTGGGTCAGCCCCTACATCGATCGCCGCCGCGAAAACGGCTGGAGCCTCTACGGCCTGCTCGGCATCACCAAGGGCGACAAGGACAAGATGCACGCGCAGCACCAGCGCAACTTCCGGTTTTTTGACGCGCCGGTGGGCCTGATGTTCACGCTGGACCGCGTGATGGGGCGCGGCTCGCTGCTGGACTACGGCATGTTCCTGGAAAACCTCATGGTCGCCGCGCGCGGCCACGGCCTGCACACCTGCCCGCAGGCGGCCTGGAACGGCTTCGCCAAGATCATCCTGCCGCACATCGGCGCGAGCGAGAACGAGATGCTGGTCTGCGGCATGGCGCTGGGCTATGCCGATCCGGCCGATCCGGTCAACGGGTTCCACACGCCGCGCGAGCCGGTGGCCAGCTTCACACACTGGCTGGATTGAAGCCCCCCCGCCGCTTTGCGTCACCCCCTGAGGGGGCGCCACCAGCCGTCTGGCAAAGCCAGCCCGGCGGTGACCTGGGCAGTGAACGGGGTGGACCTGTTTCAGTACGGATCGGGCACGTAGCGCGGGCGGGCGGCCGGGAAGGCGCTGGGCTCGCGGTCCCGGCTGGGGCGCTGGTAGGTCGGGATGATGCCCATGGCCATCAGGTTTTCGCGGCTGTCGTAGCGGATGCGCACGATCTCGTCGGGTCGGTCGTTGCGCCGCTCGAATTCGGTCTCGCCCACGCGGTCACGCTCCCGGTCGCCGTGGCCCGTGCCCAGCTCCTGGCCGGGTTCGCTGCGGTGTGATTTGCCCTGCATGGACGACTTGCCCTGCGTCTCGGGCGCCGGCGCGCTGCGGCCGTAGGGGCCGATCTCGGGCACGGGCTGGCGGTAGGGCGCGCGTTCGCGGAACACGGCCACACCGATCACCCCCACGTCGTCCGGGCGGCCCGTGCGGGCGGCGTAGGAGCGGGGCAAGCTGGTGAATTCAAAGGCGGCGATCTCCCGGCTGCTCTTGCGCCAGCCGCTCACGTCGTAGCGCTGGCCCGGGGTCAGCACGTAGCCGGCCTGGTTGAAGGAGGCGGTCTCGCCGCTGATCACGTTGACGCCGTCGACCGACACCACGTTGAGCAGGCGTCCGCGCGATGCGTTTTGCAACTCCACGGCGTAGCGGGCGCCGGGTTCACCGGCCACCCAGACATCGCCCTTGTGGCGGTACATCCGCAGCACCTCACCGCTGTCGCGGTTGACGATGCGCACATCGGTGAGGCGGCCGATCGCCATGGCCGGCAGCGCGGTCAGCAGGCTCGCGCCGACGAGGGCGCCCAGGGCCATGCGGCGGGTGAGGGTGGCGGTCTTGGTGTTCATGTGGGGTCTCCTGACTCCGTGGTGGTTGGGAGATGCCAGTACACCCCGGCTGGGTAAACCTTTGCCCCTCGCCATGAAAAGCTTGTGTAAACAGGTGTGCGAAATGGTGTGTGGCGGCGCGAGGGCTGAGAGGCTGAGCGTCTTTCGCTCATGCCCGCTCACCACCCCAAAACGCACCCGCTCTGCGTTGCAAATGCGCGCCATAGACCGAGCTATGGCTGTGCTTTGCGCCTTGATCGGGCACGCTTTGGGGCGTTGCTCGGACACGCCCGAGAAACGCTCAGCCTCTGACCGGGGCGCGGGCTGGAATAATCGCCACTCCGTTTTCATTTCTTCACAAGGACATTCCATGATCACCACCCCCAGCGGCCTGCAATACGAAGACACCGTGGTCGGCACCGGCGAAGTCGCCCAGGCCGGCCGTCCGGTGCAGGTGCACTACACCGGCTGGCTCTTCAACGATGGCGTGCAAGGCGCCAAGTTCGACTCCAGCAAGGACCGGGGCCAGCCCTTCGAATTCCCCCTGGGCGCCGGCCACGTCATCAAGGGCTGGGACGAAGGCGTGCAGGGCATGGCCATCGGCGGCACGCGCCGCCTGGTGATTCCCGCCGCGCTGGGCTACGGCGCGCGCGGCGCGGGCGGCGTGATTCCGCCCAACGCCACGCTGCTGTTCGAAGTGGACCTGCTGGCGGTCTGACGATCCCCCCCGCGCCGCCTGCGGCGTCACCCCCCAGGGGGCGATGCGAGCGGCCTGGCGGAGCCAGCTCCGCCGCATCCCGGGATGAATGCACGCGCTTCGGAGGTGGGCCTAATTCGAGCCGATGCTTGGTTTCTCGACATTTGCCTTGTTCCAAGGAAGACCTTCATGACCTCTCGCCCTGCCATCCTGATCGCCCGCGCCGTGTTTCCTGAAGTGGTGGCGCGGCTGCGTGAACACTTCGAGGTTGAGACCAACGATCTGGACGCGCCATTCACGCCGGTTGAGTTGGCGCAGCGCCTGCAGGGCAAGCAGGGTGCGATGACCACGGGCAGCGAGCGCATCGACGCCGCGCTGCTGGCCGCTTGCCCTGAGCTGCGCATCGCCGCCAACATCGCGGTGGGCTACAACAACTTCGACGTGCCGGCGATGACGGCGGCCGGCGTGCTGGCCACCAACACGCCCGACGTGCTGACCGAGACCACCGCCGACTTCGGCTTCGCGCTGCTGATGGCCACGGCGCGCCGCGTGACCGAGAGCGAGCACTTTCTGCGTGCAGGCCTGTGGAACCGCTGGGCGCTCGACATGTTCGCCGGTGCCGAGGTGCACGGCAGCATCCTGGGCATCCTGGGCATGGGCCGCATCGGCCAGGCCATCGCGCGGCGCGGGGCGCACGGCTTCGGCATGAAGGTGATCTACCACAACCGTTCGCGGCTCGACGCGGCGACCGAGGCCGAGTGCCAAGCCTCGTATGTCAGCAAAGATCAGCTGCTGGCGCAGGCCGACCACCTGATCCTGGTCGTGCCCTACAGCGCCGAATCGCACCACGCCATCGGCGCGGCCGAGATCGCACAGATGAAGCCGACGGCCACGCTGGTCAACATTGCGCGCGGCGGCATCGTGGACGACGCGGCCCTGGCCGTGGCGCTGCGCGAGAAGCGCATCGCGGCGGCGGGACTCGACGTGTTCGAGGGCGAGCCGAAGGTGCACCCGGACCTGCTGACCGTGCCGAACGTGGTGCTCACGCCCCACATCGCGAGCGCCACGCTCAAGACGCGCCGCGCCATGGCCGATCTCGCGGCCGACAACCTGATCGCCTTCTTCACGCGCGGTGAAGCGCTCACGCCGCTGAATTGAAATACCCCCGCAGCGCTTCGCGCTACCTCCAAGGGGGCGGCACTGGCCGTCCGGCAGAGCCGGCCCGGTGGTGCCCTGGGTGGCGCCGTTTCATGCGTCTGGGTGGCGCTCCGGCGCCATGAAAAACTCGCAGAGGTCGGGTCCATCGGTGTGGGTCAGCGCAGCAGCGGCAGCAGCGCCGTGTGGCCGGCCTGCTCGGCGATGTCGGCGGCGCTGCGGCCCTGTGGGTCTCTCAACTGGGCGTCGGCTCCCGCGTCCAGCAACAGCTTCACGATGGCCGCGTCGCCGCGTTGCGCCGCCAGCATCAGCGCGCTGCGCCCCGAGGCATCGCGGCCGTTCACGTCCACACCCTGGGCCAACAGGCGGCGCACGCCGTCCCCGTCGCTGCTGCCCACCGCCTGATGCAGGGGCGGCGGTGCGGGAGCGCGCCGCGCTTCGGTGGCGACCTCGTTGCGGGCCCGCGCCGATTCCCTCGCCACCGCGCCCGCTCCGGCGCGTGCCGCATCGGCCGCTGCGGCGGAGGCCGTGGGCGGAACGGGTGATGCTGACATCGGCGCGGCGGCGGGCGCCGCTTTGGCCATGGCGGCGGGTGCCGGCGGTGTGGCGGGCGCGGCCACGCTCGCCGGCGCATCCGGCGCGGCGGGGGATGCCGGCGCCTCCATGGGCGAAGGGGCCTGTGCCGCCGCCGGTGATTCGGGTGCCCGCACCACGTTCTCGCTGCTCGCCGTCGTTGGGGGCTGAACCCTTGCTGGGGCCGCGCGCGGGGCGGCGGCTGGTGCCGCGGCGGGCCGGGGTGCCTGAACCGTCGGCGCGCTGGGCACCGCCGCGTCGCGGGTGACCGGCGCGGCCTCGGTGAGGGGCGCTGGCGCCGATGCAGCGGGCGAAGGCGGGGCTGCAGGGCGGGGGACCGACGTGCCCAGCGCGGCCTCGCGCTCCTCGGGCGTGCCCCGGTCGAACTGCAGGACCAGCAGGCCCACCAGCCCCAGCACGGCCAGGCCACCGAAGGCCTTCCAGGTCCACACGCTGTCGTTGGCCGCGCTGGGTTTGACCACCGGTGCTGCCGTGGTTCGCGCCTGCGCGACGCTGAGCGCGTGGGCCAGCACCTGGTCCCGCAGCGCCGCGCCCGGTCGTGCGTCGTCGAGCGCGTTGGCCTCGCGGTAGCGCTGCAACAGCAGGTCGTCGTCGCCTGCGGGCTTCTGGTCGCGGTTCATGCGAATACCTCCGCTCTTCGAGCTGCAGTGCGAGCTTGCTTGGGGCGGCCCGGCGCGGCGCTCACTCGAATACCTTCGCCCTTCGGGCTGCGGTGCGAGCTTGCTTGGGAACGGCCCGGCACGGCGCTCATGCCAGCGCCTCCAGGGTCTCGCGCAAGCGCGCGCGGGCGTAGCGCAGCCGGCTCTTGGCGGTTTCGCCACTCACGCCTGTGGCCTGGGCGATTTCGGCCACGCTCATCCCCGCTTCGGCCTGCAGCAGAAAGGCCTCGCGTTGCACGGCGGGCAGGGCGGCGAGCGCGTCCAGCAGGGCATGGGCCTGTTCGCGCGAGCTCAACCGGCGCTCCGGGCCAAAGCCCGATTCGGCCGCCAGCGTGTCGGCCAGCGCGGCCCCGTCGTCGCTCTCGGCGTCGAGGCTGGCGTGGTGTTTGTGGGTGCGCCAGTGGTCCACGATGCGGTGGTGGGCGAGCGTGAACAGCCAGGTGCGGAAGCGGGCGCGGGCCTCGTACAACGGCGCCTGCCGCGCCACGCTGAACCACACGTCCTGCACCAGATCGTCGGCCACCGCGCTGTTCTGCACGCTGCGCTGCACGAAGCGCCACACCGGCAAGGCGTGGCGGTCGTACAGGGTTTCAAAGGCGCGGGTGTCGCCCGCGGCGTAGGCGTGCATGAGGTGTTCGTCGCTGGTGGCGTCCGCGTCCATGCGGCCGATTATGGTGGGCTACACACCCGCAGCCAGCGAGGTGACCCCAACCCAGGACACCGCCGGGCCGGCTTTGCCGGGCGGCCAGTGTCGCCCCCCTGGGGGGTGACGCCGCAGGCGGCGCGGGGGGGGGGGTCAACCGGGGTCCGGTGCATAACGCGTGCGGCGCGAACCCGGGAACGGCTGGGGCTGGGCCATGGGTTCCACGTCCGGCGGCAGCACGCCCATCGCGATCAGGTTGATGCGGCTGTCGTAGCGGATGCGGATCACTTCGTCTGGGCGGGCACTGCGGCGCTCGAAGCTGGTGTGACCGACCCAGGAGCCCTCGCGCTCGCCGTGGCCTGTGCCCAGGCGCGGGGCAGGGCTGGCGGGGCGGCGCACGGCATCGGCCGCTTCGTTGTGGGACTGGCTCTTGGCGCTGCCCATGCCCGATGCGGGCGACTCGGCGGCCGGCGCGGCCGACGCGGGCGCGCTGCGGTCGAGCGTGGAGCGCTCCGATTCGTTGAGCTCGCGGCGTTCGCGCCAGGTGGAGGGGGCCTCAGGCAGGGGCACGCTGGCGGGCGGCGGGGCGAGCTTCTCGCGGAAGACGGCCACGCCGATCACGCCCACGTGGGCAGGTCGCCCGGTGCGCGCCGCGTAGGAGCCCGAGAGGTTCGTGAAGTGGAAGGCGGCGACCTCGGCGTCGCTCTTGCGCCAGCCGGTGATGTCGTACCGCTGCCAGGGGCTGAGCACGTAGCCGGTCTGCTCCAGCGCGGCGGTCTCACCCGAGACCACGTTGACGCCATCGACCGAGACCACGCTCATCACGCGGCCGCTCAGCGCGTTGCGCACCGACACGGCGTAGCGCGCGCCGGGGCGTCCCGCTACCCAGTATTCGCCTCGGTGCTGGTGGACCGGCAGGGTCTCGCCGCTGTCGCGGTCGATGATCTGGATGTCGGCGAGGCGCCCCACGGCATGGGCCGGCAGCGCGCTGAGGAACGCCAGGGTGGCGAGGGCGGGGAGGGCGAGGCGGCGCAGGGGGTGGCGGGTGGCGTTCATGAAAGCTCCAGAAAAGAGGTTGAGGAGCTGACTGAAACGAACGGGGCGGGGTGATGGGGTTAAAGCGCCGCTGGTTTATTTGCAACAAGTTGTGCTGAGGCGTTTCAACGCTTGCGGTTGGCCTTTGGAAAAGGTTTTTGACAGCGCGTTGGGTCTCACGTTCGGCGCTCGGGTCGCGGGGGCAGGGGCAGGTGGTCCGGGTGCTCGTTCTCCGTCCCACCTCTCGGGCGACTGCCTGGGCGCGCTGTTGTTGCTTCATCAACACGGTTGTGGCGCGCCACCGCGCGGGCAACCGCGAATGGGGACTGCGCCCGCTCACCCAAACCACCTGCTCCCGAAGTGACGTTTGAGCGAACCAGCAGGCATGCCCACTGGTCTTTGAGAACGGGGGTGCCGCCATCGGCCTGTGCGAGGTTCAGGCGCACGAATCCCCGGAAGTCTTCACACAACAAAAAGCGAAGTCAGCAAGCGTCGCACCCCGCCAGCGCCAAAGCCACCCCCGCGCGCGTGTGCTCGGTGAGGTGGTCGAGAAACACCTGGGTGCGTTGCGGCAAAAACTTGCGGCTGGGCAGGGCGGCGTAGAGCGTGAAACGCCCCGTGATCCAGGGCGCCAGCACCCTGGCCAGCGCGCCGCTGGCGAGGTGGGGCGCGGCCAGCTCCACGGCGGTGGAGGTGATGCCCGTGCCGTCCAGCGCGGCACGGATCAGGGTGTCGGTGTGGTTGGACCACAGCACGGGTTGCACGTCGAGTTCGACCTGCTGGTTGTCATCGTCGCTGCGGAACAGGCGCCAGCAGCGGCTGCGCGGGCCTTCGGCTTTGATGCGCAGGCAATCGTGCCGCGGCAGGTCCAGGGGCGTCTGTGGCGTGCCGCGGCGCGCCAGGTAGGCCGGCGACGCCACCAGGATGGCCTCGGTCGCGTTGATCTTGCGGGCGATCACGTTGCCGTCAAACCCGTCGGTGGTGCCCAGCAGGGTGATGTCGTAGTCCTCGACCGGTGGTTCCCGGTGGCTGGCCACGTCGATGTCGAGCTGGATCTGCGGGTAGCGCTGGTGAAAGCTCGCGACCAGGGGCGCGAGCACGTGCGAGGCCAGCACCGGCGGCGCCAGCACCCGCAGCACGCCCGAGAGCTGGTGGGTGTGCGAACTCACGAGCGAGTCGGCGTCGTCCAGATCGAGCAGGATGTGGCGCACCCGCTCCAGGTAGGCCTCACCCGCGTCGGTGAGCGACTGGCGCCGGGTCGTCCGGTGCAGCAGGCGCGCACCGAGGTGCTCCTCCAGGTCGGCCACCAGACGGGTCACCACGGCGGGCGACATGTCCAGCGCGCGGGCGGCCGCCGCGAAACCGCCTTCGTCCACGACTTTGAGGAACACACGCATTGAGGTCAGACGGTCCATGGGGCGATTGTGTGGGGCATCAACGGGTTGATTGTTGCGAATTCCACAACGGAGTATCACTGATCTGGTGGTTTTTCTTCTTGGCGTGAAATTTTAAAGTTCACCCATCGCAGCGAAAACGCTTCTGAAACACAACGCAAAGAAGCGATACCGCCACGAAAAGACACCCGGTCCACGGACCGGCACGATCACTTTGCCACTCACCACTTCTTGAAAGGAAGCACCATGAAAGCCTCTTACCTCTCCTCCATCGCCCTCGCCGTGGCCGCCCTGTCGGCCGGTCAGGCCTTCGCTGCCGACGCCGACGCGCCCTTGACCCGCGAACAGGTTCGCGCCGAGCTGGTGCAGGCCCAGCGCAACGGCGATGTCATCGCCGACAACGAGTCCGGCCTGACCCTGCGCCAGATGTACCCCGGCCGCTACGACGCCGCCCCGGCGGTGCAGGCCAAGTCCCGCGCCGACGTGCAGGCCGAGCTGAAGGAAGCCCAGCGCAGCGGCAACGTGATCGCCGACGCGGAGTCGGGCCAGACGATGAAGCAGCTGTTCCCCGGCCGCTACCCCGCCGCCACCGCGACGGCCAGCCTCAGCCGTGAAGACGTTCGCGCCGAACTGCGCGAAGCCCAGCTCAATGGCGACGTGATCGCCGACAACGAGTCGGGCCGGACGCTCAAGGAGATCTACCCGAACCGCTACCCGACCACCGTGGCCCAAGGCAAGACCCGCGCCGAAGTGCTGGCCGAACTGAAGGAAGCCCAGCGCACCGGTGACATCGTGGCCGACGGCGAATCCGGCCGCAAGCTGAACGAGCTGTACCCCAGCAAGTACAAGAACTGATCCCCCTGCGCTGCTGCGCAGCTTCCCCCTGGGGGGACCACGCCCTTGGACCGGCAAAGCCGGATCCTTGGCGTGTGCTTGAGGGACTGCCCTTCTGTCCCGCGTCCCTCCCGTCTCACCCTCCGTCTGGTACAACCTCGCGCTACACGATGGCAACAGGAGATGACCATGACGAGCTTCAAGAAGGTGGTGCTGTACACCGGCACCGACGGGCGGGCCGGATTTCGCGAAGAGACCGTGGAGCTCAGTGAAGGCACGCCAGCGGCGTGCCTTTCGCCGTTGATGGCTTCGGGCGGTTTTCAGCTGCGCGAGAGCCCGGTCGGGTTTCGCAGCCAGTTCCACTGCACCGGGGCGCCGCAGTGGCTGTTTGTGCTGCAGGGGCAGATGGAGATCGGCCTGCAGGACGGCAGCTCACGCACCTTTGGCCCAGGCGATCATTTCTATTCGGCCGACACGCTGCCCGCGGGCGCCACCTTTGACCCGCAAGTCCACGGTCACTGGAGCCGCCAGGTCGGCGATCAGCCGCTGGTGACCCTCTTCGTGAGAGGGTGAAACGCTGTTCGACGGGTCGGCCATGTCCGACACTGGCGCCGGTTGCATTGCCATGGTCACCGTCGAATTCGCCCCCAGCCTGCGACGCCACGTCGACTGCGCGCCGCAGCAGGTCGCGCCCGGCGCCTTGCGTGAGGCGCTCGAAACCGCCTTGCGGGCCGCGCCCGCGCTGGCGCCCTATGTGTTCGACGACCAGCGCGCGGTGCGCAAGCACGTGGCGGTGTTCGTCAACCGGCAACTGGTGCAGGACCGTGTGTCGCTGAGCCAGCCGCTGCAGGCGGGCGACCGGGTGCTGGTGGTGCAGGCCCTCAGCGGCGGCTGAAGGCCCCCAACGAAGCGAGGAGATTCAGATGCAGACGCTGTTGATCGCCACCCGCAAGGGCCTCTTCGTGCTGCACGGCGAGGGCGCCGAGTGGGCCATCACCGCCCACCACTTCCCGGGCGAGCCGGTCACCAGCGTGCTGGTCGATGCCCGCGACGGCGCCTGGTACGCCGCCCTGCGGCTGGGCCACTTCGGCGTCAAGCTGCACCGCAGCGCCGACCGGGGCCAGACCTGGGAGGAAACGGCCGCGCCGGCGTTCCCCCTCAAACCCACCGAGGGCCCCGACGCCGACGACACCACGCCGTGGAGCGTGGACCTGATCTGGTCGCTCGCGGCCGGTGGTCCGGACCAACCCGGCGTGCTCTGGGCCGGCTGCATCCCGGCCGGGCTGTTCCGCTCCACCGATGCCGGCGCCAGCTGGACCCTGAACACGCCCTTGTGGAACCAGCCCGGGCGGCGCGGGTGGTTCGGCGGCGGCTATGACCACGCGGGCATCCACTCCATCCTGGTGGACCCGCGCGATGCCAGTCATGTCACGGTCGCCGTGTCCTGCGGCGGTGTCTGGCAGACGCGTGATGCTGGCGCCCACTGGACCCTCACGGCCCAGGGCATGACGGCCGACTACCTGCCCGCCGAGAGCGCCGACGACGGCAACACACAAGACCCTCACTGCATGGTGCAGTGCACCGCCAACCCGGATGTGCTCTGGGTGCAGCACCACTGCGGCATCTACCGCTCGGCCGATGGTGGCCAGTGCTGGCGTGGCATCGCGGCGCCCGCGCCGTCGGGTTTCGGCTTTGCCGTGGCCTGTGACCCGCACAACCCGCAACGCGCCTGGTTCGTGCCCGCGCAGGCCGACGTCTGCCGCTTCCCGGTGGACGGGCGCATGGTGGTGACCCGCACCGACGACGGTGGTGCGAGCTTCCAGACTTTTTCCAGCGGCTTGCCGCAGACCCACGCCTACCACCTGGTCTACCGCCACGGGCTGGACGTGAGCGCCGATGGGCAGACGCTGGCGCTGGCCTCGACCACGGGCGGGCTGTGGGTGAGCGCCGACGCGGGCGAGCACTGGCACCCGGTGTCGAACGACCTGCCGCCGGTGGCGTCGGTCCGCTGGGTGTAAAACGCCCCCCCCCGCAGCGCTTCGCGCTACCCCCCTGGGGGGCGGCACTGGCCGTCCGTCCTGAGCTGGTCGAAGGGCGGCCCGGCGGTGCCCTGGGTTGGATCGCTTCACGCGCCGGGTGGCGCCCCCGTAACTTGTACATGGATGGGGGCCTCCGCTTGTCCGGTCTCGGGCAAGCGCAGCCGCAGCAGCGCCCGCACGAAACCGTGGTCGCTGCGGCTGCGGTCGCGGCCTTCGAACAGGTGGTCGTTGAACACCTCGACGCGCCGCACGTCACCGATGGCCGCGCGGCTGGTGGCCACGAACTCTTCGCTCACCAGCACCTGGTCCAGCACCTCGGGGTAGCCCTGGTGGATGTGGGAAAAGGCCACGTCGCGGCGCAGCGCGGCCTCGCCCATCACGTCCCAGGCGCTGAAGAGGGCGTTGTCGCGCGCGCCCTTGTCGTAGGCCACCTGCGAGGTCGCCGCGATGAGCTGGGTGGTCACGCTGTGCGGGCCGTCGTTCAGGTCGCCCATGACGATCAGCGGCAGGCGCGTGCGGTGCAGCAACTCCACCACCTTCAGGCGCAGCGCCAGCGCTTCGCCCGCGCGCATGATCAGCGAGCGCAGCGAACCCACGGCCTGCACCGTGGGGTCTTCCGTGTCCTCGATCGAGCGGCCTTGCGCGTCCTGCAGGTACTTGGGGCGCTTGGACTTGAGGTGGGCCGTGATCACGGCGACCTCCTGCCCGTGTTTCATCCGCAGCGTGGCCAGCAACGGCGGGCGCTCGAAGCGGGTGTGCGGGCCGATGCCGGGGACCTGCACCACGGCCGCAGCGGGGAAGTCGGTGATCGACTGGATGGACTCAACCTTCAGCCGTGTCACGAGGCCAACGCGGGGCGTGCCCTGGGCGCCCACCTGTCCCGGTCCGTTCTCGGCGCCGGGCACGCTGACCGTGCTGTACTGCAGACCGCTGCGGGCCACGGCGGCGCGCAGCGCGAGCTCGTCCCACACCTCCTGCACCGCCAGCACGTCGGCGTTGAGCACCCGGAAACGCTCGCCGAGCCAGCCCACCTTGCGCTCGAACTCGTTCTGGCTGTAAGGGTCCTGGCCGTCGTAGAAGTGGCGCCCAGGCTGCGCCAGGTTGAGCACGTTGCAACTGGCCACCATCAGGGTGGCGAAGCGCGAGACGGGGGGCAGGATCATGTTGGGCATGACCTCACTGTAACCAGACGCCGTGACCGGTTTTCCATGGCGCCGCAACACCCCTGCGCATGAAACGGGGCCAACCAGGGCGCCGCCGGGCCGGCTCGCCGGACGGTCGGTGTTTCTGCCCGGAGGGTGCGCGCGAAGCGCGGCGGGGGGCGCGTCAGGGGGCTGCCGGGGGCGGGATGCCCGTCAGCGGCAGGCGCACGCGCACGGTGAGTCCGCCGCCCGGCGTGTCGTCCAGCTCCAGCCGGGCACCGTGCAGTTCCGCGATCTCGCGCACGATGGACAGGCCCAGGCCACTGCCCTTGCCGTCTCCCGGTGAGAGCCGAACGAAACGTTCCATCACGCGCTCGCGGTCGGCCGCCGAAATGCCAGGCCCGGTGTCGCTGACCTCCAAGACGGCCCAGTGTCCTTCCACACGAAGGCTCACATCGATGCGCACCGGCGCGGTGGCGTGGTTCAGGGCGTTGTCGATCAGGTTGTCCACCAGGGTGCGCAGCGCGTGCGGATCGCCGTTGAGGCTCACCGTCGCGGCGCCCGCCAGCCCCAGATCACCGCCCAGGTGCTCCGCGCGCGCAGAAAACGCCGAGACGGCCTGGCGCAAGAGGTCGTCCAGCTGAACCGGGGCCAGCATCGGCTGCCGGGCGTCAGGTTCGAGGCGGGCCAGTTGCAGCAGCTGGGACGAGAGCCGGGTCGCGCGCTCGATGCCGGCGTCCAGCTCGTCCAGCGCGGCGGGCCACTCCGCCGGGCTGACGCGCCGGGCCAGCTGGGCCTGCAGCTTGACCGCGGCCAGCGGGGTGTTGAGCTCGTGGGCGGCATCGGCCAGAAACCGCCGCTGGCTGGTCAGCAGCGTGTCCACGCGGGACAGCAGCTCGTTGAGCGTCTGGGCCAGGGGGGCAATTTCGACCGGCAAGCCCTGGGTGTGAATGGCCTGCAGTCCATCCGACCCCCGTTGTTCGATGTCGCTGCGCAGGTCTTCCAGCGGACGCAGCGCCCGGTTGACGCCGGCCTGCATCAGCAGGCCCAGCGTGGTGACGAGCAGGGCGAGTGGGACCAGCAGCCAGGGCATCAGGTCGTAGAAGTGCTGGCGCCGGATTTCGGTGGTCACCGCGACCTGGACCGTGCGTCTTTCCTGACGCAGCGTGTAGAGGCGCCAGCTCTGGCCCTGCCAGGTGACGATGTGGTGCCCGGGCGTCTGCAGGGGCGGGCCGACGTTGGGCAGCGAGGAATAGATGAGCTCACCGGCGTTGTCCCAGATCTGGCTGACGAACTGGTCCAGATCCTCTTCGTCGTCCAACCACCCTTGGCCGGTGGGGGGCGGTGGTGCTGCCGCGGCCGGGGGCGCGGGGGTTTCGTCGTGCCGCATCACCGTTTGTGCGATCTGCTCCAGGCCGAGATCGCGCACGTTGTTGAACCCGCTCCAGGTCAGCCTCGCCGTGAGATAGCCCACCACCAGCGTGGTGATCAGCACCGACGAGATGAGCCACAGCAACAGGCGGGCGCGGATCGAGTTCAAGGCACCTGCACCAGCTTGTAGCCCACACCTCGCACGTTGACGATCCAGGGCTCCCCGAGCTTGCGTCGCAGGTGGTGCAGGTGCACCTCCACCGCATTGCTGACGATTTCTTCACCCCAGCCATAGAGCTGGTTTTCGAGCTGCTCCACCGAGAGCACCGCACCGGGCTGGCGCATGAACGCGGCGAGCAGATCGAACTCGCGTTGCGACAGCGCCAGCGCCTTGCCCGACAGTTTGGCCTCGCGCTCGATGGGGTGCACCTCCAGCCGGCCGAGTTGCAGGTGCGGTTGACCGCGTCCCGCCGGGCGGCGCGCCAGGGCGTGGATGCGCGCGCACAGCTCGTCCAGGTCAAAGGGCTTGGTGAGGTAGTCGTCGGCCCCCAGGTTCAGCCCCGCGACACGGTCGGGCACAGCGTCACGCGCCGTCACCAGCATCACCGGCGTGTGCTGGCCCTCCTTGCGCATCCAGCGCAGGATCTGCAGCCCGTCCACCTGGGGCAGGCCAATGTCGAGCAGGACCACGTCGTAAGTGTGGGTGCTCAGCGCTTCGATGGCCTGGTTGCCCATGCGCACCCAGTCCACCTGAAAGCCGGCGAAGGCCAGGCCCTTTTCCATGCTGGTGCCCAGCATGACATCGTCTTCCGCAAGCAGCAATTTCATGGATACGTCCCGGGCTTCAAGGCAGGCAGGCGAAAAAAAAGGCGGGTCCGAACCCGCCTTCTGGAATGAAGCCCCGAGATCAAGGCTTCGCTTCCACCACCACAGCCGGCTTCACTTCATCTTCAACAACCATTCATTCTGATGAAATTTGACGCGTGGCATCTTGATTCACGGGGTCAGCGGATGCGTCCGTAGCTGGTGCGCAACGGGTCGGCCGGGCCGCCGCGCGGTGCATCACCGCGTGGACCCCCGCGGCCGCCACCACCACCACCGCCGCGGTTGCCGTTGCGTGCGCCGCGGCCACCGATGGAGTCGATGCTGGTGCGCAGCGGATCGGGCTGACCGCCAGGGGCCGCAGCGCGCGCGCGGGGTTCGCGGATGCGCAGTTGACCCAGGTGGGCATTGGGGCCGGGCTGGCGCTCGCTGCCATCACCGCGGTCTTCGCGAGGACCACGGTCTTCACGCGGTCCACGGTCGGCGCGTTCGGCGTTGCGTGGTGCGCCGCCGCTGCGCGGTGGGCCGTTGCGGGGACCGTTGGCCGGGCCGTTGCGGCCGGGGCCGCCATTGCGGCGGCCGTCGGCGCGTTGACCGTCGCGGGCACCTTCGCCTCGCGGCTGGGCGTCACCTTGGGCGGCCGGGCGCTGGCGCTGACCACCGCCATTGCCGTTGCCACGGCCTTGCGGCGCGTCGGCCTTTTTCTCGCGCACGCGCTGCAGCATCTCGGTGCGGGCGGCCTTGGCGGCGGCGGCCATCACGTCGCGGCTCGGTGGCTTGCCGGCGCCGCCCCAGATGGTCTGGCGGCCCATGGCGATGGGTTCGGCACGCTCACCGGGTTCGGGCATGAACTCCTCGAAGCGCTGCACCGGGATCTCCTGCTTGGTGAAGCGCTCGATGTCCATCATGAAGCCTTCTTCGTCCAGGCTCACGAGGTTGACGGCTTCACCGCTCTTGCCCGCGCGGCCGGTGCGGCCGATGCGGTGCACGTAGTCTTCGCTGACGTTCGGGATTTCGTAGTTCACCACGTGCGGCAGCTCGTCGATGTCGATGCCGCGGGCCGCGATGTCGGTCGCCACCAGGGCGCGGATGTCGCCACTCTTGAAGCCGGCCAGCGCCTGGGTGCGGGCACCCTGGCTCTTGTTGCCGTGCAGCGCCATGGCCTGGATGCCGTTCTTGGTGAGGTACTCGGCCACGTTGTTGGCGCCGAACTTGGTGCGGGTGAACACCAGCACCTGGCTCCAGTTGTGCTGGTTGATGATGTGCACCAGCAGGGCCTTCTTCTTGCCGCGGCCCACCGGGTGGATCACCTGGGTGATGCGCTGCACCGTGGTGTTGCGCGGGGTCACCTGGATGTGCAGCGGGTCTTTGAGCAGGGCGCTGGCCAGGTCACGGATCTCGTCGCTGAAGGTGGCCGAGAACAGCAGGCTCTGCTTTTCCTTGGGCACCAGGGCGAGGATCTTCTTCACGTCGTGGATGAAGCCCATGTCCAGCATGCGGTCGGCTTCGTCCAGCACCAGCATCTGCACACCGGAGAGGTCCAGGAAACCTTGTTGCTGCAGGTCGAGCAGGCGGCCGGGGGTGGCCACCAGGATGTCCACGCCACGCTTCATGGCATTGATCTGCGGGTTCATGCCGACGCCGCCGAAGATGACGGTGGAGGTCAGCGAGAGGTGCTTGCCATAGACGCGCACCGACTCTTCGACCTGGGCGGCGAGTTCGCGGGTGGGCGTGAGCACCAAGGCGCGGATGGCCACGCCGCCGAATTTGCTCTTGGCGCGCTCGCCGACGCTCAGCCGGTGCAGCATGGGCAGGGTGAAGGCGGCGGTCTTGCCGGTGCCGGTCTGGGCACCACCGAGCAGATCTCGCCCGGCCAGCACGGCGGGAATCGCCTCGGCCTGGATGGGGGTGGGGGTTTCGTAACCGTGCTCGCGCACAGCTTGGACGATGGCCGGGGCCAGGTTCAGTTCTTCGAAGTTCATTAAAGGTGTGGCGCCCGTCCAGGGCGCTGGGGGCATCTGCCCGTTCGGACCTGGTGGGGACCGTTCAGTAGAAGGCAGACAGGATTCAGAAGGTGGGTCCGCGGGTCCAAAGTCTTGGAACGCCGACCCTCCAGCAGGGTGCTGGTGTTGGAAGTCACTGATACAACACAACGGTTGCATTGTCGCACGTCTTTTCGCGCCGGCACGGAAAGATGCTTGCCGGAAGGTTCCGCCGCGCTCACATAATGGCGCGGAACATGGAATTTGCACCCGGGGTGCGGCCTCCCTGCCGCGCCTCAATCCGCCGATCTCACTTCTACTCAGCCCCGATGAACGCTCCCAAGATGCTCCGGTTGGGCATGGCCAACGACGCCAGCCACCTGCGCCCCACGCTGCAGGACTGCCTCGAAGCCGCGCTGTCGATATCCGATTCGATGATCGACGAACTGCTCGAAGGCCTGCAAGCGGCGTTGGACCCCGATCGGGCAGGCGCCCCGCCGTTGGCCGAGACGCACCTCCAGCTGGAGCTGATCGAGCGGCTCAGCGAAGAGTCCGATGCGCTCAAGCGCACCTGGCACGAGCAGTTGCGCGAGGTGCTGTACCACGGCAGTGTGCTGGATGCCGCGGGACCGGCGTCGGTCCGGTTTGACGACCTGCGGCAGCTCGATGACCGGCTGATCGACGCCACCATCGGCTTTGCCGTGGCCGAGCAGTCGATCCGGAGCGCCAGCACCGAGCAGCTGCCCAGGCTCAATGCCCTGGTCAGCAGCCTGATGGGCTGGATGACCGTGCAACCCGAACTCAATCCGCTCAGGCCCGCCGCATTTGCCCATGCCCTGCGCGAGTTGCTGGTTCGCCATGTTCCCGACGACGAGCAGCGCAGCGCGCTGTTTTTCCCGGCGGCGGGCATGCTGGGTGAAAGCCTGCGGCAGGTCTATCGCGAACTCATCCAGTGGCTGCTGGTGCACGGCGTGGAACCGGTGGCCGGTCCTGCGCTGCTGGCCCAACGGGAGCAAGGCCCCCAAGGCGCCGTGGGGCGGACGATGCTCACCCTGGGCCGGCTTCGGCAGCTGCTCGCGGGTGACCTGAGCCATGAGGAATCGACGGGCCAGGGGTTCGTGCACACGGTGCCCCTGTCCATGACGGCGCTGGAGGACCTGGACCTGATCGAGCCGCTGATTCGTCGCTTGCGTCAGCGGGCCAGCTCCACCGATGAGGCGGCGGCGAAGCCCGAACTGCCCATTGTTCTGGAGAACAACCTGGGTCGCCTGCTGGGGCAGGAGGTGGTTCGGCTCATGCTGGACAACCTGACGCAGGACGAGCGCTTGCTGCCGGCCATCCGGCAGCAGATCGGCCTGCTGGAACCCATCCTGATCAAACTGTCGCAAGCCGACCCGCGTTTTTTCAGCGAGCGCCGGCACCCCGCGCGCCAGTTGCTGGAAGAAATCACCCAGCGCAGCCTCGGGTTTCAGGGCCAGAACGACGAAGGTTTCTCCAAGCTGCTGGATTCGATCATCGATGCGGTGTATTCGCTCAACCGGGCCGCCGCGACCGAGGAGGTGTTTGCCCGCTTGCTCAAACGCCTTCGCCGGCGCTGGGAGCAGGACGATGCGAGCAAAAACCAGATGCGGACCGAGGCCGCCCGAGCGCTGATGCATGCCGAGCAGCGGCACCTGCTGGCCGAGCGGCTGGCCGCCGACTTCCAGCGCCAGACGCTGGACAAGGACATCCCCGAGTTCGTGCTGCAGTTCCTTTGTGGCCCCTGGTCGCAGGTGGTGGCCGAGTCCCAGCTGGCCGGCGTGGCCTCGGTCGAAGCGGACGAGCCGATTGACCGCGTCGCGGAAGACCTGATCTGGAGCGTGCAGATCGAGCTCATCCGGCGTGACACCGAGCGGCTGGTCAAGCTGGTGCCCCGCCTGCTCGGGCAACTGCGGCGGGGTTTGCAGTTGATCGAATACCCACCCGACCTGACGGGCCAGCTCTTCGACATGCTGGTGGCCGTGCACGAGCAGGCCTTTGACCGGGCGGCGTCGCCGGAGCCCGGTGACGCGCCGCCAGTGGCGGACATTCCCACCTTGTTCGAGCGGGTGGACGACCCGGCCTCCGCCGCCGTGCCAGCGTCCGCAGAACACGGCGAAACCTTCTGGATGGCCAACAGCGAAGCCACCGATGCCGGCTACGTGTCAGAAGAGCCCGCCGCACCAGCCGCGCCCGATTCGGGGGATGCTCACAGCGCCGATCTGGCCACCGGTGCCTGGGTGGACCTGCTGATTCAGGGCGCCTGGGTGCGGGCCGAGCTGACCTGGACGAGCCCGCACCGCAGCCTGTTCATGTTCATCTCCGCCAAGGGGCTGGCCCACTCCATGACCCGGCGCACGCTGGACCGGCTGCGCCATGCCGATCAGTTGCGGGTGGTGTCGCGCGGGGGCATGGTCGAGGGCGCGCTCGATGCCGTCGCCCAGCTCGCCTTGCGCAACCAGAGCGAAGCCGATGGCGCCGCTGAGCCTGGAACCACCCCGTGACCACCACCACCTTTGGCTACAACGCGGCGCAGGACCGCATCTGGATGCGCGTGCACGAGCAGGACAGCACCGTCTGGTTCACCCGCCGCATGGTCATCAGCATTTTCGGCACGGTGCTTCCCTCGTTCGAGGCGTCCACGCCGGGCGAGCAGGGTGGCGCCAGCCCCCGAGCCCGGGCGTCGATCGAGCACGACCTGTCGCTCCACGAGGCGGCTCCGGGGCAGCGCCCGCCCCAGATCCGTGCCGGCCACGAGTCGCCGGGCACCAGGAGCGATCCGCAGGAGCGCCTGTGCCAGAAGATCAGCACCCAGACCAGCAGCGAATCCGTCAACATGACCTTCGACACCGGCAGCGGACCGCTGGTCCTGCGCCTGAGCCGCAAGGGCACGCACCTGTGGTTCCAGGGGCTGGCCATGGTGCTCAGGCAGGCGCGCTGGAACCTGCCTGACGCCCTGCCGGACTGGTTGCAGGCGGGCGTTTTGCCGCCGGCCATGCAGCAACTGATCAGCAAGCCCTTGCCAGACAACCTGGATGACGATTGAAGCCCGGGCGATAATCGAAGACTTCTTTTTTTGGCAGCACAGCGGCAGGACAGCAACGGCGCAAGGCGTCTTTGTTGAAACGGAGCCGCACCAGCGCTGACGCGCTGTGGCCTGTGTTCCCTTCGGTCACTCAGCATTTTTATCCAAATGGCCCAATACGTTTTCTCCATGAACCGTGTCACCAAGACCGTGCCGCCCAAGCGGCAGATCTTGAAGAACGTTTCCATCAGTTTCTTTCCCGGCGCCAAGATCGGCGTGCTGGGCCTGAACGGCTCGGGCAAGTCCACGCTGCTCAAGATCATGGCCGGCATCGACAAGGAGATCGAGGGCGAGGCCATCGCCATGCCGGGCATCCGCATCGGCTACCTGCCACAGGAACCCCAGATTTCCCCCGAACAGACCGTGCGCCAGGCGGTGGAAGAAGGCATCGGCGGCGCCCTGGCCGCCAAGCAGCGCCTGGAAGAGGTGTACGCCGCCTACGCTGACGAGGACGCCGACTTCGACGCCCTCGCGGCCGAACAGGCCGAGCTCGAAGCCATCATCGCCGCCTCGGGCTCGGAAAATGCCGATCTGCAGCTGGAGCTGGCCGCTGACGCACTGAACCTGCCGCCCTGGGACGCCATCATCAAGAACCTGTCGGGGGGCGAAAAGCGCCGCGTGGCCCTGTGCCGGCTGCTGCTCTCCAAGCCCGACATGCTGCTGCTCGACGAACCCACCAACCACCTGGACGCCGAGTCCGTGGAGTGGCTGGAGCATTTCCTGCAGCGTTTTCCCGGCACCGTGGTGGCCATCACCCACGACCGCTACTTCCTCGACAACGCGGCCGAGTGGATTCTGGAACTCGACCGGGGACAAGGCATCCCATGGAAAGGCAACTACTCCGACTGGCTGGACCAGAAGGAACGCCGCCTGGAGACCGAGCAGAAGTCGGAAGACGCCCGCACCAAGGCGATGAAGGAAGAACTCAAGTGGGTGCGCTCCAACGCCAAGGGCCGCCAGGCCAAGAGCAAGGCGCGTCTGGCCCGCTTCGAGGAGTTGAGCGACGTCGACTACCAGAAGCGCAACGAGACCAACGAAATCTTCATCCCGGTGGCCGAGCGCCTGGGCAACCAGGTCATCGAGTTCAAGGGCGTGAGCAAGTCCTTCGGTGACCGGGTGCTGATCGACAACCTGAGTTTCTCGGTGCCCCCGGGCGCCATCGTCGGCATCATCGGCCCCAACGGCGCCGGCAAGTCCACACTGTTCCGCATGATCCAGGGCGTGGAAACGCCGGACTCCGGCTCGGTCGAGATCGGCCAGACCGCCAAGCTCGCCTTCGTGGATCAGAGCCGAGAGAGCCTGGACGGCAGCAAGACCGTGTGGCAGGACGTGTCCGGCGGCCTGGACAACATCATCGTGGGCAAGTTCATCATGCCCAGCCGTGCCTACATCGGCCGCTTCAACTTCAAGGGCAACGACCAGCAGAAGCTGGTGGGCAACCTCTCCGGCGGTGAGCGCGGCCGCCTGCACCTGGCCAAGACCCTGGCCCAGGGCGGCAATGTGCTGATGCTGGACGAACCCTCGAACGACCTGGACGTGGAAACCCTGCGCGCGCTGGAAGAAGCGCTGTTGGAGTTCGCCGGCTCGGCCATGGTGATCTCGCACGACCGCTGGTTCCTGGACCGCATCTGCACCCACATCCTGGCCTGCGAAGGCAACTCGCAGTGGTACTTCTTCGACGGCAACTTCTCCGAGTACGAGGTCGACAAGAAGCGCCGTCTGGGTGAAGAGGGTGCCCGTCCTAAGCGCGCGCGCTTCAAATCTATTTGACGCCCCCTGCGCCGCGCCTGCGGTGCGTCACCCCCCACTGGGGGGCAATGCCTGCGGCCTGGCGAAGCCAGTTCCGCGGCATTCTTGGTTGAACTGCCCATCGCTCCGGAAACACCATGGAACTCACCGATCAACAAGTGCTCGCCGACACCCGCCGCTGGATCGAGAAGGCGGTGATCGGGTTGAACCTGTGTCCGTTCGCGCGTTCGGTGTATGTGAAGAACCAGGTGCGCATCGTGGTCAGCCGGGCGAGGCACCTGGATGCCTTTCTCGACGAACTGGACCGCGAGCTGGACCTGCTGGTGAACACGCCGGCCGATCAGATCGACACCACGCTGCTGGTGCACCCCACGCTGTTCCCGGATTTTTTCGTGTTCAACGACTTCATGGGCGTGGTGGACGACGTGGTGGCCGAGCACGAACTGGAAGGCACCATCCAGGTGGCGAGCTTCCATCCCCTGTTCCAGTTTGACGGGGCCGAACCCGACGACATCAGCAACGCCACCAACCGCGCGCCGTACCCGACGCTGCACCTGCTGCGCGAAGAGAGTGTGGAGCGTGCGGTGGCGTCCGACGCGGGCGACGCCGAAAAGATTGTCGAGCGCAACATCGAGACCCTGCGGGCACTGGGTGCTTCGGGCTGGCAGGCACTGCTGGCAAAACCCTGAACTGGCCGGGGTTGGGCGCGCACATCCGGGTATCGCGCGCCGGGTTGGATGGGGATACTGGAAGGCACACCAACCCTTGCTCCATCTCTGGAGATGAAAGGTATCCGGTCGCATGGACGCCAGCCCGAACGAGTCCTTTGATGCCTGCCTGAAGGAAGCCCTCGTGCAGACGCGCGCGTGGATCCCGCGCTGGCTCACCAAGCTGCGGGAGGCGCTGCAACAACGCGAAAGCGCCGCCAGCCGCCCGCAGGAAAAGCAGGCCCTGGGTCAGGCCCGGACCACGCTGGAGAGCCACCACGAGCTGATTGCGGCACGCTTTCTGGAGGCCTTCGCCGAATCGGTGGAAGGCGCCTTGCCGTCGACCACCAACCCGACCCGCAGCCTGAAGTCGCTGAGCTTTGACGAACTGGAGCTCATGGGCGATGAACAGGTGCAGGAGACCGTGGAACTCGCCCGTGTGCAGCAGGTGATCAAGATATCGGCCGACGAGGCGCTGAATGCCCTGAACGCGCGCATGAGCAGCGCCAGGGGTCTGCAGCGGGTGCGCATCGAGGCCAACCCGCTGCGCTCCGAGGTGGTGGTGACGTCCCTGATGCGCGCGCTCAACGGATTGCACGTGGAGCCGGCGGTGCGTTCGCGCTGGTTGCAGACCGGTGCCGTGGCCTTTGGTGAGGAGCTGCGGGACATGTACGTGCGCCTGAGCGCGCTGCTCGACAGCAGGGGCATTGAGCCCGCGGGCTACACCGTGATCCAGACGCCCCGAGGCCGCACACCGGCACCGGAGGGCAGCGTCCGCAGTGAATCGGTGTCGACGGAAGCGGTGCGCGGCCCCGATGCGCTGCTCACCCTGGACCACCTGCACCAGTTGCTGGTGGGCAACCTCGACCAGTCGGGCAGCGGCCCCAGCGACCAGGGCGCCTCGGGTTCGGGCAACGCCATGGTGCGCACCCTGGCGGCCGAGGTGGTCACGCTGATGCTGCGGCGCCTGACCACCGACGAACGCCTGCTGGCCCCCCTGCGCGACATGCTGCAGGGCATGAAGCCGGCACTCTTGCTGCTCGCGCGCAGCGATCCCCGGTTTTTTGCCGACCGGCACAACCCCGCGCGCCGCCTGCTCGACGCCATCGCCGAGCGCGGCCTGGCGTTCACCAGCGAGCAGGATGCGGGGTACCAACCGTTTGCCACACAGGTGCATGACATCGTGCGCGCGCTGCAGAGCTCGGGGGCCGATCTGCCCGACCGTTTTCCCGGCCTGCTGGAGCTGCTGACGCGCTCGCGGGCCGAGGCCCTGGTGCCCAGGCAGGCGCAGGCCCGCGGGCTGGCCGTGCAGACCCTGATGCGCGTGGAGCAGCGCAACCTGCTGGCCGAACGGGTGGCGACCGAGTTCCGGGCACGCAACGATTTCGAGCGTGCACCCGGCGTGGTGCGGCGTTTCCTGACCGGGCCCTGGTCGCAGGTGGTGGCTCAGGCGCGCATGGACGCGGCCGAAAAATCGGTGGCGTCCGTGTCGTTGGCGTCTGCGGCGGGTTACACCGACATCGTGCCCGACCTGTTGTGGTCTTCTCAGCTGGCGCAGGCCAGTCGCAACCGGCCCCGCCTGATCAAGATCATTCCCGGCCTGCTGCGCACCTTGCGCGAGGGCCTGGATGCCATCGATTACCCGCGCACCCAGAGCGAGTCGTTTTTTTCGGCCCTGATGGGGCTGCACGAGGCGGCGTACAAGACCCAGCGGGAAGCGCCCGTCGAGGACTCGCCACCCAGCCATCAGTTCGAGCCGGAGGCCGACGAGCCCTGGATGCATCCGGTCGAAGCGCGCGACACCGGCTTCATGGAGGACGCGCTGATGGACACGCAGCCGGCCTTCGTGGACACCGAGATCATGCCGAGGGACTGGTCCGATGCCAAAGAGGCGGTGGCCCGCGAGGGGGGCCAGGTCTTGCCCGTGGGCGCCTGGGTCGATGTCTGGTACGAGGGCCGCGCGCTGCGCTGTCAGGTCACCTGGGCCAGCCCCCACGGGACCATGTTCCTGTTCACCGGGTCGGACGGGCGCTCCCTGTCCATGACGAGGCGCGGCGTGGAACGCCTGCTGGCCCAGGACCGGCTGCGCGTGGTGGCCAACCACGGCATGGTCGACGACGCGCTGGATGCCGTGGCGCGTCAGGCCTGCATCAACAGCGCCCTGCAGCCGTAGGCACGGTGTGCGCTGGCTGCCGGCACCGCCGTCCGGGCGGGGCCGCGGCGCTCAGTTTTTCCTCAGCAGCTTCTTGCGCACCAGACCGATGTTGCTGCGCAGGGCGTACAGCTCGTCGGTGTGCGACAGCGGCACCACGACCTGCTCCACCTTCTCCTCCAGCCGGTCGAGCTGCGCCAGCAGGTCGTCCACCGGCGTGGGTTCGTCCTGGTGGTCCATGTGGCGCTGCTCGATGCTGCGCAGTTCGGCGTACCAGCGGAACACACGCGAGCGGATGCGGAAGGTGTAGAGCGGCGGCACGATGCGCGAGAGGGGCAGGGCCAGGGCGAGGATCAGGCCCATGGCCAGCCACATGCGTTCGACCAGGTTCGCGAGCCAGAAGGGCAGGTAGCGCTGCAGGAAGGGCGGGCCGTTCTTGATGGCGCGCACCGCCTCGGGCGAGATCGGCACCTCGCTGTGCTCCAAGTTCGGGTACTCGCGCGCCCGGCTGAACCAGCTGGCGCCGCCGTGCAGGCCGGTGGCCGTCTGGGCGAAGAGCTGCAGGATCGCCGGGTGGGTCTTGGCGCCGGCGAGCAGGCCGGTGGTCGAGGCCACGAGGTGCATGTCGTGTTCGGGGATGTTCTTCGACAGGTCCACCACGCCCTGCGGCATCACCACGGGCGTGAGGTAGCCGAAGCGCCGCGAATAGGCCTCGCTTTGCGCAAAGTTCAGCAGGTGGATGCCCGGCGACTGCAGCAGCATCTGCACCATCAGCGATTCGGGTGCGGAGGCGAACACCACGGCGTCGACCTCGCCGTTGAGGAAGGCCACCGTGGCCGGCGTTTGCTCCAGTTCGCTGAGCTGGAGCTGCTGCCGGTCGATGCGGTTCACGTCGAGCAGGGTGGTGAACAGGCGTGGCACGCCGCTGCCGGCGGTGCCGACGTTGACGCGCCAGCCGACCAGATCCCCGAGCGACTGGATGGTGGGTTGCTGGCGCAGGCGAAGCGCCGAGTCTTCGCGGTAAAACAGCCAGAGCGGCTCCACGAACAGGCTGCCAAGCGAGGAGATCGACTCCTCGTCGTCGTAGCCGATGTCGGCGCTGCCGCCTTGCACGAAACCCAGATCGGCCTGGCCGGTGCGCAGCAGTTCGAGGTTGGCCGACGAGCCCTGGGAGGGCAGCAATTCCACGGTGATGCCGTAGCGCTTGAGTGCGTCGGCGTAGCGTTTGCCGAACTCGTCGTAGGCGCTCTGGGCCGGGCCGGTGGCGAGCACGACGCGCTTGGGCGGGTTGGGGTCGAGCCACCAGTAGGTGAGCGCGAGCAGCAGCACCGTGAGCAGCGCGAAAGGCCCCACGGATGCCGCCAGGTCGCGCAACGACAGCAGGGTGTAGCGGATGTTGCTGGGCATTCCGCTACCTTAGCATGCGTCCGTCAGCGGCAAGACGGGCCGCGACCCGCGCAGCGGCAACGCGTTTTTCCGCCGGGCCGCCCCAAGGAAAAACAGCCCCCTCGGGGGGCAGCGACCCGCGCAGCGGCGGAGCGTGGGGGCTTGTTACCTCACATCCGGAAGATCTGCACCGATTCCTTCATCACCTTGGCCTGGGCCTGCAGCGAGCTGGCGGCCGCGGCGAGTTCTTCGACCATGGCCGAGTTCTGCTGCGTCACCGAGTCGAGCTGGCCCACGGCCTGGTTGATCTGCGACAGCCCCATGGACTGTTCTTGCGAGGCGCCGGTGATCTCGGCGATCAGGCCGTTGACCTGCTGCACGGCCATGACCACGTTGCCCATGGTCTTGCCGGCGTTGTGCACCAGCTGGCCGCCTTGCGACACCTGGCTGGCCGATTCGTCGATCAGCACCTTGATCTCTTTGGCGGCGGTCGAGGTGCGCTGCGCGAGGCTGCGCACCTCGGCGGCCACCACGGCAAAGCCTCGGCCCTGTTCGCCCGCGCGGGCGGCCTCCACGGCCGCATTGAGGGCGAGGATGTTGGTCTGAAAGGAAATGCCTTCGATCACCTGGATGATCTCGCTGATGCGGCTCGACGAGCGGCTGATCTGGTCCATGGTGGCGATCACCTGGGCCATGGCCTCGTTGCCCTCGCCCGCCACGTTGGCCGCACGGCTGGCCAGCACCCCGGCCTCGCGCGCCGATGTGGCGCTTTGTTCCACCGTGCTGGTGAGTTGCTCCATGGAGGCAGCGGTTTCTTCCAGGCTGCCGGCCTGGGCTTCGGTGCGGGCCGAGAGGTCCTGGTTGCCGTTGGCGATCTCATTGGACGCGACCTGCACACCCTCGACCTCGTGGCGCACGTCGGACACCACAGCCTGCAGGTTGACGTTGAGCTGGTTGAGCGCGCGCGAGAGGTCGCCGAACTCCCCGCCGGCCTGGCTGGCTGTGCGGGCGGAGAGATCGCCGGCGGCCATGAAGTTGGCGAAGGTGACGGCCTGTTCCAGCGGTCCCACCATCATGCGGCGCATGAAGGCGGCCAGGGCCAGCGCCACCACACCGGTGACCCCATAGGCCACCATGTGCCACACCTCGGGCAGGCCTTCGGTGGCGCTTTCCATGAACTGCACACCGAACGCGAGCCCCAGCGTCATGGCGCCGAGCTTCTTGCCCAGGGTCGGGCGCATCCAGCGCTGCAGCTGGCCTCGCAGGCCGCTGCGCACCAGCTGGCCGCTGCGCAGGCCGATCGTGGTCTGGCCCGACTCGGCTTCCGCGCGCATGCGGGCATAGAGGGTCTCGGCCTGTTCGATCTGTTCGCGCGTGGGCTGGGTGCGCACCGACATGTAGCCCACCGGCTGGCCGTTTTGCACCACCGGCGTGGCGTTGGCCATGACCCAGTAGTGGTCGCCGTTCTTGCGCCGGTTCTTCACCAGGGCCGACCAGGGCGAGCCGCTTTGCAGCGTGGCCCACATGTCGCGAAAGGCCTCGGCCGGCATGTCGGGGTGTCGCACCAGATTGTGGTGCTGGCCGATCAGCTCTTCCCGCGAGTAGCCGCTGACGGCGATGAAGGCCGGGTTGCAGTAGGTGATGCGGCTTTGCAGGTCGGTCGTGGAGACCAGGGTGACCCCGCTCGGAATGAGGAACTCTTGGTGGGTGACGGGCAGGTTGGTGCGCATGGCTGGTGATTCCGGTGGAGTTCTTACCTGTGTTTCGTCAGGGGGGACAGTGAACTTGAGTCCGTCTGTCTCAAATTGAGACCGTTCGGAGAATCCAGTCTATGTGCGCCACTGCACATGAAAAAGCCGGAGCAGAGGCCTTATTGACCTGCAGTTCCGGCTCAACACGCCTCGGTGCCGTCAGAAAGACCGCACCGGGGGCGCTCGAAGGCGTGCTTTCGTGTGCGTCCTCAGGGCATCGCCTCCAGTTCGATCACGGTGTAGGCGCCGTTGACCTTGTCGGCCGTGAACCGCACCTTGTCGCCAGCCTTCAATTTGCCCAGCTGCGCCAGGTCGCGCACCTGGAACACCATGGTCATGGGGGGCATCTCCAGGTTGGGGATGTCGCCGTGTTTCAGCGTCACTTTGCCCGCGCCCGCGTCCACGCGGCGCACTTCGGCATCCACCATGGGCAGGCCGCTGGCCGGGGTCGCGGTGGCGGCGGTTGCCGGTGGGGTGACGGCCTGCGCCGCATGGTGGTCGTGGTTCTGCGCCAGGCTGGGCAGGGCGGGGGACAGCAGCGCGAGGGCGAGCACAAGGGTCTTTGACATGGGGTGTTCTCCTGGGAGTGGGGCGGTCATCAGCTGCGGAAATAGGACTGGTAGACGCGGGCGCTGCCGTCGGGCAGCACCAGCACCACGTCGTAGGGGGCTGTGCGGCCGCCGTATTCGGGGCCGTCCATTCCCGGGCTGCCCACCGGCATGCCGGGCACTGCGATGCCGATGGCCTTGGGTTTTTCGGCCAGCAGGCGGCGGATCTCGCGCGCGTTCACATGGCCCTCGACCACGTAGCCGCCGATGAGCGCGGTGTGGCAGGAGCCGAACTGGTCGGGCAGACCCAGGCGCTTGCGCACCGCGGTGTTGCCGGTCTCGAAGACCTGCACCTGGAAACCGTCGCGCTGCAGGTAGCTGATCCAGTCCTTGCAGCAGCCGCAGTTGGGGTCTTTCCAGACCTGCAGCACCGGCAGGTCTTTGACCGGTGGCGTGGCGGCCCAGGCGGGCAGCGCGGTGGCCAGCAGGGCTGGGGCGGCGAGAAGAAGGGAACGTCGTTGCATGGTGTGCTCCATCAGGAAGGGTATGGGGTCAGGCCCGGGGCGCGACGCGGATGGTGCCGCGCATGCCCATCTCGTAGTGGCCGGGAATCAGGCAGGCGAACTCGAAGTCGCCGGCCCGGTTGAAGGTCCAGGTGATGTCGCCGCGTTTCCCGGCCGCCACGTGGGCCATGTAGGGCTCGTCGTGCTCCATGCCTGGGTGCTTCTTCATCATCTCGGCGTGCGCCTGCAGTTCTTCGGGCGTGCCGATCACGATCTCGTGCAGCACCTTGCCCCGGTTGGCCGCGCGCAGGCGCAGGGTCTCGCCCTCGGTGACTTCGAGGTGGCTGGGGGTGAAGCGCATGTTGTCGCTCATGCGGATCTCGATGCTGCGTTTCGCTTCCCTGGGCTCGGCGGCAATGCCCCAGGGCTTCTGTTCCTTCACGACCGGCGCGTTGGCGGCGCCTGCCGCATGGCGGTCGCCGTGGGCGCCGGCCGGGCGGTGGGCCAGCCAGGCGGCCAGTGGGGCCAGGGTCAGCCATTGCTGGAAACGGCGGCGGGTGGTGGGGGTGTGTGTCATGGGTGTTGGGTTCTTGGTGGTGACGTCAATGCTGGTGGCCGCCGCTGCCCTGGGGCTTGCGCACCGTGGCGTTGGGCGGCGCTGCGGGGGTGGGCTGCGCGGTGGTGGCGGGTGACTGGGCGGCCCCGGCGGTGGGCGTGGGCACCTCGCGCGCCTGCGTGCCCGGCGGCATGGCGTACCAGCCCGGGTCGCCGTAGTCACCGGTTTTCTGGTCGGCGCGCACCTTGAGCGTGGTGAACATGCCGCCCATCTCGATGGCGCCATAGGGCCCGGTGCCGGTCATCATGGGGAAGGTGTTGGCGGGCAGCTCCATCTGCATCTCGCCCATGTCGGCCATGCCGCGTTCGCCCATGACCATGTAGTCGGGCGCCGTTTTCTGCAGGCGTTTGACCAGGCTGCTGTGGTCCACGCCGATCATGGTCGGCACGCCGTGGCCCATGGCGCCCATGGTGTGGTGGCTCTTGTGGCAGTGCATGGCCCAGTCGCCCGGTTCGTCGGCGATGAACTCGATCTGCCGCATCTGGCCCACGGCCACGTCGGTCGTCACCTCGGGCCAGCGCGCGGTCTTCGGGACCGGGCCGCCGTCGGTGCCCGTGACCTCGAACTCGATACCGTGGATGTGGATCGGGTGGTTGGTCATGGTGAGGTTGCCGATGCGCACGCGCACCCGCTCCCCCAGCCGCGCCACCAGCGGGCTGATGCCGGGGAAGACGCGGCTGTTCCAGGCCCAGATGTTCTGCTCCAGCATGGTGTTGACCTGCGGCGTCATGCTGCCGGGCTCCACATCGAAGGCGTTGAGCAGGAAGCAGTAGTCGCGCGCCACGGCCTCGATCAGCGGGTGTTTCGCCTTCGGGTGGGTGACCCACAGGCCCATCATGCCCATGGCCATCTGCGTCATTTCGTCGGCGTGCGGGTGGTACATGAAGCTGCCGGGCCGGCGCGCCACGAACTCGTAGACGAAGGTCTTGCCCGGCTGGATCTGCGGCTGCGTGAGCCCGCCCACGCCGTCCATGCCGGCGGGCAGGCGCTGGCCGTGCCAGTGCATGGTGGTGTGTTCGGGCAGGCGGTTGGTCACATAGATGCGGACCCGGTCGCCTTCCACCACCTCGATGGTCGGTCCCGGGCTCTGGCCGTTGTAGCCCCACATGTTGACCAGGAAGCCGGGCGCCATTTCGCGCACCACGGGTTCGGCCACGAGGTGGAACTCTTTCACGCCGTTGGCCATGCGCCAGGGCAGGGTCCAGCCGTTGAGCGTGACCACCGGGTTGTACGGGCGGCCCGCGCCGGTGACGCCGGGGGGTGTCCAGGGCGCGGCGGTGTCGGCCGAGGTCTGTTGCACCGCCTCGGGCAGCGCGGCGAGCGCCACGCGGCTCACACCGGCGGCGGCCACGGCACCGAGCGCGGCGCCGGAAAAAAATTGACGTCTTTGCATGTCAGTGCTTCTTTGTGAGGTCAAGCGACGCGCGAAGCGGTCGGGTCGGAGGACACCGCCGGGCTGGCTTTGCCAGACGGCTGGTGTCGCCCCCTTTGAAGGGGTAGCGCGAAGCGCTGCGGGGGTGCTTCATGTCAGTGTCCTTGGGGGGCGGCGCCGGCGGGCGCCAGGGTGGCGCTGGCGCCGGGGGGCTGGTAGGCCCCGCCGGCGAGCAGCAGTTGCCAGTCGAGGTGGGCGAGCCAGAAGTCGCGGCGGGCCTGGGCGGCCGCGGCCGTGGCGGCCAGGCGTTCGCGGCTGGCCTCCAGCAGGTCCCAGGTGCTTTGCAGCATGCCGTTGTAGCGCAGCAGGGTTTCCTGCTCCAGGGCGGTTTGCAGCGGCAGGATGACCGCGTGGGTCTGCTGCGCCAGCGCGTGCTGCGCCTGCAGGCGGCCCCAGGCTTCGCGCGCGGCCGAGCGCCGGGCCACCGCGGCGCGCAGCAAACCGGCCTCGGCCGACACCGCGCGTTCCAGCCCATGGTCGTTGGCGAGGCGGGTGTCGCGCAGGTTCAGGGGCGCGGCAGGCAGCGTGGTGGCATCCAGGCCGGTGGCGCTTTCCTGCAACGCCCGGTCCCAGGCGGCGCGCTGCGCCGGGGGCGTGGCCTCGATGTCGCGCACCGCGTCGATGCGCTGCAGCGCCAGGGCGGCGTCCTGGGCCAGCACCCGGGCTTCAATGCCTTGGGCGTCGCCCTCCAGCGTCGCGGGTGGCGCCGCCAGCTCAGCCGGCAGGCGCTGGTCGAGTTCGGCCACCGCCTGACCCTGCCAAAGGCCCAGCAGGCGGGCCAGCCGCTCGCGGGCACCCAGCGCGGCTTGTTGGGCCTGCAGCAAGGACGCCGTTTCCCGGGCCTCGGCAAGCTGTTCGCGCAGCAGTCGGGCCTGGCTCCAGCTACCGGCTTGCACCATGCGTCGCCCGAGTTCGGCGGCGCTGCGGGCGGCGTCCAGCCGCGCCTGTTGCAGGCGCTGCGCCTGGCCGGCGGCGACCGCGTCCACCCAGGTGCGGCGCAGCTCGGCCACATGGTTCTGCAGGGCCAGGTGGCGTCCGGATTGCGCCAGGGCGCTGCCGCGGGGGCTGTCCAGCAGCTCGGGCCGCAGGCGCAGCGACTGGCGCAGCGCGTCATTCAGCGACAGCGGGCCGGGTTGGCCGGTGGCCTGGGCCGAGCCGGCGGTGTCACCGGACTCGGCGCGCAGGATGTCGATGTGCCCGCGGGGGAAGGCGGCCACCCGTTCGTTGGCTGCTCGCCACTGCTTCAGCGCCTCGGCCGGGTTGTCCGGCAGGGGCTGTGATGCCACGGGGGCGGGTCGGGCCGGCGCGGTGGCGACGGCCGGGGTGGGGGTGGCGGGGTCGGCGGCGCGCTGCGCTTCGGACACCGCCTGGGCACGGGCGCCCATGAGCGGCAGGGCGAGCAGGCCCGCCCAGGCAAGGCGGTGCAGCAGCGGACGGTGCCGCTGGAATGGGGTCATGGTCATCTCCTGAATTCACAAACCGGTGCGAACGCGGTCCCGCAGGGGGACGCGCGGACGCACCACGGGTGGGTGAGTTCAGGCGATGGGGGGCTTGTGGCCGCGCTGGAGCACGGCGCTGGCGAAGTCACTGTGCTCGGGCGCCACCAGCGCCTGCGGCAGCGGCGCGGCGGCGGGACCTGGGTGGGGGCCGGCGGTCATGGCCGGTCCGTTGCAGACATCGCACAGGGTGTGGGTCTGTTGTTCGTCCGCTGCGGCGTCCACATGACCGCTGGTGTCGGCGGCCGGGGGGTGTTCGGCGCAGTGCGCTGCGGCGTCGGGCGTCGATGGCATCGACATGGCCATGGCGTCACTCGCCCAGCCGCGCAGGGGGAGCAGGGCGATCAGAAAGATGAGCAGCCAGTGACGCATGCAGGGAATGATACCGGCGAGCGTGAGAAGTTCAGTGCGGACGCGACCGGTGGCAACCGGGCGCAACGCCAGGGCGGCGCCAACGCCTGTGGGCCGGTCGTTGAGGAGCCCGGCCACGCCACGGTGATGCCCAGGGGCCATCAGTGCCCCAGGATCTTGGACAGGAAGTCCTTGCTGCGGTCGGTCTGCGGGTGGTTGAAGAACTCTTCGGGCGTGTTTTGCTCGACCACCTGGCCCTGGTCCATGAAGATCACGCGGTCGGCCACGGCCTTGGCAAAACCCATCTCGTGCGTCACACACAACATGGTCATGCCCTGGTCGGCCAGGCCGATCATCACGTCCAGCACCTCCTTGATCATTTCCGGGTCGAGCGCCGAGGTGGGCTCGTCGAACAGCATGATCTTGGGCGTGAGGCACAGCGCGCGCGCGATCGCCACGCGCTGCTGCTGGCCGCCCGAAAGCTGCAGCGGGTACTTGTGGGCGTGTTCGGCGATGCGCACGCGCTCCAGCTGCACCATGGCCTTTTCAATCGCCACGTTGCGCGGCAGCTTGGCCACCCAGGTGGGCGAGAGGATCAGGTTTTCCAGCACGGTGAGGTGCGGGAACAGGTTGAATTGCTGGAACACCATGCCCACTTCGCGGCGCACCTTGTCGACACCCTTGAGGTCGTCGCCGACCAGGGTGCCGTCCACCGTGAGCTTGCCTTGCTGGTATTCCTCCAGCGCGTTGACGCAGCGGATCAGCGTGGACTTGCCCGAGCCGGACGGCCCGCAGATCACGACCTTCTCGCCCTTGGCGAAACTGAGGTTGACGTCGCGCAGCACGTGGTAGCCATTGCTGGCGTACCACTTGTTGACACCTTCGAAATGAATGATGGGGGCTTCTTGTTGGGTCATGAGAGGCTTTCGTTTTTTGGGGTGTTGTTTGTTCAGCGGACCTTGCTCACGGCCGTGCGTTTTTCAACCCAGAGTGAGTAGCGCGACATGGCGAAACAGAACACGAAATAGATCAGCGTGATGAAGAAATAGGCTTCGAGCTTGAACGGGCGCCAGTCGGCATCGGCGTTGAGCGCGAGGGCCAGCGCGCCGGTGAGCTCGTACAGCGAGACGATGGTCACCAGCGAGGTGTCCTTGAACATGCCGATGAAGGTGTTCATGAGCGAGGGCACCACCATCGACAGCGCCTGCGGCAGCACGATCTTGCGTTGCGCCTGCCAGTAGCTCAGGCCCAGGGTGGCCGCGGCCTCGGTCTGTCCCTTGGGCAGGGCCTGCAGGCCGCCGCGCACCACCTCGGCCATGTAGGCGGCCGAGAACAGCGTGATGGCGATCACCACGCGGATCAGCACGTCCACGCTCACGCCCTCAGGCATGAACAGCGGCAGCATGAACGAGGCCATGAACAGCACCGTGATCAGTGGCACACCGCGGATCAGCTCCACGTAGAGCGTGCAGATGGTTCTGATGGCCGGCATGTTGGAGCGCCGGCCCAGCGCCACGAAGATCGCCAGCGGGAAGGCCATGGTCATCGACACCACGGTCAGCATCACGGTCAGCGGCAGGCCTCCCCACTGGTCGGTGTCCACCGCGGTCAGGCCGAGCACACCGCCCTTCATGAGGATGAAATAGACCACGAGCATGGCCACCCAGATGGGCCCCAGCCAACGGTTCCAGAAACGCGGCATGCAGCTGATGCCCACCACGCCCAGCATGAGCGCGGTGGCGATCACCGGGCGCCAGTGTTCGGCCTGCGGGTAGCGGCCCATCACGATCAGGCGGCCCTTTTCGGTGACCACGCCCCAGCAGGCGCCGATGCCGCGCATGTTGTTGCAGGCTTCGAGCTGGGCACCGAACACGGCGTTGAACAGCGCCCAGTCCAGGCTCTTGACCACAGCGAGTATGGCCACCGCCGCCACCAGCAGCGTCATGGCGCTGTTGAAGACGCTGGAGAACAGGTTGATCTTGAGCCAGGCCACGGCGCCAGTGCTCTTGCCCGGCATCGGGCGTGCAGGAATGTTCTGATAAATCTGTTGCATTTCAGCGTTCCTGAATGGCTGCGCTGGCGTTGAACCAGTTCATCAGCGCCGAGGTGATGAGCGAGAGTGCGAGGTAGACCAGCATCACGATCGACAGGGCCTCGATGGCGCGGCCGGTCTGGTTGAGCGTCGTGTTGGCGATCGACACCAGCTCGGGGTAACCCACGGCCACGGCGAGCGAGGAGTTCTTGGTCAGGTTCAGGTACTGGCTGGTCAGCGGCGGGATGATCACGCGCAGCGCCTGCGGCAGCACCACCAGCCGCATCGAATGGCCCTTGTTCAGGCCCAGTGAAGCCGCGGCTTCGTGCTGGCCCAGCGAAACCGAAGCGATGCCCGAGCGCACGATCTCGGCGATGAACGACGCGGTGTACAGCACCAGGCCCAGCAGCAGCGCGGTGAACTCGGGGCTGAACACGGCACCGTTCTCGATCTGGAAGTCGCCCTTCACGGGCAGGTCCCAGCCGGTGGGGGCGCCACCCGCGAGCCAGCCCGCGACCGCGAGTCCGGCGATCAGCGCCAGCGACACCCACAGCACCGGCTTTGGCTGGCCGGTCAGGTCGAAGTGCCGCCGCGCCTTGCGCGAGTACATGACCGAAGCGATCACGCCCAGCACGAGGCCGATGAGCGCCAGCGTCTGTCCCAGCTTCCAGATGGGCCAGGGGAAGGCCAGGCCGTTCTTGCTCAGGTAGAAGTGGCCCACCTGCCAGGCCTCTTCAAAGCTGGGCAGGATCTCGGTGAACACGATGTACCAGATCAGCAACTGCAGGTAGATGGGCACGTTGCGGAAGAACTCGACGTAGCCGTAACAGAGCTTGCGCACCAGGAAGTTGGTGGAGAAGCGGCCGATGCCGATCAGGGTGCCGAGGATCGTGGCCAGCACGATGCCGATGACGGCGACCTTCAGCGTGTTGAGCAGACCGATGGAGAAGGCGGTCCAGTAGGTGCTCATCACGTCGTACGGGATGACGGTTTCGCTGATGTCGAAACCGAACGGCTGACCCATGAAGTCGTAGCCGCTCTGGATGCCGCGTTCGCGCATGTTGCGCAGCGTGTTGCGCACCAGCAGCCAGCCCAGGGCCACCACCGATGCGATGGCGACGATCTGGTAGATGACGCTGCGGCCTTCGCGGCTGTTCCAGGACATCGAGCGCCGTTTTTTGGCGGGCAGCGGCCGCGCTTCAATCATGGGCTGATGGGGCATGGGAGGCAGTTCCAGAATGAAAGGCTAAAAAAACGGCACAAGTGCCCTACGAAACCAGGTTCATAGAACACTTGTGCCTGCGACGGCCAAGTGCCGGTGGTGACGGATCAGCGCAGAGGGGAGGCGTACATGAAACCGCCGGCGCTCCAGAGGTTGTTCTTGCCGCGCGGCAGGTTGATGGCGGTCTTGGGACCGACGTTGCGTTCGAACATCTCACCGTAGTTGCCCACGGCCTTGATGGAACGGGCCAGCCACTCCTTGTCCAGGCCCAGGTGCTTGCCGAGGTCTTCGGTCGAGCCGAGCATGCGGCCGACTTGCGGGTCGGTGCTGGTCTTCATCTGGTCCACGTTGGCCTGGGTGATGCCGTATTCCTCGGCCTCGATCAGGCCGTTGAGCACCCACTTGCTGATGGCGAAGAACTCGTCGTCACCGCGGCGCACCATTGGGCCCAGGGGCTCCTTGGAGATCAGGTCGGGCAGGATCACGTGGTCGGCCGGCACCTTGGCTTCCTTGGCACGGATCGAGGCCAGGCCCGAGGCGTCGGTGGTGTAGGCCTGGCAGCGGCCGGCGAAGTAGGCGCCGGTGGAGGCTTCCAGCTTCTCGAACACCACGGCCTTGATGTTGAGCTTGTTGGCGCGCGAGAAGTCGGTCAGGTTCTTCTCGGTGGTGGTGCCGGACTGCACGCACACGGTGGCGCCCTTGAGTTGCTTGGCGCTGGTGATCTTGCCCTTGTTGACCAGGAAGCCCTGGCCGTCGTAGTAGTTGACGCCCACGAAGTGCAGGCCGAGCGACGCGTCGCGCGAGAGGGTGTTGGTGGTGTTGCGCGAGAGCACGTCGACTTCACCGGATTGCAGGGCGGTGAAACGCTGCTGGGCCGTCAGCGGCACCCACTTGACCTTGGTGGCATCGCCCAGCACCGCGGCGGCCACGGCCTTGCAGTAGTCCACATCGAGGCCTGTCCAGGCGCCGGCGCTGTCGGCGGCGGAGAAACCGGCCAGGCCCACGTTCACACCACACACCAGCTGTCCACGGGCCTTGATGGCGTCCACGGTCTTGCCCGCATGGGCGGGCAAGCTCACCAATGCCGAGGCAGTGCCCAGGCTCAGCACGGCCAGTTTCAGTGCATTCAATTTCATGGTTTCTCCGGTTCTCTGTAAAGGTTGATCGTCAGGTTGCGCCGCACCAGAAAGGGGCGGTTTGCACCCGCAGGGCGACTGTATTCCCGCCCCGTGGGCTGGGACATCGGGGTTTACGTGGGAAAACTATGCGAAGAATGTATGACCGCATCGCTCTACCACCGACCCCGGGTCCGAGACGATCGCATCAGCAGGTTCCATGCCAGCGCCTCCGCCCGGCAACCCGTCCCAAGAGCGACAACCCTGCTGTGCTTTTCGCAGCACCCGACCGTATGCTGTGACCGGAAAACCATCAGGAGACAAGCCGATGCCATCCCCCGCCGTCCCGCCGGTGCCGTCCGCTGCCGTCCGGCCGCACTACCGCTTCTGGCCCAAACGCCTGCCGCACCGCATCACCCCGCCGGCCACCTCGCTCTGGCACAACCTGGTGGTGAGCGCGCAGCGTTACCCCGACAAGCCGGCGCTGGTGTTCTTTGACCGGCGCACCAGCTACCGCGAACTGCTCGAACAGGCCGAGCGCCTGGCGGCCCACCTTCACGCCCGCGGCGTGAGGTCGGGCGACCGGGTGATCCTGTTCATGCAGAACTGCCCGCAGTGGATCGTGGCGCACTACGCGATCCTGCGCGCCAACGCGGTCGTGGTGCCGGTCAACCCGATGAACCGGGCCGAGGAGCTCAAGCACTACATCACCGACCCGGACGTGAAGGTCGCCATCAGCGCGGCCGACCTCGCGGGCGACCTGCTGCAGGCCAACGCCGCGTTGCCCGAGGCGCAGCGCCTGTCGCACCTGGTGGTGGCGCACTACCACGACGCCATCGGCCCGCAGGCCGAGATTCCACCGGCCTGGGGCGACTGGCTGGCCGCGCGCCATGCCGTGCCCGCCATGCCCGGCGGAACGGTGGCCGACTGGGCCGAGGCCCTGGCCTGCACCGAGGCGCCCCCGCTGCACGACCGCCAGCCCGCCGACCTGTGCGTGCTGCCCTACACCAGCGGCACAACCGGTCTGCCCAAAGGCTGCATGCACACCCACGCGAGCATCATGCACAACGCGGTCGCGGGCTGCCTCTGGGCCGGCAGCACCTCGGAAAACGTGTCGCTGGTGGTGGTGCCCATGTTCCACATCACCGGCATGGTGGTGGGCATGCACGCCGGCATCTACATCGGCGCCACGGTGGTGCTGATGCCGCGCTGGGACCGCGATCTGGCCGGACGCCTGATCTCGGCCTGGAAGGTCACCAACTGGAGCAACATCCCCACCATGGTGATCGACCTGCTGGCCAGCCCGCGCTTTGACCAGTACGACCTCTCCAGCCTGCAGTTCATCGGGGGTGGTGGCGCGGCCATGCCGCAGGCCGTGGCGCAGCGCCTGTTTGAGCAGTACGGCCTGCGGTACGCCGAGGGCTACGGGCTGACCGAAACCGCGGCGCCCTCGCACAACAACCCGCCGGACGCACCCAAGCAGCAGTGCCTGGGCATTCCGTTCCTGAGCGTGGAGGCGCGTGTGGTGGACCCGGAGACGCTGCAGGAAATGCCGCAGGGCGAGGCCGGCGAGATCATCATCCGCGGCCCGTCGGTCTTCAGCGGCTACTGGAAGCGGCCCGAGGCCACCGAGGCGGCCTTCATTCAGTTCGAAGGCCAGCGGTACTTCCGCTCCGGCGACCTGGGTCGGGTGGACGAAGACGGCTATTTCTTCATCACCGACCGCCTGAAACGCATGATCAACGCCAGCGGCTTCAAGGTCTGGCCGGCCGAGGTGGAGGCGCTGATGTTCAAGCACCCGGCCATCGCGGAGGCCTGTGTCATCAGCACCAAAGACGGCTACCGCGGCGAGAGCGTGAAGGCCGTGGTGGTGCTGCGCGATGCCGCGCGCGGCCAGACAAGCGAGCAGGACATCGTGGACTGGTGCCGCGAACACATGGCGGTGTACAAGGCGCCGCGCGTGGTGCAGTTCGTCGATGCCTTGCCCAAGAGCGGCAGTGGCAAGGTGATGTGGCGATTGCTTCAAGAGAAAGAACCCTGAATAGACACCCCCCCGCCGCGCTGCGCGCGACCCCCAAGGGGGCGATGCGAGTGGCCCGGCGGAGCCGGTTCCACCGCATCCTGGGTTCAGGCATATTGCGCCGGAAGCTGTCCCCCGCATTTTTCCACGCTTGAACGCAAAACCGCATGGTCACCCCCCTCGCATCGCTGCGCCGCCTCTGGCAACCGCGCCTGCCGCTGTTCTGGCTGGTGGTGGCGCTCAACCTGATGTCGTCGGCGATGACCTCGGCGTTGTACGTGCTGCAGCCTGTCGGGGCGATGCGGCTGCTGCTGACCCTGTTCGCCCTGCTCAATACCCTGGCAGGCTGGTGGCTGCTTGCGCGTCTCTGGCGCGAGACCGCTCCGGTGGAGAAGGGCGAAGGGGCCTGATCAGGCGGTCGGCACGATGTGCCGGTAGGCGTGCCAGGTGGCGTGCCCGATCACCGGGCCGGCGATCAGCAGACCCAGGAACGCGGGCAGCATGGCGATCACGATGATGCCGGTGATGAGCGCGCCCCAGAACAGCATGACCCCCGGGTTCTGCAGGCAGGCGCGGATGCTGGTCAACCCCGCCGACACGGCGTCCACCTGGCGGTCCATGATCATCGGGATGGAGATCACGCTGGTGACGAAGATCAGGCTGGCGAAGACCCCGCCGACCACGCAGTAGGTGACCACGAAGCCGATGTTTTCCGGGTCGAGCAGCATGGCCAGCAGGTTGGCCTTGTCGGGCATGGTGTTGAAGCTCACCGCGAACACCACCAGGGCCGCACGGCCCCACAACATTTCCAGGATCAGCAGCACGCCGGCAAAGATGGCCATGGTGCCGCGCGTCGGCCGCCAGGCTTGCAGCGAGGCGCGCAGGGAAGGGCGGTGGCTGTGTGTCTGCATGGCCTTGCTGGCGTCGTACAGGCCCAGGCACAGGAAGGGCCCCATGAGCAGAAAGCCGGCGCTCAGGGCCAGCAGGTACTCAGGCGCTTTCTGGAACAGCGCCAGCAGCGCGTGGCCCATGGCGAAGAAACACAGGCCGTAGAACAGGCCGATGCGCGGGCAGCGCTTGAAATCGGCCCAGCCCAGCCGGAGCCACTGCAGGGGGGCGGTCAGGCGCAGGGTGGCGAGCGGGAGCGAGAGCACCGACGGGCCGCGCGCGGCCTCGTCGTCCGGTGCCGGGTCGACCGTGTCTGACGGAGCTGGCTCGTCGGCGGCTTCGGCGTGGGCGTGAAGGGGCGTTGCCATGGGTGTCTCCGGTTGAAGGAGAAATATAACCATTGACCAATATCGCCAGCCCCGTGGTTTACCCCATGCGCGGATAGGGTTTTTCGCCGCGCCGGGGGTGGTGCGGCGCGCGGGTGTTCAGTGCGGGGGGCGGGCGGTGTGGTGGCCCGCCGCCCGGCGCGCGGCGCCACCGCCGGCACTGGTGGCCACACTGGCGGGCTCACGCCGCATGTGCAGGGCCAGCGCCGCGTCGAGCGACTGGGTGTGTTTGGCGAACCAGACCGCCAGTTCCCCGGCCATTTCACGCACCTCCGCCAGCCGGCCGGCCTGGGCCAGGACCGAGCCTTCGCGCAACACGTTGAGCACCACCCGGTGCTGCAGGATGTGGTTCTCGGCGGACGCAAACCGGGTCTTGCGCATCCACGCATCCTCGCGGCCAAAGTGCTGCACCGTGTGCTCCACCACGGCGCTCCAGGCTTTCGCCAGGGCTTCGTCGGGCGCGCCCTGGGCGAGCGCGAGCAGGTCGACAAACTCGCGGTGGACCGCGTCCATGGGTTCAAAGTCCAGCAGCAAGGCATCGGACCATTCAACGGTATTCATAGCGGTCTCCTTGGCAATGCCTGCAGCTTGACAGTGCGCGGACGCGGTGGTTTTGATCCAGCGCAGAAACTGCGCGGGCGGTGTGTGGGCGATCAAAATCGGCGCCGGTACACTGCCCGGCCATGACGCGACTTGCCTTTTCACCCCCTTATGTCTCCCTGAGCGGGCTCGATCCAGCCCTCCGTGACTCGGGTTTTGCTCTCGTCAGCGCGAGCGATGTGCAGCGCTGGCTGCACACCGATGCCGACGAACTCCGTGCCTTGCACACGAGCTGGGACGACCTGCCGAGCGACGCCTACCTGATGGACGGCGGCCGCTACCGGCGCCGTCGCCACAGCTGCTTCGTGGTGGATGGCGGCGCGGTCCAGCAGGTGCCGCACCGCGCGCACTGGCAGCCGCTGGAATACAACGCCCTGCACGGCGGCATGCAGCGCTGGTTCGAGCCCATGGACCCGGCCGTGGTGGCGACGCCGCTCTGGCATCGCCTGCTGGGCACGGTGGGGCAGACGGTGTCGGCGCTGCGCGGGGAGCGGCCCTGGTTCGTGGAGGCGCACCCGTTCCGCATCGACACCACCGACGGCATCGGGCGGCCCACGCCCGAGGGCGCGCACCGCGACGGGGTGGACCTGGTGGCGGTGTTCATGCTCGGGCGCCACCGCATCAAGGGCGGCGAGAGCCGGGTGTTTGACGCGCACGGCCCCGGTGGCCAGCGCTTCACGCTCACCGAGCCGTGGTCGTTGCTGCTGCTGGACGACGAGCGTGTGATCCACGAGAGCACGCCGATCCAGCCGGTGGCACCTGGCGAACTCGGCTGGCGCGACACGCTGGTGCTGACCTACCGCCGGGACGGCTTCCAGGGCGGCTGAGCCGCGCCGAAAAGGGCGCTGTTCCAGGGCCTTCACCGCGCCCTTCAGCGGCCGCGCCCCGTGACCGGGACAATGCGCTTGGTGGCCTGTGCGTCCGCTCGGGCGCCCCACCACCGAGAGAGGATGTTTGATGCTTTCATGGCCCACGCTCGTGCCGTTCGCCGCCGCTGCCCTGCTGGGGGGCGCTCTCATGGGGACGCCCGGTACCGCGCTTCTGGCGGTGTGTGCGCTGGCCCTGATCGGCGCGGTGATCGCGGCGGTGCATCACGCCGAGGTGGTGGCGCACCGGGTGGGTGAACCCTTCGGCACCTTGGTGCTGGCGGTGGCCATCACCGTGATCGAGGTCGCGCTGATCGTCTCGATGATGCTCGCCGGGGGTGAGGGCAAAGCCACCTTGCCCCGCGACACCATTTTTTCAGCGGTGATGATCATCAGCACCGGCGTGGTGGGCTTGTGCCTGCTGGTCGGTGGCCTGCACCACCACGAACAGACCTTCCAGCTCGATGGCGCCAACTCGGCGCTGGCCGCGCTGGTGGCACTCGCCGGCCTGTCGCTGGTGTTGCCCACGTTCACCACCAGCGCGGGTGTGGGGCTCTACACCGTGTCGCAGCTGGCGTTCGTGGCGGTGTCGTCGCTCGTGCTGTGGGGGGTGTTCGTGTTTGTGCAGACCGTGCGGCACCGCGACTATTTCCTGCCGCCCACCAACGCGTCGAACGAAGACGTGCATGCCGAGCCACCGACCCCTGCACAGGCCTGGACCAGCTTCGGCCTGCTGCTGGTGTCGCTGGTGTCCGTGGTGGGTCTCGCGAAACAGCTGTCGCCCACCATCGAGTCGGGCGTGGCCGCCATGGGCGCGCCCAAGGCGGTGATCGGCATCGCCATCGCGCTGCTGGTGCTGCTGCCCGAGACCTGGGCGGCGGTGCGCGCCGCGCGCGCCGACCGCCTGCAGACCAGCATGAACCTGGCCCTGGGCTCGGCCCTGGCCAGCATCGGCCTCACCATCCCGGCGGTCGTGCTCGCGTCGGTGCTGCTCGACCTGCCGCTGGTGCTGGGCCTCGCGCCCAAAGACCTGGTGCTGCTGATGCTCACCTTCCTGGTCAGCACCATCACGCTGGCGACGGGACGGACCAATGTGATGCAGGGGGCCGTGCACCTGGTGCTGTTCGCGGCCTTCCTGTTTCTGTCGCTGGTGCCTTGAGGGGAGGCACCCCCACCGCGCTGCGCGCGACCCCCTCAAGGGGGCGGCACTGGCCGTCTGGCAAGGCCAGCCCGGCGGTGCCCTGGGCGGCATGGGTTCATGCGCAGTGAGGGTGCTCCGGCACCACAGAAGCGATACGGCTTCGCCTTTGAACGGCTCACTGCATTGGCTCGCCTTAACGTTTGATGCGTTCCCGTGCGCCTTCGGTTGTGGGGCCTGCCTGTGCCGTGCCAGGGCGCCCGGCGGCGCGTTCGTCCGCATAGTGACGGATGTGCTCCGGCAGGCGCGCCAGCAGCCAGCGCAGCGCCATGGGCACGATGATCAGGTCGTCGAGCACGCCGATCACCGGCAGCACATCGGGAATCAGGTCGACCGGCGACACCAGGTACAGCACCACGGCAGCGGCGCCGCCCTTGAGCCAACCCGGCGCCTGCGGATGGCCCAGCGCGAACCACAGGCGACGCACATCACCCTTGACCACCACCCACAGCACCGACACTCGTTTCCACATGGCGTTTCTCCTGTAGAGCGCACACAACACACCGAATCACCACCCGGCCAGGCCGGGTGGTCACTGCACAGTGTGGGGGCTGAGACCGCCCATGCAAGAGCGGGTTCCCTGTCGCGGACCGGCGGTGGACCAACCCGTGCGAAAAGTCCGATTCCGTTGTTCAGCCTGTGTTCACAGATCCACTTCCGGTGCGAAATGTCTGAGCCGTGAACGCGGCGGAACCGGCTCCGCCGGGCCGCACCGCGTTGCCCCCTCGAGGGGGTCGCGCGCAGCGCGGCGGGGGTGCTTCGCTACCTCCTGACTGCGTTGGGGAAATACATCGCGGTGAGGCTGCGGCTGTGCACCGGCGAAAAGTTCTCGCCCACGGTCGCGGCGCCGCTGCCGTAGCGCCGCCATTCGCGCACCCAGTACAGGTGGTCGCAGACCTCCAGCAAGCCGATGGTTTCCCGGTCGCCGATCAGGATGCCGTGGGCGCGCAGCGCCAGCCGCTGCTTCGCGTCACGCAGCCGCTGCAGCGTGGCGTGGGTGACGCCGAACTCGCCGTCGCTCACCACCAGCAGGTCGGCCTCTTCCCAGCCGGCGGTCTGCACCAGTTCGATCGCGCGTTCGATCGGTGTCTGCACGTCGGTGCCGCCGTCGAAGCTCTGGCCCATCAGGTCGAGCAGGTGCTCCAGCCCGGTGGCGTCGAGCGTGAGGTCGCGCTCCAGCAGTTCGCTGGGGCCGCCAAAGGCCAGCAGGCGGCAGGGGCGGCGCCCGGCGTGGGCGCTGCGCAGGGCCTGCAGCACGCAGGCCTTGGCCACGTTCTCCGGCGCGTCGCGCATGGAGCCCGAGGTGTCGAGGCAGACGATCAGCGGGCCGCGCCCGGCGTGCGTGGGCACCTGGCGCCGGGGTTGCTGGTCGGGGCGGGGCAAGGGGCGCGGCGAGGTGTCGCGGGCGCGGTCGTCGTAGCTCAGCAGCTGGGCCTCGGCAAACCGCGCGCGCCACAGGCGGCGCAGGGTGGGGTGGGTGAGGTTCAGGCTCTCGCTGCCGGTCATGCGCGCGAGCTGGCGCGAGCGGCGCACGCCGTCGATGGCGGTGGGCTCGGGCCGGCGCTCTTCTTCGTCGGCGGGGTGGCGCGCCGCGGGGGCCTGTGGTGCCGGGTCGGGGCGAGCGCTGACCGCGGGCGGCTGCCGGTGGTCGGTCTCGCGGCGGCCCACGCTGTCGATGAAGGCGGCGAGCGTGGGCAGGCGCTGCAGCAGTTCGCCGATGCGGCGCGCTGCCTGCCACTCGCGGCGGTGCAACTGCCCCGCCAGGTCGTCCCAGCGCAGGTGCGCCAGGTCGCCCAGCGATTGCAGCAGGGCCAGCACCTCGTCCCAGCCCTGGCGCTGCACGTCCCAGGTCTCGCGGAAGCCGGCGGTCATGCGCACGATGGCTTGCGCCCGGGGTTCGTCCACCGGTCGGTCGATCAGGCTGTCGAGGTGCCAGAGCAGGCTTTGCACCACCTGTTGGGTGAGCGGGGGGCTCTGGCGGGTGAGGGTCAGCAGGTCGAGCTCGGCGAGCAGCGGGCGCAGCGCCTGTGTGGCGGTGGCATCACCGAAATCGTGCGCCGGATCGGGCAGGGCGCCGTCCAGCAGCGCGCGGACCCAACACACCAGCTCGGGCAGGCGGCGCGGCGCCTCGCCGCTGCTGCACACCACGGCCCAGCGCCAGAGCTCGCGCGGGAGCTCGTCGAGAGGGTGGTAGGGCGCATCGGGTGGGGGAAGCGCCTCAGCGGGGCCGCTGACCGGAGGGGCGTCAGCGCGAGCGCCCTGCGGTGGCGAGCGGCCGGCCGACCCGCCCGCTGGGGCCGAGCCGGTCGTTGCCGTCACGGGGTTTCCCAGTGCACGGGCGGTGGCGCCACCGGGGTGGCGCCGGCGTCCACCGGCAGCGCCGCAAAGCCGTGGCGCGTGGACTGGTGCTGCGCGCAGAGCACGGCGAGCTGGCCGCAGCGTTCGGCGTGCACCGCCTCGATCTGCAGCAGCCAGGACGGCGGCAGCCAGGCGTGCGCGCGGGCCTGGCCCAGCACCGCGTGGGCCTGGGTCAACCGTTCGTTGTGCAGCGCCATCAGTTGCTCCAGCAGCGCGTCGCACTGCGCGACGCGCGCGTCGATGTGCACCGGGCTGTAGCGGCGCTGGGCGCGTTCGCTGGTGATGCGCAGCATCTCGCTCTCTTCGCCGGGCCGGGTGATGGCACGCGCCAGCGCCAGCTTGCCCGCGCTGTCGTCCTGCGCGTCGGGCGGGGTGCGGCGCTCGGTGTCGAGCTGCTGCTCGAAGGCCATCACGGCGCGCTCCAGGCCGTCGATGGGCTGCGGCGCGGTGTGCGCCACCGCGTCGAGAAAGAACCGCGTCCAGCCGGGCACATGGGCCGGGTCGGCCGCCAGCACATACGGCAGCACCCAGAGGTCCCATTCGCCCACGGCCGGGGCGTCGCCGCTGGCGGCCTGCCATTGCAGCAGCGCCACGAGCTGTCGCCAGCGGCGGTCGGAGACCGCCTGGCCCGACGCGGCGGCGTGTTGCCGCGCCCGCAGCAGCACATCCAGGGCGCCGTCGCCCAGCGGCAGCGTCGCCGCGCGCTGGCGAAGCGCCTCGATCTGTGCCAGGTCGATCAGGGCCTCGGCGGGCACCGGGCGGTCGTCGAAAGCCTCGGCCTGCAGCAGCGCCGCGAAGTGGTCGTCGTCCACCGGCTGCACCGGCACGCGCAGCAGGAAGCGGTCGTAAAAGGCGAGCAGGCTGTCGTCCTGCGGCTGCTCGTTGCTCGCGCCGACCAGGCACACCAGCGGCACCGGCACGCGCTGGCTGCCGTTGTCGAACTGGCGCTCGTGCAGCAGGCCGAGCAGGGTGTTGAGGATGGCCGAGTTGGCCTTGAACACCTCGTCGAGAAACGCCACCTCCGCGCCCGGCAGGTAGCCCTCGGTCAGGCGCTCGTAGCGGTCGTTTTCCAGCGCGCGCAGCGACAGCGGGCCGAACAGCTCTTCAGGCACGGTGAAGCGCGTGAGCAGGCGCTCGAAATAGTGCGCGCCCGGCAGCAGCCGCTGCAGCCGCCGGGCCAGCTCGCTCTTGGCCGTGCCCGGCGGGCCGAGCAACAACACGTGCTCGCCCGCCAACGCCGCCAGCAACAGCGCGCGGGCCGCCACGTCTCGCTGCAGCAGGCCGCGCTCCAGCTCGGCCAGCATGGGCGCCCAGGTGGCGCTGGTGGGGTGTTCACGCGTCATGGGATGCGGCAAAAATTGAAAGTTAAAGGGCGCCAGTGTTTCCGGCACCAGCGCCGCAGTCAAGACAAGTCGCACAGCGGCAAAAAACAGTCTCCGGAGCGCGGGCACCCGCCCAGGATGCGGCGGAACTGGCTCCGCCAGGCCGCTCGCATCGCCCCCCTCTGGGGGGTGACGCGAAGCGGCGCGGGGGGAGGGTGTTCACACCCTTTCGAATACCGCCGCGATGCCCTGCCCGCCGCCGATGCACATGGTGACCAGCGCGTAGCGGCCGTTGATGCGCTGCAGCTCGTACAGGGCCTTGACCGTGATCAGCGCGCCGGTGGCGCCGATGGGGTGGCCGAGCGAAATGCCCGAGCCGTTGGGGTTGACCTTGGCCGGGTCCAGGCCGAGTTCCTTAGTCACGGCGCAGGCCTGCGCGGCGAAGGCTTCGTTGGCCTCGATCACGTCCATGTCGTTGACCGTGAGACCGGCTTTCTGCAGCGCCAGGCGCGAGGCCGACACCGGGCCCATGCCCATGATCTTGGGGTCCAGACCGGTGTGCGCGTAGGCCACGAGGCGGCCCAGCGGCTTGGCGCCACGCGCCTTGGCGGTGCCCGCCTCCATCAGCACCACGGCCGCGGCAGCGTCGTTGATGCCCGAGGCGTTGCCGGCGGTCACGGTGCCGTTTTCCTTCACGAACACCGGCTTCAGCTTGGCCATGTCTTCGGGCTTGCAACCCGGGCGGAAGTGCTCGTCGGTGGCGTAGGCGACCTCGCCCTTCTTGCTCTTGAGCATGACCGGGACGATCTGGTCCTTGAAGCGGCCTTCGGCGGTGGCGCGCTCGGCCCGGTTGTGGCTCTCGACCGCCAGCGCATCCTGCATCTCGCGGGTGATGCCGAACTGGGCGGCCACGTTTTCGGCCGTCACGCCCATGTGGATGGTGTGGAAGGGGTCGTGCAGCGCGCCGACCACCATGTCCACCATCTTGGTGTCGCCCATGCGCGCGCCCCAGCGGGCGGAGAGGCTGGCGTAGGGGCCACGGCTCATGTTTTCGGCGCCGCCGCCGATGGCGATGTCGCAGTCGCCCAGCAGGATGGACTGGCTGGCCGAGACGATGGCCTGCAGGCCGGAGCCGCACAGGCGGTTGACGTTGAACGCGGGCGTGCCCTCGGCGCAGCCGCCGTTGACCGCGGCGACGCGGGAGAGGTACATGTCCTTGGGTTCGGTGTTGACCACGTGGCCGAACACCACATGGCCCACGTCCTTGCCGTCCACGCCGGCACGCGCCAGCGTTTCCTTGACGACCAGGGCCGCCAGTTCGGTGGGCGGCGTGTCCTTGAGGCTGCCGCCATAGGTGCCAATGGCGGTGCGGGCGGCGCTGACAACAACAACTTCTCGGCTCATGTTCATCTCCTGTGTGTATGGAATGGGCTGGCAGGTCGGAGGGACCGCTGATCGAACGATCAACGCGCCATGGTATGCGCGACTGGCTTACACGGGCCTTGTGCAGGCCACGCAAGCCTGCGCCAAGGCGTCAGGGGCGCAGGCGGGCGAGGACGCTGAGCCGCCCGTCGCTGGCCGGTGGCCGGGTCAGGAACAGCTCGCCCATGGCCGGGTATTCGCCGGTCAGCGCGGAGATGTTGACCTGGTGCGTGACCAGCACCAGGTTGCCGGGCGGGCGGTGCTGGGCCAGGGCCTGCAGCACCTCGCGCGTCTGCGCGGGGCCGGCGTCACCCTGGAAAAAGGAGTTGGTGGCCGGCCACACGTTGTGCGCGCCAAAGGCCAGCTGGGCGGTTTCGGTGCAACGGCACCATTCGCTGGAACGCACCGTGGGTGGGGCGATGCCCTGGGCCGCAAAGGCCTGCCCGACCCGGCGCGCCTGCGCGCGGCCTTCTTCGCTCAGGTTGCGCTGCGTGCGGCAGTCGCCCAGGCGGAATTCGGGCGGATCGCCTGTGCCCGGCTCGGTGGCTGCGTGGCGCATGAGCACCACGCAACCGCCCGCGCGCCACTGGCGCCAGAAATCGCTGTCGTCGGCTGCGCTGGCCCAGCGCGTGGCCACGCCGAGCGCTGCGGCGCCCACCAGGCTGCGTCGGCGCAGGTCAGCCGCGCACATCGGCCACCGGCTCTCTGCCGAAATCGGGGTGGTTCAGAAAGGCCAGCACGCGGGCCGCGGCCTCGTCCGGGCTGCTGAGCTGGCCCTGCTGTTGCAGCTGCACGAAGCGCTGCAGGTCGGGGAACGCCTCGGGGTCGCCCGCGCGCAGTTGCACCTGCATGTCGGTGTCGATCACACCGGGCGCGAGCGACACCAGCCTGGCACCGTGCGGGCGCTGTGCTTCGTCCAGCGCGCTGCAGCGGGTGAAGTGGTCCAGGCCGGCCTTGGCGGCGCAGTACGGCGCCTGGGCGGCCATGGCGCGGCGCCCGAGGCCGGACGAGATGTTGAGCACCTTGCGGTGGCCCCGCCAGCCGGCGTCCACCCAGGCGCTGGTGGCGCGCAGGAACGCGCCGGTCAGCAGCATGGGCGCTTCCAGCCCCACCCGCAGCGCGGCCGTCAGCTCCTCGGGCGGGCAGCCCTGCAGCGGGCCGATGCGCGGGATCATGCCGGCGTTGTTGATCAGCGTGGCGCTGGCCAGGCTGGGTGCGTCGAGCTGCGACAGCCATGGCGCCAGCCGGGCGGCGGCACCCTCGCCGTCCACGAGGTCCAGCGGCCACTGCATCACGGTGGCGCCCTGGGCGCGGGCCAGCTCGGCCAGCTCGGGGCTGGTCTGGCGCGACAGGCAGAGCAGCGCGCGGCCAGGGGCGATCAGTTGGCGGGCCATGGCCAGACCCAGGCCGCGCGATGCGCCGGTGAGGATGATCAGATCGTGCATGGCGCCAGTGTGACAGGGCCGGGCGTCAGAACGGGCAGGGCGCCTCGAATGCCCGCGTGTCGCCGGTGGCCGGGTGCGGAATCTCGATGGCCTGCGCGTGCAACAGCAGCCGCCCGGCCATGGCCTCCTGGGCCGGGCTCGCGTACAGCGGGTCGCCCGCGATGGGGAAGCCGATGGCCTGCAGGTGCACGCGCAGCTGGTGCGAGCGGCCGGTGACGGGCTCCAGCTCCAGCCGGGTGGTGCCTGCGATGGGCGTGCCGCCCGTGGCGATGCGCCAGCGCGTGAGGCTGGGCTTGCCGATGTCGTGATCGACGATGCTGCGCGGCCGCGCCATCCAGTCCAGGATCAGAGGCAGGTCGATGGTGTTCCAGCCGTTGTCGGGCTGTGGGTTGGACAGGTGGCCTGCGACCACGGCGAGGTAGCGCTTGTGCACCCGGCGTTTCTCGAACGCCAGGCTCAGGCGACGTTGCGCTTCGATGCCGCGTGCCATGACCACGAGCCCCGAGGTCGCCATGTCGAGCCGGTGCACCACCAGCGCATCGGGGTAGGCTGCCTGCGCGCGGGCACTCAGGCAGTCCTGCTTGTCTGGTCCTCGCCCGGGCACGGCGAGCAGGCCAGCGGGCTTGTCGAAGACCAGCAGGCTCTCGTCGGCGTGCACGAGGTTCAGCAGGGTGTTCACGACGTCGCCGGCGCCAGCGCCCGCCGGACCTCGTCGGCCGGCAGGCTGCGCGCGGCGCCGAAGCCGGCCACCTGGCGCGCCCCGAGCAGCTGCAGGCGAACGAAACGGAAATCGCCCAGCGCGGTCATCGGCTCGGCCTCCGGGAACCGTTGCAGGTAGGCCCGCCGCGCCGACCGCGCGTCGTCGGTGTCCGGCTCGGCCGTGCGGGCGACGGCATCCAGGGTCACCCGTGGCAGGGCGTGCACCGGTTCATCCATGGCCTCCGGGGCGCACACCAGCAAGGACACGCGCGGTGTGCGCTGAAGGTTGCCGGTGTGGGCGGCCAGCGCACTCACGTGCAGGATCAGTTCCCGCGCATCGGCGTCGATGGCAAACGGCACCATCGACACGAAGACCTCGCCCGAGGCGTCGCGCGTGCCCAGCGCAGCGGTGCGACGCGATGACAACAAGGTCCGCAAGGCCCCGGTGAGGCTGTGTTCACCCATGCCGGTGGTTCAACGAACGATGAGTTCGGCCCGCCGGTTGCGGGGTTCGGGCACGTCGTCTTCGGTGGGCACCACCGGCTCGCGCTCCCCTCGGCCCACCGGGTCGATGAGTTCTGTCTTGAAGCCACGTGACACCAGCACGTCGCGGATGGCGTTGGCGCGCCGCAGCGACAGCGCGTCGTTGGCGTCGGCCGCCCCTTGCCGGTCGGTGTGGCCCACGATCACGATTTCGCCACCGCTGCGCGCTCGGGCGGCGGCCAGGATCGTGTCGAGCCTGGACATCGACTCGGGTGTGAGGTCCGAGGTGCCTGGCTGGAAATTCAGGGTGTAGCGCTGCGGGGGCGGTGGCTGCAGTGCCAGCAGCACCGGGTAGCGCTCGCGCACTTCGGCTTCGCTGGAGAGCGCCTGCTCCAGCTCGCCCTTGCGCCCGATTTCGGCGACCGCGTAGGGGGTGGACAACTCGGCACTGGCGGTGGACGAGGTGACGGTCACCGCGCTCTTCACGCCCTCCTGCGGCAAGAGCAGCACGCGGCTGGTCGGGGTGCAGGCTGCGCACAGGCAGACCGCGAGGGCAGACAGGAGCGTTCGGTGGGGTACTGGGACCATCGGAATCATTTGCACCCGAGTGTGTTGCACTGCACGCGGGCGTTGTCAATTGGCGTCATCGGCGCAGTCTACTATGGTCCTTCCAGTGGTGGCGCAGGTAGTAATAGAGGGGCTCTGTCTGGGGAATCGCCTCCACGATGAAGTCGGTGCCGCGCACACCTACGACCGACGTGGGCGTGCGCACCTTGAAGCGCTCCGGGTTGGCCTTGGCCAGCAAACCCGTCACCACGCGCACCGATCCCTGCAGCAGATCGAGCACGAAGTTGCCGCTCTGCGTGGTCGAATCAAACTGGAACTGGCCGAGGTCCACCGTCGTGTTGGGCCCCATGGTCAGCACCGTGCCGTCCTTGAGCACGATGCTGGCGCCACTGGCCGGGCCTGTGCGCACCCGGTCACCCTGACGCAGGGCATCGCCCGGCGCGGGCGCTGCGCGGCCCGGCTCCTGGCCCAGCCGAATCTCGCCCTGAAGCTGTTTGAACGTGCCCGCTCGAGCCATGTCGGCGGGGGGCGTCGCGGTCTGGGCAGATGCCAGCGACGCGCTCAGCAAAAGACCTGCCAGAAAGGTTCGATGGGCGCGCATCAGCGGCGGTGAAAACATGGGGCAACTCCGGGGCAACAAGGCACAACGTGCGATCCTAGCGGGTCGCCCGTGTCCCGGGCAAGGGCATCGTTCACGCCCGGGCTCCCTACAATCGAGCCCCTGGCCGGAGCCTGAGCTCCCGCGCCGGCCACCCATGCCAACCCCCATGAACCTCATGCTCGCGCCGATGGAAGGCCTGCTCGACGCGACGCTGCGCGACGTGCTCACGCGCACCGGCGGCATCGATCGCTGCGTGAGCGAGTTCATCCGCGTGACCAACACCGTGCTGCCCGAACGCGCGTTCTACCGCGTGGTGCCAGAGCTGCTCAATGGCGGGCGCACCCGGGCCGGTGTGCCGGTGCGGCCCCAGCTGCTGGGCTCCGATCCGGCCTGCCTGGCCGACAACGCCGAGCGCCTGGCCGCGATCAGCCCGTTTGGCGTGGACCTGAACTTTGGCTGCCCGGCCAAGACGGTGAACCAGAGCCGGGGCGGCGCGGTGCTGCTGGACGAGCCCGAGCTGATCGGCCGCATCGTCGAGGCCGTGCGGCGCGCTGTGCCGGCCCTGGTGCCGGTGTCGGCCAAGATGCGGCTGGGCTTCAACGACGACCACCGGGCCGAAGACTGTGCGCAGGCGATCGCCCAGGCCGGCGCCGACGAGCTGGTGATCCACGCGCGCACCAAGGCCCATGGCTACCGCCCGCCGGCCTATTGGGACCGCATCGCCGAGGTGCGCGGTGCGCTGCCATCGGGCCCCATGCAGGTGATCGCCAACGGCGAGATCTGGAGCGTGGCCGATGCCGAGCGCTGCCGCGAGGTGACGGGCTGCGACGCGCTCATGATCGGCCGGGGCATGGTGACCGACCCGGGCCTGGCACTGGCCATCAAAGGGCAGGGCGGCGTGCCCTGGAGCGAGATCACACCCCTGCTGTCGGTGTACTGGCAGCAGGTGAGCGGCCGGGTCGAACGGCGCCACCGCGCCGGGCGCCTGAAGCAGTGGCTCAACTATTTGCGCAAACGTTACCCCGAAGGACAGGCCGCGTTTGACGCGCTGAGGACCTGCACCGAGCCGCCGCACATCGAGGCCTGGCTGGCGTCCAACACCGCCGGGCTGGCCACGCCGGTGCGCCCGGTGGCGCCCGTGGCGCGCCGTTTCCTGCCAGAAAACCCCATCGCCACGCCGCCAGCAGGAATCGCACAGCCGTGTTAACTTCCGGCCCCGGACCCGAACAAGACCCCTATGACTTCTCTGCAACACCGGCTGAATGCCCTGGGCGACGAACGCCTGCGCGGCATGAAACGCGGCCTCGAAAAAGAAAGCCTGCGCTCACAGCCGGACGGCAAACTCGCGCTCACGCCGCACCCCGCGGCGCTGGGCAGCGCGCTCACCCACCCGCACATCACCACCGACTACTCCGAGTCTCAGCTGGAGCTGATCACCGGCGTGCACGGCAGCGTGCAGGCCTGCCTCGATGAGCTGACCGAGGTGCACCAGTTCACGGTGCGCAGCCTCAAGGCCGCGGGCGACGAAATGATGTGGGCGTCGAGCATGCCCTGTGGCCTGCCCACCGACGAGACCATCCCGCTCGGGCGCTACGGTTCGTCCAACGTGGGTCGCGCCAAGAGCGTCTACCGCATGGGTCTGGGCCACCGCTATGGCCGCCGCATGCAGACCATCTCGGGCATCCACTACAACTGGTCGTTGCCTTGGGTGGACAACGACGGTTACTTCGCCCTGATCCGCAACTTCCGACGCCACGCGTTCCTGCTGCTCACGCTGTTCGGCGCTTCGCCCGCCGTGTGCTCGAGTTTCGTGGAAGGGCGTGAGCATGAGCTGCAGCCGCTGGGCAGCAGCGGCTCGCTGCACATGCCCCACGGCACCTCGTTGCGCATGGGCCGCCTGGGTTACCAGAGCGACGCGCAGTCCACGCTGGCCGTGAGCTACAACGGTCTGGAAGGTTACGCGGCCTCGCTGCACGACGCACTCACCCGTCCCTGGCCCGCCTACGAAACCGTGGGCATTCGCAACCCGGGCGGCGACTACAACCAGCTCGCGACCACGCTGCTGCAGATCGAAAACGAGTTCTACGGCACCATCCGCCCCAAGCGGGTGATCTACCAGGGCGAGCGCCCGCTGCACGCGCTGCGTGAGCGCGGCGTGGAGTACATCGAGGTCCGCCTCATGGACCTCAACCCCTTCGAACCCATCGGCATCGGTGCGCCCACGCTGCGTTTCCTCGATGTGTTCCTGCTGCACTGCCTGCTCAGCGACAGCGCGCCCGACACACCGGAAGAGATCCGCGAGCTGGCGCAGAACCAGCACCTCACGGCGGCCCGTGGCCGCGAGCCGGGGCTGCACCTGCAGCGCAACGGCCAGAGCGTGCCACTGCAGCAGTGGGGCCTGGAGATCATCGACCAGCTGGTGCCCCTGGCCGAGCGGCTCGACGCGCTGCACGGTGGCGACGATCACGCCCAGGCCGTCGCGCAGGCGCGCGCCTCGCTGCAAGCCCCCGACACCTTGCCCTCGGCGCGGGTGCTGCGCGCGGTGCAGGAGCGCCACGGCGATTCCTTCGTGGCCTTTGCGCGCGAGCAGTCGGGCGAGATCCACAGCCAGTTGCTGGCGCTGCCCTGGTCGTCCAAGCAGCAGGCCCGCTACGAGGCCATGGCGGCGAAGTCGCTGGTCGATCAGCGTGCCATCGAGGCCGCTGACACGATGCCCTTCGAGATCTACCGCCAGGAGTACGTGTCGGAACACCGCCTGGGACGGGCGCAGGCGGAGAGCGCCCAGCCGGCCTGAGCGGTCAGGCATCGGCGGTACCTTGAAATCCGCACTGCGCGTGGGTGTACTGCGGGCCTCACCGCAGACCGATAGGCTGGGCGTCTTTTCAACAGGAGACGCCCATGGCCCGGACACCCCGACTGACCGCTGCGGACTTTGATCAGGAACTGCTGATCCTTTTTGACGCCTACGTGCATGGCGACATCGACCGCCGCGGTTTCCTCGATCAGGCGGCCCGGTTCGCGGTGGGCGGCCTGACGGCGGCGGGCATCCTTGCCTCGCTCAGCCCGGATTTCGCCATCGCCCAGGTGGTGCCACAAGGCGATGCCCGCATCAGCACCGAGCGTGTGGACTTCGCCTCGCCCAACGGGCACGGAACCGTCAAGGCCTACGTGGCCAAACCGGCCAATGCCAGCGGCAAGCTGTCCGCTGTGCTGGTGGTGCACGAAAACCGCGGCCTGAACCCGCACATCGAAGACATTGCCCGGCGCCTGGCGGTGGACGGTTACCTCGCCTTCGCCCCCGACGCGCTCACGCCGCTGGGCGGTTACCCGGGCGACGAAGACAAGGCGCGCACCCTGTTCGGGCAACTCGATCAGGCGAAGACGCGGCAGGACTTCATCGCCGCGGCGGGCGTGCTCAAGGCGCGGCCCGACAGCAGCGGGCGCGTGGGCGTGGTGGGTTTCTGCTACGGCGGCGGCATCTCGCACATGCTGGCCACGCAGTTGCCCGATCTGGCCGCGGCCGTGCCGTTCTACGGCAACCACCCGCCGGTCGAGGACGCGGCCAAGGTCAAGGCGCCGCTCTTGATCCACTTCGCGGCGGTCGATGAGCGCATCAACGCCGCCTGGCCCGCCTACGAGACCGCGCTCAAGGCGGCTGGCGCCAGGTACACCGCGCACCAGTACCCGGGCACGCAGCACGGCTTCAACAACGACACCACGCCGCGCTTCGACGCGGCCGCCGCCAAGCTGTCCTGGGACCGCACCATGGCCTTCTTCGCGCAGCACCTGCGCGGCTGACGCGGCGTCAATCGACCGGCGGCGTGAGCACCACGTCGCTGGTCGGGCAGGCCACGCAGGGCAGCACGCAGCCCTGCGCCTTTTCTTCGGGCAGCAGCCCCGGCCACGCCACGCTGTAGCGCACCGTGCCGCTCACCAGCTGCCCGATGCACGCGCGGCAGGTGCCGTTGCGGCACGAGGCCGGCCACACCACCCCCGCACCGAGCAGCGACTGCAGCAGCGTGGCGCCGGCCGGCACCGCCAAGGTTTCACCCCTGTCGGGCAGGTGCAGTTGAAAAGCGACGGGCGCGGTTGGGGTGGACATGTGCACAAATCTAACCGAGCTGCCCTGGTCATGCGCAGTACCGGGGCATGTGCGCACTGCCTGTTGAACAGGCGATTTAAAGAATGTTCATGCGTGACAAGCACTTGGCGTCGTTTTACAAGGCTTGCCCACACTTATGCACAAGCTTGTCCAAGGTTTCACGGGAAAAGTGGATAACCACTGGGGTGCCACTGCCTGTTTCGCAGGCAGATTGAAGAACTCCCTAGGGCCACAAGCACTTGCGAGCGCCGTACATCGCTTGCGGGAGGTTATTCACAGGGTTGTCCAGTGAACGCGGGGACAACTCATCACCCTCTGTCGCAGGGTTGTCTTATAGTGGTGGGGGTATTTTTGCCTCGTCGAAGAAAGAAGCCGTTCCATGAACAACGTGCAAGGACTTGACCGATTCATTCGCGCGCTGGTGGGCGTGCTCGCGCTGCTGCTGGCCTATTTCTGGCTCGGGGGCGTGTGGCAATGGGTGGCCCTGGGCGTGGGTGCGGTGGCGCTCGCCACGGCGGCGCTCCGCTTTTGCCCGCTCTACGCGGTGTTGGGCAGGCGCAAGGCGGCGACCCCGGCCCGGGGCAGCGGTGTGATGCCGCTGCTGGCGGGCGCGGTGCTTCTGGCGGTGGCCGTGGGGGGTGCCTGGGCCAGCCAGATGTTCAGCCGCAAGTTCTTCCTCGAAGACTTCAACGCCATGAACGGCTTCTACAAACAGACCCTGTTTCTCACCGGCAAGGCCGAGCGCGAGAAGGCCGTCGACCAATACGAGCAGCTGCTCCCGGCTTACGCCGCTTTCCAGGAGAAATACACCGCCTGGCAGCCGATCGCGTTGCGCAGCGACCCTCAGTTCCCCGTCGATCTGGTCAAGGTGTCGGGGATGCTCCTGGGGGTCAACGACCTCGTGCGCGCCGGCGATCTGCAGCAGGCGCACCTCGCGCTGGAGGGCGTGCGCCCGGTGTTTCAGGAGGTGTTCAAGCGCAACGGGTTCTCGATGCTCTCGGTCACCCTGGTGGACTTCCACGACGCGATGGAGCTGATGCTGGAGGCCGGCAACGCCAAAGATGCGGCCAAGCTGCAGGCGCTGTATCCACAGGTCAACGACAAGATGACTGCGGTGGAGGCCGAGGCCAGCGACGCCGACATCCAGGTCATCCGCCAGAACCTGGACGCGCTGCTCAAGGCCGCGCAGGACGGTCAGACCGATGCGCTGCCGCAACGCGCCGACCAGCTCAAAAGCAGCTTTGTCAAGGTGTACCTGCAGCGGGGTTGATCCCCTGCGGGTGGCGGCTCAGACCTCGCCGCCGAAGCGCTTGATCAGGTTGTCGATGTATTTTTCGACCAGTTTTTCAAACTCGCCTTCGACGATGGGGGCGACCACCATCTTCATCAGGCCGGGCAGGGGCACCTCCACCTCGCCCTGGATCGCCAGCGCGATGCTGGTGGACTTCTTGTTGTCCACGATGGTCCAGCTGCCGCCCACCAGCGAGTTGCCCACGCCCTTGACCGGCGTCCACTTCACCGTGCCCTTGGCCTTGTCGCTCACGTATTTGCTGGCGTAGATGGTCTGGATGTTGACCTGTGCCGTGCCCACTTTCTCCATCTCCCATTGGTAGACGCCGCCGCCCATGTCGGTGAGCTTCTCGACTTTGGGAAAATGGGCGACCGACGCGGGCACATCGGACAGCAACTCGAACACCTCGGTGGCCTTGGCCTTGACGGTGAACTCGTAGCCCAGATCGATCTTCACGGTGATGCTCATGGGTCTCCTTTGGGGACGTTGTGGAAAGATCGGGCCATTCTGGCACGCTGTTCCGCCCCGTCGATAGAGGCTTTCCCCCAGCGCACAATCCCCGCTCCGACCGAAAGAATAAACAATGAGCATCCAGTGGTTTCCCGGGCACATGCACCTCACGCGCAAGGCCATCGGCGAGCGCGTGAAAGAGATCGACGTCGTGATCGAGATGCTCGACGCGCGCCTGCCCGGCAGCAGCGCCAACCCGCTGATGGCCGAGCTCACCAGCGGGCGGCCCACGCTCAAGGTGCTGAACAAGCAGGACATGGCCGACCCGGTGCGCACCGCGCTCTGGCTGGACCATTACAACGCCCAGCCCAACACCCGCGCCATTGCGCTGGACGCCAGCGACACCGCCCCGGCCCGCGCGCTGATCGAGGCCTGCTTCGCGCTCGCGCCCCGGCGCGGCGGCATGGTCAAGCCCATGCGCGTGCTGATCTGCGGCATCCCCAACGTGGGCAAGTCCACGCTGATCAACACCCTCAAAGGCAAACGCGCGGCCAAGACCGGCGACGAAGCGGGCGTCACGCGCACCGAATCGCGCATCGCCCTGGCCGACGACTTCTACCTGTATGACACGCCGGGCATGCTCTGGCCGCGCATCGTGGTGCCCGAGAGCGGCTTCAACCTGGCCGCCAGCGGCGCGGTGGGCAAGAACGCCTACGACGAACAGGAGGTGGCCTACGAGCTGCTGGCCTTGCTGAAGGCCGATTACCCAGCGCTGCTCGAAGCCCGCTACAAACTGGGCCGCACGCCCGAGGCCTACGCCCAGGCGCCCGAAGACGAGCTGCTCGGAGTCATCGGCCGCCAGCGCGGCGCACTCGCGGGCGGCGGCAAGATCAACCTGCAGAAGGCCGCCGAACTCGTGATCTCGGACTTCCGCCACCTGCACATCGGCCGCGTCACGCTGGAAACGCCCGAGCAGTTCGGCCGCTGGATGACCGCCGGCCTGAAGTCGGACGCCGACCGCGCCGAGCGAAAAAAGGCGCTGAGAGAGCAGGGCCTCATCAGCCCCGAGCGCAAGCCCAAGGCGGACAAGCGCGCTGCGGCGCGCAAGCCGCGCTGAAGCCCACCGTCACCGGAGTTCCCGCATGTCCACCGTCACTCCCCTTGAAAACCCCGAATCCGATCCGCGCGTCAAGGCCGTGTTCGACGACATCCGTGCCACGCGCCAGACGAATTTCATCAACAACATGTGGCGCTACCTGGCGTTTGATCCGGCGCTGCTGGAGCAGACCTGGGCCGAGGTCAAGCGGGTGATGGCCACGCCGTCGACGCTGGACCCGCTGACCAAGGAGATGGTCTACATCACCGCGTCCATCATCAACGGCTGCAGCTACTGCGTGCACTCACACACGGCGGCGGCCACGGCCAAGGGCATGACGCGCGAGCAGCACGCGGAGCTGATGTCCATCGTGGCCCTGGCGGCCAAAACCAACCAGTTGGCGACCGCGTTGCAGGTGCCGGTGGACCCGGTGTTTGACCGGGGTTGAGCGTCAGGCGCCCTGCAGGGCGCCGAATTCTTCGGGGGGGGCCACCGTCACACCCACGTTCAGCGCGTGGCGAGCACCGCCCTGGATGACGCCGCGCATGGGCGAGACGTCGGAGAAGTCGCGTCCGGTGGCGAGGGTCACGTATTCCTCACCCGGGCTGCCCTGGCCACTGCGGTTGTTGGTGGGGTCGAAGTGAAACCACAGGCCCTCGGGCGCGGCGGGTTTGCCGTCGGTGGCCTCGTCGGTGCTGGCGGGCAGCGGCGCGTAGACCGACACCCAGGCGTGTGAGGCGTCCGCGCCGATCAGGCGCGGCTTGCCGGGCGGTGGCTGGGTGAGCAGGTAGCCGCTCACGTAGCGCGCGGGCAGGCCCAGGCTGCGCAGGCAGCCGAGCATGATGTGGGCGAAGTCCTGGCACACGCCCTTGCCCTGTTTCAGCGCCACCAGCGCGGGGGTGTTCACCTCGGTGCTGGCGGTCTTGTATTCCATCTCGCCGTGGATGCGTTCCATCAGCGCCTGCACCGCTTCGAGCAGCGGCAGGCCGGGCCTGAACGCCGGGCGGGCGAAGGCGATGAAAGCGTCGTCGCGCGGCACACAGGGCGAGGCGAACAGGAATTCGCTCGCGGGGTCGTAGGGTGCGCCGGCGCGGTAGCGGAAGTGGTTGCGGGCGCGCTCCCAGCTCAGCGCGGTCCATGCGTCGTCGTCGGGCAGGGGGCCGGGCTCATGGGTCTCGATCAGGCTGTCGGCCTCCACCACCAGCGTTTCGTGCGGGGCCTGCAACGAGAAAAAGGTGCGCTGGTTGCCGAACACGTCGGTGGTCTGGCTGCGCGCCGCGGGCTCGGGCTTCACGCGCAGCGCATGGGCCTGCACCGCCTGCGTGGGCGTGTCCACCGGCGAGAGGTGCACCATGTGCTGCGCCATGTCCACGCTGCCGTGGTAGCGGTAGGTGGTGGTGTGCAAGATTCTTAGCAGCATGACCGGGGTGAGGTGATTGGGTATGGACCGGGAACACCGCGGAACCGGCTTTGCCGGGCCGCTGGTGTTGCCCCTTGAAGGGCGGAGCGGCTACGCGCAGCGAGCAAGCGATGGGGGTGGGTCACAAGCTCTGGTTCTTGCGGTCGGCGTGGCTGAAGTGCAGGCGGGTGATCTCTTCCGAGAGTTCGCCGGCCGCGTCTTCGCAGTCTTCCAGCAGGGCTTCCAGGTCGCCCCAGTGGCGCTCGCCTTCGGGGTGGCGCTGCCAGTTGCTCAGGTCGGCGAGCACCCAGGTGTCGGGGTCGGGCAGGCCCTGGGCGAGCACGGCGTCTTGCGGCGTGGCGCTTTGCGAGAGCTTGGCCAGGCGTGATCTCAATGTCTGCACCACCCAGGCCAGCGAGCGCGGGTTGTCGCGGTCCATCACCAGCAGGTCGATCAGCGCCACCATGTCGCGGCGCTGCTGGTACTGGGCATGGAAGGTGATGGTGCTGTCGAACAGCGCCACCACGGCCTCGAAGCCGGCCTGGTCGTGCAGGCAGCCGTGTTCCAGGCTGAGCATGAGCGCGCGCGAGAGGGTGATGAGGCGTTCGATGTGGCGGCCCACCGAGAGCAGGCGCCAGCCACTGTCGCGCACCATGCGGTCGGTCTGTGCGCCGGTGATGGCGGCCAGCAGCTCGCTGGCGTTTTGCAGCGCGGCCAGGGCTTCGGTGGTGGCGTATTCGGCGTCAGCGGCCATGCTGGCGCAGTCGCTTGCGAAGCCGGCTTCGGTGCGCTCGATCAGGTTCCAGTGTTCTTGCGACAGGCGCTCGCGCACCTGCGCCGCCGAGGCCTTGAGTGCGCGCAGGTTGAAGCCCACGCTGAACGTTTGCCCGGCCAGCGGTGTGCCGGGCGCGGGCGAGAGGCCGGCCATGAGCGAGCGTGCGAACACGCGGGCCGATTGTTCGGCAGCGGGCACGTCGGGCAGCACCAGCGAGTTTTCGTGTGCGGTGGCCGAGAGCCAGGCCATCAGCGGCCTGGAGTTGGGCTCTTCACCGCCCAGGTGGGTGAGCACGATCTGCGCGAGGCGGATGCTGTTTTCAGCGCGCTCGGTGTAGCGCCCGAGCCAGAACAGGTTTTCGGCCGCGCGGCTGGTGACCGGGCGTTTGTGCTGCGCCAGCGCCATGGTGCTGGGCGCGCTTTGCAGCAGGCTGGTGTGGTCCACCGTGCCTTCGGTCTGCACCCAGCAGTCGGCGCTGCTGCCGCCGCGCTGCATGGACGCCATGAGCTGGCCGCGCGGCGCCAGGCGCACCAGGCCACCGGGCAGCATGCGCCAGCTCTGCGGGCCGTCGGCCAGCGCGAACACGCGCAGCATGGCCGAGCGCGGGATCAGGTGCTCGCCGGTCCAGGTGGGCGTTTGCGAGAGTGGCAGCCAGGCCTGGACGGTGTAGTCGTCGGGGTGCCGCACCATGCGCCCCGACCATTCGTCGAGCTCGCGCGCTTTCAGGCTCTGGCCCATGGCGGTGTCGCGGCCCGACTGTGGGTAGGTGGGCTTGATCACGCTGTCCTTGAGCAGTGGCAGCACCTCGCGCAGCGCGGCGTCTTCACCGCACCACCAGGTGGCGAGCGAGGGCATGGCCAGTTCTTCGCCCAGCAGGTGGCGGCTGATCGCGGGCAGGAAGCCCAGCAGCGCGCTCGATTCGAGCGGGGCCGAGCCCGGTGCGTTGGCCAGCAGCAGGTTGCCCGCGCGCAGCACCTGCAGCAGGCCGGGCACGCCCAGGCGCGAGTCGGAGCGCAGCTCCAGAGGATCGAGCCACTCGTCGTCGAGCCGCTTGATCAGCGCGTGCACCGGCTCCAGGCCGCTGAGCGTCTTGAGATAGAGGCGCTGGTCGCGCACGGTGAGGTCGTTGCCCTCCACCAGCGTGAGGCCGAGGTAACGCGCGAGGTAGGCGTGTTCGAAATAGGTTTCGTTGTACGGGCCAGGCGTGAGCAGCGCGATGCGCGCGTTCTCGCCTTCGGGGGCCATGGCCTTGATGCCGTCCATGAGCGCGCGGTAGCTCGCGGCCAGGCGCTGCACCTTCATGCCGGCAAAGGCCTTGGGGAACTGGCGCGCGATGGCGATGCGGTTTTCCAGCAGGTAGCCCAGGCCCGAGGGCGCCTGCGTGCGCTGGCCCACCACCCACCAGCGACCGTCCGGTCCGTGGGCCAGATCGAAGGCGACGATGTGCAGCCAGGTGCCGCCCACGGGCTTGACCCCCTGCATGGCGCGCAGGTAGCCCGGATGGCCTTGCACCAGGGCGGCCGGCAGCAGGGCGCGCTGGAGCAGCTCGCGCTTCCCGTACAGGTCGGCCATCATGGCGTTGAGCAGGCGGGTGCGCTGCAACACGCCGGCCTCGATCTTCGCCCAGTCCTGCGGGCTCACGATCATCGGGAAGAGGTCCAGCGCCCAGGGGCGCTGCTGGCCGGTGGCGGCGTCGGCGTAGACGTTGTAGGTGACGCCGTTGTCCCGGATCTGGCGCTGCAGGTTGTCGTTGCGGCGGTTCAGGTCGGCCAGGCCGTCGGTGCCGACGTGGTCGAAGAAACTGGCCCAGGTGGGCGCCAGGTCGTCGGTGCCGGGCTGGCGCAGCTCGTCGCGGTGGCCCGCGTCGGCCGCCATGGAGAACGACAAGGCCCAGTCCCGGGGAGAGTCGGGGCTGAGATCGTCAAACAGGGAGTCTCTGGATTCTTCTGGGGTCACGGCTTTGGAGTATGCACGGGCGGGCACTTCGGGTGGTGCCGCCGGTGCATCTTCATCGCCTTGACCCGTGGTGTCCTTCACGTGAGCATCTTTTTGTCAGCGGCGCCGCGCTGGAAGTGTCTTCAACCAGGCCAGCGCGGAACCTGCTTTGACGGGCCGCTGCTGGCGCCCCCCGGGGGGCTGAGAGCCGCGGCTCCAAGCCTGCCTGCGCAGGCTTGGACGTGTTCGCAGTGCGTCGCCTCTGGCATCGCCCCCTCGCATGGGCGGCGCAGGGGTCAATGCCGGAGATCGAGCGTGAACGGGAACTCGCGGCTGTGCGTGGCCGGGGCCACGTTCATCTTGCCCGTGGTGTGGCCCATCTGGAAGAAGCGCGACAGGCGCCGGCTTTCGGCCTCGTAGGCGTTGATCGGGAAGGTGTCGTAGTTGCGGCCACCGGGGTGGGCCACGTGGTACTGGCAACCGCCCATGGACTTGTTCATCCAGGTGTCCACGATGTCGAAGGTCAGCGGTGCGTGCGCCGGGATCGACGGGTGCAGCGCCGACGGCGGGCTCCAGGCCTTGTAGCGCACACCCGAGACGAATTCGCCCACGGTGCCGGTGCTCTGCAGGGGCACGGCTCGGCCGTTGCAGGTGACGACGTAGCGGCTGTCGTTGTAGCCGGAGACGCGCACCTCGATGCGCTCCAGCGACGAATCGACATAGCGCACGGTGCCACCGGGCGCGCCTTCTTCGCCCATCACATGCCACGGCTCCAGCGCGCTGCGCAAGGTCAGCTCGATGCCGCGCGCGGCCACCTGGCCCACCAGCGGGAAGCGGAACTCGAAGTGCGGCTCGAACCAGGCCATGTCCAGCGGGTAGCCGAACTCGGCGAGGTCGGCCAGCACGTCTTCGAAGTCCATGCGGATGAAGGTGGGCAGCACGAAGCGGTCGTGCAGCTCGGTGCCCCAGCGCGTGAGCTTCTGGCTGAACGGTTTCTGCCAGAAGCGCGACACCAGCGCGCGCAGCAGCAGCTGCTGGGCGATGCTCATGCGGGCGTGCGGCGGCATTTCAAACGCGCGCAGTTCCAGCAAGCCCAGGCGGCCGGTGCTGGAGTCGGGCGAGAAGAGCTTGTCGATGCAGAACTCGCTGCGGTGCGTGTTGCCGGTGGCGTCGATCAGGATGTTGCGCAGCGTTCTATCGACCAACCACGGAGGCATGTTTTGCCCGTAGGTCTGGCGGTTCTTCTCGATCTCCTGCAGCGCGATCTCCAGCTCGTACAGCTGGTCGTTGCGTGCTTCGTCCACGCGCGGGGCCTGGCTGGTCGGGCCGATGAACATGCCGCTGAACAGGTAAGAGAGCGACGGGTGGTTGTGCCAGTACGCGACCAGGCTGCCCAGCAGCTCGGGCCGGCGCAGGAAGGGCGAATCGGCCGGCGTGGCGCCGCCGAGCACGAAGTGGTTGCCGCCGCCGGTGCCGGTGTGGCGGCCGTCGGTCATGAACTTCTCGGCGCACAGGCGCGTCTGGTGCGCGGCCTCGTACAGAAACTCGGTGCGCTCGACCAGCTCGTCCCAGCTGCTGCTGGGGTGGATGTTCACTTCGATCACGCCCGGGTCGGGCGTGACCTGCAGCATCTTCAGGCGCGGGTCGCGCGGCGGCGGGTAGCCTTCGAGCACGATGGTCACGCCCAGCTGCTCGGCCGTGTCCTCGACCGCCGAGAGCAGGTCCAGGTAGTCTTCGAGACGCTGCATGGGTGGCATGAACACATAGAGGTGCTGCGTCTTGCCGCCGCCGGCTTTTTCGGCCTTGGGGCCATTGGCGCGGTGCGGGTCGCGCGACTCGACCACAAGCGCGGTGCGGGTCAGCCAGGCGGCCGACTCGTTGCGCTGCGGGAACTTCGCCGACAGGGTCTGCGCCGGCGCGGCGCCCGGGCCGGGCTGGCCGGCCGCCGGGTCATCGGCGGACGCGCCGCTGGCATGGAAGTCCGCGCCCTGCATGGACACCATGCCGCCTTCGGCGAAACCACCGCCCACCTGGTGCGGCGACACCTGGTGTTTCACGGTGGCGCCGCTGGGCAGCGGGTCGCGCGCGGTGTGCGGGTCTTGCTCGATGTGGTACGGGTAGTCGGCGGCCGAGACCCAGGGCAGCGAATCGAGCGGCAGGCGGTAGCCCATGGGCGAATCGCCGGGCACGAGGTACATGCGCTCGTCGCGGAAGAACCAGGGGCCGGTGGACCACACCGTGCCCGAGACGCGGTGGTAGCTCTCGCCTCCCTGGCCGTTGCCCGACGGTGGGATGTGGCCATTGGCTTGCAGCGGCAGCACGTAGCCCACGGTGGCGTCCAGTCCTTGCGTGAAGACACGGCGCAGGCGCGCGCGCTCCAGCTCGTCGTCGAGCTTCGCGTCGAACGGATCCACGTTCACGGGCAGGCGGCGTTCGCGCCAGAGGAAGTACCAGGTGTCCTCGTAACCGGGGGTGATGTAGTGGGTGGACAGGCCGAGCTTGCGTGCCAGGGCCTGGGTGAATCGCTGGGCGTCTTCGCTGTCGTACTTGGCAGCGTCTCGCTCATCGGCCAGCAGGGCCGGGTTGTGCCAGCAGGGCTCGCCGTCGGCGCGCCAGAAGATCGAGAGCGCCCAGCGCGGCAACTGCTCGCCGGGGTACCACTTGCCCTGTCCCATGTGCACGAAACCGCCGTGGCCGTATTGCTCGCGCAGGCGGCCCAGCAGTTCGGTGGCGTAGCCGCGTTTGGTGGGGCCGAGGGCGTCGGTGTTCCACTCGGCAGCGTCGCGGTCGGTCACGGCCACGTAGGTCGGCTCACCGCCCATGGTGAGGCGCACGTCGTGCTTCACCAGATCGGCATCGACCTGCTTGCCCAGGGCGACCACGCTCTCCCACTGTTCTTCGGTGTAGGGCTTGGTCACACGCGGCGATTCGTAGACGCGGGTCACGCCCATGTGGTGCTCGAACTCGACCTCGCACTTGTCCATGGCGCCTTCCACCGGCGCAGCGCTCGACGGCTGCGGCGTGCAGGCCAGCGGGATGTGGCCTTCACCGGCGAGCAGGCCGGACGTGGGGTCGAGACCGATCCAGCCGGCGCCCGGCAGGAAGACCTCGCACCAGGCGTGCAGGTCGGTGAAGTCTTTCTCGGGGCCGCTCGGGCCGTCGATGCTCTTCACGTCGGGCGCGAGCTGGATCAGGTAGCCCGAGACGAAGCGCGCGGCCAGACCGAGGTGGCGCAGCATCTGCACCAGCAGCCAGCCGGTGTCGCGGCAGGAGCCGCTCTTGAGCTTGAGCGTCTGCTCGGGCGTCTGCACGCCCGGCTCCATGCGGATGGTGTACGAGATGTCGCGCTGGAGCATCTGGTTCACATCGACCAGGAAGTCGATGGTGCGGCGCTTTTTCAGGTCCACCTGGGCGAGGTAGGCCTTGAGTTCGTCGGTCAGCGGCGCGGTGGCGAGGTAGGGCGCGAGCTCCTGGGTCTGCGAGGCTTCGTAGGTGAAGGGGTATTCCTCGGCGCGCGGCTCCAGGAAGAAGTCGAACGGGTTGTGCACGGCCATCTCGACCACCAGGTCGATCGTGACCTTGAACTCGGTGGTGGGCTCGGGGAACACCAGGCGGGCCTGGTAGTTGGCGAACGGGTCCTGCTGCCAGTTGATGAAATGGCCCGCGGGTTCGATCTTCTGCGAGTACGACAGCACCTTGGTGCGGCTGTGCGGCGCGGGGCGCAGGCGCACCACCTGGGGGCCGAGTTTGACCAGGCGGTCGTACCGATAATGGGTGATGTGGCTCAGGGCAACGTGGATGGCCATGCTGGGATCACTTTCAACAGGGAGGCAAAAAATGGTGGTGCAGGCGACATGGCAGCCCGCAGGGCTCAGGCGTGGGCTAGCAAGTCCCGCGCCATCGCAGTATGAACGGGTGGCGGGCAGTTCGCCACCGTGCCCGGCCTGAACATGGCCTGGGTCGTGCTGGCGGTCCTGCCCGGCTGGGTGCTGGGCGTGGCGCTGCAACTCCAGCAGGCGGCGCTGTGGCCGATGCGGGTGTATGCGCTCGGGCTGCTGGGTGCCGCTGCGCTGGGTGGGCTGGCCCTGGTGGTGGGCCGACGCGGAAACGGGTGGCCCGCCATCGGTGTCGGCATCGCCCTGTGCGCGGGCGCCCTGGCGGGTGGGGGACTGACGGGGGTGCGGGCCGCGCATTTTGCGGCCCAGGCGCTGCCCCCGGCGCTCGAGGGCATCGACATCGAGGTCACGGGGCGCGTGGCCTCGCTGCCGCAACGCGGCGCCGACGGCGTGCGCTTCGAGTTCGCGCTGGAGTCCGCGGCCCGGGGCGGTCAGGCCCTGCGCCTGCCCGCCTTGCTGCAGCTGGGCTGGTACAGCCGGGGTGCGGTCGGCGCCGGGCCGGTCTGGCGTGCCGGTGATCGCTGGCGCCTGACCGTGCGCCTGCGCCGTCCGCACGGCAACAGCAACCCCCATGGTTTCGACCGCGAGCGCTGGCTCTGGGAGAACGGCATCGGCGCCACCGGTTACGTGCGCAACGGGCCGCGTGATCCCCGGCCGGTGTTTCTGGGCGCCAGTGGGTGGCACCCCGTGGAGGCCGCGAGGCAGGCGGTGAGCGAGCGCATCCACCAGCGGGTGGACGATGCGCGCAGCGCCGGCGTGCTGGCCGCGCTGGTGGTGGGCGATCAGAGCGCCATCGACCTGGAGACAAACAATAAAGTTGTACTCTGGCTCTCTCTATGAAAGAGCCTCAGTCTTTGAGAAAAATTAACAAATGGTTGTACTCTGGACTTATGCACCCTCAGGACCAACAAACAATAAAGTTGTACTCTGGCATGGGCGAGAGTGGATTCCTGTCGCGCCGTGACTGTTCGTGACCTATCGCGTCATGAACTTGGCTGGTGCCTCTTCTCTTTGTGTATGTCCTAGGTTATGGGACTGATTGCACCAAAATGGTGCTTCATCGCTTTTGGCGCCAGAGAATCCACCCAGTGACTTTCACATTGTGCGGACGATAGTTGCGGGTCTGGAGCTCATTTGACAAAGTTGAGGTACTGAAGCGACTTTGTCTTTCGAGTAGTTGTGTCCTTCTCCCATGACCCCCTAAGAAGCCCTGATGGAATCGTTCGTCAGAGCCTTTGTTGATTCGGGAGCTTCACGCAACGTAAATACCAGGGAGATGAATGATGGAGTTGAGAGTCGCGCTCGTTTTGCTCGCGAGCATTCTGGCAGTGGCTTGCACCCCGACCCGCCACTATCAAACAGAGCCAACACCTAGGTCGGATGCTCACGGAGTTATCAAAGGGGGTATCGCTGCAGAGCTGCGTCCGACGGGGTGCGTCTTGGCCAATCGGGAGGTCGCGGTTGTTGAGTTCGATGACTATGGAAACTTGTTCAATCGAACACAATTGAACTGCGCTGTGGACGGAGTGGCCGGCGCGGCCAGGGCCGGTGCCGTAGTTCTCGTCTATGTTCATGGCTGGCATCACAGTGCTCGGACAACAGAAGACTCATTCGACGACTTAAACAAGTTCAGGACGTTCGTCGCGCAGTTTGCGGGCAGGTCAGCTGAGACCCAAAGCCTTTCTCAAGCGCCTGGTCAAGAGGTTCCTGTAGTGGGAGTCTTTGTCGGCTGGAGAGGGGACTCCATCGAATCCAGTGGCATCACGATGCCGCTCAGCTATGCGCTCACGTTCTGGGACCGTAAGGCTGCCGCCCAGAATATCGGGAACTCCGGGGGCGTGACAGAACTGTTCTTTCGCCTGGAACAAGTCAGGACAAACTTCGACTCAACCGGCACGAAATTGGTCGCGATTGGGCACAGCTTTGGCGGGGCGCTTTTGTACTCTGCGTTGAGTGCGCGACTTCTTGACCAGGCTCTTGCTGACCAGCTTAGCTTCGCGGCTTCTCAAGGTGCACCGCAGGAGCCGCAGACTCGTCGTTTTTCACCGGATGTGTTGGTCCTGGTGAACCCCGCAATTGAAGCGATGCGATTTAAGCCTTACCTCGACTTGGTGAGGCGGTGGCCACATGGAAAGGGCACTCCGCCCAGACTCATCATCGCCACGAGCTCTGCGGATTGGGCAACAGGTTACGCGTTCCCTATTGGCAGAACGCTTTCGACAACATTCGCGTCATACAGTGACCCCAGCGATGCTGCTGTGAACAAGACTGCGATAGGACACTACGACCCCTTCGTGACCCATCAGCTCGTTGTGGATGCGAAGGGGTGCCCCAACCCGAAGATGTTGGTTGGGCCTGACCTTGTACAAGCCAGCAGCAACCCACTCTGTGTAAGCAGTCCTGACGAGGATTCTGGGAGTGTTGGAGCCCCGATGGCCACCCCAAACCGCCCCACTTGTGGCCGGTCAAACTGCTCCAGGCA
>NZ_JADMKB010000156.1 GCF_018780075.1 Hydrogenophaga sp.
CCAGCATGGTGCCGGTCACGGCGCGGCCCAGCGGCGTGGTGTTGAAGTAGGTGACACCCGCAGTGCTGATGTGGAAGGCACCGCACTGCAGCGCGGCAATGCCTTCGTGCGCCAGCTGGGTGCGGCAGTCGATCAGGCGCGCCTGTTCGGCACCGTACTGCATGGCCTTGCGCGGGATTTCGTCGTAATCCGGCTCGTCGGGCTGGCCGAGGTTGGCGGTGTAGGCGTAGGGGATCGCACCCTTTTGCTTCATCCACAGCAGGGCGGCGGAGGTGTCCAGGCCGCCGGAAAAGGCGATGCCGACTTTCTGCTGTGTGGGCAGGTTTTGGAGAATGGTGGCCATGTGTGTGCTGCTCTTGTCGGGTTCAGTCGCTGATCAGCCGAAGTGGCAGATGTAGTGGTAGGGCTCGGTCACGCGGATGTCGAAGCTGCTGTTGCCGGGGATGGCGAATTTTTCGCCGGGGCCGGACTTGAGCCAGGCGTCGGTGCCGGCCAGCTTGTATTCACAGCCGCCGGCCACGCATTCCATGATCTCGGGCGCGCCGGTGTTGAAGGTGAGGTTGGCGGGCAGCACCACGCCGACCGACTTCTTGGTGCCGTCGGGGAAGGTGATGCCGTGGCTGACGCATTTGCCATCGAAATACACGCTGGCCTGGGTGTTGACGGTGACGCCGCTGATCTGGGTGGTGCTCATGGGGAGGAGGGTGTGAAAAGTGGAGGCGAAACCGCGATTTTAGGCGGGCGGGGCGTTCCTAGACCCGGCGCTGCCAGTCGGCCGCGTCAAAGCCGACGGTGATGGCACCGTCCGCCCACACCACCACCGGGCGCTTGATCACACTGGCGTGGGCCAGCAGCAGGGTGCGGGCGCTGGCGTTGTCCACCACCGCGCTGCGGGTGGCCTCGTCCAGCCCGCGCCAGGTCGTGCCTTTGCGGTTGACGAGCGTTTCCCAGCCCGCGGCGGCGAGCCAGCGGCTGAGGTCGGGCTCGGGAACGCCGTGTTTCTTGAAGTCGTGGAACGTGTGCGTGACGCCGTGTTCCGCCAGCCAGGTGCGGGCCTTCTTGACGGTGTCGCAGTTGGGGATGCCGTAGAGTGTGGTCATCTCCGAATTCTGGCATGTTGCCCTCGGTCGGCGTGCCTCCAACCCAGCTCCCAAGATGACGCAGCGCGACTTCTACCCACCCATCGAACCGTTCAAAACCGGCGTGCTCGACACCGGCGACGGCCACCAGATCTATTGGGAGCTCTGTGGCAACCCGAGCGGCAAGCCCGCGGTGTTTTTGCACGGCGGACCGGGCTCGGGCTGTTCGCCCGACCACCGCCGCCTGTTCGACCCTGAAAGGTACTGCGTGCTGCTGTTCGACCAGCGCGGTTGCGGACGCTCCAGGCCCGCCGCGTCGCTGGAGAACAACACGACCTGGCACCTGGTGGCCGACATGGAGCGGCTGCGCACCATGCTGGGCGTGGAGCGGTGGCTGGTGTTCGGCGGCTCCTGGGGCAGCACCCTGGCGCTGGCCTATGCGCAGACGCACACCGAGCGCGTCTCGGCGCTGATCGTGCGCGGCATCTTCACGCTGCGACGCGAGGAGGTGCGCTGGTACTACCAGGAAGGCGCCTCGTGGTTGTTCCCGGATTTGTGGGAGGGCTTCGTGGCGCCGATTCCCGTGGCCGAGCGGGGCGATCTGCTGTCCGCCTACCGAAAGCGCCTGACGGGTGACGACCCGGCCGAGCAACTCGCCTGTGCCCGCGCCTGGAGCCTGTGGGAAGGCCAGACCATCCGCCTGCTGCCCGACGCGGCCAACACGGCCAAACACTCGAACGACGCGTTCTCACTCGCCTTCGCCCGTATTGAAAACCACTACTTCGTGCACGACGGCTGGATGGACGAGGGCCAGCTCATCCGGGACGCGGGCAAGCTCCAGCACATCCCTGGCGTGATCGTGCAGGGGCGTTACGACGCTTGCACGCCCGCCCACACCGCGTGGGCACTGCACCGTGCCTGGCCGCAGGCCGAGTTCCACCTGGTGCCGGACGCCGGGCACGCGTTCAACGAGCCCGGCATCCTCTCGCGACTGATCGAGGCCACGGACCGATTCGCCCTCTGAACCCGCGGGCAGCGGGTGGTGCGAGACAATCCGGGGGGTATGAACACCCTTTCTGAATGGCTCGCCCACTGCGAGCGTCTGCATCCCCAAGGCATCAGCGGCATCGAACTCGGGCTGGACCGCGTGCAACGCGTCGCCCAGCGCATGCAGCTCAAGCTGGCCTGCCCCGTGATCACGGTGGCCGGCACCAACGGCAAAGGCTCCACCTGCGCCATGCTGGAAGCGATTTACGGCGAGGCGGGCTACCGCACCGGCGTGTACACCTCGCCGCACTTGGTGCGCTTCGAAGAGCGTTGCCGGGTCGCGGGCGAGGCGGTGGACGCGAAGGCCCTGGTGCCCGGTTTCGCTGAAGTCGAGGCCGCGCGCCTGGGGGCGGCGAGCGATGACGGTCTGGGCGAGGTGCAGCTGACCTATTTCGAGTTCACCACCCTGGCCATCCTGCGCACGCTCGCGGCCAGCGGCATCGATGTGGCCATCCTGGAGGTGGGCCTGGGCGGTCGGCTGGACGCGGTGAACATCGTTGACCCGGATTGCGCCGTCATCACCTGCATCGCGCTGGACCACATGGCCTTGCTGGGGCCGGACCGCGAAGCGATTGGTTACGAGAAGGCCGGCATCATGCGCACCGGCCGCCCGGTGGTGGTGAGCGACCCGGTGCCGCCGCAAAGCGTGCTGGACCGCGCGCTCGAAGTGGGCGCCAGCCTGTGGCGCCTGGGCAAGGACTTTCACTTCGCCGGGGACCAGCAGCAATGGGGCTGGGCCATGCACCCTTCGCACGGCGGGCGGCGCTACAGCGGGCTGGCCTACCCGGCGCTGCGCGGCGCCAACCAGCTGGTCAACGCGTCGGGCGTGCTCGCGGCCATCGAAGCCTTGCGCCCGCGCCTGCCGGTGACCGCGCAGGCGGTGCGCAACGGACTGGCCATGGTGGAGCTGCCCGGACGCTTCCAGATCGTGCCCGGCACACCCACCCTGGTGCTGGACGTGGCGCACAACCCGCACTCGGTCGCCGCGCTGGCGGAAAACCTGGACGCGATGGGCTATTACCCCACCACCCACGCGGTGTTTGGCGCCATGGCCGACAAGGACCTGGGCGCAATGCTGGAGCGCATCGGTCCCCTGATCGACCGCTGGCACCTCACCGATCTGCCGCTCCCGCGCGCAAGCACGGCCGACACGCTGGCCGAGCAGCTGGACGCCCACGCGGCCACCGCGCCCGGCGGCAAGAGTCGAGTGGCCGGCCGCCACGCCACGCCCATGGAGGCGCTGCGCGCGGCGGTGTCGCTGGCGGACCCCGCTGATAGAATCGTCGTCTTTGGTTCCTTCTTCACCGTGGGTGGTGTTTTGCAGAACGGGGTGCCCCGTCTGTCGGCCAAACACCTCGCTGCCTGACCGCCCCCGCAGCCCTTTGCCAGGGTCCGACCCCGAATGCTCACATCCCGCTCCGGTACCCAGGGCCACCCGGCCCCTCAGCCTCCCCAAAGCATTGAGGCTGTGCGCCGCAGGGCGCGCCATCGCCTGATCGGGGCGGCGGTGCTGGTGCTGGTGGGCGTGCTGGGTTTCCCTTTGCTGTTCGACACCCAGCCACGCCCGATCGCGGTGGACATCCCGATCGAAATCCCCTCGCGCAACCCTGCGCCTTCCGCTTCTTCAGCCAAACCTGCCGCCTCAGCAGCCTCAGCCGCCTCTGACAGCGCCATGGCGTCCGGAGGTGGCGTGTCCACCGGTGAAAGCCTGAGCGCGCGGGAGGAGGAGGTGGAGTCCAAGCCGACCGTCGTGGCCAAGGCCGACAAGGCAGAAGCGGCCAAGCCGGACACGGCGAAGCCTCAGCCCAAGGCGAGCGAGAAGGGTGCCGCCGAAGCAGGCCCTGCAAAGCCTGCGGCCAACGCGGACGAAAAGACCAGTGACAAAGCCGACGACAAACCGGCAGCGGGCACCGAGCGCATCGTGGTGCAGGTCGGCGCTTTTGCTGAAGTCGAGCGTGCACGCGAGGCACGCCTCAAGCTGGAGCGCGCCGGGCTCAAGACTTACACCCACGTGGCCGAAACCTCTCAGGGCAAGCGCATCCGGGTGCGCATGGGGCCGTTTGCCACCCGTGCCGAGGCCGACAAGGCAGCGGCCCGCGCCAAGGCGCTGGGCCTGCCGGCGGCCTTGTTGTGGTTGTGATGTCTGACCGCGTGACCCGGATCGGCTGGGCATGAACGGGGTCGACGGCGTTCTGCTGGCGGTCCTGTTGCTGTCGGCGGTGGTGGGTCTGTGGCGTGGACTGGTCTACGAGGTGCTGTCGGTCGCGGCCTGGGTGGCGGCGTTTGTGGTGGCCCAGGCGTACGCGAGCGTGGTGGCTGGGCTGCTGCCCATGGGAGACGCATCGCCCGCCCTGAGACTGGCGGCGGGGTTTGCCCTGGTTTTCATCGCCACGGCCTTTGCCGGAGGTCTGGTGGCCTGGATGGTGAAGCGCATGGTGTCGGCCGTGGGCTTGCGACCGATCGATCGGGTATTGGGTGGTGCGTTTGGTCTCTTGCGGGGCGTGGTGATTTTGCTGGCCCTGGCGGTGGTGGTGGGCATGACCCCGCTGAAGTCCAACGAGCAGTGGAAGGCGTCCATGGTGGCGCAGGTGCTGGCTGACGGACTGCACACGCTCAAGCCCTTGCTGCCGCCGTCGGTGGCGGGTTATCTGTCCTGAAATTTTTTGTCAATGTTTCGCTGAGGATCCAATCATGTGTGGAATCGTGGGCGTGGTAAGCCAGACGCCGGTCAACCAGTTGATCTATGACGCGTTGCTGCTGTTGCAGCACCGTGGCCAGGATGCGGCCGGTATCGTGACCGAGCAAGGTCGCAAGTTTTTCATGCACAAGGCCAAGGGCATGGTTCGGGACGTGTTTCGCACCCGCAACATGCGTGCGCTGCCGGGCAACAGCGGCCTCGGGCAGGTGCGTTACCCGACCGCGGGCAATGCCTTCAGTGAGGAAGAGGCGCAGCCGTTTTACGTGAACGCGCCGTTCGGCCTGGTGCTGGTGCACAACGGCAACCTGACCAACGCCCAGGCGCTGAAGCAGGAGCTGTTCCAGACGGACCACCGCCACATCAACACCGACAGCGACTCCGAGGTCTTGCTCAACGTGCTGGCGCACGAGCTGGAGAAGGTGTCGCGCGGCATCAAGCTCAAGCCCGCCGATGTGTTTGCCGCCGTGCGCGGCGTGCACCAGCGGGTGCGCGGCTCCTACGCCGTGGTGGCACTGATCGCAGGGCACGGTTTGCTCGCGTTCCGTGATCCCTACGGCATCCGCCCGCTGTGCGTCGGCCGCCATGGCGACAGCGTGATGGTGGCCAGCGAGTCGGTGACGCTCGAAGGCAATGGCTTCGAGCTGGACCGCGACATCCAGCCCGGCGAGGCGCTGTTCGTGGACCTGGCGGGCAACATGCAGTTCCAGCAGTGCGCTGAGAAGACCAGCCACAACCCCTGCATCTTCGAGTTTGTCTACCTGGCCCGTCCGGACTCGGTGCTCGACGGCATCTCGGTGTACCAGGCGCGCCTGAACCTGGGCAAGACCTTGGCCAAGCGGCTGGTCTCGACCGTGCCACCGAACGAGATCGACGTCGTGATTCCGATCCCCGAGTCTTCGCGCCCCAGCGCCATGGAACTGGCCCAGTTGCTGGGCCTGCCATACCGCGAAGGGTTTGTGAAAAACCGCTACGTCGGCCGCACCTTCATCATGCCGGGGCAGGGCGTGCGCAAGAAGTCGGTGCGCCAGAAGCTCAACGTGATCGGCAGCGAGTTCAAGGGCCGCAACGTGCTGCTGGTGGACGACTCCATCGTGCGCGGCACCACCAGCCGCGAGATCGTGCAGATGGCGCGTGACGCCGGTGCACGCAAGGTGTACCTCGCCAGTGCCGCGCCGCCGGTGCGTTTCCCCAATGTCTACGGGATCGACATGCCCACGCCCGACGAGCTGGTGGCGCACGACCGCACGGTCGAGCAGGTGCGCGAGAGCATCGGTTGTGATGCCCTGATCTACCAGGACGTGGACGCGATGAAGCAGGCCATCGGCTCGCTCAATCCGTCGCTGGCCGGCTTTGACGCTTCGTGTTTCGACGGCGTGTATGTCACTGGTGACATCACGCTGGAAACCATTGCGCGCATGAACGCTGGGCGTGGCTCGGCCGAAGAAGGTGAGGAAGACAGCTCCCGCCTGGCCTTGCCCAACGCCCAGACCGCCTGATGGAGGGGCGCGCGATGAGCAAGGACGTTTCTTCTCCCGGCGCCGGCCTGCACCGCGAAACCCTCGCGGTGCGACTGGCCGTTGAGCGCAGCCAGTATGGTGAAAACTCCGAAGCGCTGTACCTGACCAGTGGTTACGTGCAGCCCTCGGCCGAAGCCTCTGCGCGCCGCTTCGCTGGCGAGGAAGATGGCTACACCTACGGCCGCTCCGGCAATCCCACCGTCACCAGCTTCGAGCAGCGCCTGGCTGCCATGGAAGGCGCCGAGGCCTGCATGGCCACGGCGTCGGGTATGGCCGCGGTCATGTTGATGTGCTTCAGCCTGCTCAAAGCGGGTGACCACGTGATCATCTCGCAGTCCATGTTCGGCTCGACCTTGAAGTTGATCGGGTCCGAGTTCGGCCGCTTCGGTGTGGAAACCTCGGTGGTGCCGCAGACCGATCTGGCCGCGTGGCGAGCGGCCATACGGCCCACCACCCGGCTGCTGTTCGCCGAAACGCCCACCAATCCGCTGGGCGAGGTGTGCGACATCCAGGCGCTGGCGGAGATGGCCCACAACGCCAACGCCCTGTTGGCGGTGGACAACTGCTTTGCCACGCCGGCCCTGCAGCGCCCCATTGCGCTGGGTGCCGACATCGTCATGCATTCCGGCACCAAGTACCTGGACGGGCAGGGCCGCGTGATGGCCGGCGCCTTGTGCGCCAGCGAAGCCATGGTGCGCGAGAAATTCCTGCCGGTGCAGAAGAACTCAGGCATGGTGCTCTCGCCCTTCAATGCCTGGGTGGTGCTCAAAGGCCTCGAAACGCTGGACCTGCGCATGAGGGCGCAAAGCGCCCAGACCCTGACGCTCGCGCAGTGGCTTGAATCGCACCCCGCTGTGGGCCGCGTGTACTACCCTGGCCTGCCCAGCCACCCCCAGCACGAACTGGCCATGCGCCAGATGGGCGGTATCGGTGGGGCTGTGCTGTCTTTCGACGTGAAAGCCGACAACCCCGAACAGGCGCGCCGGCGCGCTTTCCATGTGCTCGATGCGCTCCGGGTGCTGTCGCTGTGCACGAACCTGGGCGACACCAAGACACTGTGTACCCATCCCGCAAGCACTTCGCATGGCAAGCTGTCCGAGGCGCAGCGTCAGGCAGCCGGTATCGGCCAGGGCCTGATCCGAGTGGCCGTCGGCCTCGAGCACCTGGACGACATTCGCGCCGACCTTGACCGCGGTTTTTCCAGCCTCTGATTTTTCTGAACCGTCCCATGACCGTCCGTACCCGCTTCGCTCCTTCGCCCACCGGCTTCATTCACCTGGGCAACATCCGCTCGGCGCTGTATCCGTGGGCGTTCGCCCGCGCCACCGGTGGCACCTTCATCCTGCGCATCGAAGACACCGACCTGGAGCGCTCGTCGCAGGCGGCGGTGGATGTCATCATCGAAGGGATGAAGTGGCTGGGCCTGGATCACGATGAAGGCCCGTTCTACCAGATGCAGCGCATGGACCGCTACAAGGCGGTGCTGGCCGAGATGGTCGCTGGCGGCCATGTGTATCCCTGCTACATGAGCATGACCGAGCTGGATGCGCTGCGCGAGCGCCAGATGGCCAACAAGGAAAAGCCGCGTTACGACGGCACCTGGCGTCCTGAACCCGGCAAGGCATTGCCGCCCGTGCCCGAAGGGGTCAAGCCCGTGCTGCGCTTCAAGAACCCGCAGGGCGGCGTGGTGGCCTGGGACGACAAGGTCAAGGGCCTGATCGAGATCCGCAACGACGAACTTGATGATCTCGTGATCGCGCGCCCTGACGGCACGCCCACCTACAACTTCTGCGTCGTGGTGGACGACATCGACATGGCCATCACCCATGTGATCCGTGGCGATGACCACGTGAACAACACGCCGCGCCAGATCAACATCTTCAAAGCCCTCGGCAAAGCGCCGCCGGTGTACGCCCACCTGCCCACCGTGCTCAACGAGCTGGGCGAGAAGATGAGCAAGCGCAACGGCGCCAAACCCGTCACGCAGTACCGCGATGAAGGCTACCTGCCCGACGCGATGGTGAACTACCTGGCTCGCCTGGGCTGGAGCCACGGCGACGACGAAATTTTCAGCCGTGCGCAGTTTCTCGAGTGGTTCAACCTCGACCACCTGGGTCGCAGCGCCGCGCAGTTCGATGAAGCCAAGCTGCGCTGGGTCAACGCCCAGCATCTGAAGTCGATGGACGACGCCGCGCTCTCACCCTTGGTGGCAGAGCAGTTGCAGAAGCGAGGCATCACCGCCGACGAGCGTTTGCCGCGCATCTGCGGCCTGTTCAAGGACCGCTGTGACACCACGGTGGCGCTGGCCGGTTGGGCCGCGGCGTTTTACGCCGATGTGACCCCTTCAGCCGAAGAGCTCACACAACACGTCACGGATGCGATCAGGCCCGTGCTCGCGACCCTGGCGCAGAAGCTGGCCACGTGTGCCTGGGACAAGCCCGGCATCTCGGGTGCCATCAAGGAAACCATTGCTGCCCATGGCATCAAGATGCCGCAACTGGCCATGCCGGTGCGCGTGCTGGTGATGGGCACGGCCCAGACGCCGTCGCTCGATGCGGTGCTCGAACTGCAAAATCAACAAACAGTTTTGGTGAGACTTCAAAACACCTGAAAAATGTCCTATAATTTGAGGCTTGCTGATTCGCACCGAGCGGTGACATGTAAAGCGTGAATCAACAAACCCTGTGGGGGTATAGCTCAGCTGGGAGAGCGCTTGCATGGCATGCAAGAGGTCAGCGGTTCGATCCCGCTTACCTCCACCAAAATTGAAGAATTGAGCACTGTGGTTTTGCTACAATGCACAGTTCGGTTCCAAAGGCTACGACCCTATCGTCTAGAGGCCTAGGACATCACCCTTTCACGGTGAGTACCGGGGTT
>NZ_JADMKB010000072.1 GCF_018780075.1 Hydrogenophaga sp.
GTCAGCGTGTGTCATCGGCACGCCTGCGCGGGAGGGCGTCCTACAACCCTTAACTAAACAGTCTCTGGAACAACCCAGATCATTCGGCCCGCTCCCTCGCCCTACCCGCCCCCCGAAGGCCCCTGATCCTTCAACTCGGCGAACTTGGCCGCCATCGTCGGGTTGCCGCGGGTCAATTTTTTGATCGTCACGTCCTGCGCCTTGTCGTTGGCCAGGCGCAGGTTGCGGTCGGCGCCGAGCAGGGCTTCCTTGGTCTTTTGCAGGTGGTCGATCGACTTGTCGATCTCTTCGATCGCGGTCTGGAAGCGCCGGGAGGCCAGGTCGTAGTTCTTCGCGAACGCGCTCTTGAAGCCTTCGAGCTCGCCCTCGAAGTTCGTGATGTCGATGTTCTGCGCCTTGAACAGCGCCAGCTCCGACTTGTATTTGAGCGAGTTCATGGCCGCGTTGCGCAGCAGCGTGATGATGGGCAGGAAGAACTGCGGGCGCACCACGTACATCTTCGGGTAGCGGTGGAACACGTCGACGATGCCGGTGTTGTAGAGCTCGCTGTCGGGTTCGAGCAGGGAGACCAGCACGGCGTATTCGCAGCCTTTCTCGTTGCGGTCCTTGTCGAGTTCTTTCAGAAAGTCTTCGTTCCGGTTCTTGGTCGCGGTGCGGTCGCCCTCGTTCTTCATCTCGAACATGATCGAGACGATCTCGGTTCCGGCTTCGTCGCTGTCGCGAAAGATGTAGTCGCCCTTGCTGCCGCTGCGCGCGTCGTTGTCTTTTTCGAAGTAGGCGCGCGGGAACGCGGTCGCCCGGATGCGGTTGAACTCGGTCTCGCAGTGCTGTTCGAGGGTCTCGCCGATCATCTTGGTCGACAGGCGTGCCTTCATGTCGCGCAGCCGCTCGATGGCGTCGTCGCGGTCCTTGATCTGGGTCTCGTACTTGTCCTTGAGCGCCTGCTGGGCCAGCTGCTTTTCCAGCGCCGCGCGCTCCAGCCCGCTTTTGAGTTCGTCGCGCTCTTTCTCGACCGCGCTGAGGGCTTCGGTGATCGCGAGCCGCTGCGCGACGGCGGTGGCGTCGACCTGGGCCTTCAGCGCCTGGATCTCGGCGTCTTTGCTGGCGGCGGTTTTTTGCAGTTCGTTCACGAGCCTGGCGGCGGCCAGATCGGCGGTGGCCTGCTGGTCGCGCCGGCTTTGCTCCAGCTCGTTGGCGAGCGCGTCGCGCTGTTTTTCCACGGCGCTCAGGGCTTCGGCCACGGCGAGTTTGCGCGCGACCTCGCCGGCATCGAGCTGGGCCTTCAGCGCCTGGATTTGTGTGTCCTTGGCCGCGGCGGCCGTCTGCAACGCGCTGGTGACCTTGGTGGTGGCGAGCTCGACGGCGTTGCGCTTGTCCCGCTCGGCCAGTTCCAACCGCTCGTGCAGTTGCTGCTCGAAGTCGCTGTCGCGCACCTGTTTGAGGATGTCGGCGTAGCCGGCTTCGTCGATCTTGAATGCTTTGCCGCAGTGGGGGCAGATGATGTCGTGCATGGTGGAACCAATATACCCATGTCCGAGCGCTGCGGTTCCGGTCAGGGCGGCGCGGGCGGGCAGGCGTTGCCGGTGGACGTGTCCAGAAACGGCATCAGGATCGGCGCCATCGAGGTCAGTATCTGCACCGGCAGGCCGGAGGTGAAGTGGTAGCGCGCGGCGTCCGGCCCGACGACATAGGCGGTGAGGCTGCCGAAGTAGCGCGGCCCCAGGTGGAACACGAAGGTGGCGGTGCGGTTGAGCGCGAGCGTGGCGCGCCCGCGCACCACCACGCGGTTGTCGCCGGTGCCGGTCTTGCCGCCCGGTGACAGGTCGTCACCGCCCTCGGTGCGAAAGCTGCCGGACAGGCGGCGTGCGGTGCCCCGCTCCACCACCTCGGACAGGGCCTTGCGCAACGCCCGCGCGACCGCCGGTTCCATGACGCGCTCCCCCTGGACCGGCGTGGGGCCCAGCGCGGTGGCCCAGGGCGTGCCGTCGGCCAGGTGCACGCCGTTGATGAGGCGGCTGGGCAGGCGCACCCCGTCGTTGACGATGATGCCCATGAGCTCGGCCAGCGCCGCGGGGCGGTCGCCCGAGCTGCCCAGGGCCGTTGCCAGCGAGGGCACAAGGTGGCCGAAGGGATAGCCCAGCCGGGCCCAGCGGCTGTGGATGTCGAGAAAGGCCTCGACTTCGAGCAGGGTGGCGATGCGGTTGTCCTGCGCGCTCTTGACGCGGGTGCGGAACAGCCAGCCGTAGACGGCCTGCCGCTCTTCGGCGCTGTCCTTCAGCGCCTGGCTCAGGCTGGCCTCGGGGTGCTGCAGGCGGTAGGCCACCAGCCAGAGTTCGAGCGGGTGCACCCCGGCCACATAGCCCCGGTCGGGCAGGTCAAGCGTGCCGGGCGCGAAACGGCTGTGCAGCCGCGCCACGCGCGTCGCGTCGGGTGCCTTCTCGCCCAGGCGCTCGCGCAGGAAAGCCCCCAGCGCGTCGGCGCTGGCGTCGGGTTCGAGGTAGCGGAACACGGCGGCCAGCCGCTCGGGCGTGGGGCGCAGCCCGTCGAGCAGCAGGGCGCGCAGCTCTGCGGGCTTGCGCTGGTCGGTCTTGCGCCAGAAGCGGCGCAGGAAGGTCTGACCCTCGCGATCGGCGAACCGGGCGAGGTAGGCGCCACGGCGGGGGTCGTCGTCGTTATCGAGCAGGCGTGCGGTGCTGCCGGGCACCTGGTACATGGTGTGGCGCACGACCTCGCGCAACACGCGCACGAAGGGCAGGTTGATCGAGGCCTGCATGGCCTCGCGCACCGTCGGCGACCGCCGGTTGTCGTCGGCGTTGAAGTTGTTGAAGGTGTGCAGGCCACCGCCGGTGAAAAATTGCTCGCCCGGATCGGCCGAGAAGCGGCGCTCCAGGGACGCTTCGAGCATGGCATCCAGGCTGCGGTCGGGGCTGGTGGTCAGGTGCTGCACGGCCCAACGGGTGAGCGTGTCCTGCCGGTCGACGGCGGTGCTGCGCAGGGCCTTGGGTTCCAGCGAGGCCAGGCGCGCGTGCAGCCCGGCGACCAGCTCCAGGTAGGTGGCCAGCACGCGCAGCTTGGCGGTGGAGCCGAGTTCGAGCTTGCTGCCTTCGTTGATGTCCAGCGGCTGGTTGGTGGTGTCGGTCTGCACGCGCACCAGGTTGCCCTCAGCGGTCCGCTCCAGCAGGGTGAAGCTGTAGCGCACCGCGCCCAGCGAGGCGGGTTGCAGCAGGCGCTCGCCCATGAGCCCCTGCGAGCGGGCGAACGCCGGGTCGCCGAGGCGGCCGAGGTAGCCGCCGACGGCGTCCTGCAGGCCGCCATGCAGGGTGGTGTCGAGGCGGGCGTCGAGCCGATCGAGGGTGTAGAGCGAGGTGCCGAGCCACCCCGCCAGGCGGCCGCGCGCGGCGGCGCTGCCTTTGCCCGGGCTGGCGGGCACCCGCGGTGGCTGGCGGACCATGTCGCGGAACACCAGCCGCTGCTGCAGCGCCGCGTCGCGCCAGCCGGGATCGACGATGCCCTCGGCGGCGAGCAGGCGCAGGTAGGCGTCGGTGGTCTGGTCGAGGTCTTCGCGGCCCTGCGCGAGGTACCACGACGGCCGCCGGTGAGCCACCATCAGGGCCACGACCTGGCGCAGCACCTGGGCCCGCTCGGCGGGGTCGCCGGCCAGGTCTTCACCGGGCATCAGCAGCGAGCGGGCGCGCTGAAAGTCGGTCCCGAACCAGACCCACAGACCATCCCCCAGCCCGTGCACCTCGCCATGCCGGGGCGCGGCCGACAGCGGCACGGTGTTCAGGTAGTCCAGCAGGATCTGGCGACGCACCGGCAGCGTGTCGGCCCCTTGCCGGTAGGCGCGCACGGAGGCCGACGCCATCTGGCGCAGCTTCTCGCGGGCGCTGTGCGTGATGCCGTCGGGCGAGTGGCGGTATTTTTCGATCTGCGTGGCCAGGGTGCTGCCGCCGGGCGTGTCGAGCTCGGGGTCGATGCGGCTGCCGAGTTGCCCGATCACGGCACGGGTGAAGCGCACCCAGTCCACCGCGGGGTTCATCTGCGGCCGGTCGGCGTCCAGCAGCTCGCGGTTTTCGATGAACAGCAGGGCCTGCGTGACCAGCGGCGGCACCTGATCGAAGCGCTCGAAGGCCCGGTACGGGTAGTGGAAGGCGTAAACCGGCTCCCGGCGGCAGTCAAACACGGCCAGCCCGGCCTGGCCTTTTTCGGCGTAGGGGGCGTACAGCCCGCGCTCCAGGTGGGCCTGCAGGGCCGGGCTCTGGCGCACCTGCTCGGTGATGGCAAAACCGCGCGTCTCCAGGCGGTCCACGAAGCCCGGGATGCCGGTGTAGCCCAGGCGCTGGTCGAACGGGCCGTGCGCCGGAAAGCGCACGCGGTCACTGGCCCCTGGCTCGGTCTGGTAGGCCAGATCGGCGGCATAGCGGGTCAGCATCCGGGCCTGCAGACGGGAGGTCTGGGCCTCGTGCCCCAGCAGCCAGGCACCCCCGGCCAAGAGCAGGGCAAGCACCGCCAGACCGACCGCCATCCGGCGACGGCCCAGACGCCATCCACGCCCCGGCTCGGGGTTGGAAGGGCTGGAGACCGGCGGACCGCTCTCCTTCATGGTTTCTTCTGGCATGGAGGGCTCCATGTGCTGCACCGCAGCAATTGTGTGCCATCGGACGCAGTACCAGTGTGACGGCGATCATGATGGCACATTCGGTTACGCCCGGTTCATCTCCGGCACACCGGCCAACCGGATAATCCGGGTCCATGTCTTTGCCCCTATCGCGCCGCCTGCTCGTCAGCCTGGTGTTCGTTGCCCCCGCCCCGCTGCTGCTGACTGCACCCGCGGTTCACGCGTCCACGTTCGACCTGCCGCCCATCGACAAGATCGTCCACTACCAGCCCAAGCTGCCGCTGCAGGTGTTCACGGCCGACAACGTGGAGATCGCGCAGTTCGGCGCCGAACGGCGCGACTATGTGCCGCTGGCGCGCACCCCCAAGCTGTTGCAGGACGCGGTGCTCGCCGTGGAAGACGCGCGCTTCCGCGAACACTCGGGGGTGGACCCCAAGGGCATGGCGCGCGCCGCGCTGGCCATGCTGACCGGTGGTCGCAAGCAGGGGGCGAGCACCATCACGCAGCAGCTGGTGCGCACCATGCTGCTCACCCGCGAGCTCTCGGTGGAACGCAAAACCAAGGAGATCCTGCTGGCCTTCAAGGTCGAAGACGCGCTCAGCAAAGACCGCATCCTGGAGATCTACCTCAACGAAATCTTTCTGGGACAGCGCGCCTACGGCTTTGCCGCCGCGTCGCAGATCTACTTCGGCAAGCCGATGAACCAGCTGAGCGTCGCTGAAACCGCCATGCTCGCCGGCCTGCCGCAGAACCCCTACTACGCCAACCCGGTGGCCAACCTCGAGCGGGCCACGCAGCGCCAGCGCGTGGTGTTGCAACGCATGCACGTGGTCGGCGTGATCAACGACGCCCAGCTGGCCGCCGCGCGCAACGAAAAGATCACCCTGCGCACGCCGGGCCAGACCAGTGTGGACGCGGCGCACGTGGCCGAGATGGCGCGCCAGGCCGTGGTGGACCGCTTTGGCACCGAGGCCTACTCCAGCGGCATCAAGGTCTACACCTCGCTGCGCGCGGCCGAACAGCGCGCCGCCCACGCCGCGGTGCAACGCGGCGTGCTCGCGCAGGACCGGCGCAACCCCTGGCGCGGCCCTGAGGCGCAGGAAGACCTGCCCAACGGCGACGGGCCCGAGATCGAGCGTGCGGCGGCCGAGATCCTGAAAGACCACCGCGACGACGACACCCTGCGTTCGGCGGTGGTGCTCTCGGCCAGCGCCAAGGCGGTCGATGCCCAACTGGCCACCGGCGAGCGCGTTCGCGTCACCGGCGAAGGCCTGCGCTGGGCGCAGGCGGGCCTGGGCCCGAAGGCCAAGGCGGCGCTCAAGGTGCAGCGTGGCGCTGTGCTGCGCCTCGTGAAGACCGACAAGACCTGGGCCATCTCGCAGTGGCCCGACGCCGAGGCCGCGCTGGTGGCCCTCGATGCGCGCAGCGGTCGCGTGCGCGCGCTGGTGGGTGGTTTTGACTTCACCCGACAGCCCTTCAACCACGTCACCCAGAGCTGGCGCCAGCCCGGCTCGGCCTTCAAGCCGCTGCTCTACTCGGCGGCGCTGGAAGAGCGCGTGATGCCCGCCACGCTGGTGGACGACTCGCCCTTCACCGCGCCCAACGGCTGGAGCCCGGGCAACGCCAACGGTCAAAGCGGTGGCCCCATCACCGTGCGGCAGGCGCTGGCGCAGTCGAGCAACCTGGTGAGTGTGCGCGTGTTGCAGCACACCGGTACCCAGCGCACCCGCGACTGGGTCGCCCGCTTCGGGCTCGACGCCGCCAAGCAGCCCGACAACCTCACGATGGCGCTGGGCACGGGGCAGGTCACGCCCATGCAGATGGCCCGCGCCTACGCCACGCTGGCCAACGGCGGCTGGCGCGTGGAACCGCTGCTGGTGGAACGCATCACGGACGCCCAGGGCAAGGTGCTTTTTGAAGCACCGCCGCCCGCCCCGCTGACCGAAGACAACCGTGCCGTCCCCGCGCGCAACGCCTACGTGATGGGCAGCCTGCTCAACGACGTGACGCGCGTGGGCACGGCCGCGCGCGCGCAGACCCGGCTCAAACGCAGCGACATCTACGGCAAGACCGGCACCACCAACGACGTGTTCGACGCCTGGTTCACGGGTTACCACCCCAGCGTGGCGGCCGTGGTCTGGCTCGGCCACGACAAGCCGCGCAGCCTGGGTGACCACGAATCGGGCGGCCGCCTGGCACTCCCGATCTGGGCCGACTACATGACCACCGCGCTCAAGGGCGTGCCGGTCAGCCCGCAGGGCGAACCACCGCCGGGCCTGGTGCGGGTGAACGACGACTGGCTCTACAGCGAGTGGGCCAACGGCGGCGCCGTGACCGCCATCGGCGACAGCGGCGCCACCGAATATGCCGGCCCGCCGACGCTGATCGACGCCATCCGGGATTTCTTCAAACCATGAAGGGAAACACCCCTGCGGCGCTTCGCGCTACCCCCTGAATGGGGCGGCACTGGCCGTCCGGCAAAGCCGTCCCGGCGATGCCTTGGGCTGGGCTGCTTCATGCGTCGCGGTACGCGCTCCGGCGCCATGAAAGAACGGCACCGATGGGCTCTTTGAGTGATCCATAAAAAAAAGCCGGCCATCGAGGCCGGCTTTTTTCGCGTCGAAAACTCAGCCGCCGCAGATGCGCGCCTTGGCCTCGGCGTATTCGCGCTTGAAGCGGGCCACCAGATCGGCCGCCGGCATCACCTCGCGGATCGCGCCGATGCCCTGGCCGCAGCCCCAGATGTCTTTCCAGGCCTTGGCGGCGTTGGCGCCTTCGCCGGTGGAGAAGTTCATCTTGCTCGGGTCGCTCTGCGGCAGGTTGTCCGGGTCCATGCCGGCGTTCTGGATGCTGCCCTTGAGGTAGTTGCCGTGGATGCCGGTGTAGAAGTTGCTGTAGACGATGTCGTCCGAGTTGCTCTCGGTGATCATCTGCTTGTAACCGTCCACGGCGCGCGCTTCTTCGGTGGCAATGAAGGCCGAGCCGATGTAGGCGAAATCGGCGCCCATGGCCTGCGCGGCCAGGATGGCGCCACCCGAGGCGATGGCGCCGGAGAGCGCCACCGGGCCGTCGAACCACTCGCGGATTTCCTGCACCATGGCAAACGGGCTCTTCACGCTGGCGTGGCCGCCGGCACCGGCCGCCACCGGGATCAGGCCATCGGCGCCCTTTTCGATCGCCTTGTGCGCGAACACGTTGTTGATCACGTCATGCAGCACCACGCCACCCCAACTCTGCACCCCCTTGTTCACGTCCTCGCGCGCGCCCAGGCTGGTGATGATGATCGGCACCTTGTACTTGGCGCACAACTGCATGTCGTGCTCCAGACGGTCGTTGCTCTTGTGCACGATCTGGTTGATGGCGAATGGCGCGGCCTTGTTGTCCGGGTTCGCCTGGTCGTGCGCAGCCAGCGCCTCGGTGATCTCGGCCAACCATTCGTCGAGCTGCGAAGCCGGGCGCGCGTTGAGCGCGGGCATCGCACCCACCACGCCGGCCTTGCACTGGGCAATGACGAGCTTGGGGTTGCTGATGATGAACAGCGGCGAGCCGATCACCGGGAACTGGATGTTCTTCAGCACCGGGGGCAGGTAGCGTTGGCGGGTCATGTGGTCTCCGTTGGGAATCTCAAAAGTACGCTGGATTCTGGTTCAGCCCATGCACAAGCCCTGTCACCGCAGCAACAGGGTCATGCATTTCAGAAGGACTCCACCGCCATGGATGTCACACCCTCTGCGCCTTCGCAGATGCTGTCGCGCACGCCCGGGGCGCGGCTCAGGATGTGGTCGGCGTAGAAGCGTGCGGTGGTGATCTTGGCCTGCATGAAGGCGGCGTCGGTGCCGGCGGCCAGCAGGTCTTCGGCCACCAGCAGCGCGCGCGCCAGCTGCCAGCCCGCCACCACATTGCCCGCGAGCATGAGGTAGGGCACGCTGCCGGCGAAGGCGGCGTTGGGGTTGCTGCGGGTGTTGGCGGCGATGAATTCCACCACGTCCACAAACGCCTGGCGAGCGGCCGTGAGGCGCTTGGCCACGGCGAGCGCGTTGGCGCTGCCGCGTTGCACCAGCTCGGCTTCGGTCTTCTCCATCTGTGCCGCGATGGCCTTGGCGTTGACGCCGCCGTCGCGCGACGTCTTGCGGCCCACGAGGTCGTTGGCCTGGATCGCGGTGGTGCCTTCGTAGATGGTCAGGATCTTGGCGTCGCGGTAATACTGCGCGGCGCCGGTTTCTTCGATGAAGCCCATGCCGCCGTGCACCTGCACACCCAGCGAGGTGACCTCCAGGCTCATCTCGGTGCTGTAGCCCTTGACCAGCGGCACCAGGAATTCGTAGAACGCCGCGTTGTCCTTGCGGGCATCGGCATCCGGGTGGTGGTGGGCCGCGTCGTAAGCGACCGCAGCCACGGCGGCCATGGCACGGCAACCCTCGGTGCTGGCGCGCATGGTCATGAGCATGCGCTTCACATCAGGGTGGTGGATGATGGGCGCTGCAGCGCTCAGCGAGCCGTCGACCGGGCGGCTCTGCACGCGGTCCTTCGCGTAGCCCACGGCCTTCTGGTAGGCGCGCTCGGCGATCGCGATGCCCTGCACGCCCACGGCGTAGCGCGCGGCGTTCATCATGATGAACATGTATTCGAGACCGCGGTTCTCTTCGCCCACCAGGTAACCCACGGCACCCCCGTGGTCGCCGTACTGCAGCACGGCGGTGGGCGAGGCCTTGATGCCCATCTTGTGTTCGATGCTCACGCAATGCACGTCGTTGCGTGCACCGAGCGAGCCGTCCTGGTTCACCATGAACTTGGGCACGACAAACAGGCTGATGCCCTTCACGCCTTCGGGCGCGCCGGTCACGCGGGCCAGCACGAGGTGCACGATGTTCTCGGCCATGTCGTGTTCACCGTAGGTGATGAAAATCTTGGTGCCGAACACCTTGTAGCTGCCGTCGGGCTGTGGCTCGGCGCGGCTGCGCACCGCGGCAAGATCGCTGCCGGCCTGCGGCTCGGTCAGGTTCATGGTGCCGGTCCAGGCGCCGCTCACCAGTTTTTCCAGGTAGACGGCTTTGAGCTCGTCGCTGCCAGCCGTGATCAGTGCTTCGATGGCGCCGTCCGTCAGCAGCGGGCACAGCGCGAAACTCATGTTGGCGCTGTTGAGGATTTCGCCGCAGGCCGCGCCGATGGTCTTGGGCAGGCCTTGGCCACCGAAGTCCACCGGGTGCTGCAGGCCCTGCCAGCCACCTTCGGCGTACTGCTTGAACGCCTCCTTGAAACCGGGCGTCGTGGTGACCTTGCCATCGTGGAAGGAAGACGGGTACTTGTCGCCTTCCCAGTTCAACGGCGCGATCAAGCCTTCGTTGAGCTTGGCGCACTCCTCCAGCACGGCCTGCGCGGTGTCCAGGCCAGCGTCTTCAAAGCCGGGCAACTGGGCCACCTGATCGAGGCCGGCCAGGTGCTGCATGTTGAACAACATGTCCTTGAGGGGTGCGACGTAACTCATTCGAATGTCTCCAGAGGTTCTTCGGGAAGTACAGATGCAACAAGGGCATCGCGAACGATGCCCTTGCCGGTGGTGCGGTGCTTACAGCGCCTTGGTCAGCTCGGGCACAGCGGTGAACAGATCGGCCTCCAGCCCATAGTCGGCCACCGAGAAGATCGGGGCCTCCGGGTCCTTGTTGATCGCCACGATCACCTTGGAGTCCTTCATGCCGGCCAAGTGCTGGATCGCCCCCGAGATGCCGCAGGCGACGTACAGCTGCGGCGCCACGATCTTGCCGGTCTGGCCCACCTGCCAGTCGTTGGGCGCGTAGCCCGCGTCCACCGCGGCGCGGCTGGCGCCCAGCGCGGCGCCCAGCTTGTCGGCCAGCGGGGTCATGATCTCGTTGAACTTCTCGGCGCTGCCCAGCGCGCGGCCACCGCTGACGATGATCTTGGCGGCGGTGAGTTCGGGGCGGTCGCTCTTGGCGATCTCGCTGCCCAGGAAGGTGCTCTTGCCGCTGTCGGCTTGCGCTGCCTGGGTTTCAACGGCAGCGCTGCCACCGGTGGCGGCGGCCGGGTCGAAACCGGTGGTGCGCACGGTGATCACCTTGGTGGCATCGCCGCTCTGCACGGTGGCAATGGCGTTGCCGGCGTAGATCGGGCGTTCGAAGGTGTCCGCGGCGATCACCTTGGTGATGTCGCTGATCTGGCCCACGTCGAGCTGCGCGGCCACGCGCGGAGCGATGTTCTTGCCGCTGGCCGTGGCCGGGAACAGGATGTGGCTGTAGCTGGAAGCGATGGCCAGCACCTGCGCGGCCATGTTCTCGGCCAGGCCGTGCGCCAGGTACTCGGCGTCGGCGTGGATGACTTTGGCGACGCCGGCGATCTGGGCGGCGGCGGCAGCGGCCGGGCCTGCGTTGTGGCCGGCGATGAGCACGTGCACCTCACCCCCGCACTGGGCGGCGGCGGTGACGGTGTTGAGCGTGGCGCCCTTGATGATGGCGTTGTCGTGTTCGGCAATGACGAGTGCGGTCATGTTGTTGTTCCTCAGATGACTTTGGCTTCGAGCTTGAGTTTTTCGACCAAGGTCGCCACATCCGGCACCTTGATGCCCGCACCGCGTTTCGGCGGCTCGCTGACCTTGAGCGTCTTGATGCGCGGGCTCACGTCCACACCGAGGTCTTCGGGCTTGACGATGTCCATCTGCTTCTTCTTGGCCTTCATGATGTTGGGCAGCGTCACATAACGCGGCTCGTTCAGGCGCAGGTCGGTGGTGACGATGGCCGGCAGCGTGAGGCTCAGGGTTTCCAGGCCGCCGTCGACTTCGCGGGTCACGTTCACTTTGCCGTCCACCACCTCGACCTTGTTGGCAAAGGTGCCTTGGGGCAGTCCCGCCAGCGCGGCGAGCATCTGGCCGGTCTGGTTGCAGTCGTCGTCGATCGCCTGCTTGCCCAGGATCACGAGGCCCGGCTGTTCCTTGTCCATCAGGGCCTTGAGCAGCTTGGCCACGGCCAGGGGCTGCAGTTCTTCGTTGGTTTCCACCAGGATGGCGCGGTCCGCGCCGATGGCCATGGCTGTTCGCAGGGTTTCCTGGCACTGCGTGACGCCGCAGGAGACGGCGATGACTTCGGTGACGACACCCTTCTCTTTCAGGCGCACGGCTTCTTCGACCGCGATCTCGTCAAACGGGTTCATGCTCATCTTGACGTTGGCCAGGTCCATGCCGGACTGGTCGGCCTTCACGCGCACCTTGACGTTGTAGTCCACCACGCGTTTGACGGGGACGATGACCTTCATATTCAGTTGCTCCAGATGATGGGGGGACAAACAAAAAACCGGGTGCCCGAGTTGACGTGCACGTCAATTCGGATTGTATGTCGGTGCTCGGACGGACGACGATTTTTCGGGTTCAACCAACGGGTCTAAAAAATCGAACGGTCGTGCTTTTTTGAGATTATAGAGCAAGGATCTGGATCATCCGGCTTCCCCGTGTTGCCGTCTGCCGTCGGGACGACAAAGCAAGGGATTTCCCTATTTCCCAACCGTTCGGTCGGCGAACTCGGGTAAGTCTGTAGGCTGGAACCACGGGTATTCGCCTATAGTGAAATCAGGTCCTGTATTTATATTTTGTAACCATATTCATCCCCCGGAGACCCTGCATGAAATTCCGCCTCGCCGCTTCGGCAGCCCTTTCAGCCACTCTGTTCATGGGCGCACCCGCCTCTGCCCAGACCGTGTTCTCCGCGTCCAGCTGGGTGCCTCCAACCCACACCCTGAGCGTGGCGCAGAAGGAGTGGTGCGATGCGCTCGAAAAGGAAAGCGCGGGCCGCATGAAGTGCAACATCCTGCCCAAGGCGGTTTCGGCGCCTCCCGGCACGTTTGATGCCGTGCGTGACGGTTTGGCCGACATCTCCTTCACGGTGGACGGCTACACACCCGGCCGTTTCGTGAACACCAAAGTGGCCGAGTTTCCTTTCCTCGGTGACGATTCGCGCGCCACGTCCATTGCCTACCAGCGCGTGTACACCAAGCACTTTGCGCCTCTGGGTGAACACCGTGGCGTGAAGGTGCTGGGCGTGTTCACACACGGCCCTGGCGTGATCTTCAACACCAAGAAGCCCGTGCTGTCCTCGGCCGACGCGGCCTCGCTCAAGTGGCGCATCGGCGGCGGCAACATCAACGACCTAACCAAGCTCATGGGCTGGAACACGACGCTGAAACCCGCCTCGGAGTCGTTTGAGATGTTGTCCACCGGCGTGATGGACGGCACCCTCTTCCCGGACGAGTCCATCGCTTCGTTCAAGCTCGGCATGATCAAGCACGCCACCACCTTCCCAGGTGGTCTGTACAACACCAGCTTCGTCTTCATGATGAACCCGGCCAAGTACGACGCCCTGTCGGCCCAGGACAAGGCGGTGGTGGACAAGCTCTCGGGCGAGTACGTGGCCTCACGATTCGGTGCCGGCTGGGACAAGGTGGACGATGCCTCCCGCGATGGCGCGCAGAAGGCCCAGGGCGTGCAGCGCGTGAAAGCGCCGGAGGCTTTCATCAATGAAGTGAAAGCCAAGCAGTCCCAGCTGGAGGACCAGTGGGCCGCCGCCGCCGAAGCCAAGGGCCTGAAGAACCCCAAGGGTGTGCTGGCCGAATTCCGGGCTGAGATCATCAAGGCGAAATAAACCCGACGCGCCACCCGATCGCCGGCGAGGCAGTGGTTCATACTGCCTCGCCGGTTTCGTTTTTCTGTACCCCATTCCCATGCTCAAGAACCTAGAAAAGCTGTTGCGCTGGTCCACCGGATTCATGGCGGCGGTGGCGCTGTTCACCATCATGTGGCTCACGCTCATCGACGTGACCGGCCGGAAGTTCTTTGACCATTCATTGCCCGGCGGCCTCGAACTCACCGAAATCCTCATGGTGATCGTGATCTTCGGCGCGTTGCCCCTGGTGTCGTTCGGTGGTGAGCATGTGGTGTTCGACTCGCTTGATCACCTGATTCCCCGCTGGATCAAGCGCATACAGAACCGCGCCATCGAGGCTATCAATGCGCTCACGTTTGGCGGCCTGGCCTGGCTCATGTCGCAGCGCGCGGAGCGTTTTGCCGAATACGGCGACACCACCGTCTACCTCCAGTTCTCCATCGCACCCGTGGCCTGGCTCATGGCGGCGCTGCTCGTCCTGACCGCCCTGGTGCATCTGGTGTTTGTTTTCATGCCACCCCCCGAACGGGACGACAACACGGCAGGAGCCGCGACATGACCGAAGCCGCGCTGGGTTTTGCCGCCGTCTTCCTGCTGGCGCTGTTGAGGGTGCCGCTGGCCGTGTCGATGTCGCTGGTGGGCATCGCGGGCCTGGGCTTGCTGCGCGGTTGGCCTGCGGCGTTTGCCAGCACCAGTCAGGTCATTTTTGAGACCGGCTTTCAATACGTGCTGTCGGTGATCCCTCTGTTCGTGCTCATGGGCAACTTTGTCGCCCGCGCCGGCATGGCCAGGGAGCTGTTCTCGGCGGCCAACGCCTTCGTGGGCCACAAACGCGGCGGACTGGCCATGGCCAGCGTGATTGCCTCCGGCGGCTTTGGCGCCATCTGCGGCTCGTCCATCGCCACCGCCGCCACCATGACCCGCGTGGCGTTCCCGGAAATGCGGGCGCACGGCTACAAGGACTCGCTGGCGGCCGGCGCCATCGGCGCAGGCGGCACCCTGGGCATCATGATCCCGCCGTCCACCATCATGGTGATCTACGGGATCATCACCGAGACGGATATCGGCAAGCTGTTCGTCGCCGGCATCCTGCCTGGCATCGTGGCCGTCGTCTGCCTTTGCCTGGCCGTGGTGTTCATCACCTGGCGCGACCCTTCGGCCGGTCCGCCGGCCGAGCGCACCAGCTGGGCCCAGCGCTGGACGGCGATCCGTGGCGTGTGGGGTGTGGTCGTGCTGTTTGCGCTGGTGATCGGCGGCATTTATGGTGGCGTGTTCACCGCCACCGAGGGCGCGGGTGTGGGCGCGGCGGGTGCCTTCATGTTTGCGCTGGCGCGGGGGGCGCTCACGCCGCGCGTGCTCACCGACATCCTGGTGGAGAGCGCGCGCACCACGGCCATGCTGTTCACGATCCTGATCGCGGCCATGATCTTCAGCAGCTTCGTGAACTTCACGTCGATGCCCGGCGACTTGCGCGACTTCATCCTGCAGTTCAGCCCCAATCCCATCATGGTGGTGATCATGATGATGGGCATCTACATCGTGCTCGGCCTGGCCATGGAAGAGCTGTCGATGGTGCTGCTGACCATCCCGGTGTTCTTCCCGGTGATCACGGCGCTGGGGTTTGACCCGGTGTGGTTCGGCATCCTGATCGTGACCATCGTGGAGATCGGCATGATCTCGCCGCCGGTGGGCATGAACCTGTTCGTGATCAACAGCCTGCTGCCCGATGTGAAGCTCTCCACCATCTTCCGGGGCGTGTGGCCCTTCGTGACGGCCGATGTGGTTCGCCTGGGCATCCTGATCGCCTTCCCCGCGATCTCCCTGTGGCTGCCCAGCCTGATGAAATGACCGCTTGATCAGGCGCGGGGTTCAGGCGCCGGACCTGGCTTCATGTGCACGATGCGTTGAGGGTACGGGATCTCGATCCCGTTGCCCCGCAGCGATTTGAGGATCGCCATGTTGATGTCGGAACGCAGGTTGAGCTGCCCGTTTTCCGGATCGGCGATCCAGTAACCCAGCGTGAACTCCAGTCCGTCGGCGCCGAAGGCCGACAGGGCCGCGCTCGGCGCCGGATCGCGCATCACGCGCGGCTGGGCGAGCGCCGCGTCGGTGAGCAGGCGGCGCACCAGATCCACATCGCTGTCGTAGGCCACCGACACCACGGTGGACTGCCACACCCGCGCATCGGCCAGCGACAGGTTTTCGACCCGGTTGGTGATCAGGATTTCGTTGGGCACGATGGACTCGCGCCCTGTGGTGGAGCGGATCAGGGTGTAACGCGCCTTGATGTCGCTGATGCGCCCCTCGAAGTTGTCCACCTTCACGTTGTCGCCGATGCGCATGCTGCGCTCGGCCAGGATCACGAAGCCACTCACGTAGTTGGCCGCCAGCTTCTGCAGGCCGAAGCCGATGCCCACGCCGATCGCGCCACCGAGCACCGACAGCGCGGTCAGGTCTATGCCCACGGTGGTCAGCGCAATGATCAGGCCCAGAAACATGAGCAGTGCGCGCATGGCGTTGCTCACCGCCTTGCGCAGCGAGAGATCACCACCCACGGCCGATCGCAGCAGGCGGCTCTCGATCGCGGCGGAGACCCAGAGGCTGAGGATGAGCACGGCACTCGCGGTGAGTGCACCTTCGATCAGGGTGCGCAGGCTCAGCACCGAGCCACCGATCTTCCAGGTGATCTGGTCCAGTTCGTTGAGCACCACTGGCAGCAGGCCGCTGACCCACAGCACCATGGCACCCCAGGCCACCCAAGAGATCGTGCGCTCCAGCGGTTTGATCCAGGTGGCCAGGGGAAACGCCACCTGCAACACCTTCACGCCCACACGGATCGCCACCAGCGACACCAGCACCGGAATCGCCACCCTGAAAACCGCGAGCGGCAGCTGCTGGGACAACAGGCTGCGCGCGATGTAGGCCAGCGTGAGCAGCAGCAGCGGGAACATCACGCCATCAAAAAGACGGTGGCCAAACAGCACCGAACTCTTTTCGTCCTTCATGCCCAGGGCCCGCCGCAACACGGCGGACAGTCCCCAGGCCAGGAGCACGCAAGCGGCCAGTGCGGCCAGTTCGGCACCGACCGTGGGTTCGGTGAAGCCGGCGAGCCAGCCCTGGAAGTCGTCGATGGGCGGCGGGGTGGGGGTGAGGGTCGAGGTGGAAGTCATTCGATGTCACTGAAAGAAAGGGGCCGTTGGAATGGGGCCGAAAGGGGCCGGTTCCCGCCACACCGCGGAACCGCCTGCCGACAGGACGGGTCGCAGGCGTGGTCCCTCGGGGGTGTGCGACTGCGCGCGGCGGGCCAGCGGCAGCCTACCAATGCGGCGCGCGCTTCTCGATGAAGGCTTGCACGCCTTCCTGCGCCACACCGTGCACCATGTTGCAGGCCATCGTCTGGCCAGCCAGCTGGTAGGCCGACTCCATGCCGGTTTCCAGTTGACGGTAGAACAGGGCCTTGCCCATGGCGATGGCTTCGCGTGGCTTGGACAGGATGCGGTCGACAAGCACAGCGACTTCGGCGTCCAGCGCGTCGGCAGCCACCACCCGGTTCACCAGCCCACGCGCCTTGGCCTCATCGGCGGTGATGAAATCGCCCGTCAACAGCATTTCCATCGCCTGCTTGGACCCCATGTTGCGCGACAGGGCGACGCTGGGCGTGGCACAAAAGAGGCCGACGTCGATGCCGTTCACACCGAAGCTCGCCTCCTGCGCCGCCACCGCCAGATCACATTGCGCCACCAGCTGACAACCGGCCGCCGTCGCCAGGCCGTGCACCCGCGCGATCACCGGCACCTCCAGCTTGCGCACGCTCATCATCAATTTCGAGCAGGTTGCGAACAGCGCCTGGTAGTAGGCCAGTTCGGGACGCGCCTTCATCTCCTTGAGGTCGTGCCCGGCGCAGAAGGCGCGTCCGCTGGCGCCCGCCACCACCACACGGGCGGCCGGATCGGCCGCGACGGCATCCAGCGCGGCCTGAAAGGCCGCCATCATGGCCTCGGACAACACGTTGAAACTGCGCGGCGCGTTCAGCGTGACCGTGTGCACACCGCGTTGATCTCGGGTGTGAAGCAGGATGTCGGTGGAACCGTCTGGGGTCATGCGGGCATGGTCCTTTCTGCGTGCACGGGGCGGTGGATGTGTTCCTTGATCCAGGGCCACACCACGCTGTGCCCGCAAACATCGGGCGCCCGCTCGGCCGCTTCGGTCAGGAAGGCGTCGTCCAGATCGGAATCCCGGCGAATCCGCAGGTCGTGCAGTTCGGCGGCAAGCCCGCGCAAGCCCGGCAGGCGTTTCAGCATTTTTTTCATGATCACAGCATCAAACCCCTGCCAGCACCCGCAGGTGCGCCTCCACGCTGCGCGCCAGCGCACTCAGGTTGTAGCCACCCTCCAGGACACTCACGATGCGCCCCTGGGCGTGGCGTTGCGCCACTTCCTTGACGCGCTCGGTGATCCAGGCGTAGTCGTTCTCCACCAGGCCCATCTGGCCCATGTCGTCTTCGCGGTGGGCGTCGAAACCGGCGCTGATGAAGATCAGCTGCGGCCTGTGCGCGTCCAGCCGGGGCAACCACATCATGTCGATCAGTTCGCGCACGTCCATGCCCTTGGTGTAGGCCGGCACCGGCAGGTTCACGAGGTTGGCCGCCGTCGAGTGCTCCCATGGCGGGTAGAACGGGTGCTGGTAGAAGCTGCACATGAGGATGCGTTCGTCGCCGGCCACGATGTCTTCCGTGCCGTTGCCGTGGTGCACGTCGAAGTCGATGATCGCGACCCGCTTCAGGCCGTGGCGCTCCAGCGCGTACTTGGCGGCCACCGCCACGTTGTTGACGAAGCAGAAACCCATGGCCTGATGCCGCGTCGCGTGGTGGCCGGGCGGGCGCACGGCGCAGAAGGCGTTGACCATCTCACCGGCCAGCACCGCGTCGGTGGCGTCGATGGCGGCACCGGCCGCCATCAGGATCGCGTCCCAAGAGTGGATGTTGATGGCCGTGTCGGGATCGATCTGCGCGTGCGTGGGGCCGCCGGCGGCAATTTCGTCACGAAGACCGTCACTCAGGCCCCGGATCGCGGCCAGATGCATGCGACCATGCGCCAGTTCCAGATCGGTCAGCGAAGCGGCGGTGGCTTCGCGCCGCTCCAGCGCGGTGTCGAGCCCGGTGATCAGCAAACGGTCCTCGATGGCATCGAGCCGGGCGGGGCATTCGGGGTGCCCGTTGCCCATCTCATGTCTCCAGCAATCCTTGTGGGTGAAATAACCTGTTGCCTGGCTCATCAGATTTTTACGTTAAGGTTCACGGCATGCACGCCGACTCGAAAATCCAGCAGCTTTTGACCCAGCTTAACACGGTCATTGTGGGCAAAAGTGCCCAGGTTTCCGACTGCGTGGCCTGCCTTTTGGCCGGTGGTCACCTGCTCATCGAAGACGTGCCCGGCGTCGGCAAAACCACGCTCGCGCACGCCCTCTCGCGCTCCTTCGGCCTGCAGTTTTCGCGTGTGCAGTTCACCGCCGACCTGATGCCCAGCGACCTGGTTGGCGTGTCGATCTACGAGCGCGGTCGCGAGGCCTTCGTGTTCCACCCCGGCCCCGTGTTTGCGCAGGTGCTGCTGGCCGACGAGATCAACCGCGCCAGCCCCAAGACGCAGAGCGCCCTGCTCGAAGCCATGGAAGAAAAACAGGTCACGGTCGAGGGCGAAACGCGTGCCCTGCCCGAGCCGTTTTTCGTGATCGCGACGCAAAACCCGCACGACCAGCTTGGCACCTACGCCCTGCCCGAATCGCAGCTCGACCGCTTCCACATGCGCCTCTCGCTCGGCTACCCCGACCGAGCCGCCGAACGCGAGCTGCTGCGCGGCGCCGACCGGCGCAACATGATCGAACACATGGCGCCCGTGCTCACCCCCGCCGATCTGGCGCGGCTGCAGGCCACGGTGCAGGCGGTGCACACCGCCGATCCGGTGCTGGAGTACCTGCAGGACCTGGTGGCCGCGACCCGCTCGGGCCGCTGGTTCGCGCAAGGCCTGTCGCCTCGCGCCGCGCTGGCCGTGGTGCGTTCGGCCAAGGCCCAGGCCTACCTGTCGGGCCGGGACTATGTGGCGCCGGACGACATCGCCGCCATCTTGCCGCAGACGGTGGCGCACCGCATGGTTCCGGTGAGCGACGCCGGGCGCGGGTCTGTTGAACAGGTCCGGGCGCTGATCGAGGCCGTGCCGCTGCCGTGAGATGGAACACCTCCGCCGCGCTGCGCGCGCCCCCCTCAAGGGGGCGATGCGAAGTGGCCTGGCAAAGCCGGTTCCACCGCGTCCTGGGTTGGGGCATTTCGCGCCGGAGACACAGCACCCACCCGCTGGTTTCACTGCCATGAACACCGCCATCTTGCGACCCTCTGTCCTCCCATGGCGCCACCCGCTGCGCGCGCTGCGCAGCCGCCTGCAGCGCTGGTTCCACGAGCGCATGCCGCGCTCGGACACACTGGTCCTGACCCAGCGCAACGTCTACATCCTGCCCACGCGGGCGGGTCTGATGATGGCGTTCACGCTGCTTCTGCTGCTGGTCGCCAGCATCAACTACCAGCTCAACCTGGGTTACCTGCTGACCTTTCTGCTGGCGGGCAGCGCGGTGGTCGGCATGCACCTGTGTCACGGCAACCTGCGCGGACTGACGATGCACCTCACGCCGCCCATGCCGGTGCACGCCGGCCAGGCCGCCGCGCTCGACATCCGCCTGACCAGCGAACGCAAGGGCGCGCGCCATGGCATCGGGCTCGGCGTCATCGATCCCGACCACCCGGGCGACGCCCACCTCGCCTGGACCGATGTGCCGGCGCAGGGCAGCACCCAGTTGCAGGTGGCCTGGGCCACACCGCGCCGCGGCCTGCACGCCCTGCCGGCGCTCACCGCGGTCACGCTCTTTCCGCTCGGCACATTCCGGGTGTGGACGGTCTGGCGTCCGGCCGCGCAGGTGCTGGTGTACCCGGCCCCGGAGGCGCACCCGCCGGCGTTGCCCGCGGGCGAGCCGCAGCCCGGGCACGCCGGCAGCGCGCGCCAGCAGTCCACCGGCGAGTTCGACGGCGTGCGTGCCTACCGCCGCGGCGATCCGCAAAAGACCGTGGTCTGGAAAAAGGCCGCGCAGGCCTTTGCGGCCGGCCGGGACGACCTCGTCAGCCGCGACACCCTGTCCAGCCAGCGCCAGCAGCTCTGGCTGGACCATGCCCACTGCGGCGTCAGCGACCTGGAGGCCCGCCTGTCCCGGCTGACCGCCTGGGTCCTGATGGCCGATCGCCTGGGGCTGGACTACGGACTGCGCATCCCCGGACGGGAGATCGCGCCCGACCAGGGGCCGTCGCAACGCGCGCGTTGCCTGGAGGCGATGGCGTCCGTATGAACACCCACCGCGTCGCCTCCGGCACCACCCTCCTTGAAGACCAGCCGTGCGGCAAAGCCAGCCCGTCCCCGACTGGACCGTCTCATGCGTGGCAGGCCGCGCTGGGCACGGAGGAAGCATTGACATGAAACGCGCCCTGGGCAGCTTTGCCGCGTCCCTGCCCCGGGACACGCGCGACACCCTCTTCCTGCTCGCCGTCATCGGCTGGGTGGTGTTCATGCAGATCGGCCACATTCCCTGGTGGTGCACGGCGCTCACGGCCGGGGTGCTGGTCTGGCGCGGCGTGCTGACGCTGCGCGGACGGCCGCTGCCCGGCTGGCGCTGGCGCATCGGACTGCTCGCGCTGACGCTGGTGGCCACCTGGCTCACGCACCGCACCCTGCTCGGGCGGGATGCCGGCGTGACGCTGATCGTGGTGCTGCTGGCGCTCAAGACGCTGGAACTGCGCGCGCGGCGCGACGCTTTCGTCGTGTTCTTCCTGGGGTTCTTCACCCTGCTGACCCACTTCTTCTATTCCCAGTCGCTGCTCACGGCGGCCGGCATCCTGATCGCGCTGCTGGGCCTTCTCACCGCGCTGGTCAACGCCCACATGCCCGTGGGCCGGCCCCCGCTGGCCCAGGCCGCTCGCATCGCCGCGGGCATGGCCGCGCTGGGCGCGCCCATCATGCTGGTGGCCTTCATGCTGTTTCCCCGCCTCTCCCCGCTCTGGGGCGTGCCGGGTGACGGCATGGAAGGCCGCAGCGGCCTCTCCGGCAAGATGCGCGTGGGCCAGATCGCCGAGCTGGTGCTGGACGACCGGGTCGCGTTTCGCGTGCGCTTCGACACGGCGGCGCCACCGCAACGGGACCTGTATTTCAGGGGCCCCGTGCTCACCGATTTCGACGGTGTGGAGTGGCGCCCATTGCGCTCGGCCTTCCCGCCCCACATGGAATTGCAGGCCGACCTGGCCGTGGCCGGTGAACCCATCCGCTACGAGGTCACGATGGAGCCGCACCAGCGGCCCTGGGTGTTCCTGCTCGAAGCGGCCAACCAGGCGCCCGAGCTGCCCGGCATGCGCGCCTTCATGACACCGGAACTGCAGTGGTTCACCCGGCGGCCCATGACCGAGCTGGTGCGCTACCGGGCCGAGGCCTACACCCAGTTCCGCCACGGGCCGCTGGAACCCGCCCTGGCGCTGCAGGACCAGATTCAGCTGCCCGCCGGCTTCAATCCGCGCACGCTCGAACTGGCGCAGCAGCTGCGGCGCGAACACGGTACCGGCCCGGCATCGTCGGCGGCCCTGATCCGGGCCGCGCTGGAGCGCCTGCGCACCGGCGGCTACACCTACACGCTGGACCCGGGCGTCTACGGGCAACACACGGCAGACGAGTTCTGGTTCGACCGCCGTGAGGGCTTCTGCGAACACATCGCGTCCAGCTTCGTGATCCTGATGCGCGCCCTCGACATCCCTGCGCGCATCGTCACCGGTTACCAGGGCGGCGAGCTCAACGGCGTCGATGGCTACTGGACCGTGCGCCAGCGCGACGCCCATGCCTGGGCCGAGGTCTGGCTGCAGGGCCAGGGCTGGGTGCGGGTGGACCCGACCTCGGCGGTGGCGCCGGGCCGCACCGGTTCGCTGGACCGGCTGCGCGCGCCGCAGGGCGCCATCGCCTCCGCCATCGGCTCGATCGACCCGGGCACGGCCCAGCGCCTGCGCGAGGTCTGGGAAGCCATCAACAACGGCTGGAACCAGTGGGTGCTCAACTACACCCAGGGCAAGCAGCTGGACCTGCTGAAGCACATCGGCTTCGAGTCGCCCAGCTGGACCGACCTGGCGTATGTGCTGATCGGGGTGGTGGTGCTGGTGAGCCTCGCCGGCGCTGGCTGGACGCTGTGGGAGCGCCAGCAGCACGACCCGTGGCTGCGCCTGCTCGCGCGCAGCCGGCAGCGGCTGCAAGGCCTGGGGCTTCACGACAGCGCCCACCTCACGCCCCGCGAGCTGGCGCGGTGGACACGCGAGCGCCTGGGCGACACCGAATTTTCAAGATCGCTGAGCGCCTGGCTGCTGCGGCTGGAAGCCCAGCGTTACGCCCCGCACAGCCCAGACACCCTCACGGCCTTGCAGGCCGAGTTCCGGAAACTGGCCTGGCCCAAGAAAGACCCGCGATGACGACCCTTCACACACTCACCCGGCGGGCCACCGGTGTGCTGGCCTGCGCTGCGGCGCTGCTGAGCCCCGCCGTTCAAGCCACCCCCACCACCGACAGCGCTCCACCCGCCCCGATCGCCGTGACCAGCTACGGCACCTCGCCCGCCGCCATGGCCTTCGCCGACGATCTCGCGCAGCGGCGCGGGCTGGATGCGGACTGGGTGCGGCAGCAGCTCGGCGCAGCACAACGCCTGCCCGGCGTGATCCGCCTGATGACACCGGCCCCGAGCGGCGCCTACAAGAACTGGGCGGCCTACCGCGCCCGCTTCATCGAGCCCGTCCGCGTGCGCGCCGGCCAGCGCTTCTGGGAAGCGAACCGCGAGGCCCTGGCCCGGGCCGAGCTCGAGTACGGCGTGCCCGCGAGCCTGATCGTCGGGGTGATCGGCGTCGAATCGATCTACGGCCAGCACACCGGCAACTTCCGCGTGATCGACGCACTGGCCACCCTGGCCTTCGACTTCCCCGCCGTGCACCCCCGCGCCGAAGCCCGGACCGAGTTTTTCCGGAGCGAGCTGGAGCAGTTCCTGAGCCTCACCCAGCGCACCGGCATGGACCCGCTGGCCGCCCGCGGCAGCTACGCCGGCGCCATGGGCTGGCCGCAGTTCATGCCCAGCAGCTGGACCAAATTCGCCGTTGATTTCGACGGCGACAGCAAGGTCGATCTGTTCAACAGCCCCGCCGACGCGATCGGCTCCGTCGCCAACTACTTCAAGGCCTACGGCTGGCAGGCTGGCCAGCCCACGCACTACCCCGTCGCATTCGATGCCACCCGGCTCGACAAGGACGGCCTGCTCGCCCCCGACATCCTGCCCACGTTCGGCGTCGAGAGCTTCACCGCCAAAGGGGCCGTGCTCGAAGGCCCCGCCCTGCAACACCCGGGCAAGCTGGCCCTGATCGAGCTGCAGAACGGGGACCCCGCCAACGGTGGCGCCCCGGCCACCTACCTCGCGGGCACCGACAACTTCTATGTGGTCACGCGCTACAACTGGAGCAGCTACTACGCGCTGGCGGTGATCGAGCTGGGCCAGGCCATCGAAGCTCTGGTCAACCGCTGAACCTTCACCCTGAAACGGTGCAAGCCAGGGCACCGCCGGGCCGGCTTCGCCGGACGGCCAGTGCCGCCCTTGAGGGGGTAGCGCGAAGCGCTGCGGGGGTGTTCCAGATCAGGCCCAGGGCCCGATCCGGATGTCCACGTCCATGCTTTCTTCGCCCCCGCCGCGGCGCAGCCCTTTGATCGGCAAACAGGCGGTGTAGTCGGTGGCGGCGGCCAGGCGGGTGTGGCGTTCGTCGGTGGGGCACCGGTGCGTGACGTCGAGGCTGATCCAGCGGCGCGTGGCGGGGTCCAGGCACACGTCGGCCCAGGCGTGGCTGGCGAGGTCGGGTTCGTTGGCCGCGTAGAAATAGCCGCTCACGTAGCGCGCCGGCAGGCCGATGCTGCGGCACACGGCCACCATCACATGGGCCTGGTCCTGGCACACGCCGAGTTCCCAGTCGAACGCTTCTAGCGCGGTGGTCTCCACGCCGGTGCTGCCCTTGCGGTACTGCACCTTGTCGGCCACAGCGCTGGCCAGGGCCACGAGGTCGGCCACGCCGGGCAGCTCGCCGCGCGCGCGCGCCGCCATCAGCGAGGGCACGGTCTGCATGGCCCACAGCGCCATGCGCGGGTGCGGCTCGGCCAGCGGCGTGGAGCGCAGGTAAAACGAGGGGTGCGGCAGCGTCGGGGGGTCGGTGAACTCGGACACGCCGTGGGTCAGCACCGTGCCCATGGCCGAGATGCTGTTCTCGCGCAGGTTCTGCTCGGGCCGGGCCACGAGGCTGAAGCTGTGCACGCGGTTGCCTTCGGTGTCGGGCTGGGGGTGCAGCGTGCCGGGGGTGCGGATTTCCCAGTACTCCACCGTCTGGCAGGCGCTGCTGACGGGCCACAGGTGCAGGGTCTGCACCGTGTAGAGCAGCGGCTGGCTGTAGCGGTAAAGGGTGTTGTGGTGGATGACGAGTTTCATGCGGTGCTCACAGGGTTGGGCCAGGGGCGTGAACCCGCTGGCTGGCCCAGGGAGCCGCATTGTGCCTGCGAGCCGCTGGGGCGACTCGCAGCACGGAAAAGCTTCAGTGGACCGTCGGCACCAGGAAGTCCTGGCTGATGCGTCCGCCGAGTTCGTTCACGCGGTCGAGGAACTGCGTGAGGAACGCATGCAGGCCGGTGGACAGGATTTCGTCGATGCGGGCGTACTGCAGGTCGGCCTTGAGCTTGCCGGCGCGGCGCAGCGTTTCACCCGAGGTGTCGTTGGCCACCACGGCCAGGTTGCTCACCACCTCGTTCATGCTGGCGGCCAGGCTGCGCGGCATGTCCGGGCGCAGGATCAGCAGCTCGGCCACACGCTCGGGCGTGATCACGTCGCGGTAGACCTTGCGGTAGACCTCGAAGCCGGAGACCGAGCGCAGGATCGCGCTCCAGTGGTAGAAGTCGTACTCCTGATCCTGCTCGTTCGCCGCACCGAAGAAGTCGCTCTGCACCGCGTGGAACTTCACGTCCAGCAGGCGCGCCGTGTTGTCGGCCCGCTCCAGGAACGAGCCCATGCGGTAGAAGTGGAAGGCCTCGTCCTGCAGCATGGTGCCCACCGCCACACCGCGCGAAAGGTGCGAGCGGTGCTTGACCCATTCGAAAAACGCGCCGGGGTCGCGCTCGAACTCCTTGGACTTGAGGTAGCCCGCCAGCTTGAGCCAGGTGGCGTTCTGCGTTTCCCACAGCTCGGTGGTGAGCGCGCCGCGCACGGCACGGGCGTTTTCACGCGCGGCGCGCAGGCAGGAGACGATGCTCGACGGGTTGGACTCGTCGCGCACCATGAAGTCCATGACGTTGCGCGGCGTGATGTCCTTGCCGTATTTGACGGTGTAGCTGGGCATCAGCTCGCTGATGACCAGCAGGCCTTCCCAGCCCACCTGGGCCACGGCGGCGGACTGCGGCAACAGGGACGTCTGGTAGTTGATGTCGAGCATGCGCGCCGTGTTTTCGGCACGCTCGGTGTAGCGGGACATCCAGAACAAATGGTCGGCGGTGCGTGAAAGCATGGGTCAGTCCTCGAGAATCCAAGTGTCTTTTGTACCGCCGCCCTGTGAAGAGTTGACGACCAGCGAGCCCTCCTTCAGCGCCACGCGCGTCAGGCCGCCGGGCACCATCTGCACCTCCTTGCCGCTGAGCACGAAAGGGCGCAGGTCGATGTGGCGCGGCGCGATGCCGCTCTCGACATAGGTGGGGCAGGTCGAGAGCGAGAGCGTGGGTTGCGCGATGTAGCCCTCGGGCTTGGCCTTCACCACCGCGCGGAACTCGTCCACCTCGGCCTTGGTGGACGCCGGCCCCACCAGCATGCCGTAGCCGCCGGCGCCGTGCACCTCTTTCACCACCAGCTCGGCCATGTTGTCGAGCATGTACTTGAGGTCCTCCGGGTTGCGCCCCATGAAGGTCGGCACGTTGTTCAGGATCGGCTTCTGCCCCAGGTAGAACTCGATCATCTTGGGCACGTAGGGGTAGATGGACTTGTCGTCCGCCACGCCCGTGCCCACCGCGTTGCAGATGGTCACGTTGCCGCTGCGGTACACGCCCAGCAGGCCGGCACAGCCCAGCGTGGAGGTAGGGCGAAACACCAGCGGGTCCAGGAAGTCGTCGTCCACGCGGCGGTAGATCACGTCCACACGGCGCGGGCCCTTGGTGGTGCGCATGTAGACGAAGTTGTCTTTCACGAACAGGTCCTGGCCCTCGACCAGCTCCACGCCCATCTGCTGCGCGAGGAAGGCGTGTTCGAAGTAGGCGCTGTTGTACATGCCGGGCGTGAGCACCACCACCGTGGGTTCGGCCGTGGTGGCCGGGCTCACGGCGCGCAAGGTTTCGAGCAGCAGGTCGGGGTAATGCGCCACCGGGGCCACGCGGTTCTGGCCGAACAGGTCGGGGAAGAGCCGCATCATCATCTTGCGGTCTTCCAGCATGTAGCTCACGCCGCTGGGCACGCGCAGGTTGTCTTCGAGCACGTAGTACTCGCCCTCGCCCTTGTCGTTCGGTGCGCGCACGATGTCGACGCCCGAGATGTGCGAGTACACGCCACCGGGCACGTCCACGCCCATCATCTCGGGGCGGAACTGCGCGTTCTGGAAAATCTGGTCGGCCGGGATGTGGCCGGCCTTGATGATTTCCTGGTCGTGATAGACGTCGTGGATGAAGCGGTTGAGCGCGGTCACGCGCTGCACCAGGCCTTGCTCCATGCTCTTCCACTCGTTCGAGGGGATGATGCGCGGGATCAGGTCGAAGGGGATCAGGCGCTCGGTGCCGGAGCCGTCCTCGTCCTTGGCGCCGTACACCGCGAAGGTGATGCCGACGCGGCGGAAGATCATTTCCGCCTCCTCGCGCCGCGCCGCCATCACCTCCGCGGGTTGCTGCGCCAGCCAGTGGGCGTAGGCTTGGTAATGGGCCCGCACCTCGGAAGGCGAAGCGTTCATCTCGTCAAACATCGGTCGGCTCATGGGCATTTTTCTCCTGGAGACAGCATAGCAAGGAGTGGGCCAGCGGTGTGAGAGTGGCCCCAAAGCAGTGCGCCCATCCGAAGGGGAATGGACCACTCAATCCGCGGTTCGGGCGGGTGGGACATCCGTGTCCGTGTCCGGCTCCCCCGGTTCTGCGGGTGCCGTCCCGGTGGGCGCATCAAAGTGGTGCCAATAGCGCCGCGCGGCCTGGCGGTGGCAATGCACCGTGTTGGGCGCCTCGCTGCGCCACAGAGCCGCACCGCATTGGGGCGATTCGACCCAGGTGAGCCGCCGCGCCCGGTAGCGATCAAGCACCACCGGCGACGGATGGGCAAACCGGTTGCGGTAGCCCGACTGGATCAGCACCTGCCGGGGCCGCAGGGTGTTGAGCAGCACCGGGCTGCTGGAGCTGGCGCTGCCGTGGTGCGGCGCCAGCATCAGGCTGGCGCGCAGGTCGGGCCGCGCCATGGCCAGGCGGGTTTCACCCTCGGCGTCCAGGTCACCGCTGAGCCAGGCGGCCTCGCTCGGATTGCTCACCCGCAGCACACAGGACATGGCGTTGGTCGAACGCAGCCCCTGCCCGTCGGGGCCGTACAGCCCGGGCGCCGGGTGCAGCACCTCAAACGCCACCCCGTCCCAGACCCAGTGCTGGCCCGCCACACAGGCCTCCCCCACGCCAAACGACGACAACCAGCGCGCGCCGGGCCAGGCCACGCGCACGGCCGCCGAACCGCCTGAGTGGTCGCTGTCGCGGTGGCTCACCAACACCGTGTCGGGCACCTCGCCCAGCGCGCGCAGCAGCGGCACCACCACCCGCTGGCCGGCGTCGCTGTCGCTGCCATGTCGCGGCCCGGTGTCGTAGAGCAGGGTGTGGTTCGCGGTGCGCACCATCACCGCACTGCCCTGCCCCACGTCGATCGCCATGACCTCAAAGGCGCCCGAGGGCGGGCGCGGCGGCTGCCAGGCCAGCACCGGCCACAGCAGCACCCCGCCCGCCAGGCGCAGCGCCCAGGGCAGGCGCAGCACCAGCAGCACACCCCCCAACACCCCGGCCACCGCCAGCGACACGGGCGGGATGGCGCGAAACACCGCCGCCCAGGGCCACTGCGCCAGCCAGGCCAGCCAGGCGCCCAGGCCCTGCACCGCCAGCGACGCCGCGTCCCACAACGGCGGCAGCAGCGCGCCCGCAAGCGCCAGCGGCGTGACCACCAGCGTCACCCAGGGGATCGCGAGCAGGTTGGCCAACAGCCCGATCAGCGAGACCTGGCCGAACAGCAGCAAGGACAGGGGCGCGAGCGCCACGGTGATGGCGGCCTGCTCGCGCAGCATGCCGAGCGCCGCTCCGCCCCAGCGCCGCCAGCGGGGCACCGCGTCCAGCGGATCGTCCCGCTCCACCCGGGCACCCGAAGCAAACAGGATGCCCACCGCGACAAAGCTCAACCAGAACCCCGCCTGCATCAGCGCCCACGGATCGAGCAACAGCACCACCGCCATGACCAGCGTCCACACCACGGGCCAGGGCCAACGCCGGGCCGACAGCCGCAGCGCGACCACCACCGCCAGCATCAAGACCGTGCGCTGGGCGGGCACGCCCCAGCCGGAGAACAGCGCGTAGGCCGCCGCCAGCACCAGGCCGCCCCAGCCCGCCGCCACCGGGGCCGGCAGCGCCAGCAAGGCGCGCGGCCACGCCCGGCCCACCCGCCGCCAGAGCCGCCCCAGCAGCGCCGTGGCCAGCCAGGCAAACAGGGTGACGTGCAGGCCTGAAATGCTCATCAGGTGGGCCACGCCAGTGCTGCGGAACAGGGTCCAATCGCTGTGGTCTGGAGACAAACAATAAAGTTGTACTCTCGAACAAATGGTTCTACGCTGACCAACAAACTTGGAAAGTTGTACTCTGGTGGGGGCGTTCAGGCGACCGGACAAACAAAAGAGTTGTACTCTGGAGAACCGCTCCACACCCCAGGCCAACAGCAAACGACGACTCCAGCCCAGTCGACTTTGAGCAAAGCACTATGGGCTAAGCAAACCGCCCGGGAAACTGGGGAATGCCCAATGAGCTATTTGCAGGGCGTTGCATCCACCCGGTGCGAGAGCGGACGGGCTCGTCATGAGGTCAGCGGTCAGCTTTCGAGTTACTACGACGGCCAATCAATTGTGCGCAGTAACCTCTGTCCGTTTGCATGCAGAGCTGCCAACGCCTCATGCGCGGTACATTCCCAATGCGGCGCGAACAGCTGCGCCGTCCTCTCCATGCTCCATGGCTGGATAGGTGCACCATTCTCTTCGGCGAACGGGCCATCGCTTTCAGGAACCACCCTTTCACGCGGAAGCCTAGCGGCCATCGCGCTGCCGGCTTCGCTTGAGAATGCGGCTGGCCCCACGCTGAACCAACACCCCATTTTGTACGCAGCTTCCATCTCTGCGACGGTCCCAGTAAACCAATGAAGCACGGCGGTACCGTAGCCCGGGTGCTTGAGCAAGATGGTCAGGACGTCCTTCACAGCTCCGCGCGAGTGGATGCTTAGGACTTTGCCGCCGAGCTCCCTGCTGCGTGACACGGCGGCCTCAAACACTTGTCGCTGTACGGGCAGGCTTGCCTTGAAGCGATAGGAGCCATCAATGCCAATTTCACCCACTGCTGCAGTCTGCTCTATTTGCTTCAGCAGTTCAGGGAGCTCAGATGCGCGTCGTGCGACTAACTCGGGATGCAAGCCGGGGGTTATGAGCACACGCGGAACATGGCCAAGAACTCTCGACGTGGCTTCGTAAGCTCGTGGGCTCGTGGTCACCAGCCAGGTGAACTCGTTTCGACGCGCAGCCTCCTCAGCGACTGCTCTTGCGTTTGGGTAAAGGTCCAAATGGCAATGAAAGTCCATCAGAGCACGCCATCCCTGCGAAGGATTGCTTCGACCTCGGACAATCCGTCACTCAGAACTTGCCGATACGAAGCCCGCTCTTCTGGCGCAGCAAAGCCGAGTGTTGCTCCCAGGAATCTGTCCAGGCCGCGTTCCTCGACTGTGAGCACAGCAAGAGCCGCCGCCATTGCGTCGTCGGGCCCGCTTGACTTATCGGCTTCGGCGAGTGGGTCATGGACGTAATTTGTTCCATCCCGGTCGGGCCCCCATGCGAAGAATGCTCCTTTGCGAATCATGCAGGGCACGCAGCGCCCACAGTGGGTGCGGTTGTAAGTCCGGAAGCGGCCACAGCTCGTGGTACTACTTGCCAGCTCTTCCAGGAGAGGCTGGTTAAGGCACTCCCGAAGCATTTGCCCCTTGGTTCTAAATTTGTAGGGCAACTCGAGCGTTACGGCGACTCCGAGCCCATCCAACATCTCTTGCATCATCCCGATGAACTGAGGGTGGGTGGTCTTGGTGCTCAAGCTCGACACACGCCCAGGGACTAAGGGAGGATTTATGCAGATGAATCCGTTCTCAGGCACGTACACCTGAACTCTCTCTCCTTCAATCCGAGAGGCAGCCAACACGGCAAATGCGTAGAAGGCTAAGGAGCGAGCGCGAGTGGACGTCTCACGCGCCCCAGGAAAGGTGATGCCATGACTCCACTGCCAGTGCGAATTGGCGCCTCCCAGCCTGGCCGCATACGAAACCTGACGAGGTGAGTCATCGTGGGCGCGCTGAGAAACAAACACGGGCCGGCGGCCTTGCGATACGAGGTCGATACCGCCGACCAAACTATCCAGTCCCCCGGAGAGCAGACAGACGCAATCGTGCGGCACGACCGCCTTCGTGCCTGCCGGAGGTGCTTCACCCCCTGCGATGAAGTGGAGCGTCCAATAATCACCTGTCAACAACTTGAGCATCTTCTCAAGGTGTGCCTCGAACCCGGACCACCGCATTGGTTCGTGCAACCCTACGGTCAGCTCGATAACACGCGTCCAGCCGTCTGCGCTTGTCGCCCTGGGGCAAGCCAGGTCTGCCGCGCAGACAGCCAAACAGAACTGCACGAAGTCCCACCTCGCGGCATCGGGTGCAAAGCCCTTGCGCTTGAGCAGGCGCTTCCACTTGTTGGCGATGTTGCCCACGCCCTCACGACTGGCCGATTTGAAAAACGAGAAAGCCTGCTCATCCGGCAGAAGGTTCTCCGGCAGACTCTCAACGCTGGTGCATAGAATTTTCATTCGCCGAACACCTCCAAAGTAGCCGCCAAGACATCGCTGGCCAATCCGTGGGAATCGACGGGACGTGGTCCCAACTTATCAAGCTCCACTCGTACCAGTCCGCGCACGTACTCGCGAATATCGTTGCGGCATAACTGCACCTGTTGAGGTGTGTACTTCAACTTCTCATAGCTCTGGCCCAGGAGAAGGTCGACGCGATTGCAGATGTCGTTCGCGACGGTGAAACCGATGACGTCCGCGATTTGCCGGTCGGTCAGATTGAAGATGTCGACATCGGGAGATGTCTCATACAGCATCGAGAATGTCTCCGTAGCTGCATTGCGAAGCGACTCTTCATCTATGCTGCCCGAGTTTGGTATGACCTCTTTTACGACCTCCAGAATGAGGTCCTCGGCAGAGAGGTTTGCCGCGCGGACACGCTGAACCCAATTGACGACACCCGCGTTGGTCCCATCACGTGCCTGAGTAAGAAACTGACCCAGAGCGCCGGCGCCCTGCGCTGTGGAACGCATGGTGCTGGCAGCGCGAGCTGGGCCCCCCATCCCTCGACCGACCATCCGCTTCGCAGCGGCCTTGAAGTCGTCTCGTCCGCCGCCTGCCAACGCACCAGACATGGCAGTGCGGGCTGCGGCAAGCCGTCGAGAAGGATTAGCCACTGTTGCCTGTTGAGCGGGTGCCCCTTCGCCCTGAGGTCCATCCCCACCGCCGTCACCGTCGCCATCTCTTTGCCCATCTCCACCTTCGCCCCCATCGCCATCCCCGCCTCCACCTCCGGCGGGGCCATCTAACCACTCAGGGTCGAATGGAGAGCGCGGTCCGCCGCCTTTGCTCGAAGTAGACGTCCCCATCAGCCACCCCTCTGCTTCATCTGCTCAATTGCACGTTTCACCGTTCTGTCCGTGTCTGCATGGACAAGCCATACTTCTAAAACAGGCTTTGCCCAAGGCTGGGCAGCCAACTCCGGAATGAGACCGGAGCCGATAGATGCAGCAGGAGCCTTCGACAGCAACTCCGCCGCTGTCGGCCCATGCTGCGCAAATACTCTGCAAGTTTCGATGAGCATCAGCACATCGGCGCCAATACGCCACGTTCGCTTCGGCGCTTGGAGGGCCCAAGCGCGAGTCATCGCCAGGCCTGCCTGGGCAGCACCGGCCTGAGTGATAGCCTCAGTTAGCGGCGCATTTCGTGCAGTGGCTGCGACTAGGGCATCGCGGAGCTCACGCCCCACTGCGGTCAAATTGTCGATGCCGAAGTCGCGGGTTTGCGTGTCTCGACTGAGGTGCAACAATGGACGAAGGTCAACATCCCCTAGAGGCGGGGCAAGACCGAGCCATTGGTGAACAAACGGGTCGTTGGCATCGAAAGGCGCTGCGAGCTCTTTTCCGGCTGCATTTGCTTCTTCGGCAGCTTTTAGTGGAGCCACTCGCCCGTCGGATTCGGACGTCACCATATTGGCAAGAGCAATTGAAAGGTCGGGGGCACAGCGTTCGACGAGATGCCATTTCGCCAACGCTTGGAGGTCAAGCTTAATGCCCTGGGGTTCAGCCAAGCTCGACCTTAGGAAGACGGTGTTCAGAAAGCGCTTCATCAACCTCGGGTTCCCATCGACTGCAAGTGACCTTGTCAGCAATGGTGCGAGGCCATCGGCAAGCTTCATCAAGTCGAGCATGTGCTGGTTGTCGAGGCCTACCTGCGCTTCCAAAAAATCAAGCGTTACCGAGTCGCCGCGCCAAGCTTCTCGCAGTCTCTCAGAAACGGCTCCTAAAGCAACGTCGAACTTCAATCTCTCGAAGTGACCGTCCTCCCTCGCACGCTGCATGAGTAAAAGTGCGATGTATGCCTTGGCTTCGTTGACGCCGAGCCGCGGGACCTGCAGCGGAACTTGGATGAGCTTGTCAAAGTAGTTCGTCGCGACCTCATCCTTGATTCCAGTCCCAGCGAAATGAACCCTGACTGCCCCTTTGATGAAGTCATTATCGGCAGCGACCACGAACGCGCTGCGCTTGATAAAGAGCAGTAAGCGAATGGACTCGAGCGTCGAAATTGCGGTCTTGGGCAGGCAGCGGTCGAGGTCGTCGACGAAAACTACAAGCGTGATTTTCAGCTCGTCGAGCAACGATTCGAGAGCCAGTCGAAATGCCTGAATCTCACCAGGCAGGGAAACTGGCTCCGCTGGCTTGAGCAGGCCGTCTCCGCCTTGCTCCTTATCCGCTCCTTCAGCTCCCTTCTCGTCGGCATCCCCTTTGCCGATAAGCCCGAACTTCTGCATGGCTCGGCCAACCATCCCGACCGGCACGCCAGTGAAATATGTGGCTGCGGCCTCACCGCCCAGTTGAACGAGTCGCAGTATGTTGATGCGTTTTAGAAGTCGCTTTGCCTTGTCGAAAAGGTCTGCATTCGTTCGCGCTCTCTCAAGAACTTCATCACCTACCAGTTGCAAAAGGGCGTTGCGGGCGCTATCAAAATCTTGATAGAGCCAAGGATTGAATGTGACTAGCACATATGTGTTTTCGCCCGGCTTGTTGAGCGTTTCGAGGCGTTGCGCCACCATTTTGACGAGAGAGGTCTTTCCTGCACCCCATCCACCGGAGATGCCAACGGATATAGGCTCTCCGCCAGCCTGTTGAAGCAACTTCGCACACGCATCGGCTACGACCCCAAAATTCAAATAGTCGACAGTCGTTTCGTTGTCATGCCACATTTAAACCCTCCCCGATTTTTCGTAACTCTGCACCAATAACGTAGGTGCTATTTTATGTTGACGGCTTGCACGCCGCTCGTGGTTATAAGGCACCGATGCCTTGCCTGATATTAGTTGTTACCAGCACTCCGCTTAAATCGGCACCGACTTTATTGCCCTCATTGATTCACCGTTCAAAATCAAAACACGCATTCTGAACGGTGAATATGTCGCTCATGTCGCATGCAATTGAAAGACATCGAGTCATTCTTCTTGGCTAACGGCTCCTACCGGGCGACGGGGAGGCGACCGCACGAGCCCCATACTACGCGGGAGAATCGTGCCGCCACTACGGTCGAGCCTAAAGAGTGCCGGCAGGCGGCCTGAAATCAAGTCGATTCAGCAACGCGTGCTCTCATTGATTTTGGTCGTCATCCTGCACGAGCACCAGTACGACGAGTGGCTGACCGCAGCACCGTCAAAGTCGATGGACTTCATGCGCCAGTACCCAGCGCATCTCTTGCATTCCACGCCAGACCCAGACCGCGGCAAGAAAAAGCGATAGGACGCGGCTTTGGTCAGCGATTTCGCTCCTGCCTGGACACGCCACGTTGACTCAACCCTCCAAGCTCACGAGAAATCACCCCACCGTGCTCCTCTACGTAGACTCCCAATTCGCATCCCCGTATGCGCTTTCCGCCTTCGTTGCGCTCCGCACGAAGGGCATCGCGTTCGAGGTCGTGCCACTGGACCTTGCAGCAAGCCAGAACACCACCCCTGACTACAAGGAAACCTCGCTCACCGGCAGGGTGCCCACCTTGGTCTGCGACGGATTCGCCCTCTCGGAGTCATCGGCTATTGCCGAGTACCTCGAAGAGCTGCACCCCATACCGCGGCTGTACCCCTCCTCACCTCAGGCCAGAGCGCGCGCTCGCCAGGTTCAGGCGTGGTTGCGCAGTGACCTGCTGGCTTTGCGGCAAGACCGTTCGACGGAGGTCATCTTCTACCGCCCCACCGTCTCGCCGCTGAGCCCTGCGGGCGAAGTGGCTGCGAAGAAGCTGCTGCAGGCAGCCTCTGCTTTGCTTGCGCACGGAGAGGGCCACCTGTTTGGTCAGTGGTGTATCGCAGACCTGGACCTGACCGTCATGCTCAACCGCCTGGTCCTCAACGGCGACCCAGTCCCCGAAGCCTTGGCCAGCTACGCGCGCAGGCAGTGGCAGCTTGCTGCGGTGCAGGAGTGGCTACGGTTCCCCCGACCGGCACTTTGAGCGCGGCCTGCAACTTGACTGATTCACCAACGGCCAGTACGCGATGTACTGACCATTGCTCTTTGAGTATCGAAAGCCAAGCCCGAAAGCCTGCTCCACGCAGGTAGGCACCACTTGCATATCCAGCGTCAATATGCCCCGTCTTCCGGACCTTCTTTGTCCGCGAGCATGACCTGCCCGGACGCCTGGTGACCCACCATGCACTGCCAGTTCAGTCGTCGGTACTTTTGGAACACGATGACAAGACTGGATTCGCTAGGTACATTCGCGCGATGCCTGCGCAACAGCCTGTCCCACACGAATTTCGTCATTTGCTTGATGATGCGGCCCATGGGTTTGCATCCAAACATTCGGCAGGGAAGCTAGGTAACAGACACGCGGGGCCCACGTGGGTGTGCGACGAAGAGGACGGGCAAGAGCCAAAGTACAAATCCTCCACCCCAAGCTGCACCTGAAAGCGACTTCGATGCGGCTGGTCTTCACCGACTTTGATGGGGTCCTCCATCCCCTTGATGCGGAGCTTCCCGAGGGGCGCCGATTTTGCTGGCTACCTGTACTTGAATCTCTGCTCGTCGGCCACCCCGACGTACACATAGTTGTTCATTCCAGTTGGCGCTACGAGTACATCGACCAAGAACTGCGAGCACTACTCGGGCCGTTGGGACCGAAGTTTGTCGGCAGTGCGCCGCGCGGACCCCGCGAACAATCGATAGAGCTCGTACTCCAGGCGAATCGACTTGTTCGGCACCATCTCGTACTCGATGACGACAAGCAAGAGTTCACCGGCACTGCGGTCAACTTGTTGCTGCTCAACCCTCAGCGCGGAATTTCGGACGAACCGGCTCAATCCGCCATCAGGAACTGGCTGCAAGCGACGTCCCCAGTTCAGTCTCACGTCACCCCATGAAAACTGAGCCGCCGACACGCACACCCGGCCTGCGGGAGCTTGACCTAGAACGAATCAAATCAGAGCAGATTGGCGCCAGCGTCATCACCAGCGCAGAGGCGCTGGTGCGGCGGGTGGAAGACTTGCTTTTCGAGGCAGACGACATGCTGCAAGACGCTCAGCTCCGGCAGGACCCTCATTGGTGGCAGTATGCAGACCGTCGTGACGACCTTGTGGATGTTCTGAGAGCAATATCCAACGCAGTTGAGTTCACCTTGAAGACCGAGCCTTCAGACAAGAAGCGATAGAGCGAGCTCCTGAACATTCCTCATCGCCCGTTATGCCTCCAGTCCCAAGGCGCTTCTGGTTCTGGGTCAACCCACAAACCTCTTCGTTCGCTGCGAGCCTCGTTCTCAGACTTCGCGTACAGGATTCGGTCCGGGAGACTTTGTTCTTCCTCATAGGCTTTGTAGTGCCAAGCAAGTCCCGCCGCAACCATCGCTAGGTTGATGTCACTGCCCTCGAACACCACCTTGCCCACTGTACGGCCGTACCTGTCCTTCTTGTCCGACTCCACTTCTACGTGCTTGGAAAACACTAACGATGCGAGGAGTTCGCGGGACCGTTGACCAAATGCTTGCTTTCGTTCCGGCGCGTCAATACCGGAAAGGCGAATTTTGTGTTGCCGCTGATATGAGTCAAGCAACGTGATGGTGTCGCCATCCGTCACACCAACGACCTGCCCACCGATGACATCCGCGTGACTGGTCCCCTGTACGAAAGCCACCAAGAAGGCGGCAATGAGATGCTTCATTTGAGAGAAAAAACGATGCCCGGTCAGACCGGGCATGAGAAAGCACACGAAGTGCTAAGGAGGAGAGTCCTCAATGAAGACTCCACAGCTATTTTGACCGCGAGAATATGCCTCGTCATCCTCACTTCAGAGGATTCAGGCATGCTATCGAGAGAGCGCACCTGAGAAGCTGAAATCAGCATACGCTGCCCACCGAGCCTCTTTTTCTGAAGCCCCCGCACACGCCAAGAGCGTACCTTGGACTATGGGTAGAGCACGTGTGGAGGCCAGTCGCCGAGGTGTCGTCTGTGGTCGTCCAGCTCCGACGTGTCCAATGCATAGGTCCGCAGCAGCCATCTTGAATGCCCGCCTATGTCGCCTCCCACCTCACGTCGACCGTGTAGGCAGAGCCGATTGCTGACAAGCAGGACATCGCCAGGCTCGATAGCCACTGGTATGGCGACTTGGAGGCAGGCCTTTTCAAAGTTATCCGCAGCCGACTGTGCTGCTCCACCAGGGTCTGTAGGGAACACGTTTGAGTGGCTGAAGCGAACAATCGTGCCAAAGGCTACGTCCTTGAGGACAGGTTCATCAATGGCTGTATGCACGGCCCCCAAGATGTCTTGCATACCTTCAAGGAAAGTAGCTTGCGACCCGAAGGAGAACTGTCCCTGCTTCAATTCGCGGACATCGTCGGGAGACAGCTTAGCCAAGGCTTCGTGGAGAACCATCACCGTTGTCGGCACGCCTTTTGGATTCCGCAGTCCCACCAGCGTCACAAAGTCCGGCGAAGGTGCGATTCGCGAGTTGGAAGAGTCGAAGTCGCCCTTGAACGGGAAGCTCACCGCATCCGTGTGCCCGCGCAGTCCCCCCTGCGACTTGTGCGCGAACTTACCGTCGCCCGGAATCGCTGTCAGGCTGACAAACAGTTCGCCACTGTTTTCCGACCCATATGAAACAGTCTCTAAGCCAAGGAACCCGTGGGTCGCAATTGCCGCAGCGCGTCCCATCTGAGTGCCGCCGGCGTCCGGAACTGGAGTGAACCACTCAGGCGTCTCGGGCAACTCACCAGGCTCGAACACACCGGCAAGCAAAACGAAGGGCGCCGCGATGACTTCCTGGCGAACCACCACCGGGTCCTCGCCCGCTCCATCCAAAGCCTTCTCGACTGCCTTACCCAAGACAACACTGAGCTCACCAGGACAAGCTAGAGCGTTCGTTCGATGTTCAAAGGTGGTCGCCTGCTCCCATGATGTTAGTACGGCCCTGATTGCCGTCGCCAACTTTGGCTCTGTCATAAATTTCCCTGACATTGATACATTGTTGATATACACACTATACTGGTGTCAAGGGGCACATGTGCGCCCCGTAGCCATGGAGGGCGCCAATGCGAACCACACTCAACCCAGTCGACTTTGCTCAAGGGCAAGTGCTCTTGACTCGCCTCCCGGACACATTCTCTAACATTCTCCAGACAGCCCAACTCGAGTCGCGGCCTAACGGGTGTGTTGCTGTGTCTTACGAAGTTGCTGGCGCAGGGAGATGCCTTGCCGTGGCCTCTTCTCCAAACGAAGCGATTCGACAGGCACTGGTTGACCTAGCTTCCATCCTCACGCACTGCACCGAGCAACAACCTACGGCTCAAAGTTTCGCCAGCGAAACCGCGCCTGAAGTTGATACAGAAATCCCATCCTCGTCCGAACGCTCTTTATCCAAGTCGCGGCAACAAACTATTGGAACTACATTGCCTTTGCGCCTGAAGGAGCATCTCTATGAGATAGCTTCCTCAGAAGGTACGAATTTTGCGGAGGTATCCCGCAGATACGTTGTTTTCGGTTTTGAGGATTTCGTTTCAAGGTCGCTCTATACGAGCTCGACTTCGCTATTCGAGATGCTTAGTCACGAGCTTAGTGACTGGCAGGGCTCTGGAACGGGGCAGACAATGATTCGCTTGGACCCAGGCTACGCTGTTCGCCTTCGGACAACTGCGAAGGAGTACAAGAAGTCAGTCTCCGAGCTGACCACGCTATGCGCAGCCCACGGACTTGCGATGCAGAAGCTGTTAGCAACTCTCGAGACAAAGGTCTCGAGTTGCAAGGGAGCCGCGATACGCAATTTGGTTTCAAAGCTTGGACTTCAAACAGTTGCAACCCCTCTTGTCTCGGGCATCCTTGTAGGAAACATACGAGCCCCGAGGAAATTGCTTTCCAAACTGGCAGGGGCTTTTGAGACCCATGAGTCGCTACTGTCAACATTGTTCCGAGGTAGCTTTGACCGCAGGTTGGTACCTGCCTATAAGGCAGACGCCGGAAAGCCTGTGCTCTCCACTGCACCCGCAACTTGGACATCAGCTGTGAAGTCGCTCAATCTGTCGACTCAAGACGCCAAGGCCCTTCTGGACCTAGGGGTCTGAGGCACATGAATCCGTTCCAGCGTGCGCGAAATGAAGCACTTGCAATCAGAACTAAGTTAGCGTCTACGCTTTCACCCACTGCTGTAACGGCGAAGGACCTCCTAGAAAACGTAGAGTCCGTCCTGAACATTGCGATTGAGTCAGTGCCGCCTGCCTACTCCGACTTGGGCGGAGGAACTGCAGTACTTCAGCGGGAGCAAATGTTCATCTACGTAAGCTCGGAAGTAGAGTCATGGAGTGCTGAATTCTGTGGCCTTGTTGCGCACGAACTCGGGCACTACTTCCTTGACTCAACTAAGCAGGCAACAACGGTTACCCACCTTAGCAAACTGTTGGGAAGCGCCGGCAGTCCAGCCGTCCTCCAAGTTGAGGCCTACGGAGCACGTGAGAGGCAGGAGCTCCAAGCGAATGTGTTCGCTCGCGAGCTGTTGCTGCCGCGGAATGATGCCCGTCAATTTGCTTTAGCTGGAAAGGGGCCCGCAAAAACTGCAAATGAGCTAGGCATCCCCCTGGAGTTCGTCCGGCAGCAGATGCTCGACGGGCTGTTGCTCCCTGAAGCTACGGCGACAACAAGCCCACTGAGCGAGCCAAGTCCCGACCAGCGCGCCGCAGCGATGGCTCAAGAGCGAGCGGCTAACGTGGTGGCCGGTCCAGGAACTGGCAAGACTACGACTCTCATCCACCGCGTGAAGTACCTGGTGGAAGACAAGCAAGTACACCCGAGCCAGATTCTGGTTCTCACGTTCACAAACAAGGCGGCATTTGAACTGGTAGAGCGGCTGCGCAACGCTGGCATTGCGGATGCCTCTGAAATCTGGGCAGGCACATTCCATTCGTTTGGACTGGAGTTCCTGAGAAAGTATCACCAGCACTTCAGTTTGGACTCTGACCTACACGTTTCAGACCTGATGGGTTCGATGACCAACATGGTCAAGGCCTTGCCAAGAGTGGAACTCAACCATTTTTTGCGTGTTGAGGACCCATACGAATGGCTTGGCCCTGTTATCGACGGAATCACGCGGCTCAAAGAGGAATTGGTCACTCCCTCAGCCTACAGACATTTCGTTGAGAAGAACGAAGACGATGATGAGGAGCTCCAGCAGAAGCGCCTTGATGTAGCCACCCTCTTCGAACTGTATGAGACGCTGCTCAAGGAACGCCAGACTGTTGACTTCGTAGACCTCATTTCGAAACCTGCCAACGCCCTCCGAGAAGACAGAAAGCCCTTCGTAGAGCTGGTCGACCGCTTCGAGCACGTTCTGGTGGATGAGTACCAGGACGTCACACAGGCTATGGTCGAGTTGCTACGGCAGTTGGCCTACAAAAAAAATATCTGGGTAGTTGGGGATATTCGGCAGGCCATCCACCACTGGCGGGGTGCTTCGCTGAAAAGTTTGCTGAAGTTCGATACCGAATTTAAGGCCCACGCCGGAGGGTCCGCAATCCAAAGGTACCCTCTCACATACAACAGGAGAAGCTCGCAAGAAGTCGTCGACCTCACTCAAAAGATTGGTCGCGAGCATGTTCTCGAGAGTTCGTTGAAGCTGGATGACGTCTTTGCAACTCACGGAGCATCGGGCGCAATGCCCGTCGTTGTCAGCTGCAGCGAGAGCGATGCAATTCTCGGCGCAGTTTCCGAACATGTTCGCAATCTAGAGGCCAACGGGGTGCCATTTGGTGGCCAAGCTGTCCTTTGCCGAAAAACAAGCGATGTGGAGAGGGCCGCAGAACTACTTGAGCAAGCTGGCATCCCCATTGTCTACGTAGGTGAACTGAACGCCCGGACGGAGGTTAAGCACTTACTCTGCCTGATTCAGCTTCTCGTGGAGCGTCGCCCAAAGGCCCTCGTTGGTCTATCGGGCATTCCAACCCTCAACATGCCGCTGATTGACATAGAGATTCTCAAAAAGGCGGCCGAGAACGACGTGTCCTTCCAGCGAGGCAGATGGATTCACACCCCTCCGCCCGGCCTTAGCTCTCGAGGGCTTGAAGTAACGTCAAACCTCCGCAAGCTGATTGGGAAGTACCAACATGGCTCCAACCCGTGGGCCGTCATTTGCGACCTCTTACTGGAGCAGCGCCTCGGCCTTCCGCCCTTCGCGGACACAAGCGTTCGAGCTTGGGTATCCCGCATCGCTCTTTGGCAGTTCGCCTACAGCGTGAGAAACGGGGATGGAGAAATGAAGGAGGCGAGGCTGTCCCGGTACTTCCTGAGACAGCGCCTGCGCCAGAGAATCGGCGATGCCCAAGGCCGGCGTGAGCTTCCCCCAGAAGCTGCAGTTCTCAACGGCGTCCGAGTGATGACAGTTCATGGGAGCAAGGGACTGGAGTTCGACGCCGTGCACGTCGGCTTTGTGAGCTCTGACAGCTATGGAAGCCAGGCACCAAGTTGGAGTCCCGATGGAATTCTCGACATCGTGCCGCCAGAGGCGCTCGGCAGCAGCCTAGACGAGTACAAGTTCGAGGCGTCAGTGGAACGGAACAACCTGCTCTACGTCGCGGTATCCAGAGCAAAGCGCCACCTCTTCCTTTACCAGGACACCAAATTTAAGAATTCGACTGCGCCCCAGCTAAACCATTTCCCCAAGAAGTTCCAACCAGAGACGTACAAGGGCCTAGCCCTGACCAAGGGAAAGAGCCTCTCGAGCGGAGCGTTTGTCCCGCCAACGGCAATTTCTTTCGAGGACTTCTACAGCTATGCGACTTGCTCGCTGCGCTACTGGTATACCCGTGTTTTGGAGCTGCAGAGCGAATCCGACATCGATACATCTTTGCGTGCCAAGTGGGCGGTGATGGATGCGCTCAAGGCGTTCTCGTCAGGGTCTAAAAGCACCCCAGAGCGTGCACTCGAAGACGAGTGGATAGCAAAAAAATTGCCCCCTTCAACCGAAGACCCGTCGCTGTGGAGTGATGCGATTTTTGCTCTGAAGCGAGGAGAAGCTCATGTAATCGCACTGCGGAAACGAGGTGGCACTTTCGAGCAGACGTCGGCTGTCATTGGCGGTCTAACGCTACAGATGCCATGGGGGTTTCGCATTTCTGGAACGTATGGAGGTACTGAGTTTGCAATCCTTCGGTTCTCGAGACGCGGTATCAGTGAATACACGACCATCCTGAAGCCATTGCTCCAGGGCATTTGCCTCCCTGGGCCTGTATCAATTTCACTTCATCATGTTCTTTCAGACAAGACGGATGCAGTCCCTGGCACTAGGTCAATCGAGATGACCAAATCGTATAAGGCCGCGTTGCGGTTCGCTACCGGGGACAACAGTCCTATGGTTGGACGTCATTGTGGACGTTGCGACTTCTCCTCAATCTGCCCGTCTATCCCAACTTAGCTGGAGCTCTGCGACCGAACTAGCTCATTCAGGCTTACAAGTCTGAAGAGTGTGAAGTACGTCAGGCGCTAGGTGTGAAGCGTCAAGAGGTTGTTTCTTGACGAGCTGAGTCTGGAGATGGG